>JBFWOB010000001.1:0-295825 GCA_050250755.1 Hyphomicrobiaceae bacterium
TTGCCCCATACGCGTCCGCAGACGCCATCCGACGAAAAATTGGCTCGAAACAGCCGATCTCAGCTACTCTGCATCGGTCTTCGCGCGAGATGGACACCACAGTCGCGTTTACACGCACCCAAGACCCAAAGCCGTCATTTTGGTCAGCGATCAGAGAGGTCTGTAGTGGGTGGTGGAACGCTCATCCATCAAGGTCTAATGTGAAGCGGGGACGAAGCGTAGAGAGTCGCAATGCAGCTGTTGCTAATCACCGGGCCAGCTGGCGTAGGTAAATCGACGCTGTGCTGGGAGATGAGCGCGCAACTCGCTGCCCAACACGTCGCTCATGCGGTTATCGAAACCGACGAACTCGACAGGGTCTATCCGCGCCCCAGCTCCGAGGAGCTTGCCAGAGTTCAGCCCGGCACGACCGACGTTAGCAGCATCAACCTCGCCGCGATCTGGTCGACATATCGGACCTTGGGTCACTCACGCCTCATCATGTCAGGCGTCATGATGCACTTGGAATTCGATAAGCGGTGGATACTTGCCGCCATACCCGACGCAAGGATCACCGTAATTCGCATGTTCGCTACCGAGCCCACAATACTGGTGCGCCTTGCGCAACGCGAGATTGGCTCCGGCGCAAATGAACAGGCGCAGCGCTCGCTTCTGCAAGCAAAACGCATGGCCACCCAAGACACAGAAGGCGTGATTATCCTGTGCACGGATGGGAAGAGGCCGACGGAGCTCGCCGAAATCATTCTGAAGCAGACTGGTTGGCTGATAGATCGGGAGTGATCAAGACGCCCAGTTGCCCACATCTCCCAACTGTCCGCTTCGGGCTCGACCACGGCCGCCTTCGGCAAAGCATTTGAATGTACGCTTCTGGCCCGAGCGGGCATGCATAGATAGCCATGCCAGCTTCTGGCGCCTCTCGGCGTTCCCCGATGATCGCTGCGCCTGCCGCTGCCGGGGCACCAGTCGCAACGCCGACTCGCTCGCATCGACATTCATGACCCGTTGCGGTCATCAGGCGTCGTGCAACGATAGTCAGCTCATAGAATTCAAGCTTAAGCTCTGACTTCACAATCAGCGAATATTGAACGTGCTCAAGTCCTTGTTCCGAAGTGCGTCGCGACTATCGTGAATCTCACGGGAGTGGGGCTTGCCCATGTAGCGATCGAGGCCGCGACATCGAACATTGCGGCTCGTGGACCACCATCATTGTAAACCTGATGGAGGTCGCGCTCTGTGATGGTCAGGCAGAGATTACGATCGCCAATTGCAGTCAAGTCGTGGACTGGAGTATCGCCCGGCAACCCGGATACGAGTTGCTGCGACGGACCAGTCGTGATCACTGCAATGACATTTGCCTCTGGGTTTGGTTTGATTTGCCAGCGAATGCTCGCACCTCCATTTAAGACCAGTACGAACCTCCCCTTGGCTTCGATCTGCACCTCGGCGACGCCGTTAGGGCATAGGGTCGAACTGCAACCCCGAGTTTCCATCGCGATAGCTGTGCGACCCAACGCAGGTTCTTCAATCGCTGCAGCAGCTGACAAGCCGATAACTTGCGCTTCAGTCGCGTCGACAGGAAGACGGCAAGCCGATGGATGCCGTTGCGGCCATGCGTTGGAGTTGACGACCTTGTCGATCGCCGCGATCAGGTGGGCGTCACGATATGGAGCCTCCACATACCGCCAAGTAACCTCGGGTTTTGGCCGGTTCACACAGCCAAGGTGATCACTTCGACCGTCTTCGAAGAACACGCAGCTTCTGTAATCCAGCGTGCCGCCGAATGCGTTGACTTCGGCTGATACGAGGAAGCGCATGTTTTCCAAGCCAAGAGGCAAAGTCATGTTGCCGGTAACAACGTAATCCACCTCCAGACCAAACCGAAATCCTTGGTCTAAGGGATTTCCAAACCTCTGACTCAACGCTGCATCCCACCGATCGTACACCTCTCGATAGCGTGGCGAACCTTTGGGATGAAGTGTGCCCGCCGAAATCAATTGAGCAATCCCTGCATCTCTCGGCAAAAGCGGGTACTCAACGAGCACGTCTTCTGAAACAACAGTCAACGGATTGATAGCGACTACTCCGGAACGATATTGAGGCCAAGGCAGTTTTCCCAGCTTAGCGCGCTCTGCAATAGCGTCTGCTTGATCCATCGGAATGTACGTTGGAATTCTACGATCGACGTGAATTGCGCGCGCTTGCCAACGCTCGCGCTGATTGAGCTTTGTCCGGCCAAAACTGTGTACGACGTCGGGCAGATTAGGCCCAACGAAGTACTCGTCCGCGACACAAGCTTTCGGTGCGCCGCCACAGGTAGTGCGCCCCACGGTACCGGTCAAATCCTCCGACACTACGAAGGTCACCCGTTCGTTCGCCACGCCGACAACGCCGGTTCGCCCGCGCCCCAGTTCCGATCCTAAGACGACCACGCGCGAAATAGCGTCGACGTTCCCCGTAAACCGCCAGATCAATGATCCGTGATTGCGGATCGCGATATAGTAGGGACCACCCCCACTTCGCACCTCGACGTCCTGGACCTCGGTAACCGTGTCAATGCTTCCGAGCGCATGTGTCGAAAGTCCGTCGCCTCGATAGGCATTCAATACGACAACTGTTTCGAGTCTGTTTGGCGCCGGCATGTTGCAGGCTGGATAGACGTCATAGCACGCCTCGCTTCGCTGAGTTCCAATGCCGGAAATCGAAAGGATAAGCGCCAGAAGCCAAACACTCGATCGTATGTCACATCTCATATGGGAAGGCTTTCGGGTTGGAACCGAAACGAGCTTCATGATGGCATTGTGTCCGAAGCTGGCCCGTCTCGACATCAGCGTGCCGGCGCGATGTTGTCCGGTGCTGAGGGGGGACCTGCCGACGCGCCGCTGCGGAACCGAAGCGCGTATGTACGCGCCAATTCTGACGAGTAATGGATCGCCGATGCCAATCCGAGACGGAAGTTGGAAGCTGCCTTGAAGGCCATACTGGTTGCCTATTGAGCTTCGGGCGCGGGCACCGGCTCCGGTATCTGCTGCTTCCCTGGTACGTCGGAAGTCCGGTTGCGATCATAGAAGGCCTTTATCTCAGCCCGTATGCGCGCAGAGTAGGCCTGATCGTTTTCGTTGGCGGCCGTTCTTTGCGGGCGGCCGTGCCGGCGCTCGAGGATGAGTTCGTTCCTGGCCCGTAGATAACTGATCGCGTTCCGGGCGCGATACGGGATGTTCGAGCATCAGCACTAGGACTCTTAATGCCCCAACTTATTGACTCATCGCATATTTCGTAATATTGAAAGTTACATGAAACGAGATGGCCGACTATCCGGCGTCCTGCATGTGCTGTTGCACATGGCCGAGCAGGACGGCCCGGCGACATCCGAAATGCTAGCGAAGGCTATGCAAACCAATCCAGTCGTCATCCGCCGGATCATGGCGGGCTTGCGCGAGCGCGGCTATGTCCGATCGGAGAAGGGACACGGCGGCGGCTGGACGCTGGCCTGCGATCTGTCGAAGCTGACCCTGCGCGATGTCTATGAGGCGCTGGGAGAACCTTCGCTCTTCGCCATCGGCAATCGGACGGAGGCGCCCGGTTGCCTTGTCGAGCAGGCGGTCAATGCCGCGCTGGGGCGCGCCTTCGACGACGCCGAAGCGATGTTGCTGGCCCGGTTTGCCTCGGTGACGCTGGCCCAGCTCAGCGCCGACTTCCACAAGCGTCTGGGTGCCCGCAAGCAATCCTGCGATCTGGAGACGGCTCATGGCGCATGATGAAATGATGCAGGCGATGCTGCTCGCGGCGTTCAACGATCCGGAGCATGCAAAGCGCTACAGCGAAGGACCGCAGCGGTTCGTGCCAGCCATCGCCGACCTGCACCGCATGACGTCGATCCTCCTTGCGGAGCGTGCGTCGGAGAATGCGCGCGTGCTGGTGCTCGGTGCCGGCGGCGGGCTCGAAATGCGCGCCATGGCGCAAGCTCATCCTGGCTGGACCTTCGTGGGCGTCGATCCGGCCCGCGCCATGCTGGATGAGGCCAAGCGCGTGCTCGGTCCCGACGCGGCACGCGTCACCTTCTTCGAGGGCTATATTGACGATGCCCCCGAAGGTCCGTTTGATGCGGCCACCTGCCTTCTGACGTTGCACTTCCTGGATGCTGACGAGCGTACCCGCACGGTGCGTGAGCTTCGGCACCGGCTCAAGCCGGGCGCTCCATTCGTGTCCGCGCACTCGAGCTTTCCGCAGGGCAAGGCGCGCGCTCTTTGGTTGTCGCGCTATGCCGCATTCGCCCTGGCTTCGGGCGCTGATTCTCAGCAGGTCGAAAAGATGAGTGCCGCAATCGACGCGCATCTGCCGCTGCTCGCGCCGGAGCAGGACGAAGCCGTTCTCCGCGATGCCGGCTTTTCGGATGTCGCCCTCTTCTATGCGGCACTCACCTGGCGCGGATGGGTGGCCTACGCCTGAGCGCATGTCCGCAGTTCTCAAGGTCGTGTGGCCACTTGTCCCGCGTGTCTCCCCTCGCGCCTCGCACCGCCGCACGAGCAAGCGCTATATCTCGAGGCTCATGGCGGCCTATCTCAGCTACGGACAAAGGCGTAGAACCGGTAGTCATTGGAAAGACCTTTGGTAGGCGGGATTGGACGATTATCGAAATGTAATCCCGTGCGGTCGACAGGGCGCAGTGTCATGATCCATAACCGCGACGACCTCTCTGGCTCGCCATCGCCGATGCACTTTCTGGCTTCCTCATCCACGCGGGCGTCAATTACTTTACAGCCGCAGGTTATGAACCAGTTTGAATGAAATCCGCTCTAGAACAATAGCTTTGCGTTCGGCGTAGAGAGATAGTTTTCCAGTATGCTGACTCTTCACACGAAGTGATTACAGTGGTTATTTCCTTGAGGAATGACGAGGCAGAAATGCGAGATCATGTCGGCACGGTAGGGTGCGGATCCAACAGGACGAATGGAAAGCAAACGGCTGCTGGCTGGCGCCTCAACGGAATGCTACGGCTGGCAGCGCAGTTCCTGGTAATTTCCAGCCTCTGTCTTAGCACTCCTGCTCTCGCTGAGAGGCGCCCGCATCTTCGGTTCATTGTTCATAACAATGGGCTTGTCATGCAATGGGTTGGGAAAATTACGAAGCCGATGAGTGCGGAGATCGCAACAGCTTTTGAATTAAACAGGTGGCGTGTCAGGGCCGTCGAATTGAAGCTGGATTCAGGTGGTGGCTCGGTGAAAGAAGGTGAGGAGGTTATTCGCGTTCTGCAAAACATTAAGAAAACTCATATGCTGGTTACAGCAGTCGCGGCGGGGGGGCGTTGCGGCTCAATGTGCGTTTTTATCTTTGTTCAGGGAGATAAGCGGCTCGCTGCATCAGCAAGCCTATGGTTGTTCCATGAAGTTTCCATCGTTGATCGGGTATCGCATACAATAACCCGTCTTGACCGTGCGCGTTGGGAAGAGCTCGTACAAAAATATTGGGTGCCAGCGGGCGTGAACCAGGATTGGATCAACGAGGTGAAAGCGCACACAAATGAAACCGACTATTGGCAGTCCGGAGAAAGCCTGTTGCGAAGCAAAGCAAACTTAATACATCGGGCATTGTCGGACAAGAAGCGCCGCAAGATCGTTCCGGTGGAAGCCGGCGATGCACGCCAGCCGCTCCGGCATTAAAAAAGCGCTGCACGGCTAGATCTTAATCATACAGAGCAGTGCGCCGGTAAGGCTTAATTGGAGGTCTGTAAACCTCCGGGCCTATCTCGAGTTCATTAAGTGTCTAACCTTCCTGGCGAGAGAGGGTTTCTCGCTTCTTAAATGATCATCGCTCAGGCCGGCTTGACCGCTATCTCCTTGCTTTGCAGCGGTACGTTGAGATAGGCGACAATCAATCAAAGCAGTGCCGAGGACACCTCTGTTCTGAAATGTCCTCGAGCGCTCGGTGAGCTGGATGGCGTGGGAACCGGCTTATGCCTGCGTATCCCATCCCGAGATGGCCTTGGGCTCCAGAAACTCCTCAATGCCCCAAACGCCGCCCTCTCGCGCGCGACCTGATGCTTTTACGCCACCGAATGGCGCACCCGGTGCACGCGGTTTTCCATTCATCTCAACCATGCCGGAGCGAAGCTGCGACGCGACGCGATTGCGCTTCTCACCATCGCTCGACTGCACATAGTTAGTCAGTCCGTAGGACGTGTCGTTGGCAATCTCTAGCGCATCCTTCTCGCTGTCGAAGGGAATGATTGAGAGCACCGGCCCAAAGATCTCCTCGCGCGCGATGGTCATCTGATTGTTGACATCGGCAAAAACGGTCGGGCGCACGAAGTAGCCCTTGTTGTGCCCCTCCGGTCGGCCGGCTCCGCCAGTAACGAGACGCGCGCCTTCCTGGATGCCTTTGTCGATCAGACCTTGTATCTTGCGAAACTGGACATCGGACACGACAGGCCCGATGTGCTTGCCCGACTTGTGGGCCGTGTCGACCTGAACCTGCTCAGCGACTGCCTTGGCCTCATCGACGGCGCGATTGTAGATCGGTCGCTCGACGAGCATACGCGTCGGCGCATTGCAGCTTTGCCCGGTGTTGTTGAAACAATGCAGCACGCCACGCTTGACCGCATCGCGGTCGGCATCGGCGAAGATGATGTTGGCACCCTTGCCACCAAGCTCCAGCACGACGCGCTTGAGGCTCTCAGCGGCCACTTTCGAGATGGCGATGCCGGCGCGTGTCGAGCCCGTGAAGCTGATCATTTCAATGTCGGGGTGGCCAGACAAGCGCGTACCGACGCCGGCGCCATCGCCATTGACAAGATTGAACACGCCCTTCGGGAAGCCGGCTTCGTGCATGTACTCGGCGAAAAGCATCGACGACAGTGGCGCGACCTCGGACGGCTTCAGCACCATGGTGCAGCCCGCCAAAGCCGCTGGCACGACCTTGAGCGTCACCTGGTTCATAGGCCAATTCCACGGCGTGATCAGGCCAACGACGCCGATTGGGTCCATCTGGATGCGGTCGTTGGGCGCGTGGGGCCCTAGCGGACGCAGAAACTTGAAATCTTTGAACGCCGCGATGAAGTTCGTGATGTGGTAGGCGCCGGCCCCGACCTGACTTTGGAGCGCCATGTCGATTGGAGCACCCATCTCCAGGCTGATCGCCTTCGCCATGTCGGGAGCGCGCCGCTTGTAGATTTCGAGCAGCCGCTCGACGAGCCGCAGCCGGTCCGCGGGCGGGGTGCGCGACCATTCCGGGAATGCGCGCTTGGCCGCTGCAACGGCTCGGTTGGTGTCGCTGTCGTCGCCAAGAATGATGACGGCACAGGCCTCCTCGGTCGACGGATCGATCACCGAGTACTCGGCGCGAGACGAGGGCTGAACCCATTCGCCATCAATGTAAAATTTCTTCTTCTCCAGCATCGTCATTGTCCACTCCGCCAGTTCAGCCTCTTCAGGATACAGATGACATATTCGATCATAGCGCTCGGTGTCATTTTCTGCAGCCGCGATCGTGCGCGTCCTCGAGCGCTGAGTCCACGCCCTAACGGCAATTCTTACTGCCGGGCCGGCGAGCGCTATCGTGGACTCTCCTACAGCCCCCATTACAATGCAGCAGCGTGATGTCCGCTCGGGGGCTAAAAACGACGCTCGCACCAAGTATAGATTACGTCAGTTGCACCCCAAGTAACTGTTACCGACTGCACTGCGGCGTTCGCTGACTGCGTGCCGCGTGTGGACCGTTCTGAACCTGAAGGGTGTAACGGCGGAGGAGCACCAGGTCGATCTTCGTAAAGGCCACCAGCAGCACGATCCGGAGTTTCGAGCGACCAATCCGCAGGGCGCCATTCCGGCGCTGGTGCCCGAATGGTATCGTTCCTGACGGCCCGGATCTCAGCCCTTTAAGTCTCTGACGTTGCTGCCAAGTTTACAATCGTCCGATCAATTCGTTATTTCCAAAAGGGCTTCTGGCCTTCAACGAGAGCCTCCTCTCGCGTCATGCCGATATCTCGCAGGTGATGCTCGTCCAGATTTAAGAGCGCGCGCCGCTGACGCTGGCGTTCCCAGAGTAGCCAGCCACGCTTGGCGGTTCTCGATATCAGAGACCGGAAATCAGTCTCAAGGACCGCAGTGCCCCTCGTCTGAGCTTGCTGCATGGCAGCCTCCTACTAATATGCGGTGCCGGCCTTATAGGTTGTGCAGGGCGATGGCTCTGCATCACGCCCTCGCAATAAGTGACGTTTGGATATTGAAGGCTTGACCACCGCCCGGCACTGAACTGGCAGTGGCCGCAGCTTGACCGCGCGGAGCCATGAAGTCACAAAGAGCTCTGTAAGAAGTTGCGAAAAATTTTTGAATCCGGTCCGGGCGCCATGAGCACGGCGATCTATGCCTTCGGGCCGTTCCGGCTCGATGCCGAGGCTGAAACTCTCTTCAGAGACGGCGAGCCGCTCCCACTCGGAAAGCGCGCAGTGGCCCTGCTATGCGCTCTGGTGCAGCGCGCAGGAACTCCGGTTTCGAGGGATGCACTGCTGGAAGCGGCCTGGCCGCGGTTGATCGTAGAGGAAAGCAATCTCGCTGTTCAGATCGCCGCGGTTCGAAAAATGCTCGGCCAGGAGCCGGGGTGCGAAGGCTGGATCGAGACATTGCCGCGGCGGGGATACCGGTTCATTGGCCCCGTCAGAACTGCCGGGGCAGTCGCGACTGCGCCCGCTTCGCATGAGGCCACGGAGGTCGGGCAAACCCAGCCTGATTCTCTTCTACCCCCGGCGCAATTCGAGCCTGAGCGGCGCCAACTGACGACTGCGTTCTGCGAACTCGTTTGTCCGTCCGCTGCTGCTCTCGACCCCGAGGACTTGCGCGATGTGATCACCGCCTATCAGCGGAGCGTTGCAAGCATTATCAATGCCTGCAGCGGCTCGATCGGCAAATCTTTCGGCAACACAATGGTTGCCTATTTTGGCTATCCGACGGCCCATGAAGACGACGCGGACCAAGCTATCCGGGCAGCCTTGACAATAGTCGTTGCCGGCAAGGCGTTGGCTGGGTCGCTCGGTCGTGCATTGGGCGTCCGCATCGGGATCGCGACCGGACTTGTCATCATCGATGACGTCGTCAGCGTGGGTGAGCGACAAGAGATGGACGTGGTCGGTGCCGCAACCACGATCGCCGGGCGGCTAGTGGGTGCTGCTGAGCTAGACACCGTCGTGATTGACGAGACAACGAGGCACCTCATCGGCAATCTGTTCCGGTGCCGCGAGCTTGATACGGACGAGCGCGACGGAAAAGCGCGAGGTTGGCAGATCCTGGGTGTAAGCAGGGTCGAAAGTCGCTTTGCAGCACTGCGGGGTGGCAACCGCACACCGCTGGTCGGGCGCGATGAGGAACTCGATCTGCTGCGGCGGCGCTGGACTCAGGCTTGCGCGGGTGAAGGGCGAGTGGTGCTACTCGCCGGAGAAGCCGGAATTGGAAAATCACGCATCACCCTGGCTCTGCAGGAACTGGTGCAAAACGAGCCGCATACATTGCTGCGCTTTTTCTGCTCGCCTCATCATACCCGAAGCGCGCTGTACCCCGCCATTTCGCAGCTCGAGCGGGCTGCTGGCTTTGAGCCGGCCGATAGCACTGCAGCGAAGTTCGCCAAGCTGGAAGCCTTGCTCGAGCCAACGGCAACAAGCGCACAAGACGTCGCGCTGATTGCGGACCTGCTGTCTCTAGCCTCTGACCGCCCCTCTCCGGCCATCGCAGCCAGTCCGCAGCAACAGCGCGAGATGACACTGGCCGCGCTGCTTCGCCAGCTCGAAAGACTTGCAGCACAGCGCCCGGTTCTCGTCCTCTATGAGGATGCACACTGGGTTGACCCGACATCGCTCGACCTGCTCGACCGAGTGGTTGCGCGGGTCGCAGGTTTGTCGGTGCTCCTTGTCATCTCGTTCCGCCCAGAGCTGCAACCGACCTGGGTGGGCCAGCCGCATGTCACTTTCTTACCTTTGAGCCGGCTTGGCCGCCACGCCAGCGCTGGCGTCATTGCGGGCATCACCAAGGGCAAGGCGCTTCCGGCAATAGCGCTGGAAGAAATCCTCGCACGCGCCGATGGTGTACCTCTATTCATCGAGGAGCTTACGAGTTCGCTCCTTGAAGCGGGGCAGATGCGCGAGGCTTCCGACCGCTACGTGCTCGAGGGGGCGCTGGCGCCGCTCGCCGTGCCGACGACGCTGCAGGCCCTACTGGTGGCCCGTCTCGATCGGCTTGGTTCCGCCAAAAACATAGCGCAAATCGGTGCAGCGATCGGCCGTGAGTTCTCGCACAGCCTTATTGCCTCGGTAGCGGCCTTGTCCGACGCCAACCTCGATGCTGCACTGCAGCAGCTAATCACTTCCGGATTGATCTCTGCACGAGGGATGCCTCCGGAAGCCACATACACGTTCAAGCACGCACTGGTGCAAGATGCCGCCTACGCCACGTTTCTGAAAGGCCGGCGCCAGCAGCTTCATGCGGACATTGCCCATGCCCTTGAGGACCAGTTTCCGGCGCTCGTTCAATCTCAGCCCGAAATCGTTGCGCATCATTATACAAACGCGGGACTTGACCTGCGGGCGATCCATTTCTGGCTGAGGGCGGGCCAACTGGCGAACGACAAGTCCGCCAATGACGAAGCCGTCTCGCACCTATCGCGAGGGCTCGAGCTGTTGAGCGCGTTGCCGGCCGGCCGGGAGCGGGACGAACTCGAGCTGAAGCTGCAGAGCACGGTCGCACCCGCGCTCGTGGCCACCAAGGGATATGGCGCGGGGGAAACTTTGGCGGCGTACGAGCGGGCGCGAATGTTGACGCATGCAACGCGCCGCTATTCGGCGCAGCCAGCGGTGCTGTCCGGTCTTTATGCGGTCTATGTGACCTTGGCCAATTACGAAAAAGCATTGGGGGTTGGTAACGAGTGTTTGGCGGCAGCCAGGGAGCGGGACGATACCGCTCATCTTTGCATTGGGAACAAGATGCTCGCCGTATCCCACGACCTGGCCGGCAATTTTCAACTGGCGCAGCACCACGGCGAGCAGGCATGGGCCCTCTACGATCGAGAGCATCACGGACCGTTGGCCTGGCGCTACGCTCAGGACATTGGTGTCGCAGCGGGATCCTGGCTGGCGATCGCGTTGGCGCATCTTGGCTTTTTCGAAAGCTCCGCGACGTCGATACGAGAGGTGCTCGAGCTTGCAGAGCGCTTGGACCATCACAACACGGTCGGTTATGCACATTGCTGCGGGGGTGCAATCCCGGCCTTCTTCATGCACGACTTTACAGCGCTTCGTCATCACGCCGAGCGCATGCAAATGCAGGGGCACCAACACGCCATGCCGCAATGGGTGTCGTGGGGAGCTTGCTTGGAGGCGCCGGCGCTTGCAGCGGGCCGTGAGAGGAAACGAGCCATCAAGCAGATGGAGGCGGGGCTTGCTCTGCGCGCACGCATCAATAACAAGCATTCTACCCGGCTGATTTTCACCTGCGCGGCCGAAGTGCATTTGGGCGCAGGACGGGCGAGTGACGCCTTGGATCTGGTCTCCAAGCTCCTGCAACCGGCCGATGTCAGCTATGAGCGTTGGACCGATGCCGATCTGTGGCGCTTGAAAGGCGACGCTTTGTTGGCGTCGAAGGGAAAACGCGCTAGCGCCGAGGCCCATGCCTGCTATGAGCACGCCCTGTCGATTGCCAAGGACCAGGGTTCTCGGCTGCTTCAGTTGCGTGCGGCGACACGCCTGGCGCGCCTGATGTCCGACACCGGTCGGCGCGATGGCGCTATCGAGGTTCTGGAACCGATATGTGCGTGGTTCGCCGATGCCTCCTGCTCAGCCGATCTACGGGAGGCTAAAGCGCTGGTAGGCGAGCTGCGCTGAGCACAAAGCGACCTTCGGGCTATCGGAGGCAGGCCGCCGGTGAACTCGGGCCACACCGCTGTGGTTTCATGGCTGCATCCGCTGTGCGGCTTCATCGAGACGTGCGCGTCAGGCGATGGTTCGAGATCGAACCGACACGGCGCGGTCCATGCCCTAATTCATTGCCCCCACGAGTTCGCGGGGCAAAGCCGTGTCCGACAATCTGCTTCTAGCCACCCTGGCCGCCTCGGATGCTGCGCGCCTGAGGCCAAATCTTGAAGACGTTTCGCTGGAGCAGGAGCAGATCCTCTTCCATGTCGACGCGCCCATGACGCATGTCTACTTCCCGCATGACGCGGTGGTTTCTCTCCAGGTTCTCGGCCTCGATGGGGCCGTGGTGGAGGCAGCCACGATCGGCAGCGAGGGTCTGGTGGGACTGGGCGGTCTCATGGCCGGCGATGTCTCCTTCACCCGGCAGATTGTCCAACTCCCTGGTCGCGCAGGAAGAATCGCACGCGGCGCTTTTCTATCGGCCATCAACAAGAGTGCAGCCCTGCGCGCTCTTCTCTACAGCCATGCCGATGTCTTCACGGCGCAGGTGCTGCAAACCTCCGCTTGCAACGCCCAGCATTCGACCGAGGAACGGATGGCTCGCTGGCTACTGATGGCCTTCGACCGCTGCGGCAGCGACACAATCAATCTCACCCATGACGATCTTGCGATCGCCTTCGGTGTCCGCCGTCCGACGGTCACACTGATCGTCCGCAGCCTCCAGGCCGCTCAGATTCTGGAGGCCACGCGCCGCACCGTCACAGTGATCGACCGCGCCGGCCTGGAGCAGATCTCCTGCGAGTGCTATCAGGCCATCCGCAAGAATTACGAGCGCATGTTCGCGCAGCATCGGCGCTGACCATGCGATGCTCACAAACGGTGACGGTCAATCCTCGCCCGTATCGACCTCGAGTACGGCGTCATAGGTCGATCGGATGATCCCGTAGCATTCGCATGCAATTTCGGTCAGCCCAGTACGGTCCAGGATCTCCAGCGTGCCGCGCCGGTAATCGATCAGCTTCGCTGTCTGCATCATGCGCGCCGTCAGCGTTACGGTCGGCCGTTGAACACCAAGCATCGCAGCGACTGCGTGGTGGGTGAAAGGCAGGCTCGTCCTGCCAGAACGATCCGCGAGCGTCAGCAGCCACCGCGCCAGCCGTTGCTCCACGTCGTGACGCGCGTTGCAGGATGCGGACTGCATGAGTTGCGCAGTGAAAGCATCCGCGTGCGCCGCCAGAAGCCCGCGCATGCGGCGGCTTTGGTTGACCGCCGTGAGGAACGGCCCACGCGCGATGCGGACACCGGTCCCGCCCATCTGCACGACTTGGCGTGAGAACGAGACATCGCCCGACAGCAATCCGCCAAGGCCCGCGACGCCCTCGTTGCCGATCGTGGCGGCCTCGACATCGCCGCCGTCCTCGCCGACGACCATCATCGATATAATGCCCGTCAGCGGAAAATAGACGTGGGTGATGGGCGCGTGCGGCTCGTAGAGAACCGACGGGGGCTCGAGTGCGATGGCCTGCATTTCGGGCACCAGAGGCTTAAGGTCCCCCTCGGCCAGCAGGGCCAGCAACCGGTTCTGTTCGAAGGGTGGAATGGCCGAACTCTCCCCGTCATTGTGCTGCCCTGCTAACGCTCGCCGAGCTGGTTCTGATCCACGGGGGGCATATTCTCCTGTAAAAGCCGTGGATTGGCAGATTGATGGGGCCATCCTGCAACAACTCGATCTACGTTCGATGTCGAACGGAACCGCGGCCATCTACGGTTCGTTACCAGACCGACTTCATTCAAGGGACTTCACCTGACGACATATGTTCGGGGGAATGATGATGGCTACTGCTGCTCAGGCCGGACTACGTATCCTGGTCGTTGAAAACGAGTTCTGGCTCAGGTTGGATGCCGAGGAGACCCTCCTCGAGCTCGGACATGAAGTGGTCGGGTGGGCAAGCCGTGCGTGTATCGCGATCTCCGAAGCCGAGCGAACCCGGCCTGACCTCATCCTCATGGATATTCAGTTGGATGGAACACGTGACGGGATCGAGGCCGCGCGCGTCATCAGAGATATGTTCGGGATACCGTCCCTGTTCGTCACCGGATCGGCCGATCCCGCGCTGCGCAAGCGCGCTATGAAAACAGAACCATTAGGTTATCTCCAAAAGCCGTTCACATCTGCCCAGTTGCAGTCGATTTTTAAGGATTTTTGCAAGACGTCGAATGGAGACGCGTCCCGACCTGTCTCTAATTTGACATGGCGCGACCAACGGTATTCGCCGTCCGCACCGCGGCGCGCATCATGAGGCCATGTGTTCAGGTTACGATAATGCGTCCCATTCTTTATATTCTGCGGTTCATGGTAGGGGCTCGTGCGTCCACGTAAGGGGCGCCTCCCGCTGGGCTGGATATCTGTCTCTCGACACTCTTATTGCTTGCAGGCGGCTTCATGCCAGTCGGTATTAAGCAAGGGACGGGCTCAGCTTCCGCCGGGAAGGCAGCCTTGATAGCATTCGGCCGTCTATCGACAGTGTCGAATGCAAGGGAAAACCGTCATGTCAGAAAGGCGTTCATTAGCGGCCATCACCGCCTTCCTTATGTCCGCGAGCATGATGGTTCCATTTACGGCTGAAGCCTGCACGCGCCTCGTCTATTTTGGAGGCAATGATCAGGTCATCACCGCGCGTTCCATGGACTGGAAGCTCGATGTCGGTACCAATCTATGGGTATTTCCACGAGGCATGAAACGATCGGGAGAGGCAGGCCCCAATTCGATCCAGTGGGTATCCAAATTCGGTAGCGTCATTGCCTCGGGCTACGACATCTCAACCACAGACGGCATGAACGAGGTTGGCTTGGTCGCCAACGTGCTTTGGCTCGTCGAGTCCTCCTACCCAAAATATGACAGCAAGACGCCTGGCCTGTCGCTCGCGGCGTGGGCACAGTATGTCCTCGACAATTTTTCGAGTGTTCAGGAAGCGGTCGACGTGCTTCGCAAGGAGCCGTTCACCATTGTCACCGACAAGGTGCCGGGTGAAGAGCGGCTTGCCACCTTGCACCTCTCGCTTTCGGATGCCAGCGGCGACAGCGCGATCATCGAATACATCGATGGCAAACAGGTCATTCATCACAGTCGCGACTATCAGGTATTGACCAACTCGCCCATCTTCGAGCAGCAGCTCGCGCTGAACGCATACTGGAAGCAGATCGGCGGCACCGTCATGTTGCCCGGCACGAATCGCGCATCCGATCGGTTTGCTCGCGCCTCTTTCTATGTGAACGCGATCCCCAAGACGGAAGACCCGGTCCAGACGATCGCGAGCGCTTTCAGTGTCATCCGCAATGCCTCTGTTCCCTTCGGCATCACCACGCCGGACCAGCCCAACATCTCGTCGACACGCTGGCGCAGCGTCTCCGATCACAAGCGCAAGCTCTACTTTTTCGAATCGGCGCTCACGCCGAACATCTTCTGGGTCGACCTGACCAAGATGGACTTTTCGGAGAAGACCGGAAAAGTAAGGAAACTCGACCTCGGTCCCAACCAGACGCACATCTACGCCGGCGTTGCCAACGATCATTTCAAGGACGCCGAACCCTTCAAATTCCTAGGTCGCTGAGCGCGGGCCGACTGAATATCTGTTGCAGCTGACGCGACCACAATGAGGTTAGAGCGGTCGACAATCCTTTGAAGCGGGGCAAAGGGGCGCCCTTGTTGTCGCCCCTTCGGCCACCTTCAGTTCTCGAGCCAGACCTGATCGAAGCGCCAGTTATTGTAAATGCTGTTCTCGCCGAGGACGAAGCCCTTGACGCGAGGCTGCCAGCAGGTCCCTGAGCGGTTGTGATAGAGGATCGGTCGCGCCACTTCTTCCGTCAGGATGCGCTCGATTTCCCAGACGATCTTCTTGCGCTTCTCGATATCGGATTCTTGCGATTGCTCGTCGAGCAGCTTCTCGACGTGTGGTGTGCAATAGCCGGTATAATTAGCTTCGGACTTGCACGAGTAGGCGCCCTTCAGCACGGCGTCGGGGTCGTCGATGCCGACGCCGGACGTGTTCAGGCCGACCGCATAGTTCTTCTTTGTCAGACGGCTATGCCAGATGGAGGACTCGACCAGCTCCATCGAGGCATTGAAGTAAATCTTGTTGAGTTGGTCGACGAGGATGATGGCGGGATCTTTGTAGGTAGCGAAATCGCGTGTCGCCACCTTCACTGGCAGACGGTTGTTCGGACCGTAGCCTAGGCCCTCCATGATCTTGCGCGCCTCGGCTTGTTGCTGGGCGACGTCGCCATAACCGAGCAATTTCGATCGCATCTCCGGCGGCATGCCCCACTGTCCCTCGGGACCGGGCATCATATTGATCGCAACAGATGATTTTCCACCGGATATAATATCGATGTACGCCTGACGATCGAGCGCAAGCGCCATCGCGCGCCGGATTTCCGGTTTGTCGAATGGTGGCTGCTCGACATTGACGAGAATGTTGATCGGCACATTCGTCGGCGCAAGCTTGCACACGGCATCCGGCTTCTGCGTGGTCACGTCCTTCATCAGGGGCACCGTGACATCGGCAACGAATGTCATATCGAATTCGCCGGCGACAAAGGCCAGAATGCGCGTTGACCGGTTATGGACGATCTTCCATTCGATTCCGTCGAGGTATGGTTTTCCCTTGTCCCAATAGTTTGGATTTTTCGCGAGCTTGATCGACTCGTTACTCCTAAACTCGACGAACTTGAACGGCCCGGTGCCGACCGGCTTCGTGCGCATATCGCGCGCCGAAACGTGGCATGGATAGATTGGCGCCAGACCAGACGCGAGCATGGCCACGAACGATGGCTGCTTCTTCGTCAACTGGAAGGTCGCCGTGAGGTCGTCTTCGACCACGACCTCCTTCAAGTTTTCATACCAGATCTTGCGTGGGCTGCGCCGGAAGGCGCTTTGGGGATCGAGCCCGCTTGCCCGATGGTAGGTGCAGCGCACGTCGTTCGCCGTGAACGGCTTGCCGTCGTGGAACGTGACGCCACTGCGGAGTTTGAAGGTGAGCTTCGTCCCCGTCTCGTCCCATGCCCAACTCGTTGCCAACTCAGGTATGATCGTGTCGAAGGTGTTCAGCGGCTTCATGGGATCGAAACGGACGAGGTTATTGAAGATCGCCATGAACGGCATGTTCGTGGCGATGGTCGATTCCTCGTGAATCGAGGCGCTTGGCGGCTGGGTGGTATTGTAGATCCGGAGCGTGCCGCCGTGTTTTTGTGCCGCGGCGGTGCCCACGCCCATGGCCATTAGTCCGCCGAGCGCGGCAGCGAGCCAGCGCGATTTTGCCGTCCGATGAAGCCCCATGCGTTCCTCCTGTGAGCAGTCTTTTGGCAAGGCTACCCTTGTAAGCCTCCTCTCGGAAACTCTTTTCCATCTGCCCGTCCGCCACGCACTGTGTATCCCTGATGCGCCAGTCTGGCATCGATGCTGCGGTGCTCGATCAACTGACCGGGTTGGTCGACCGCCACGCCGACTGTCATTCGTTCAGCGCTAGCGGCCAGAAGCGGGTGTAGCGTTGCGTGAGATTCCGCTGTTACTGTCCAACAGCTCGACGGTAGCCAACCGGAAAGTTAGGGAAATCGCACGCCGGTGGATGCCGATCCTAATGTTATCTGCATCCATCTCGCGTTTACTGTCCCGGCGATACGCACGCATTGAATAGGTGCTCACGTTAAGGGCGGCCTTCAGCCCCCGGCCAAACACAACACAAACCAGGAATATCGCATGGCCCGCGTCCCCATCTTGAAATCTCCCGACGAATTGACCGGTGAGGCTCGCCGCATTGCGGAAAAGATTGTCGATACGCGCAAGTCGCTGGAAGGTCCCTTCTCGGTCTGGATGCACGCTCCGGAGTGGGCCGAGCGTGTCGCCCACCTGGGAACGCTTGTACGCTGGGAGGGTACGCTGGACCTACGGCTTCGGACGCTCGCAGCATTGGTCGTCGGCCGTCACTTTCAGGCCCAATATGTGTGGGGCATCCAGGGTGTGATCGCTGCTGAGCGAAACATTCCGCGATCGACAATCGACGCGATCCGCGACGATCATTCCGACGGAATTCCGCCTGATGATCTGCAGATCATCGACTTCACTCGGCAACTGCTGCGCAAAAACCGCATCGAAGAACCGCTGGCTGAGGCTGTCATGGCACGACTGGGAGCCGACCAATATGTGCAGTTGACGACCTGCATCGGTTACTACGCGATGCTGGCGATGACGGTGAACGGGGTCGAGCTGCCGCCAAACCCGAAATACGAAGCCTTGCAGGTCTGACGGGAGAAAATCTAGTCCGGCTGCGGTAAAGCCTTCACCTGCGCGATTGCACCCACTTTGCTGCGCGTTCAATCTCATTCGTCAATATGCTTGCCGGATATGCTAGAGGCAGGCGCTTCAAATCGTCCACGCTATCCATTCCCGTCGAGAAGACACCGCCATGATAGGGGCCAATAACGAAGACTTCGCTCATCGAAGGTCTTGTGGTCCAGCAGCAAATCTCCGCCATCGGCCGAATTCTTCTCTGCAATCGAGCAAGGGATTGTCAAGCTGTTGCGGCTCTGCCTACAAATTAGGAAGATCGAGTTGCTTTCCGCACCGGTCAGAGAAAGTGCCATAATGCAGGGAACGAAAGTTGAGTTCGACGACGCGGAAGGGCGATCTGAAGCTTTGAATTCTACGGCCGAATTGCGCGTAGAAGGCCTGACCGTTCGCTACGGATCGTTAGTGGCCCTGTGCGACATGAGTTGGTCGGTGCGGGGCGGGGAAATTCTTGGCATCATAGGCCCGAACGGCGCGGGCAAGAGCAGCAGCTTCGCTGCTGTAACCAATTCGGTCGCACATTCGGGTCGCACAATTCTTTCTGGCGAAGATGTCTCGTCGGTCAGAACTCATCACTTGGCCGCACGCGGGCTCAGGCGCACGTTCCAGCAAAATTCGTTCTTCGGTGAGCTCACTGTCTTGCAGAATGCGACGGCTGCGATCGTGCGCGAACATTCCACCGACTTAGCTACATCGCTTCTCGCGCCGTGGCGCGAGCGTGCCACACGGGAAGCGACAGAGCGGCGCGCCGCAGAGCTTCTGATCTCGTTCGGTGTTGAGCCGAGCTATCACCAGCGCCAGCCGGGCGATATCCCGTACGGCATCCAGCGCATGTTATCGGTAGCGCTGGCGCATGGCGACAGCTGCAAAGTGCTGCTGCTCGATGAGCCCGCCGCCGGCATCGGAGGCAGCGACATGCGCCGGCTTGCCGATCTTCTGGTCGAACTGCGCCGTCGCCAGATCGCGCTGGTCGTGATCGAACATCACATGGATCTCATCATGTCGATCGCCGACCGCATTGTCATGATCGACCAGGGTGTCACGCTCGCAACTGGCACACCGAAGGAGATCCAGCGCAACGCCGCGGTACGCGAAGCTTATCTGGGGCGCGACGAATGACTGCGGCGCTTGCGTGTGAAAACCTCCGCGTTGCGTACGACGGTAACATTGCCCTCAATGGCGTCAGCATAAGCGTCGGCCCAGGGCAGATGATCGGCCTCGTCGGTGCCAATGGCGCCGGAAAATCGACACTGGTCAATGCGCTTGCCGGTTGGTCGCGAGGGCGACCTACCGTGTCGGGCCGCGTCAGCCTCGACGGTGACGACATCAGCACGCTCGCGGCTCACGCGCGCTCCAACCATGGTCTGCTGCTGGTGCCGGAAGGAAAGAATATCTTTGCTGAGCTCACGGTCGAGGAGAACCTCGGCCTCGTACGGCAACCGCGTGACGTGGCCGGCCGTCACGTTTTCACGATCGACGACGTCTACAGCTTGTTCCCGCGGTTGACGGAGCGACGCGCCTATCGTGGCGGTTCCCTCTCGGGCGGCGAGAGGCAGATGCTGGCGGTCGGTCGGGCACTATTAGCCGCGCCGCGCATTCTGATCCTTGACGAGCCGTCCGCGGGCCTCGCGCCACGGCTGATCCTCGATCTTCTCCAAGGCATCCGCAGCCTTGTCGATCGAGGGCTCCCCGTGCTGCTGGTCGAGCAGAATGTCAAGGCCGCCCTGAAGGTCGTCGATCATCTCTACCTTCTGGAGCGTGGCCAGATCATCGCCGAAGGATCGACGGCGGTGATGCAATCGGACGCGCGCATCGTCGAGGCCTATCTCGGCGCGTTGGCGGTGGACGGCGCATGAACCTGACGCAGCAGATCGTCAATGGCCTCGTGCTCGGCTCCGGTTATGCGTGCGTTGCGCTCGGCTGGACCATCCTGCTCGGCGTCGCGCGGGTCGTGAATTTTGCGCATGGCCAACTCTACATGCTGGGCGCTTTCGTTACGTGGTTCGCGATGACGACGATGGGTGCTCCGTATTGGATGGCGATCGTCGTCGCCATTCTCGTGCTCGTAGTGCTCGGCGCGCTGGTGCAACTCGCGATGACGCGATTGGTGATGGAGCAGAACCTCACGAGCTTGATGATTGTCACGCTCGGCCTCGGCTACGTCATCCAGGGTGCCGGCGCGCTGGTATTCGGCGGCAATCCGCAGACGCTGCCGAGCTCGCTCGCGCGTGCGAAGGTCGACCTCGGTTCACTATGGTTCACCTGGCAGGACGTGCTCGTGCTGGTCATGACGTTGGTTCTTTACGGCGCGGTCTGGCTGTTCGTGAACCGCACGCGGTTCGGCGCCGTCATTCGCTCGGTGGCAGAAGATCCACGCCTGGCCCAGCTATTCGGAATCAACGCCAAACTGGTCTATCTCGCCGTGTTCGTCTTCGAATGCGCCGCGGTCGCACTGGCTGCTGGCTTGGTCGCACCACGTGCGCCGATCCTGACCAGCATGGGTTTCAGCGAGGTGATCATGACTTTCGTCGTCGTCGTGGTCGGCGGCATCGGCTCGATCGGCGGCGCGTTGTTGGCCGGCCTGGGGCTCGGTCTGTTCACCGCTTTCTTCGGCGCGCTGGTTTCACCTGCCTACACCACGGCAGCCGCGTTCGGCGCGCTGCTCCTGCTGCTGGTGGTGCGCCCTGAAGGGCTTGCCACAAAATGAAAGAGGCCTCCTCACATACGCCGATGGCTATCCTGCGCGTGATTGCGATCGCGGCATTGATCGGCGTGGCGTTCCTCCTGCCGCAGCTCCTTGGCGGCGGTTCGGTGGTCTATTCGACCCTGACGACGATCGCCATTTTCGCGGTCATGTGCTACGGCGTCGACGTGATCCTCTCTTATCTCGGCGAGGTCAGTCTCGGCCACACGGTGTTCTGGGCCATCGGCGGCTATGTCGCGGCATTGATGTCAGTGCATCTCGGTGTCAACGGCTGGGTCACTGCAGGTGCAACCATAGGCGTCGCGCTCGTGTCTGCCGCATTCCTCGGCCTTGTGACCTTGCGTACGCGCGAGTTCGTGTTTTCCCTCGTCACGTATGCAGCCGCAGTCGTCACCCACGAGATCGCGTTCAACTGGGAGGCGGTTGGGGGATCGGACGGTACGGTCGGCATACCGCCACTGGAGCTGCCGCTCGGCTTTTTCACCTACACCGGCGGTACACAGGAAGAACTCTGGCCGATCGCGTTCCTGCTCTTGCTTTTGACGCTGTTCTTCGTTGCGCGGTTCCGCAAGTCGCGGCTCGGTACCATGGCGCTGATGGTGCACATGAACCCGGCGCTGGCGACGAGCCTGGGTGTCGACCAGAGAAGAATTCGCCTTGCCGTGTTTGTGATCTCGGCACCGATCACCGCGCTCGCCGGATGGCTCTATGCTTACCAGCGGGCCTATGTGGGGCCGGATATGTTCGAGGCATACTTCCTCATCATGATGCTGACGGCAGTGGTACTGATTGGCCGTCGAGTCCTGCTCGGCCCCCTGCTCGGCACCGCAGTGCTGATTGTGCAGCAGAACCTGCTATCGCTCGGCGGCGACTGGAACAAGATCACGCTCGGTATCGTCCTGGCAGCGGTACTGATCCTCTGGCCGTCCGGTTTGATGGGCGCGATCGATTATTTGCGAAGGCGGTGGCGGCGCGATCCGACCGAATCGGGACAAGCATTACAACAAGCAATATCAACGGAGGAAACACCACGATGAAGCGTATTCTGTCGCTCGGTTTTGCGGCTCTTCTCGCGGCGATGACACCTGCATTTGCGCAGCAGGCGCCAATCAAGGTGGGCACGATCTTTCCCTTGAGCGGCGGCGCCGGCCCCGACGGTCAGTCCGTGACTAACGGTGCCAAGCTGGCGCTGGAGCAGATCAACGAGAAAGGCGGGTTGCTCGGCCGCAAGCTCGTGCTCATCTCCAAGGACGACGAGAGCACGCCGGCGGTCGGCGTGAGCCGCGCCAACGAGCTGATCGCCGAGAAAGTGGACGTGGTGATCGAGGGCTGGAATTCGCCTGTCACACTCGCCATGCAGCCCATTCTCGCACGTGCCGGCATCCTCGATATCACCACGGTGTCGAAGGCCGACCTGATCCTCGCGGGAAAAAGCAACCCGCTTGCAATTCGCATCAATTCCTCGAACGGCCTCGATGCTGCGGTGATTGCCAAATACGTTGCCGAAACGCTGAAATCCAAGAAGATCGCCTTCCTCACGCAGAACGACGCCTACGGCAACGGCTTCCAGACAGCCGTCGAGGCCGAGTTCAAGAAGATGAATTTTTCGCCTGAGGTGATCACCGAGAAGTTCGCATTCAAGGACACGGATTTCCGCGTGCAACTCACCAATATCAAGGCGGCTAACGTCGACGCCGTCATCGTCACAAGCGCCTCGAATTCTTCCGGTCTACCGGCGACAATCGAACAGTATCGTCAAGCGGACATCAAGGCGGCGTTCGTCGGCGCGGTCGGCATCATGCTGCCGACGGTGTTCAAAATCGCGGGCGACGCCAACAACGGCATCGTCTCCGCAGACATCTATTTCTGGGACCTGCCTCCGTTCGCCACCATTCCAGAGAACGTCTCGTTCGTCGCGGCTTACAAAAAGGCCTACGGCGTTGAGCCTGACAAAAGCGCCGCGCTGGGCGCCGGCGCGGTCCAGGTCTGGGCCGGGGCGGTAGAGCAGACAAAGAGTCTCGATCGCAAGACGGTGGCTGAGGCAATCCGCGGCAAGACCATCAAGGGCACACTGTTCGGCGACGCCACGTTCCTGCCGAACGGACAGATGCAGCCCCGCTACGTGGTGTTCAAGGTGGTTGACGGGAAGAACGCAAAGCTCGAGGCGTTGCAGTAGCCGTTAGGAGCGTGCGGGCGCACACCCGAAGCAGCAGACCCGGACGCCATCAGCGTCCGGGCTAGGGGTATGTCAACGCCACAAATCGCGAAGATAGCCAGCGACAGCGACTACAAGTGTCGTGAGGAACTGCTCGGTGCTGGCGGTGCGGCACGCTCCCACTTCTTTGATTTCGCCGCCGAAGACAGTTGCGATTTCTTCGTTGCTTAGCTCGCGCATATTCAACTCCTGATGTGTCGAAAGATTAGGTATCGATTAAATGATCATTCGCAGCGGGGCAGCGAGAGATACAGCACGGTCGCCACGATTGCGCCGCCGATCATGGCGACAGTTTTTACGGCCTTGTCGGCGACCTCGGTGATGGACATGCCTCCGCCGACCGAGTCGAGCTCATCCATGGACAGCTCGCGAACGCCGTCGTGGGCGAGTTTCAGGGTTTCTATGCTTTTCGACATTGTTGACCTTCCTGTGCGCGGTTTCCGACGTTGCGTCGATGGTTCGAGCAGCAACGCGTCCTCACTATGCCCGGGCAACATCAGCTCGGCTGTTATCTGGGTTACTCCGACGCTGCCGCAGCGCGGAGGGACACATCATTCGTAAGTCGTAAGATGCGGCGGGGCGAGCGCGCTCGGATTTCGAGGTGGTTGAGATCAACGCGCGGGGGCGAGAGTAACGCACATGGCGTTTAGCGACCGAGCACGATGTTGTTGCTCTGGCCTTCGCCAGTGTCTTTCGCCGCGCTAAGCTCGCCGACAGAGACAGCGGCATCAGAACGGAGATGACCTATGGCGAGCCACACAACGGGTGACGGCGGTTTACCACCGCGGGATGCCGGCAAAAGAGGTCTAAAGCGTGTCATGACGCTCGGTGGCCACTACGGGACGCGCAACTACACAGTCAAAGATTTGCGTAACCAGAAGGGTAAGCGCGTACTGGTCGAAACGCTTGCATTCTCGGTAGAGGAAGCCGCGGCTGCCGAGGAAGCCGGCATTGATACGATGAAAGTGCGCTTCGATCCAAAGTCGCCGCAGTCCGCCGCAGAGATCCGGCGCGCGGCTCCCAACACCTTCATGGCATTCTCGGTGCCACTCATCGCTGCCGCAAGTCCGACAGAAGCCGTGCGGATCGGTTACGACGCGATGGCGCTCGGCGCCGATGCCATCATGTGCCAGTGGAGCCCTCGCTTCATCGAGGCGGCGGCGGAGGCAGGTATTCCCGTGCAGAGCCACGCTGGTCTCGTGCCGCGAAAGAGCACGTGGACGGGCGGGTTGCGAGCGGTTGGCAAGACGCTCGATGAAGCGATGCAGGTGTACCGGGATATCAAGGCCCTCGAGAATGCCGGCGCCTATGCGGTCGAGGTGGAGGTAATCCCCGAGGAGCTGCTTCGCGAGATCAGCAAGCGCACGAGCCTGCTCACGTCTTCGATCGGTGGAGGAAGCGGCGGCGACATTCAATTTTTGTTCGCCGACGACATCCTCGGGAACAATCCGCCACCTTATCCGCGGCACTCGAAACAATACCGCAATCTCTACAAAATGAAGCAGGAGATGCAGCGAGCGCGCGTTGCAGGCTTCAAGGAATTCGTCGACGAGGTGCGCAGCGGTGCGTTTCCTGACGCCGAGCATGTGATTAAGGCGCCGAGCGATCTGATCGAGAATTTTCTGGTCGCCGTGGATAAGGAAACTTAACCGATCGTCTCGGTGAACCCTTGGAAAGTGGCCGCAGGAAGCGATCGGAGGCGAAAGGATCGGCAGCTTCCGCACGCCTCCTATAGCAGACCTACCGCTCCGGCTTCCATTGCGCGTAGAGGTGCAGACCCGATCCAGGCTGCGCTGGCATATGGCGAATGATCATAGACTGCTCGGCAAAAGGCCGGGCCAATTCGGCATAGATCGCCGCGGTCGACAGCCCGTATGGGGCGCCGTCATCGTTGGAATAGGCATATGCGACCTTCTCGATGCCGGCCAGTCGCATCGCAGCTAAGCACATCGGGCAGGGATGGCCACTGGCATAGACGCTGCAACCTTTGAGATCGGCGGTGCCAAGTTTGCGGCTGGCCGCACGAATTGCCATCAGTTCTGCATGCGCGGTGGGATCGTTTGTGCTGTGGATCTCGTTCACGCCGGTGGCGACGACCTCGCCGCCCTTCACCACAACGGCTCCGAAAGGGCGACCACCTTTGCCGATATTTGCGCGGGCGAGTTCTATAGCGTCACGCAGAAAGTGGTTTTCGTCCGTCATGATTGTCTCCGTATTCTCAGCAGCGGCCAGTCAGCTCCCCGAGATCCCCTTGCGCGCCAGAAATTCGGGAAACGCGTCCTTGGCCCTGGCGTTGCACATCACCTCTGTGGTGTAGCGGTGTTCTGCCGACCAGCGGCCAGCGAGGCTTTCGGCCTGCTGCTCCAGCAGCAACGCCTTCACTCCTTTGACGGCGCCACGGTGATTGCCGGCAATCATCTTCGCGATTTCCATCGTCTTCGCTCGTAGCTGTTGCTTCGGCACCAGATGATTGAGAAGCCCCATCCGATAAGCTTCTTCAGCTTCCACAATCCGCGCCGTGAACAGCAACTCTTTGGCCTGGGGCCAGCCGATCTGGCTCCCTAGCGACCAGGTTGCGTTGATCCTGCCGTACGCGGCAGCGAGGAAGCGGAAGCGCGAGTGCTCACACCCGATTCTTATGTCAAGAGCAGAAGCGAGTACGGCGGCGCCACCATAAGCCAAGCCATTCATCATCCCAATGACCGGCTTGGAGCAGGACGCGATCTCCAGTGCGCGTCGCGGATTGCCCATGCGCTCCTGTTCCTCGGGACTGAAACGCTTGTCGTCCTCGACCTGCTCCTTGATATCGCCGCCCGCCGAGAACGCTTTGTCGCCCGATCCGGTGATCACGAGGCAACCGATCTCGTCGTCAGCGTCGAGCGCTCTCACCGCGTCGAGCAATTCGGTCCCGAGTTTGCGGTTCATGGCGTTCAGGACGTCAGGCCTATTGAGTGTGACGATGCCGACGCCGTCCTCACGTTCCAATAAAATATGCTCGTAAGTCATCGCGGATGCCTTGTATCGCTACCTGATGTCGTATGCCCCAGCATGACACGTCTGCCGGATTGGTATCGATCGCGAGTTGTCGACGCCGATGCTGGTTCAGCCGAGAGCGGATTTTGGGGCGACGTTCATCCAGAACGTCGCCTTCGATAGTCGCCCATACTCGGACGTTACGTCGTCCGGTAAAGCACCCGCCCTTCGAATAACCGGCGAGCGGTGCGGTAGACAGCGGCGTATTCGGCGACGGGCTCGGCGCCATCCTTGCTCGCCGTGACCTTGGCATCGACGACGATCCGCCCCGACGGATGCCCGATGCGGATCGACGTGGCATCGGCCGCAAGCCCGCGTGCCATGGCGTTCGGGATGGAGCCTTCGAGCCGAGTCGCGACCGAGAGGCAGAGGGCGCCAGTGAGTGGCGTCGCGCGGTGTGGCTGGCCGTTCGAGATCACGCGCACGGCGATGTCCATGTCGGCGGGGGCGAGCTGCCGCCCGGAGAGCGTCGTCATGGCGACCGGCGGCGCCACGAAAGCGATGCCGGGCCCGCTGATGCTGCCGGCCGTTTCGAGATCCGGCGCGATACCCATGGCGACAGATGCCGCGCGCCGTATCGCCTCGAGCTTGGCCATGAGTGGAGCATTGGCTTCGATCTCTGTCGGTTTCTCGGTGGCGGAGGCGCCGATTGCCTCGGCGGACACATAGCAGACCGGGTTGGCCGCATCGACGAGGCTCGCAGCGATGCAGCCATGGTCCGGAACGTCGAGCGTGTCGGTGGCGCGGCCGGTCGGCAGCAGTCGCCCGGTGCGCGCGCCTCCCGGCGACAGGAACTCGAGCCGGATCGGCGAGCCTGTGCCGGCGACGCCGTCGATGGCCATGTCGCCCGACACAGCGGCCTCCTCGCCGTCCATGACGAAGCGGCTGACAATGATCTTCTTCGTGTTGGTGTTGTGAATGCGCACGACGGCCTCGCCGCCTGTTGGGCGTGGCACCAGCCCCTCGTCGACCGCGAACGGTCCCATCGCCGAGGACATGTTCCCGCAGTTGCCGCCGTAGTCGACGTGTGCGCGCTCGATGCGCACCTGTGCGAAGGTATAGTCGATGTCGGCATCGGGTCGGCTCGGAGGGCCGATCACGCAGACCTTCGACAGCGACGAGACGCCGCCGCCCATGCCGTCGAGCTGGCGCATGCTGGGATCGGGCGAGCCCATGAACGAGAGAAAGACTGGCGCCCATTCGTCGCGGTTGACAGGGAGGTCGCGAGCGTGGAGGACGACGGCCTTGGACGTGCCGCCACGCATGAAGACGGCGGGAAGCTTTCTTTGCGGCATTGGACGCCTCGCTGTTTGTGGCCGCGGGCTGCGACCTCAAAACCCGGCAGAAGGCTACGGCGATCGGCGGCGTGATGGAATGGGCTTCCAGTCGGCTGGGTGCCTCGTTGACCCGCTAGGCCCACGGCGTCGTGCTCACTCGCGCAAGCATGGCCCCGGAGAAGGCAGCTCCTAGCGCGCCTCCGTTGCCGGCAGATGCGCCTTCAGAAAGTTGCGCACCCGGTGAACGGTTCGCGTCTTGAGCTCCGGCGGATCCTTCCAGGGGTAAACTGTCACCTCAGCATTCGGGGCCAGCGAAGCTATATCGATCGCGACCTGATAGGCGTGCGCTGGCGTGTCGTCCGGCAGCACCAGGATCGGGGTCTGACAGTTCCTCACGAAGTCGCGAGACACGCTGTAGGCAAAATCTGGCCGTACCCGATAGAGATTGTGCAGGTATTTCTCGATCGTCTCCGTTGACGTCTCGGGCGATCGCTCGCGGAACTCCCTGCCCCAACCATCTCGGCCGCTATCGTACATGACGTCCGGGTTCTCCGGCCGGTGTCCGATCGGCTGGCTCAGCACCGCCGCGATAACACGGGCCGGGGCCCTTTCAATCAGCTTGAGCGCAAACGATCCGCCGATGCAGTTACCGAAAAACAAGAATTGGCCGACGCCGAGGTGGTCCATGAGCCCGAGCTGGTCATCGGCGAAGGCGTCCCACGGATCGTCGACCGGGATGGGCCCGGTGGACTCGCCGTTGGTGGCGTTGCGCTGGTCCATGGTGATCACGCGGAAGTCGTTCCTGAACTCCGCCGTCGCATTGATAACCGCATTGCCCCAATTAATGATCCGAGAGTTCAGGCCACCGCCCGGAATGACCAAGATCGGAAAACCGGAGCCGATTTCCTGGTAACGAATGCGGACGCCGCCCTTCTGGTAGAAACCGGTCTTGGCGTCCGATTGCCCCTGATTGGAAAGCACGTGCGGTGCCGCCGTGGCGGTCACCGCGCCGGAGGCGTCGGTTTTCAGGATATGGCGTTTGTCTGCATCCATAATATCCTCCAGCCCTGTCGTGCCGCCCGAATGTTCTAATTGACTTTACCCACGTCCGGCCGGTGCTTGTTCTTCGGCACGAAGCCGGATCGCTCGGCTGGACGTGGCTCGCGCACCCAGACTTCGCGGTTTGGATGCAAGCCACCGCCGCGTGTGGCGGGGACCGCGGTATGTCGTGCGCGGTGCAGCAGACGCGTATCGGCCTCACCGCAGTTGGGATGGATGCCGCCATTGTCGGCGACCGCCTTCTCCCACGCCGCTTTGCGCTTCTTCAGCACCGCCGGATCGTTCAGCGCCGTGCAGATAAGCTCGTTCTTGTTGAGGTCAGCGATGATCTCGTCGCCATCCTCGATGAACGCGATCGGACCGCCGAGCGCGGCTTCGGGACCGACGTGGCCGATCACCAGGCCGACCGAGCCGCCCGAGAACCGCGCGTCCGTCATCAGTGCCACGACGATACCGCGCTCGCGGCAGAGCGCGGTGATGCGGGACGTCGGGTCAAGCATCTCCGGCATGCCCGGCGCGCCGCTCGGCCCCTCGTAGCGCACGATGATCATGTCGTTATTCTGGAACTGCTCGGGCGTACGGTCGAGTGCCTCGAGCAATCCTTGCTCGCCTTCGAAGATGCGCGCCTTGCCGCGGAACATATTGTTCTCGAGCCCACCTTCGACACCGGCAAGCTTGAGGATCGCGGAGAAGTCCGGCGACAGGTTGCCACCGAGCACGCGCAAGCCGCCGGTCGGCTTGTAGGGCTTCTCGACCGGATAGATTACTTTGCCATCTGCACGCTTGGCGCCTAGCCGCTTGACCTGCTGGGCGAGCGTTTCGCCGGTACAGGTCAAAACGTCGCCGTTGAGCAGCCCGGCTTCCAGGAGCTCGCGAACGATCACTTGCACGCCGCCGACCTCGTCGATGTCGACCATGGAGTACTTGCCATAGGGTCGTGCGTCAGTGAGCACGGGGACGACATGCTGCGAGAGGTGGTTGAACTCCTCCGGCGTCATCACGTCTTTCCAGAAGTCGCCGAAGCCCGCCGCGCGGGCGATCTCGGGCGCATGCAAGGTCACATTGGTCGAGCCACCGATCGCCATCGCGACAATCACTGCGTTGCGGATGGAATCGCGCACGACGATGTCGCGCGGTTTCAGATCCTTCTCGATCAGGTTCATCAGAAGCTGGACCAGCTCGGCGGGGAATTCTTTCAGGCGACGCGGATCGTCTGACGGCGGTGCCACCATGTGCAGCGGCTGCATGCCGGCAACGCCGATGAACGTCTGCATGGTGTTATAGGTGAACATCCCGCCGCAACTGCCGATGCCGGGGCATGCGTGGCAGGCAATGTGCAGGCGATAGTCGGCGTCAGGGTGTCCGGCGACCTGATAGGCGCTTACGATATCGAGTTTCTCGCCCGTCGTGGGGTCGGTGCCGGGATGGATCGGGCCGTCCGACATGATGATCGACGGCCGGTTGTGCTCGAGCAGCGCGGCAAGCGTGCCGACCGGCGGCTTATCGCACGCCACCACCGCGATGGTGCCGGCAAGGCCCGTCGCGCTCAGGTGCTCGCACAGGGCGTCGTGGGTCACTTCGCGCCCGATCAGCGAATAGCGCATTTCGCGCGTGCCGTTGCGGATGCCGTCGGACGTGGCAATCGTGTACTCTGGCTGGACGAGGCGCAGCTTGAGCTGGCCGGCCGCGCTACCGATGTGGCTCTTGAGCTGCGCGTGCACCGCTTCAACCTTAGCGACGACGCCGAGGTAGCACTGGCTGTCGCCCTTCGTGCCGACGACGCCGACCGAGGGCTCGTGAATCAGTTCCGGGTCGGTGCCGAGCTCACGCGCGATCCCAATGGTCTGCGCCGAGCGTCCCGGATGGCGGTCGATGAGCACGACATTTGAGTTTTTCACAGGGAACTTCCTTCTAACGGCGCAAAGTGTTCGATCAACGATAAGCGATAGCCGGAGGATATCGTGATTGGAAGGGCCACCCGGCCGGGAACGGTCGCTCGCGGCAAGGAAGGGCTCCCGGCGGCCCGGTAATTGGCGCTCCGAACCGAGAGTAGATCCGACCACGGCATCGTGAGCAGACGATCAGTCGGTGATACCCTTCCGGCCCTCGATCGTCATCATGGTAGCGGTGAACAAGGCGATGAGGCGTTCCTGGCCATTCTCCTCCGAGATCACTTCGGTCTGAGTGAGGGTAAGCGTGCGGCCCGCTTTTACGACCTTGCCACGCGCAACAATGCGCTCGCCTTTGGCGGGCGCGACGAGATTGATCTTGAACTCCGTGGTGAGGACGCCCCGATCTTTTGACATTAAGCTTAAGGCCGCATATCCGGCAGCACTGTCCGCTATGGCGCTGATGGCTCCAGCATGCACGAATCCGTGCTGCTGCGAGATTTCCGGCCTCGGCCTCAGCGCAATCTCCACTTCGCCCGTTCCAACCTTCACAAGCTCCGCGCCAAGCGTTTTCATCAGGCCTTGCTTTGCGAAGCTGGCCCGAACCCGATCATCAGTAAACGAATTTTTCGAGCCCATGTCTCACCTCTGCAACCTGGCAGTTTCGCGCCAGTGCAGCCGATCGGCCAAGCACGCCGAGCGCGACCACTGGCGATAAATAGCTCAGCTCGGGAGACGCGAGCCAACTCCTTGAGAAAAAGTTGGCGACCGGAACCTCGCTGGCACAAACGAGGCCTCCGCGGATTTTAGACCTTCCCGTCGAGCGCTCCGGCTATTTCGCGATGTAGCGAGCGGCAAAGCGTTCGGGCTTTGTTGACGGGCACGTTGGTAAACCCCAGCAGCAGCCCTCTTTGGTTTGCGCTGCCCATGTATGTCTCGGAAAGCGCATTCACAGCCAACCCGCTCGCGGCTGCAATTTTTGCGATGCGGACGTCATTGCCGGATGCCGGTATTCGCGCCAGCAGGTGCATGCCGCCGTTCTCCATCTCGATCGACAACAGGTTCCCGAAAGTCTGCAGCAGAGCATCGGCTAATGCTTGCCGGCGATCGGCATAGAGGCGACGCATGCGATGCAGATGACGCGCAAACTGTCCGCTATTCAGAAACTCCGCCACCACTGCCTGCATCAGCAGCCCCGGCGCGGCTGACCTGGCTCTGGCTGCGGCGGCCAGCGGTTCGACGAGAGCAAGAGGGACCACCAGATAGCCGAGCCTCAGTTCAGGTAAGAGCGTTTTGCTGAAACTGCCCGCATAGATAACCCGGTCATGGCGATCGAGACTCTTGAGAGCCGGCAGCGGACGCCCGCCATAGTGAAACTCCCCATCGTAGTCGTCCTCGACGATCCACGCGTTCTTCTCTCTCGCCCACTCCAGCAACTGGAGGCGTCGCGGCAACGATAGCGCGACACATAACGGGCTCTGATGCGCGGGCGTCGTTACGATCATCTTCGCTTTCGGCGCCGAGGCAATGCCCTCTGCAATGTTCAATCCATCCTCGTCGACACCGATCGGAACGACATGAGCTCCGGCCGCCAGAAGTGCATCGCGCCCAAAAACGTAGCCCGGTTCCTCGAACCAAACCGCATCGCCTGGACGCAAGAGGCTGCGCCCGACCAGGTCGATTGCCGCCTGATACCCGTTTGTAATCAGAATCTGGCCGGGCGAGCACGCAACCCCCCGCGATAGACCGAGATAGCGTGCGATCGCGATCTTGAGCGGGAAATAGCCGTCGTAATCGGGATGCCCAATTCCCCCGGCGGGAGAACGGCGCGCGAAGCGGACGATCAAGCGTGACCAGGCCGGTTGTGGAAAGGCATCGAACGCCGGTTGTCCGAGCTGAAAGGGGGAGACCGGTCCGTCGCCAGATCTGCGCGACGGCCTCGTCTCCGTCTTGTGAGAGGCTATCGGCGCGACAAGACGCGCCGATGCGTCACCGCCTGAAAGAGAATGGGCGACAACGCTTCCCTGTTGTCCGCGGCGCTCGATATAACCTTCAGCCAGCAATAGACCATAGGCGTCCTCGACCGTGCCGCGCGCGACGCCGAGGTCGCTTGCCAATTCGCGCGCCGAAGGCAGGCGAGAACCGGGCTGATAAGATCCAGTAGCAATACCGCGACGCACTCTCTCGTAAATTTGCCGATAAATCGGCGTTGCACCGCCACGCGACACGGTTTTGATGAGTGCCCGTCTGGCGGACTGCTGAGGCGTCCTCATGGATTACTCATTTTTCGCAATCTTGGTCCTTTGACATATACCATTATCGATTAGCCTCGTGGCTCAGAACCGCAATGCTGCGGAATGGAGGTGAGAATGTTCGAGCCGCGACTTCGCTACGCAGAGCTTGCCCCTGCTGCAAGAAAAGCCGTTATGACTGTCGACAGCTACGTGCACAATAGCGGGTTGGAGATAGGGCTGATCGAGTTGATCAAGCTCAGAGCGTCGCAGATCAATCAATGCGCGTTCTGCATTGACAAGCACTCCAAGGACGCTCGACGCTTTGGCGAGACGGCACAACGGCTCGATCTGCTCGCGGCTTGGCACGAGTCACCCATATACTCGCCGCGAGAGCGCGCCGCTCTGGCCTGGACCGAGGCGCTGACCAGGCTCAGCATCGATGGAGCTCCCGACGATCTCTTCCAGGATTTGAAGCAGCATTTCTCGGATAAGGAGATCGTGGATCTCACCGTCCTTGTCGGCCACATCAATCTACTGAATCGGATCGGTGTTGGTTTCCGCTTGCAGCACCCTGTCTCGATGCCTGCCCAACACGAGGCGTCCAGTGCTTAGGCCCGTGCTGCGCCATGCCGACACCATCGCCGATCTGGCCGCGTGCTATCCGGTGATGCGTGAGCTGCGACCGAAGCTGCTGAGCGAGGCAGAATTCATCGCGCGCGCGGAACGTCAAGCCGGCGACGGTTACCGCCTGCTTGCGGCCTGGAACGGAGATCATGTTGTTGGGCTTGCCGGCTATCGTCTGCAGGAGAATTTGATCTACGGCCGCTTCATCTATGTCGACGATCTCGTCGTTGCGGCCGCCGAGCGGCGCGGCGGCATTGGCGCGCTTCTTCTTGACGGCGTATCGAAAGAATGCCGCCGCCAGGATGTGCCGACGCTCGTCCTCGACACGGCGATCGACAATAGTCTCGGGCAACGGTTCTATTTCAGGTATGGTATGCTGACCCGCGGCCTGCGATTCTCGATGCAGGTAACGCCATGACTTACCTTTTGCGGATCGATGTCAGTCCGCGTGCCTGCGTCTCCCACAGCCGCCGGTTCGCCAACGAGGCCATGGCGCGCCTGCTTGCTCTCCATAATATCGAGCGGGTGGTTCATCGCGATATTGCAAGTGATCCAGTCCCCCCGATTGAAGAGACGTACGTCCGCGCGATGCTGGCGCACACCTCGCGGGAGGCATCAATCGCCGTGTCGGCATTGGCCTTTTCGGAGAAGCTGATCGACGAGCTTGACGCCGCGTGTGCGCTGCTGATCAGCACTCCAGTGCACAATTACACGGTTCCCGCCGCGCTGAAGCTCTGGATCGACCACATTGTTCGCGTGGGACGAACATTCAAAAGCACTCCGACAGGCAAGGTCGGAACCCTTTTCGATCGGCCGACGCTGATCGTTTCTGCTGCCGGCGGATACTTCCGGAACGGAGCGGCGGCACAACCCGATTTCTTCACGCCCTACGTCAATGCCGTTCTGGCCACCATTGGCATTTATAGCGTGAGGCACATTCGTCTTGAGGGCTTGGCGCGAGGCGATGAAGCAGTATGCCGGGCATACGCCAACGCGCGCGAGGAATTGTCGCTTCTACGAACGGCATGATCTCTTGTTGAAACGCACGCGTCTGCTACCCATAGCGCCCGAATTCATCGCCGCGCCATCAAAGGCGATTGCCATCGAGAGTCCTGGATGGCGCCGATGTTACGGCGCCATCTGGAGCAGATTATTCGAGATACGGACAAGTCCGGGTCTCACCGTCGTATGTCACGTAAGTTCCGGTGCTCGAATCGAAAGATCGGAACGTATCGGCGCATCGTTGCATCCCGTCCCTCGATGCCATGACGACCTCGTCATCATCGTCATCGATCTCCGCAGTCGGTGCAGCGGGTTCCCTTATGATGGTGCGTTCCTGGATGACATAGCCATCTTCATCGACGTCTTGCGCCAGAGCGGCAAATCCCCCGATGGAAGTCAAACCGAGAGCCAGAAATCCCAGGGCGGCGTGTCGCATATGCTTGTTCATTGATCATCTCCATTCCAGAGGATCATCCAACGAGCTTCGCTCGCACAGGGCCAACGTTCGCGTTTGGCAACTGTTCCCTTGGGAATGGGGCTGATATTTTGACCGTGCGTCAACTCGGACCGCTTTTGCGCACGCGCGACACGCCTAAGCAAAACAGGGCGCACCCTTAACGGGATGCGCCCCTTTTGTTACGCTGGCGTGTTGGCCTTCAGGAATGTTCGCAGATGGCGCACCGCCAACTGAACGCGGTCCTTCGGCTCTTTCCAAGGAAAGAAAGTCATCTGCGCGTTCGGCGCGAGCAATGCCGTTTCCTCTGCCACCGCATAAGGATGGGGCTCGGTGTCATCCGGCATGACAAGTACTGGCGTTGTGCACCCGCGTACGAAATCGCGCGTCACGCTGAAAACGAAGTCATTATTCTCGAGGTACATTTTCTTGAGGAAGGCCGAGCACATCTCCAACGTCACATCGGACCTTTTTTCGCACAGTGCCGCCGCCCAGTTCTTCATGTTGTTTCGATAGAAAAGATCCGGCACTTCGGGGCGAAAGCCGCTCGGCGTTGCTGGCACGGCCGCGACCACTCGTTCGGGCGCCCTCTGCAGCATTTTCCAGATGAAGGGACCGCCGATGCAAAAGCCGAGCACCATGAACTTGTCGATCCCGAGATGATCCATCAGTCCAAGCTGATCATCGCCATAGGCATCCCATGGCCGGTCGACTTCCACCGGACCATATGATCTGCCGCCGATGGCGTTCCGCAGATCCATGGTGATGCATCGATATTGGTCACTAAGTTCGGTCATCGGATTGAAAGGCGTCCTTTCGGATAGATAACCGATGGTTGCATTCAACCCGCCGCCGGGAATGACCAGCAATGGAAAGCCGGATCCGGCCTCCTCGTAATGGATCTGAACAGAACCTCTTTGGTAGACGGGCATAGCGGATATCCTTGGTCGCGACGTTGCTGAATGATGTCTGGTGCAGTCGAACTGGCGTGGTCAGTCTAATGCGGATCCGGGCTGCTGCCAGCGTGTGTCTACTCCTGGCTATGACGCCGATCATCCGGCGTGAGGCCAGTCCGAGAGTCGCTCTGCCCGAGCCCAGATTTGAAGACTGCCCCAGTTCGTCTTTGCTGTCGAAGGCAACAGAGGGTGGCAGGGGAGGTCATCCCTTCGCCACCATTTGAGTATTCAATTCGACAGTACGCTGTCGAGCGAGGGAGAAGCATGAAATTTCGCAGATTAATCAGCACAGCGTTTGCTGCTGCGGTCGTTGGCATCGGGGCGAGCGCCGCGCAGGCGGCTCCGGGCTATGCGACGGCCAATGTCAACATACGAACCGGCCCGGACACCGAGTATCCAAGCGTCGGCGTCATCCCGGAGGGCACACCCGTCGACGTCGGAGGCTGCCTTAGGGACGAATCCTGGTGCGATGTCGGCTGGGGCACTGAACGGGGCTGGGTCTTCAGCGAATATCTGGCCTTGAACTATCGCGGCGAGATGACGCCGTTGCCGGATGTTGGATTGAGCGGCTTCCGGATTCCTGTCGTTACCTTCCGCGCCGGCGATTACTGGAAGCGGTATTATAATGGCCGCCCATGGTACAAGGACCGAGATCGGTGGGTGGCCTTTAAGCCGCGTCCGCGCGCGGGTTGGCACGCACCACCGCCCGGAGCCCGCAAGCCTGGTTGGTGGCGATCCGGTTATCGTGCACCCGCAGGTATGGGCCCGCCCCCGGATCGCGGCTGGCGACGCCCCGATCGCCCTGATCGCCACGACCGCCGCTGAGTTTTAATCTTCGCAACCGTTCTGCAACGACGAACCGCCCGCTAGCCGGGCGGTTTGCCGTTGGCATCTCCGGCCTCGAGCCGGTCCCGACCTCCAAGGCAAACCGATGTGCCTGGAGCGCGAACTAAGATACTCATGAGAGGGCGCTCCCATCGCAATCGTGTTCGATCGGCCCTGCTTAGCCGACGAATGCAACATCGCTGAGAGATAAAGAAAAACATGAAACTCGACGGACGGGTCGCCCTTGTCACCGGGGCCAGTCGCGGCATCGGCCGCGCGATAGCGCAAACGTATGTGCGCGAAGGCGCCCGCGTTGTCGTGACCGGCCGGGATACCGTCGCCCTGAACGAACTTGTGGACGAGTTCGGTGACGCAATCCATGCCGTGGCGGGGGACCTGGCTGCGCCGGAAACGCCCGATGCGCTGGTTGCTGCAACACTTGCACGCTTCGGCTCCCTCGACCTGTTGGTCAATAACGCGGGTGCTATCCATCCGGCCCGTGACCTGACCGACTTTGCACCGGAGGACTGGCGAGCCGTCATTGAGGTCAATCTCGTGGCTCCTGCCATGCTGGCTCGTGCTGCGATCCCATCGATGCGGGCGGCTGGGCGCGGCCACATTATCAACGTGTCCTCAATCGGTGGACGCAAAGGGGGACGCGGGCGGAGCGCATATCGCGCAAGCAAAGCGGCGCTGATCAATCTGACCGAAAGTCTGGCCGCCGAATTGGCACAAGCCAACATCCAGGTGAACTGCATTTGTCCGGGCACTGTCGACACCGAAGGCTACCGTGACTTGATGGCAAGTCGCGGCCGTCCTCCGGCCGCCCAGGCAATGCGACCAGAAGAAATTGCCGAGGTGGCGCTGTTTCTAGCGAGTGACTCCGCGAGCGCCATCACCGGCACGGCGATCGACGCCTTCGGTGCCGCGAACCCGTTGCTTCAAGGGTGACCGGGCGGCAAGGGTAAAAATCTCGTCGCCTCGAAAGCGCTCGTTATGGCTTCCGGCCCACGATCAATCTGAGCGAGCCGTCGAATTCAGCCTGAGTTCGCAAGGCACCGTATTTGGCGTCCCAAGCACCGCTGTCGAGATCACGCGCCAGCCGCTCGGTAAAGCGTGATTCGATACCCGGCGGAACGAAGCTCCAGGCCGAGTTGGCTAGGCGCGCGCCCTCGTCGAGCAGCCGTTCCGGACGCCCATAATAAGCTTCGCTGAAGCCGTCCGTGCAGTTTAAAGGAATAGGTACGGAGATTACGTCCGCGCGGCCGCCAAGCGCCCCGATAACATTGCCGAGAGCCGGATAGCGACGCGCTTCGACGGCAATCATCTCTGGCGCGTAGTCGTTGAGCCAACAACGATCAAGCATCGCAGGATCGCACGTGAGGATGAGAATAGGCCCACGTGTCACGCGCCGGACCTCGGCGAGACCAGCGTTGAGATCGGGCCACTGATGCACGGTGAATGTCGCCATGCTGGCGTCGAAGCGCCCGTCCTCGAACGGTAAGTGTTCTGCGACTGCATCAACGGCTTTCGGCAGATGCGCGGGCCGCTGTGCGCGCATCGACGCCGAAGGCTCCACGGCGGTGACATGCCGGTCGGTCGGCTCATAGGAGCCAGCTCCCGCGCCAACATTCAAGACCGTCTGCGCGTTTCCGAGTGCTCTGTTGATGGTGTCCGCGATCCGTACATCGGGTTGACGATAATGGGTGTATTCCCTGCCAATGACGCCATAATTTGCGTCGCCCGCGCTGCCATCCTCGTGCCGATTGGACAAAATCGTCTCCACAAGTGCTGGTTTGGCAGAATGTGCCGGCGACGCCACATGATCTCGCGTATGCAGCCCTGCTGTCTCGCCGATCCGAGGTAGTGTATGCATCGGCTTCATGACAGTTTTGATGAGTTCTCTCAATCGGACAGGCGCCTCGATGTCACGCCGATCTGCCGTCGCAATCCGCCACGTCGCTTTTGAGGATTTGGGCTTGCTTGCGCCGATCCTGGAGCGAGAGGGCTGGGCGGTTTCTTACATCGACGCGCCGACGGACAATCTCGGCGATCATAATATCGAGCGTGCGGACCTTCTGATTGTGCTCGGCGGCCCGATCGGCGTTTACGAGACCGAATCCTATCCTTTCCTGAGCCGCGAGATCGCACTTCTGGAACGCCAGCTCGCAAAGGGAAGGCCAACGCTCGGTATTTGTCTCGGCAGCCAGCTCATGGCCACAGCCCTCGGAGGGCGGGTGTTTCCGGGCCTAAGGAAAGAGATCGGTTGGGGCCGTCTCGACCTTACCGACGACGGTCGCACATCATGCCTGAAACCGCTCGAAGACGTCGGATCTGCCGTACTTCATTGGCACGGTGACACGTTCGATCTGCCTGACGGCGCCACCCGGCTTGCATCGAATGTCCACTACGAAAACCAAGCGTTCGCTTATGGAGCGAACGCCCTGGCTCTGCAGTTTCACATCGAAGCCGATCCGTCCCGACTTGAAGGATGGTATGTCGGCCACGCGGCGGAACTCGCTGCGGCGAAGATTGCAATTAGCGATCTGAGAGCTGCGACGGCGAGGGTTGAAGCGCAGGCGCACATACAAGCCGACCAAATATTCTCCACGTGGCTTGCTGGTCTGATGTGAACGCCTGAACTGGCGGCGGGCGGGCTCTGCCGCGCCGCGGGCTGTGTTCCAGCTTCCCTGATCTTACTTACCGAGGTGGAGCCAGATCGCCTTCTGCTCGGTGTAATTGTCGAGCGCGGTCCGGCCGAGATCCCGGCCGACGCCCGAGTCTCCGCCGACACCGCCCCACGGTAGACGCGTATCGGTCGGGCCGAACGTATTGATCCAGACCGTGCCAGCGCGTAGCGCCTGGGCCACGCGGTGCGCCCGGGTGACGTCGCGCGTCCACAAACCAGCCGCTAGCGAGTAGCGGCTGTCGTTGGCGATGCGGATGGCGTCGGCGTCGTCCTTGAACGGGATCACCGTTGCGACGGGGCCGAAGATCTCCTCCTGCGCGACACTCATCGCGTTGTTCGCATCCGCAAGCACGGTCGGCTCGACGAAATAGCCGCGCTCCCCTTGCGCATGACCGCCGCTGGCGACGCGCGCACCGCTTTCCCGGCCCCGCGCGATATGACCGAGCACGCGCTGTTGCTGGATTGCGGAGATGAGCGGCCCCATGGAGGTCTCGGGATTGAATGGATCACCGAGTTTCAGTCGGCGCGCGCGGGTTACGAGACGGTCGACCAGATCCGCCTGTCTGCTTTCATGCACGAGCACGCGGGAACCCGCCGAGCAGACTTGGCCGGCATTGAAGAAGATGCCCGAACCCGTCGCATGCGCCGCGGCGTCGAGATCGGCATCCTCGAAGATCACGTTTGGAGACTTGCCGCCGAGCTCAAGGGTCACGTGTTTGCACTGCTGTGCGGCCGTGGCCATGATGTGCTTGCCGACCTGTGGCGAGCCGGTGAACGAGATCTTGTCGACTCCCGGATGCTCGATGAGCGCCTGTCCGGCGATCGTACCAAATCCGGGAACGATATTCAGCACGCCGGGTGGCAGTCCCGCCGCCAGTGCCAACTCTCCGAGCCGCAGCGCCGACAGGGGCGTCAACTCGGCTGGCTTGAGAACGACCGTGCACCCGCAGGCGAGTGCCGGTGCGATCTTCCACACGGCATTCATCAGCGGAAAGTTCCACGGCACGATCGCGGCTACGACTCCGATTGGCTGGCGCGTGACGTACGTCAACGCGTCTTTGCGCGTCGGCACCACCTCGCCGGTGATCTTGTCCGCCCATCCGCCGTAGTATTCGAGGCAGTCGATGGCGGCCGGCAGGTCCTGACGTCGCGTCGCGGCCAGCGGCTTGCCGGCATCGAGTGCTTCGAGCGTCACCAAGTTCTCGCGATCCTGCTCGACCAGGTCGGCAAGCCGGCGCAGAAGGCGGCCGCGCTGCGCTCCGGTCATCAACGGCCAGGGTCCTTCTTCGAGCGCACGGCGCGCAGACTTGACTGCCGCATCGATGTCGGCAGCCCCGGCCTCGGCAACTCGGGTAATGACCTCTTCGGAGGCCGGATTCACCGTAGCAAAGGATTGCCCGTTTACCGCATCGACCCACGCACCATGAATCAGCAGCCGGCGCTCGGGCAAGTTAATCGCTGCTTGATCAAGCATCGTGCGCGCTCCTGACTGTGAGAAAAACAGCGGGCACAATGGGTTTGGTGGGAAGCTGGGGCAAATGAGTTCTGTCGTTACTGTGATAGAGAAAATCTATCTGTCGCGGCGTCGCGCCTTGCCGCCGAAAGCTGGCAGATCCGCGAGGACCTCGATCAGCGCCTGCGCCAGAGGTGGCAGTGGCTTACGGGCTAGCGTGAGAATGCCCACCGCATGTTCTGTGAAGGGGTCGGTGAGCGTGAGAACACGAATGCCGCCCACGGGGCCGAGCAGCGCAGCATAGATGACGGGCACTATGCCGCACCACATTCCCTGGCGCACATGGCTGAAAATCCCGACCAAGGTGCTGCTCTCGGCCATGACCTCGGGAACCACGCCGGCCTTGCTGAACGACTCCTCGATGAGGCGGCGGTTCTGCATTTCCCGATTGAGCAGGACGAGCGGCAGCGAAGCCGCCTCCCGCCACGTAATCCGCGTCCGAGTCTGGCCGAGCAATTCCTCCGAGCCGATGACGACGTATCGTTCGGCATAGAGTGATCGCGCCAGAAACTGTCGCGTCTTGATGTGCGAAACGTACGTGATGCCGGCTTCCAGGGCGTGCTCGGCGACGCCGCGCTCGATCTCTCGCGTTGTTTTGCTGAGCAACGTGATGGTGACTTCGGGCTGCCGTGCGTGAAACGTAGCCGTGATCTGGCCGGCGAGCGGCTCGGCGGTCGGAATGATGCCGATACGCAGATGGCCGGAAAGGCGGCCTTTCGGCGAGTTGATCGATTGCCTCAGGATTTCGGCGTCGGCGAGCATGCGGCGCGCCACGTCGAGCACGCGCAAACCCTCTTCCGTAAACCCTTCGAAGCGTTGGTTGGAGCGGCGCACGAGCGGCAGGCCCAACTCCGCCTCGAGCTGCCGGAGCGCCGACGATAGCGTCGACTGCGCAATGTGCGATGCCCGCGCGGCCTTGTGAAAGTTGCGCTCATCTGCCAGCGCAGCGAGATATCCGAGATGGCGAAGATTCAACGTGCCGTGCCCCTGTCGATCGAGCGCGCTTCAACCCGCCGGCAAAGCGGTCGGATGGATCCCGTTGCATGGAGCGAGCCGGCGGCACGAGCTTCCGTTATCATCAAAAGGCCGTATCCGCCATTGCCGTCGGCAGCGGACGCTCCCGGCTCGCCGAGCGCGACCTCGACGTAGTCCTCGACACCATTCTCAGGCGCGTGCGACAGCAGCTTCCACTTGAACGGCACCTCGTGCTCGTAGAGTGCGATCAGGACCTTCTGGCAATCCGACGACAGCGGATGACCATAAAGCGTCAGCGTCATAACCGGCCCTGCAGATAACGGCGGTGCATCTGCACTTACGGTAGCGGACAGCCTTTTTGCGGTGCGGCTCGATGGCTCAACCCGCCTCAGTGTCGGCAGGTACTGACCTCTCATTTTGTCTGTCGATCGTTTCTCGGGACGATACGACCCCGCACGACCCTGCTCTTTAACTACTCATTTTTCTAATACCCGGCGTGAACAAACCTGCTCCTGGACGCACAGCCGCCGTTCAAGGTATCTTCCATACACTCGTAAGTAAGAAAGTGCGTGGGCGATCTGGTGGGCGATATTGCGTTGGACTGACGAGTTTTGCCTTTTCGGACAAAAAGAGATTGCGCAATTGGGAGGGAGTAATGGTCTGTAGTCAGTCTTCGCCAGCCGAAGACGACGCGTCCGGGGATGGTTTCGATACAACGACAATAGTTGATTGGGCCGATAAGGAGGGCCAGGGCAAGCCAGCCAAAAGGGTGGAGCGCGATGGCGTTCGCATTTCCTGGAAGGGCTTTGTCTGGTCGCTCGATGGCATCAGTGAACGCGAGCTGCTCGAGCAGGAGGCACAGCGAATCGCGGCCGGCGGCAGCGTCGATCATCGGCGCTATCTGGGCACTTACGCGATCGAAATAACCGAGAGAAAATTAGCCAGAACCAGCATCTTCGTGGACAGCACGGCGATCTTTGCGCTTTTCCGCTGCGGCGATCGCCTGTCAACGTCCTTTCTCGACTTGGCCACGTCCATGGGAATGTCGGGCGCTGACCTCGACATGGTCGGCGTTGCCCAGTTCATACTTTCTCGCGGTCTCCACGAAGGCAGGACACTTCTGAAAGGCATTTCGCGGCTTGGGCCGGACGATGTCATCGTCGTGGAAAAAGGTACGACGCGACTCGAAAAGAAGATGTCCGAATCCCCTACCGACGCTGGTAATGGTTTCGACGAGGCGATGACGGCATTATCCCGGGCATTGCGGGGGCACAAGGTTGCTGTCGATCTTACCGGAGGGTTGGACTCCCGGTTGCTCTTTGCGGCCCTGGGCTCGAAAGGCGCGGACTTCGAGGTCGGACTGAGCGGAAATGAGAAGTTCCGCGAGTTCGCCATCGCGGAAACGGTTGCCAGGGCCGGCGGCAAATCGATCAATCGAATGATCCATAAGGTCGGTGAATTCGATGCACAATCGATGGACGCGCTGCTCGGCGCGACAGACGCAATCGTCGACGTCGTCCGCTACCATCGGTGCGAGCAATTGGCTCGATCGCGCGAAGAGCGTGGGATCGAGGTTTCCCTAGCCGGCGACGGCGGTGAATGTGTTCGCGACGGCTGGTGGCAGCAGGATTTGCCATTGTACGCATCGCGTTTTGTCAGGATGCGCAGGTTCGTGCGATTCAATGTTCTCTCCGCGGGCGCATACGGATCGGCGGTCGAGATCGTTGGGCCGGGGTTACGTGAAGCCATGACGGGCCTTGAAGACCGGCTTTGCAAGCACTTCGAAAGGTTCCGCCGGCCTACCAATACGGCCACCTACGATGACATCGTTTACGAGGATGTCGCCGGCGGTCGCTATGGTGTATTCGCGACGAGAAGCTCTCAATTCGTCCCGATGCTGTTTCCGTATTTCGACCCTCCGGTGAAGACGTATTGCCGAAATTTGAAAGCGCGCGTCCGTCTTTTCGGCATACAGCAGCGCCGGTTGATAGGCGCATATGCGCCCGCAGTTGCGGCATGCCCCACCAATTACGGCACGACCGCCTCTCCGCGTGTGATGGCCATCTTGATGGACGTCATTCCGACCTTCGTCGAACGCCTCAAAAGATATCTGACTTATCGATTGAGGCCGGCGACCATGAAATCCGGCGCTGAAGATAGGCCGGACGACCCAAATCTGATCCCTTCAATGAAGAAGGCCGCCGGCGAGATGGATCTGCAATCGTGGCTCCATCGCAGCGGGATGTTGCTGCCCACCAAATCGCTGGCGGACATACCCACCGGTATGCTGGGTGGCTTCATCACCGTAGGGCTTCTGGTCAGGCGACTTGAAAGCGCCGGCGCACGGAACTCGGCGAATTAGGCGGATCTCGTCGCTGGCACGCGATAGCGGCCTGCGACGAGATTAATGTCTCAGTTGTTCACTGCGCCAACCAGAGCCCTGCGAGATCCTGGTTGAGAAAATGCGACGGCGACATGACGAAGCCACGGACGTTGGCCGGCATCGTGACGGTCCGGTTGAGCCACAGGAAGGGTACCTGATAGGCCTCCGTCAGCAGATGCTTTTCAAACTCTCGCACCAGATTCAGTCGTGCGGTGGTATCGAACTCCGAATCGATCCGGCGGTAGAGATCGTCGATCTTGCGGTCGATAAAGCCTGACGGATTGTAGCTAGAGATGTCGGCTGACACGCTGCGGGCGAAGATGATCGATGGATCGTCCACGCCTTCCCCCTGGAAATCGATGATGGCATCGAACTCGCCGCTTCGCATTGCTGTCACGAGCGTTTTGACGTCGACCTGCACGTGCTCTGCGGTAACGCCGATCTGGCGCCATTGGTCGACAAGGTAGACACCTGCCGACGTATAGGGGTCCGCTATGTTCCGATTGACCAACCGGAGCTTCAGTCCTTCCTGCCCCGCCTCCTTCAGCAGTTTTCGTGCCTGAGCCCGCGCCGCTTCGATATCCTTCCCGAAGCCCGGATAGGTGACGATCTCATCCTCGCGTGCCGCCCAGGGCGATTCCGGGCGCTGCGTGGCTCCGACGAATGCAAGCGACGAAACCTTGGACAATGCCGTCGAGCCGGCCCATCGATCGATGGCGAGTGACAGCGCCTGGCGCACGCGCACATCGTCGAATGGCTTCTTGCGGGTGTTGAAGGCGACCACGACCAGAAAATCGTAAACGCGGGTATAAACGGCCATCTCGCTTCCGAGCGCCGCCTTCAGTCGATCGACAATAGCCGGCGACAGAGTCCGGAACTGCGTCATCACCTGCCCGCTCTGCAAGGCCGTGGCCAACCCCTGCGGCGACGTGTTGATGGCCCGGAACCCGTCCAGATAGGGGCGCGGCTTGTCGAAATAGTCATCGAACCGCTTGCCGGTCCAATGCGCGCCGACGACCTTCTCCACGAACTTGAACGGGCCGCTGCCCATCACTTCGGTCGCGGGATAGTTCGGTGCGGTCGCAAGACGTGCAGCGCTGTAGATGCAGTTGAACGGGCTCGCGAGGGTGTGCAGGAATGCCGGCGAGGGCGTGTTCAGTTTGAACACGGCTGTCAACGGATCGGGCGTCTCGATGGTGTCGATACGCTGAAAGACGCTCTTGCGCATGGACACGACGCCCGTGGGCGGGTTGCGAATGCGATCGAACGACGCTTTGACGTCCGCCGAAGTGAGCGCCGTTCCGTCGTGGAATTTGATGCCTGGCTTGAGCTTGAACGTATAGCTCAGCTTGTCGGGGGCCTCGGCCCAGGACTCCGCTACATCGGGAATGACCTTCGAGGGATCTTTCGGATCCAGTTTGATCAGCAGTGAGTAGTGGGGCGAGATGTAGTGCATCGTCGCGAAGCTCGATGCCGCGTGGCAGTCGATCGTTGGCGGGTCGCCGAGCACGGCGTAGACGAGCGTACCGCCGCGGCGCGGCTCCTCGGCGTTGACGGTTGTTGAAACGATGGTCGCGGCGGACAGCATCCCACCGACGAATGTGAAGAGCCTCCCCGCCCGCAAAAGTGCTGACATTTGATCCTCCCTCAAGCCTGTTCAGGGAAGACTGTGCGCAGCCTTGGCGGAACGCAAGACTTGTGTCGCCCGTCGAGAACCGGACGGCTGGAGCAGGGCTCTACCTAGCTCTTTCGTGCGGCCAACAGCAGCCAGCGATGAAAGAAGCGGATCACGCCGTCGCTGATGCGCAACCCCATGCCAGCGTCCTCACCTGCTGTGGCGAAGCTTCGAACGATCGTCCGCAGGGGGGCCGCGCGCTCCGGGCTGGCGACGATGCCGAGCCATTCTTCGAACTCGCGAGGTTTCTCCCAGCTTTCCTCGGCAATTATCGTCAGATCGTCTCGTGAGAGGAGTGACAGCAACTCCGATGCGGGCAGCATGCGCACATGCGAGGGGTCGCGGAGAACTTCGATTGCGTTCTGCAATTCGGACTTCGCCGGATTTTCTGAGCTCACGACATCGGCGACGACGATCGTACCGCCAGGACGGAGCACCCGGAGCATTTCGGAAAGTGCGGCGCTGGGCTCGGAGAAGTGATGAAACGAGAGGCGGGTCACGACCACGTCGAATTCGCCATCCTTGAAGGGCAGCGCAGTCGCCGAACCCTCCTTGAAGGCGACATTCGATAACCCGGCCGCGGCGCAGCGTTCCTTGGCCTTCTCCAGCATTTTTGGCGTCAGGTCGAACGCCACGACCTCGCGAGCCTGATGCGCCAGCGCCCTGGTCACGATGCCAGGTCCGCACGCAACATCCAGGACACGGCGCCCCGCCAGCGCTCCAGCCGCCGAGACGAGCCGTGCCACCTGGCCTTGATCGGAGATCGCAGCAGAGGCGGCAAAGTTATCCGCTTGTCGCGCGAACTCCGCCCTCGTGCGCTCAAGATGATCCATGGTTGGGCTCCGCTTCAGCTCATGAGGCTATAAGTCGTGTCGAGCATACGCCGTATTGGCCATCGCCGCGATGGCGGCCGATCGCTGGGCCGCGTGCATGATCTGTGCGTTTGCTGTTGGCATGCTGTGAATCAGCCGCACGTTTGCCACGAGGCATTGCGGTCTTCAGGCGAATCACCAACTAGATATAGGTGTCGTGGTTCCCGGTGCTTGTACGAGTGCCGGGCTAAGAGGGAACTCGGTGCGTCCCCGAAGGACAAAACCGAGGCTGCCCCCGCAACTGTGAGCGGCGAGTTTTCATCCAATTCCGTGTCACTGAAGTTTAGCGCTTCGGGAAGACCGGATGAAAGCAGCGACCCGCGAGCCAGGAGACCTGCCTCGACATCGATTGAACGTCCTCGGGCGGGGTGTCCCGGTGGTCGCTTGCGGACTTGTGGGCCAAGCGCTCACATTTTTCGGCATGCTACCGCTCGGCCCATGCCCCCAAACATCAGGGGTCATGCCGATGTCTTTTACTCTCGAAGCACGCGCCGGTTCGCCGGATCGTAGTGGCGGCGCAAAAACGAGGTCCGATGCGCCGAAGTCATCGGCAACTCCGGCCTATCAGGTCATTCGCCGCAACGGCTCCGTAACCCCGTTCGATGCGAGCAAGATCACCGTCGCCGTCACCAAGGCGTTTCTTGCGGTCGAGGGTGGGCGGGCGGCGGCATCCCGCCGCGTTCACGAGGTCGTAGAGGAGTTGACCGAGCAGATCACCGCCGCCTTGACCCGGCATCGTGACGCCGGGCGCACTTTCCACATCGAGGAGATCCAGGATCAGGTCGAGCTGGCCCTGATGCGCGGCGAGCACCACAAGGTTGCCCGCGCCTATGTTCTCTATCGCGACGAGCGGGCGCGTCAGCGTGCGTCCGGCTTGCAGGCCAAGTCGCCGGCCGTGGAAATGCCGGCGCTGAACGTCAAGCAGCCCGACGGGACGCTCGTTGCGCTCGACGATCGCCGCTTGGCACGGATTGTCGAAGAGGCCTGCGCCGGTCTCACCGATGTCTCGGCGATGCCCATTCTCGCGGAGACTCGGCGCAACCTCTACGACGGCATCACGCCTGATGAACTCGCCCTCGCGCCGATCATGGCAGCGCGCACGCTGATCGAGCAGGAACCGAATTATACGTATGTCAGCGCCCGCCTGTTGCTCGATAAGCTGAGGGCGGAAGCCCTGTCGTTCGTGCATCGACATCCGGAACAGGCAACGCAGGCCGAAATGGCCGAACGCTATGCGGAATATTTCCCGGCCTACGTCGCGCGAGGCATCAAGGCGGAGTTGCTGGACCCGGAGCTCAGCCGTTTCGATCTCGCGCGCCTCGCTGCAGCGTTGAAGCCCGAGCGGGATCTGCAATTCCAATTCCTCGGTCTGCAAACCCTTTACGATCGCTATTTCCTGCAGACACGCGGCGTCAGGTTCGAGTTGCCGCAAGCCTTCTTCATGCGCGTTGCCATGGGCCTCGCGTTGCGCGAGATCGACCGCGAAGCGCGCGCCGTCGAGTTTTACGAGCTCATCTCCTCATTCGATTTCATGTGCTCGACCCCGACCCTGTTCAACGCCGGCACATTGCGGCCGCAGCTTTCCTCGTGCTTCCTCACGACCGTCCCCGACGACCTCGATGGCATCTTCAAGTCGATCAAGGACAACGCGCTGCTCTCGAAGTATGCCGGCGGCCTCGGCAACGACTGGACGCGCGTGCGTGGTCTCGGTGCGCATATCAAAGGCACCAACGGCCAGAGCCAGGGTGTCGTTCCGTTCCTCAAGGTCGCCAACGATACGGCCATTGCGGTGAACCAGGGAGGAAAGCGTAAGGGAGCGGTCTGCGCCTACCTGGAAACATGGCACATCGACATGGAGGAGTTCCTCGAGCTCAGGAAGAATACCGGCGATGACCGTCGCCGTACGCACGATATGAACACGGCCAACTGGGTGCCGGACCTGTTCATGCAGCGCGTGGCCGAGGACAGCCACTGGACGCTCTTCTCCCCCGACGAAGTGCCCGATCTGCACGACCTCTATGGCGCCGCCTTCAATGAGCGCTATCGCCAATATGAAGAGAAGGCGGACCGCATGGAGATGCGGGTTGCCAAACGTGTGCGCGCCGTGGATCTCTGGCGTCGCATGCTCACCATGCTGTTCGAGACCGGGCATCCGTGGATCACGTTCAAGGATCCGTGCAACATCCGCTCGCCACAGCGGCATTGCGGCGTGGTGCATTCATCGAACCTGTGCACCGAGATAACGCTGAACTCATCGGATAATGAAGTCGCTGTTTGCAACTTGGGTTCAGTGAACCTCGCCAACCACGTGACCACGCAAGGTCTCGATCGCGAACATCTGGCGCGTACCGTTCGCGTCGGCATGCGCATGCTGGACAACGTCGTCGACATCAATTTCTACACCATCCCCGAGACGCGACGCTCGAACCTGCGGCATCGGCCGGTCGGCCTTGGCTTGATGGGCTACCAGGACGCGCTGCATATCCTCCGCATTCCCGTTGGTTCCGACGACGCGGTCGCGTTTGCCGATGTCAGCATGGAGGCGATCAGCTACGAGGCGATTTCGGCCTCTGTCGATCTGGCGGCGGAACGCGGACGCTATCCGTCCTTTGATGGTTCGCTGTGGAGCCAAGGCATCCTGCCGATTCACTCCATCGCGCTGATGGACGAGTCGCGCGGGGCCGACCTGCGCATGGACCGCTCGTTGACACTCGACTGGGATGCGTTGCGCCAACGCGTGCAGGCCACTGGCATGCGCAATTCCAACACCATGGCGATTGCGCCCACGGCGACCATCTCGAATATTGTCGGTGTGGCCCAGTCGATCGAGCCGGCGTTCCGCAATCTCTACGTCAAGGCCAATATGTCCGGTGACTTCACGGTCGTGAATCCGTTCCTCGTGCACGATCTCAAAGAGCGCGGGCTGTGGGATGAGGTCATGATCTCGGACCTCAAGTACTTCGATGGGTCGCTCGGCCCGATCGACCGGGTGCCGGACGATCTCAAGGCGCTCTATGCCACGGCCTTCGAGATCGATCCGCATTGGCTGGTCGAGGCCGCCGCGCGCCGCCAAAAATGGATCGACCAGGCGCAATCGCTGAACCTTTATCTTGCGGCTCCGAACGGGCGAAAGCTCGATGCGCTTTATCGGCTTGCCTGGGAGCGTGGCCTCAAGACGACGTACTACCTGCGCACGCAATCCGCGACCCACGTGGAAAAATCGACGCTCAAGGGCACGGACGGAAAACTCAACTCGGTGACCGTGACCGGCATGATCGCGGCGTCGGAGAATCTGGAAGCACGGGCGGTGCTCGCCTGTCCTATCGATGATCCGACTTGCGAAGCCTGCCAGTAAACCAACAAACGCCTCTCGATATCGGAAGTGATGACAATGCTCGACTGGTCAGAACCAGCCACGCCGGCTCGCAAGCCTGCTCCAAGCCTCGTCGCAAAGAAAGCCCCGGACCCCGTAGCGGACGCGACCGGCTTGGGCACGATCGACCGTGGCGCAGCCCGCGTCTCGGTCGACGACAAGGCGATGATCAACTGCCGCGCCGACGTCAATCAGCTCCTTCCGCTCAAATACAGATGGGCATGGGAGAAGTATCTGGCCGGATGCAACAACCATTGGATGCCGACCGAAGTGTCGATGCAGGCCGATATCGCGCTGTGGAAGTCGCGCGACGGCCTTTCTGAGGACGAGCGCCGCGCGATCAAGCGCAACCTCGGATTCTTCGCTGCCTCGGAGTCCCTGGTTGCGAACAACATCGTTCTTGCGATCTACCGCCATCTCACCAACCCCGAATGCCGGCAGTATCTGTTGCGTCAGGCATTCGAGGAGGCGGTACACACGCATACCTTCCAGTACATCGTCGAAAGCCTGGGCCTCGACGAGGGCGAGCTCTTCAATATGTACCGCGAGGTGCCGTCGATCACGGAGAAGGCGGCGTGGGCACTGAAGCACACCCAGAACCTGGACGATCCGTCATTCCAGACCGGAACGCCCGAGAAGGATCAGGCATTCCTGCGCGATCTCGTTGCCTTCTACGTCGTGTTCGAGGGCATGTGGTTCTACACTGGCTTTTCGCAGATTCTCTCGCTGGGTCGGCGCAGCAAGATGGTTGGCATTGCCGAGCAGTACCAGTACATCCTGCGCGACGAGAGCATTCATCTGAATTTCGGCATCGACGTCATCAATCAGATCAAGGCCGAGAATCCGCATCTGTGGACGAAGGCGTTCCAGGATGAAATTCGCGCCATGCTGCGCGAAGCCGCCGAGCTCGAAGCGGCCTACGGGCGCGATACGATGCCGAGAGGTTTCCTTGGCCTTAACGCGGCGCTGTGTGAGCAATATATGCACTTCATCGCTAATCGCCGTTGCGCCCAGATCGGGCTGTCGCCCGTTTTCCGCGAGGCCGAAAATCCATTTCCCTGGATGTCGGAAGCCATGGATCTCAAGAAAGAGAAAAACTTCTTCGAAACCCGCGTCATTGAGTACCAGAATGGCGGCGCGTTGAGCTGGGATTGAGCAGACGCCATGCGCGTCGGGCGATCAGAGCGAGTGTCGCCCGACGTCGCGTTCGAAGAACGATGGCAATCAGGTTTTCACGGGCCGAATGCGGTTCCGTGCTTCGCGGACGATGCGATCGAAGCGGGTCGGCTCTTCGTCCATGAGCTCGAACAGCTTCGCGCGCATGCGCGGCTCCCAGAAGTTGGAGATGTGCTCTGCCGTCGCGGCGACAGCGTCCTCGCCTGGTCGCGTGCGAAATGTGCCGGCGATCTGGTTCGCCATGTAGACGAGCTTGTCAGACGACGACATTTGTAACAACTCCGGGCATGATGCGGTCTGAGCGGGTGAAGACTTCGAAGGTGTTTCCGCGGACGACGGCGACGATGGTCACATTGGTTTCGGTGCCGGCGCGCACCGCATAGGCAGTGGGTGCTGAAATTGCCGCAAGCAGGCCGCAGCCTGCCGCGGCCGTTTTTTGGACGAGCTCCACAGAAACCCGGCTCGTCACCACGAAACCTCCTGCGGCCGGATCGCGCCCCTGGCGGAACAGCGCGCCGATCAGCTTGTCGAGCGCATTATGACGTCCGACGTCTTCGCGCACGCAGTCGACGTCTTGCCCGGGCAGGAAGAAACCAGCGGCGTGCACGGCTGATGTCGCGCGGTTCAGGGTCTGATGCGCCTCCATGGACCGCATGGCCCGGGATATGTCGACCGTCGCGAAAGTCTGCGTCGCGGTGACAGGCGGGAGTGTCCGGGCGGCGGCTTCCAGGCTCTCAAGCCCACACAGGCCGCAACCGACCGGACCCGCCATGGTCCGGCGCCGTTTCGCGAGGCGCGCGGCGATGTCGTCGCGCACACGGACTTGCACGTCTGAGCCCGTGTCGAAGGCAACGACATCGACGCTTTCGATCGCCGCTAGATTATCGACGATGCCCTCGGTCAGGGAAAAGCCCAATGCCAAGTCTTCGAGGTCGGCCGGCGTTGCCATCAGCACGGCGTGCGTTGAGCCGTTGTAGGAAATAGCGATCGGCCGTTCCTCGGCAAGCTCGCGCGTGCCGCGAAGCGAGCGGTCATCACGCCATTCTGTGCGTCCGGCAATCTGCGTTGTCGTCACGGCAGGCCTTTCATTCTGCGGCGTCGGCCGGAAGGATCCGTCTCGCGCCGACGGAGCGGGCGTCGTAGTCCTCCTGCCACTGTGTCGGGCCGTTCGACGGAGACACCTGCACCGCAGTGACCTTGTATTCGGGACAGTTCGTCGCCCAGTCCGAAAAATCGGTGGTGACGACGTTCGCCTGCGTCCCTGGGTGATGGAACGTCGTATAAACGACGCCCGTCGCGACCCGTTCGGTGACGAACGCCCGCAAAGACGTTTCGCCAACGCGGCTGGAAAGCCTCACCCAGTCGCCGTGCTTGATGCCGCGATTTTCCGCATCGTGCGGGTGGATCTCCAGCACATCCTCGTCATGCCACACGACATTGGCGGTGCGTCGGGTTTGCGCGCCCACATTGTATTGCGAAAGAATGCGGCCGGTCGTGAGCAACAGCGGGAAACGCGGACCGGTTTTCTCGTCCGTCGGAATGTACTCGGTGCTGATGAAGCGCCCTTTGCCGCGCACGAAACCGTTGACGTGCATCACGGGTGAGCCGTCCGGCGCCTTGTCGTTGCACGGCCATTGCACCGAGCCGCGTTCGTCGAGCATCTCGTAGTCGATGTTCGCAAAGCCCGGCGTCGTCGCCGCGATCTCGGCCATGATCTCGCTCGGATGCTCGTAGCGCCAATCGGCGCCCATGGCATTGGCGAGGAGCTGCGTGACCTCCCAGTCCGCATAGCCGTTCTTCGGCATCATCACCCGGCGCACACGGTTCACGCGGCGCTCGGCATTGGTGAATGTGCCGTCCTTCTCGAGGAACGTCGAGCCTGGGAGAAACACGTGCGCATAGTTCGCCGTCTCGTTCAGGAAGAGATCGTGGACGATCACGCAATCCATTGCCGCGAGGCCGGCCGAGACATGCTTGATATCCGGATCCGACTGAAGAATATCCTCGCCCTGGATGTAGAGCCCTCGGAATGAGCCCTCGACGGCCGCGTCCAGCATGTTCGGGATGCGCAAGCCGGGCTCGTCCGATATTTCGACGTTCCATGCCTTCTCGTAGATCGCGCGGACGTCTGCGTTCTTGACATGCCGATAGCCCGGAAGCTCGTGCGGGAATGAGCCCATGTCGCAGGAGCCCTGCACGTTATTCTGTCCGCGCAGCGGGTTCACGCCGACGCCCTCTCGGCCGATATTGCCGGTCAGCATGGCAAGGTTCGCGATGCCGATGACTGCCGTCGAGCCCTGGCTGTGCTCGGTCACGCCGAGGCCGTAGTAGATGGCACCATTGCCGCCCGTGGCATAGAGGCGAGCCGCGGCGCGCAACTCTTCGGCAGGCACGCCGGTCAGCGTCTCGACGGCCTCCGGGCTGACGGAGGGATGTGACGCGAACTCTGCGTACTCGGCGAACTCGGCCCAGTCGCAGCGCTCCCGGATGAACGTCTCGTCGTAGAGCTTCTCCGTCACGATGACGTGTGCGAGGGCCGTGATAACCGCTACATTGGTGCCCGGACGAAGCTGGAGATGGTGCGCCGCCGAGATGTGAGGTGATCGCACGAGATCGATGCGGCGCGGATCCACGACGATCAGCTTGGCGCCTTCCCGCAGTCGCTTCTTCATGCGCGAGGCAAAAACAGGGTGGGCATCGGTCGGATTGGCGCCGATCACCAGGACGACGTCGCATTGCTCGATGCTGTCGAAGTTCTGCGTGCCGGCCGAGGTTCCGAATGTCTGGCCGAGACCGTAGCCCGTTGGCGAATGGCAGACGCGGGCGCACGTATCCGTGTTGTTGTTGAGGAAGACGGCGCGCGCCAGCTTCTGGACGAGAAAAGTTTCCTCGTTGGTACACCGTGACGAGGTGATGACGCCGATCGCATCGTGGCCGTATTGTGCCTGGATGCCGCGCAGGCGTGTTGCGGCGAAGGTCAGCGCCTCGTCCCACGACACCTCGCGCCAAGGATCGGTAATCGCGTCGCGCACCATTGGCTTCAGGATGCGGTCGCTATGGCTGGCATAGCCCCAGGCGAAGCGCCCTTTTACACAGGAATGCCCGTGGTTTGCTTGCCCGTCTTTGTAGGGAACCATGCGCACGACCTCGTCGCCGCGCATTTCAGCCTTGAACGAGCAGCCGACACCGCAATAACCGCACGTGGTAACGACTGAGTGCTCGGGCTGCCCGATTTCGATGACGGACTTTTCTTGCAAGGTCGCCGTCGGGCAGGCCTGAACGCAGGCGCCGCACGAGACGCATTCCGAGCCGATGAAGTCCTCGTGCATACCGGCGGAGACACGGCTGTCGAAGCCGCGCCCCTCGATCGTCAGCGCGAACGTTCCCTGCACTTCCTCGCACGCTCGCACGCAGCGCGAGCAGACGATGCACTTCGCGGGATCGTAGGTGAAATAGGGGTTGGACTCGTCTTTCGGCATCCACTGTGGATTGGCGCAATCGGGCGCCTCGCGTGCCTTGACGTGATTGGCGCCATCGTAGCCATAGCGGACGTCGCGCAAGCCCACGGCACCCGCCATGTCCTGCAGCTCGCAATCACCGTTGGCGGCACACGTCAGGCAATCGAGCGGATGATCGGAGATATAGAGTTCCATGACGCCACGCCGAATGTCCTTCAGGCGCGGTGTCTGTGTCTTCACAACCATGCCGTTGGTGACGGGTGTCGTGCAGGATGCTGGCGTGCCAGCGCGGCCTTCGATCTCGACCAGGCAAAGGCGGCACGAGCCGAACGACTCGACCATGTCCGTCGCGCAAAGCTTCGGCACCTGAATGCCGGCCTCCATGGCGGCCCGCATGATCGATGTCCCCTCAGGCACCGTCACTTCGAAGCCGTCGATGTGCAGCGTCGCAGACGTCTCCGAGCGTCGCGCCGGCGTGCCGTAATCGATCTCGCGTACCAGTCCCATCGCAATTACTCCGCGGCTTGAAGCCGTTTGGGGGAGGCGAAATCCCCGGGGAAGTGCTTGAGTGCGCTCATCACCGGATAGGGCGTGAAGCCACCGAGCGCGCACAGCGAGCCGAATTTCATGGTCTGACAAAGATCGGCGACGACGGCCTTCTGCTTCTCGGGCTCGATTCCCTTGGCGATCCTGTCGATCGTTTCCGCTCCGCGTACGGCGCCGATGCGGCATGGTGTGCACTTGCCGCAGCTCTCGATCGCACAGAACTCGAAGGCGAAGCGTGCCTGCGCCATCATATCGACGGTCTCATCGAACACGACGATCCCTGCGTGGCCGATCAGGCCGTCTCGGGCAGCAAATGCCTCGTAATCGAACGGCGTATCGAAGAGCTGGCGCGGAAAATATGCGCCGAGTGGACCGCCCACCTGTACTGCCTTGACCGGTCGGCCCGTCTGGGTGCCGCCACCGATGTCGTCGATAAGCTCGCCGAGCGTCATTCCGAAGGCGGTCTCGAAAAGCCCGCCGTGCCGCACATTTCCGGCGAGCTGGATTGGTATCGTGCCGCGGGAGCGACCCAAGCCGAAGTCGCGATAGAATGCAGCGCCTCTGGCGAGGATGATCGGAACCGAGGCGAGCGTGATGACGTTGTTGACCACCGTTGGGCGGCCCAGAAAGCCGTGATGGGCGGGCAGCGGTGGCTTCGCCCGGACGACGCCGCGCTTGCCCTCCAGGCTGTTGAGCAGCGACGTTTCCTCGCCGCAGACGTAGGCGCCCGCGCCGACGCGAACCTCGATATCGAACGCTTTGCTGCTGTCGCGCAGGGCCCGTCCGAGCAGTCCCGCCGCGCGGGCCCGGTCGATGGCACGACGCATCGAGACGATCGCGTCTGGGTACTCCGAGCGGATATAGATGAAGCCCTGCGTCGCGCCCGTTGCCAGCGCGACGATTGCCATGCCTTCGATCAGGACGAACGGATCGCCTTCCATGATCATGCGGTCGGCGAAAGTCCCGCTATCGCCTTCGTCGGCGTTGCACACGATGACTTTCGTCTCGCCGGCAGCATCGAGCACTGTCTTCCATTTGATGCCGGCAGGGAAACCCGCGCCGCCGCGCCCGCGCAGGCCGGAATCGGTAACAGCCGCGACGATCTCAGCCGGCTGCATCGCTGCAGCGTTTCGCAGTCCTACCAGACCGTCGTGCGCCTCGTAGTCCTTGAGCGACTGAGGATCGACGATCCCGCACCGCGCGAAGGTGAGGCGGGTCTGGCGCTTGAGGAATGGGATGTCCTCCGTTGGGCCGAGTTGCTTCGCGTGTCCGCCGCCCGAAAGGAAGTCGGCCTCGAACAAACCAGGCACGTCTTTCGCCGACAGCGGCCCATAGGCGATGCGCTCGCCGCCGACGTCCACTTCCACCATCGGTTCGAGCCAATAGAGACCGCGCGATCCGTTGCGAACGATCCGGAGCTGCAACCCTCGCTGCGTCGCCTCCGCCACAATGGCTTCAGCTACGCGGTCGGCTCCGACCGCGCGTGCACCAGAATCGCCGGGGATATAGACAGTCGCGGTCAACGCTGCGCCTCCACGATGAGTGTTTCCAGCACATCTCGGTCAACCCGGCCCACCGGCCTGCCATCGAGCATCGCAGACGGCGCGCATGCGCACAGGCCCAGGCAATAGACGGCCTCCAGGGTCACGGCACCGTCGGCTGTCGTGCTGCCCATCTCGACGCCGAGAGCCTGTTGTGCCAAGCGGACATTGGCCTCGCCCCCCATCGACTGGCAGGCCTCCGCACGGCAAATCTTCAGGGTATGCCGGCCCGCCGGCTCCGCCCGAAAGTCGTGATAGAAGCTGACGACGCCATGCACTTCTGCGCGGCTCAGGTTGAGCGCCTCGGCGATCTGACGCTTTGCGGCGTCGGGGACGCATCCGAATTCGCGCTGAACGGTGTGAAGGATTTCGAGGAGCGGCGCCTCCACGTGCGCAAGCGAGGCCACAATCTGAGCTACGCGCGGGGCGATCTCCACATCAGTGTGCGCCATTCGCGATCCTCCAGTTCGAGTAACCTTTGGCGAAGCGTCACATCCGATCAATAAAGCCATTCCGTTGTGCGATCGCAAATTTCGATTGAATGTTCAGTATATCACAAATGCGCCGGGCTGTCGGCCTGTAGGTGTACGAAGGCCTTTTCGGCCACCCTGGCGAAATTCGAGACGATTGGAGTGTGCGTGTCGCGGTCGGGAAGGATCAGGCCGATGACATGCCGCACGTCCGGCTCCACGAGTGGGATGGCCCGGATCCGCCCGGGTTGCTGAAACGCCTCGGCGAAGCGGACGGGCATGATGCTCGCCCACCGTCCTGTTCGCACGTGCGTATAGAGGAGCAGCATGGAATTCGACTCGAGACTACAGCGCGGCGTGGCGCCGGCCTCGCGCAGATGCCGATCGATCAGGCGGCGGTTCTGCATGTCGGGCGAGAGCTGACACAAGGGCAGGCCGCCGGCCTCCCGCCATGTAACGGTCTCTCGCGTCTCGAAAGGACCGTCGGGAGGCACCAGCAGGGCGTAGCGCTCCTCATAGAGGGGCATCCCGCGATAACGACCCAACGGCTCGGAATCGAGGTACGAGACGCCGACGTCGAGCTCCAGATCGGTCAACTTCTGCAGGATCTGGTTCGAGGTTAACGACGAGATCCGGAACCGCACGTCGGTGAAAGTGGCCTGGAACGGAATCGTAAGCTCCGTGACCGCCGGCAGCGCGGTGGGGATGCACCCAATGCGCAACTCGCCGCTGAGGTCGCGTTTCGTCGCTTGCAACTCCTCGCGCATCGCGCGGACGTCGGCCGTGAGTTGCCGCGCCCAGGTGAGAACCAGCTCGCCCTCCGTCGTGAAGCCCCGGAAACGCGAGCCTCGCTCGACGATGACGATGCCAAGTTGATCCTCGAGGCTCTTCACCGTGGACGACAAGGTCGGCTGGGACACGCCGGCAGCCTGGGCTGCCTTTCCGAAATGGCGCTCGCGTGCGAGGTGGAGCAGGAGTTCGAGCTTTTCGATCATGATCGGCGGTCGCCTCGCGGAAAGGTGTCACGGACATCATAAGCACATTCGCGAAATTCCTTATCCATCGCCCCTTTTTCAGGCGCGGTAATAGATGGGCCGCTTGCCCGAATTGAGCTCGGGCGGCATGATTATCGAATATCTCGACAAGGCGCGGGCTGTCATGCAGCCGTTGCGCCGCCCACGTAGACGGGGCCGGGTTTGCTGGGAAACCAGCGCCAGGAGTCGGGAAACGAGGCTCAGATCCGAGCTACTGGGAGGTACGACGATGAAGTCAAGGCGGGCGAGGGCTCTCGCAGGCGCATTCACGGCATTCACGCTGACGGTTGCGGTCTCGCAACAGGCATTGGCGGTCACCGAGATCCAGTGGTGGCACGCGATGGCCGGCGAGCTGGGCGAGAAAGTCAACGCAATCGCCAAGGGCTTCAATGACTCCCAGAAAGACTACAAAGTCGTCCCCATCTACAAAGGCAACTACTCCGAAGCGATGACCGGCGCCATCGCCGCGTATCGCGCGAAAAAGCCACCGCACATCGTGCAGGTGTTCGAGGTCGGCACGGCGTCGATGATGGCGGCCAAGGGCGCGATCTATCCCGTCTACAAGCTTATGGCCGACAACAATGTCCCCTTCGATCCCAAGGACTATCTGGCAGCGGTGACCGGTTACTATGCCGACAGCGATGGCAACATGCTGTCGATGCCGTTCAACAGCTCCACGCCTGTCGTCTACTACAACAAGGATCTGTTCCAGAAAGCCGGCCTCGATCCCGAGAAACCGCCGGTGACGTGGCCAGATCTCGAGGCATACGCGAAGAAGCTGCTTGCCTCGGGCGTGAAATGCGGTTTCACGACCGGCTGGCAATCGTGGATTCAAATCGAAAACTTATCCGCATGGCACAATGTGCCGATCGGAACCAAGTCGAACGGCTTCGACGGCCTCGACACCGAATTGGTCTTCAACAAAGATCCCGTGCTGCGTCATATCTCGAATATGGCCGAATGGCAGAAGTCGAAGATCTTCGATTATGGCGGCCGCCGCTCTGACAGCGCTCCGAAGTTTTATACGCAGGAGTGCGCCATGTATATGAACTCGGCGGGCGCTTACGCGGGCGTCAAAGCCAATGCCAAGTTCGCGTTCGGCGTTGGCCAGCTTCCCTATTATCCCGATGTTCAAGGCGCACCGCAGAACTCGATCATCGGCGGCGCCACGCTGTGGGTTCTGAACGGCAATCCAGCCAGCGATTACAAAGGTGTCGGCGTCTTCTTCAAGTATTTGGCGGGCACCGATGTCCAGGCTGACTGGCATCAGGCAACAGGTTATCTGCCGATCACCTATGCAGCTTACGAGGCAACCAAGAAGTCCGGTTTCTACGACAAAAACCCAGGTACCGAGGTCCCGATCAAGCAGTTGACTGGCAAGGAGCCTACGCCGAATTCGCGCGGCCTCCGTTTCGGCAATTTCGTGCAGATTCGTGATGTCATCAACGAGGAGCTCGAGGCCGTATGGGCGGGCAAGAAGACGCCCAAGGACGCGCTGGATGAAGCCGTGAAGCGTGGAAACGCCTTGCTGCGCAAGTTTGAGGCCGCAAACAAGTAGTCTCGCGGCATCGCAGAGGGGATCTGAACGGCAGGCGAGCGCAGCAAACGTGTTGCTGCCCGCCTGTCATCATCTTTCCGTCACCCCGCGCAAGGCCATCCGATGATCAAGCGCGCCACATTCAATGGCTTCTGGCTGCCGCTGCTTCTGCTTTTGCCGCAGCTCATCATCACCTTCATTTTCTTCCTATGGCCGGCGAGTCAGGCCATCTACCAGTCGGTGCTGCTGGAGGATGCCTTCGGGCTTTCCAGTCGTTTCGTGGGGCTGGACAACTTCAAGGCCCTTCTCACCAGCAGCGACTATCTCGACTCGATCAAGCTGACCGCCGTCTTCAGCCTCACCGTTGCGTTTTGCGCGATGAGCATCTCGTTGTTGCTCGCGGTGATGGCGGACCGGGTCATTCGCGGGGCGACGGCCTATAAGTCGCTTCTCGTCTGGCCTTATGCGGTGGCGCCCGTGGTTGCGGGCGCGATGTGGTGGTTTCTCTTCAATCCACGCATCGGAATCGTCGCATACTACATTCAGCTTTTCGGCTACGACTGGAATCATACGATCAACGGCTGGGATGCTCAGATCCTCGTCGTTGTCGCGGCCGTGTGGAAGCAGATCAGTTATAATTTCCTATTCTTTCTGGCGGGACTGCAGGCGATTCCAAAATCCCTCATCGAGGCCGCCGCAATCGACGGTGCGAGCCCGTTCAAGCGCTTCTGGACGGTGGTCTTTCCGCTGCTCTCGCCGACGGGCTTCTTCCTCCTTGTCGTCAATATCGTCTACGCCTTCTTCGATACGTTCGGCATCATTCACGCAACGACACGCGGAGGACCTGCACGGGCAACCGAGATCCTTGTCTACAAACTGTTCAATGACGGCTTCATCGGGCTCGATCTCGGCGGATCAGCGGCGCAATCCGTCGTCCTCATGGTGATCGTCGTCGCGCTGACCGTCGCCCAGTTCCGCTACATCGAGCGCAAGGTGGAATACTGATGGTCGAGAACCGCCCGCTGCTCACCATTCTCTCCCATCTCGTACTCATCATGGGTGTCAGCGTGCTCGTGTTCCCGATCTGGGTGACGTTCGTTGCGTCGACGCATACTGCCTCCGACCTGATGACGGTCCCGATCCCGTTGTGGCCGGGTGACCAGCTCTGGGAAAACTACAGCCAGGTTCTCTCGAAAGGCCTCGATAATCCGACCGCCGGCGGCACGCCCGTGGTGGTGATGCTGAAGAACAGCCTGATCATGGCGCTCGGCATCGCCATCGGAAAAATCATCGTCTCGTTCATGGCTGCCTTTGCGATTGTTTACTTCCGGTTTCCGTTTCGCATGGTGGCATTCTGGATGATTTTCCTGACGCTGATGCTGCCGGTCGAGGTCCGCATCCTGCCGACCTACAAAGTCGTATCGGATCTGGGGCTGCTCAATTCATATCTTGGCCTGACTTTGCCCATCATTGCGTCGGCGACGGCGACGTTCCTTTTTCGCCAATTTTTCCTGACTGTTCCCGACGAGCTTGCCGAGGCTGCGCGTATCGACGGCGCCGGCCCGCTGCGCTTCATGAAGGATATCCTGCTGCCGCTCTCCCGCACCAATATCGCGGCACTGTTCGTCATCATGTTCACGTTCGGCTGGAACCAGTACCTCTGGCCGCTCCTGATGACGACCGATCCGCGCTACCTGACGGTGACCATAGGCATCCAGCAACTCATTAACGTCGGCGATACAGACCCGCAGTGGCCGCTCGTGATGGCAGCCGTTATCCTTGCCATGTTGCCCCCCGTCGTCGTGGTGCTGGTCATGCAGCGGCAGTTCGTCAAGGGTCTGGTCGAGACCGAGAAATAAAGGGCACGCGATGGCCGGCTTGAGCATGCGGGGCGTGAAGAAGGTCTATCCCAATGGTGTTGAGGCCATCTCTCGCATCGACCTAGACGTCACCGATGGCGAGTTCATTGTTCTGGTCGGCCCCTCGGGTTGCGGAAAGTCGACGCTGCTGCGGATGATCGCCGGCCTCGAATCCATTACCGAAGGCGAGGTCGAGATCGGCAAGCGCCGCGTCAACGATTTGGAGCCCGCCGATCGCGACATCGCGATGGTGTTCCAGAACTACGCGCTCTATCCGCACATGACCGTCTACAACAATATCGCCTACGGACTGCGCAACCGCCGGACGCCAAAGCCGGAGATCGACAGTCGCGTCCGCGAAGTGGCACGACTGCTCGAAATCGGGCAGTTGCTCGATCGCAAGCCGCGGCAGCTTTCGGGAGGCCAGCGCCAGCGCGTTGCCATGGGGCGCGCGATTGTCCGCCGGCCAGAAGTGTTCCTCTTCGACGAGCCGCTCTCTAATCTCGACGCCAAATTGCGCGTCCAGATGCGTGTCGAAATTCGCCGACTTCAGCGCGACCTTGCCACGACGAGCATTTATGTGACGCACGACCAGGTCGAGGCCATGACGATGGCGGATCGTCTCGTCGTCATGAATGCTGGAAGAGCAGAGCAGATCGGCACGCCGCGCGACGTCTATTACAATCCCGCGACCATATTCGTGGCAGGGTTCATTGGCTCGCCTGCGATGAATTTTCTCGAAGGCCGCGTCTCGAGTTCCGGCGAGCAGATCGCGGTGGCTGGTGTCGCGATTCCTTTGCCGCCTGGGCAGACGTTGCCGCCAAGTTCAACCGTAACGGTGGGCGTCAGACCGGAAGATATTGCCGTTGCGACCGGCCATGGCGACCTGCAGTTGACTGTCGATCTCGTCGAGCTCTTGGGCGCCGAAACGGTGGTCATTGGTCGCGTGGGCGGGGCGGGCCCGGAGGCATTCGCTATACGCTGCCACGGCGATGCGGATTTCGGAATCGGTGCTTCCGTTCCGCTATCTCTTCCTCGGGGCAAGCTGCATATCTTCGATGCTCAGACGGGTCTCCGTCTTAATGTTATCAATGCGCTGCCTGAGGGAAATAATACGCCCAGTCTTTCGATTGGCTGATCACGGCGCGCTATCGGGCGCGGAGACGCACATCGAGTTCCTCGCGGGCGGCCGTCTGAACGAGCGGGATCGGTGCCGGCTTGACGATAACCGGCTGGTTAGCTGTCTGCTGCCAACCCGGCGGTTGGGCAGCAACATAGTACGTCGCGAAAGCGATAATGATCGTGCTGAGAAGTCCACCGAGCGCTGAGAATGTCATGTGCGGCATGTCGAGCCCCTTTCGCGAGGAAGAACGCTCGATCTGCTGCTCGGTTTCGGAGCCTCTCCAACGAAGCTGTGGATAACTTCTCGTGACGCTCGCTTTCGCCGAATTCGCGCCGTGGTTCAGCGTGCGCCGTAGTGGGACAGGAACATATCGACCGCGCCTTTGACCACGCGTTCGGCTTCGGCGTCCGCAACAGGTGTATCGAGTGACCCGTAGAGGCGCGGACGAATAAGGCTCGCCTGGCAAAGCTCAAGGAACTGGAAGATGGCAAGCTCCATATCCTCGATCTGCAACTCTCCAGCGACAATGCGCGTCTCCAGGTAGGTCTTGAGCGCCCGACTCACGCGGCGCGGCCCCTCGTCGTACATTTGCTGCCCGATGTCCGGCATGCGTTCGCACACGCCGATGACGATCCGATGCGCCTGAATGACATGCGGCCGGCCGAGAATCTGGACCATCATCTGGCCAAAGCGTGAAAGCGCTTCGCGTGCCGGCAGGCTCGGATCGAGGGCTTCGAGGATCTGCTTGATGCTGCGATCGCGTTCCTCGCTGACCACGGCCGCAAAAAGCTGCTCCTTGCTTGGATAGTAGACGTAAAGCGTCGCTTTCGAGACGCCCGCCTCGGCTGCGACGTCCGCCATCGACGCCGCGTCAAAACCGGTTCGTCGGAACACACTTACGGCGCCATCGAGAATTTGGCGTCGCTTGCGCGGATCCGTCCCAGCGGCGGGACGACCCCCGCGCTTGGCCCCGCGTTCCTCACGAGGGTGGACCGGTTGCTGATTGTCCATTTCGGGGCTGGCTACCTCCTGTTGTTGTGGTTGAGGTGCGCAACTAAATCGCGCATCAACAAATATGTGAACCGAACCGTTCGGTTTGATCTTGTTTTGAGGGTCAATCGTTGCTAGGTCAAGCGCAATCAAACTGAACGGTACCGTTTAAATGGTACCCAAAGATACCGTGAGCAAGCCCATGTCCCGTTCCGCGATGAAACCCGTCGAGGTGCTCTCCGAAGAAGGACAGTTCGATTCTTCCGACAGCATATCCCAAAACATCGAACCTTCCGCACGGGGATCGGACCAGGCGGCGCGTGCCAAATTGCGCGGACAGCGCGTGGTGGCCGAAAAGCCCGCGGAGGCCACACCGGCTGCCCGGGTCGCGGATGCAGTGCCGGATACGGACGCCCGGCAAGCTGAGACACGACCCGCCGGACGCAAGAAGGTCGTTTTCGGAATTATCGGCGCGCTCGCGTTGGCTGGTGCGATCGGTTTCGGCGCGCACTGGTGGATGGTTGGCCGCTTCCACGTGTCGACCGACGACGCCTATGTCGGAGCCGATATCGCCCAGCTTTCGGCCCGCGTCGCAGCGCGCGTCGAAAGTGTGCCCGTGGCAGCCAATCAGCATGTGCGCAAGGGCGATGTGCTCGTTCGCCTCGATGACACCGACTTCCGGCTCGCCGTCGATCAAGCCAAGGCCAAGCTGGCCACCCAGGAGGCCTCGATTACCCGTTTCTCGCGCCAGATCGAGGCGGCGAAGGCGGCGGTGACCCAGGCTCAGGCCCAACTCGATTCTGCCAATGCCGAATCGGAACGCGCCGAAGCTGATTTCAAGCGTATCCAAGCCCTGGCCAAAAGCCAGTACAACTCAGTTGCGTCCTTGGACACGGCACGCGCCAATCGCGACAAGGCCCGGGCGGCGGTCGAGGCGGCCAAGGCAGGCATCACGTCTGCCGAAGCGAATATCTCGGTTCTCGAAGCCCAGAAGATCGAGGCCGAACGCACGGCCGGCGAGTTTCGCGTCACCGTCGCCAAGGCGGAATGGGATCTCGACTCCACCGTGGTCCGCGCTCCCATCGACGGCTTCGTTGGCAACAAGAGCGTCCAGGTTGGCGACTACACTACCGCTGGGAAGCGGCTCGCCGCCGTCGTTCCGGACGAGGCCGTCTATATCGACGCCAACTTCAAGGAAACACAGCTTGCTGGCATCCGCCCCGGCGCGCATGTCGCGGTTTCGGTCGACGCAGCCGACGGCAAGGCGATCGACGGCACGGTGATGAGCATCGCCCCCGCGACCGGCTCTCAATTCTCGTTGCTGCCTCCCGAGAATGCGACAGGCAACTTCACGAAGATCGTGCAGCGCGTACCCGTACGTATCTCGGTGCCGAAAGAGGCGGTCGAGCGCGGTTTCCTGCGCCCTGGTCTGTCGGTCATCGCAACGGTCGATATACGTACAGGCACGGCTAACACGCCCGCCGCGGCGCCGAACCAGTCCGACCAGCACGTCCAGGCCTCCAATCTGCAAGGCGCCGCGCGATGACATCGTTTGCCGCAAGCGCGCCCTCTGGCGTGGGTGGCGGCGAGCGATTGATGCTCGGCGTCCCTCCGCGCAAGGTGTTCGCGTTCCTCGCCATGGTGCTCGGCATGTTCATGGCGATCCTCGACATTCAGATTGTGTCGGCATCGCTCGCGGAGATCCAGGCGGGTCTGTCCGCCAGCTCCGATGAAATTGCGTGGGTGCAGACGGCCTACCTCATCGCCGAGGTGGTGATGATCCCCTTGTCGGGTTTCCTCGCCCGGCTGATGTCGACGCGTGTGCTGTTCACCATCTGCGCGGCGGGCTTCACTGCGGCGAGCGCACTTTGTGCCACGGCCACGTCGATCGATCAGATGATCCTCTACCGCGCGCTCCAGGGTTTCATCGGCGGCGGCATGATCCCGAGCGTTTTCGCGGCTGCTTTCACGGTGTTTCCGCCTTCGAAACGCAATGTCGTCTCCCCGCTGATCGGCCTCATTGCGACGCTTGCGCCGACGATCGGTCCGACAGTCGGCGGCTATTTGAGCAACGCCTTTTCCTGGCACTGGCTCTTTCTGGTCAATATCGGCCCGGGCATCGTCGTCACGATCGCGGCCTGGAATCTCATCGATTTCGACCGGCCGAACTGGAGCTTGTTCGATCGTTTCGACTGGACTGGCCTGATCGCGATGGCGGTTTTCCTCGGTTCGCTCGAGTACGTGCTGGAGGAAGGCCCGCGCTACGATTGGCTGGACGATCCGACGATCGCCTTCCTGAGTGTCGCCATGGTGGTCGGCGCCGTCGTCTTCTTCTGGCGCGTCTTCACGGCGGCGCAGCCGATCGTCGACATGCGCGCATTCCGCAACCGGAATTTTGCGTTCGGCTGTGCGTTCAGCTTCGCCATGGGCATCGGGCTCTACGGCCTCACCTATCTCTATCCTATTTATCTGGCCCGGATCCGCGGTAACGACGCGCTGATGATCGGCGAGACCATGTTCGTGACCGGGCTTGCCATGTTCTTCACGGCACCGATCGCTGGACGCCTTTCACAAACCCTCGATCCGCGCGCCATGATGATGATCGGTTTCGGCGGGTTCGCCTTGGGCACGTGGCTCGCAAGCGGCATCACCACGCAGTGGGATTTCTGGGAATTGCTCATCCCGCAGATCCTTCGCGGCTGCTCGCTCATGCTGTGCATGGTGCCGATCAACAATCTGTCCCTCGGCACGCTGAGTCCCGAGCATGTGAAGAACGCATCGGGATTGTTCAACCTGACCCGCAATCTGGGTGGCGCCGTCGGTCTCGCTGTGATCAACACGTTGCTCAACAATCGCACCGATCTGCATTTCGATCGGCTGCGCGAGAACGTGCACTGGGGAAATGCAATCGCCGAGGACACACTAACGGGGCTGGCGCAAAAACTTGCGACCTTGCCGGACGCGAGCACGGCGGCGCTGAAGCAACTCAGCCGGATGGTTCAGCAACAAGCCATGGTCATGGCATTCGCTGATGTTTTCCTCGCGCTTACGGCTCTGTTCGCAAGCCTGATGTTGTTCACGTTTCTGATGAGCAAGCCGGAAGCTGCAGCGGGTGGCGGAGGGGGCGGTCACTGAGGCCGCCCTCCTTCCTTTGCCAACCGTGAGGAAGGCCGAGCTAAACCACGCCCTTTGCCTGCAGCGCCTTGATGTCGCCATCGCTGTAGCCGAGCGACGCCAGCACGTCGGTGTTGTGCTCGCCGCGTTCAGGCGTCGCGCCAAGCGTCTCAGGCTGCGGGAAGCGGCTCATGTTGATGGGCTGACCGACGACACGCATCTCGCCGAGCTTCTTGTGGCGAACTTTGCGTGCAATCCCGAGATGCTTCACCTGCGGCTCGGCGAAGGTCTTGTCGATCGTGTTGATCGGTCCGCACGGAACACCAGCCTTGTTGAGCGCCGCGATCCAGTAGTCCGACGTATTCGTGCGTGTCACGGCAGCAAGCCGCTCGTTGAGCGCCTTCCGGTTCTCCGAGCGCTTGCCGCCGCTCGCATAGTCAGGATCGCGAACAAGCTCCGGAACCCCGAGCGCCTCGCAAACGCGCTTCCACAGATTGTCGCCCGAGGCTGCGATATTGATGTAGCCGTCCGACGTTTGAAAAACACCGGTCGGAATGCTGGTCGGGTGATCGTTTCCGGCTTGGCCTGGCACCTCACCCTTCATCAGCCAGCGAGCAGCCTGGAAGTCGAGCATGAAGATCATCGACTCGATCAGCGATGTGTGGACCCACTGGCCCTTGCCTGAACGCTCGCGCTCGTAAAGAGCCAGAATCATGGCCTGCGCCAACAGCAGGCCCGACGTCAGGTCTGCGATGGGAATCCCGACACGCACCGGGCCTTGCCCCGGAAGACCGGTGATCGACATGAGGCCGCCCATGCCCTGCGCAATCTGGTCGACGCCTGGCCGGGTGGCGTCAGGGCCGCTTTGCCCGAAGCCTGAGATCGAGCCGTAGATGATGCGCGGGTTCACTTTCGCGCAGTTCTCGTAATCGACCTTGAGGCGCGTCTTCACATCCGAGCGCATATTCTCGACGACGATGTCGGCGTCCTTCACGAGCTGCATGAAGATGGCATGCCCCTCGGCGCTCTTAAGGTTGAGCGTGAGCGAGCGCTTGTTGCGGTGCAGGTTCTGGAAATCGAAGCCATCGCGCTTGCCGCCGGCCGCGTCGATATCGAGGTCTCCGGCCGGCTCGATCTTGATCACGTCAGCGCCCCAGTCGGCAAGCTGGCGGACGGACGTTGGCCCCGCGCGGTGAGCAGTGAGGTCCAGCACCTTGATGTGAGCGAGCGGCAGATTGGATCGGGCATCGGACATTGGGCAATTCTCCTCGTCTGGCCGGGCGCGGCCGCTGGCGGCCAAGGTTAGGCAGCGATGCCCCCGCCGATCAAGTCGCGCGAGATCATAAGCCACCGCCGCGTGCCGTCGAGCGCGCTCTTGCCGCTGGCGTGGGTTGCTGATCGAGCGCCGCGAAGGTATCTGCTCGGGGCCGGGCAGCCCCGCATCGGCCGTTTCCGGAGACGCTTGCCCGGGCCGTACTGCCGCGGAATGAGCATGCGCACCATTCTACGTATCTGGATCCTCGCTACCGTCGCTTTTCTGGCCGGGGCCCTGATCTGGGCCTTCGCGCCCCTCCTCGTGCCCGTTTTGATGTTGACCGTGGGGCTTGGCGTGATTGTCGCCGCGATCGTCAGTTTTGCACGGTGGGTCGAAAGCAAGCGCGGCCGCCGCAACGATGTTTGACGCCGTCGCCTGCATTATATGCGTCACATCTACTCGTAGCCGGGCGGTGGCACGAACCCGCCGATCTCGCGTTCGACCAGCCGGCTGAAGGCGGTGGCCCATTTGTCGCGTCCCCCCGCCGCGATCGCCTGATACCCGACCGGCAGTCCCGATTGCGTGATGCCGGCAGGCCCGACCGTCGACGGCAGATAGACGACACCCGAGTACCCGGCCCAGAAGAGCTGGTCGGTGGTCGGTACGCGCTTGTTGTTGACGTTGATCGTTCGTTGCCAGCGCTCGCCCTCGTGGTCGTGCGGCCACGCTGCCGACGCCGCTGCAGGACAGAGCAGCACGTCCCAATCCTCGAAAAACGCGTTGAATTGGCGCCTGAGTTTCATGCGCTCGTTGTTCAAGCCCAGCCAATCCCGGTGCGAAAGCCGGCAACCCTTCACCATCTGCTCGACATAGGGCAGCTTTCCCGGCCCGGCTGCATCGATGGCGGCCTGCCAGCGCGTGATGTCGGCCTCGGGCGTCCGTGCCGAGGTCGCGGCCCGCAGCAGCCAGACGTAGACTTCATGCAGCCGTCGCGTATCGAGATCGGGCTCGATCTCCTTGATTGTGACGCCGCGCTTAGCGAGCGCATCAACCAAAGCCTGCATCTTGTCCGCGTACTCGGCATCGATCTCCGAGTTTGGATCGCTGAGCTTCACCGCGATGCGCATGTCCTTGAGTGATTCAGCCGGGCACGTCGGCAGATCGAGCTTCCAGGCGACGCCGTCGATATCGTCCGGTCCCGCCATGGCATCGAGCGCCACGTCGAGATCTTCCGCCCCTCGCGTCAGCGGTCCGATCACGGAGATGTCGCCATACGCGACCACACCGGGAAGTGCGTGTCCCTTGGGTGAAATCACACCCCACGTCGGCTTCAGGCCGAACACGCCGCAGTAGTGGGCGGGATTGCGGATCGACGAGCCGATGTCGCTCCCGGCGTCGATGCCTGTCAGACCCGCCGCCAGCGCCGCCGCAGATCCGCCCGATGATCCGCCGGGCACCCGATCCGTGTCCCAGGGATTGTTGGCTGTGCCGTAGACCGCGTTGTAGCTCTGCCAATCGGCGAGCATCAGAGGCACGTTGGTCTTGCCGAAGAGAACGACGCCGGCCATCTCCAATCGCTCGACCGAAAGGGCGCTGGTCTCAGTGACGTTATCCTTGAGGGTAGGGTCTCCCCACGTCGTCGGCGAGCCGCTGACATTGTAGCTCTCCTTGATCGTCATCGGCACGCCGTGCAGCGGCCCCCAGATGTCACCCTTGGCGAGAGCCGCGTCAGCATCCTTCGCGCGCGCTCTCGCACGTTCGCGATTCTGCCAGATGATGGCGTTGAGCTTCGGGTTGAAACGATCGACCCGTGCCAGGAAATGCTCGAGCACCTCGCTCGACGAGATTTTCTTGTCGCGGATGCGGCGAGCTATCTCAGTCGCGGGCATCCAGTGCAGCTTGTCCATAGGGCTCCTCCTCACGATAAAGTATCACCGGGCTTGTCGACGTAGGGCAACGCCGAAGCGCATTGTGGAGCAAATGCTATGCGGATCGCCGTTGCCGGCTTCCAGCACGAGACCAATACCTTCGCCCCCGTGAAAGCCGATTACGAGGCGTTTGTTGTGGCGAAGAGCTTTCCGCCGCTGTGTCGGGGAGAGGATATGGACCGCCGCGTGCGCGGCAAGAAATTGCCGGTTGCCGGCGCCATCGCAACGCTCGAAGCCGCTGGCGCCGAGATCGTGCCGCTGCTGTGGTGCATGGCAACGCCGTCCGCGCACGTGACGAAAGATGCCTACGAGCGCATTGTGGGCGAACTCTTGGAGATGGTCGCCGCCGCCCGGCCGTTCGATGGCATTTGTCTCGAACTTCACGGCGCCATGGTGGCCGAGCACGTGGATGATGGAGAAGGTGAGTTTCTCCGCCGCCTCCGGCAAAGGGTCGGCAAGGATCTGCCAATCACGGTCGCACTCGATCTTCACGCCAATGTCACGTCTGCCATGATCGAGCACGCCGACTACATGGATATGTATCGGCACTATCCTCACACCGACATGGTTGAGACCGGTGCTCGCGCCGCCGCCGCTCTGCTGCGTATCCTGAAAACCGGCGAGCGTCCTGCAAAAGCATTTCGTCAGATCGATTTTCTGATCCCGATCAATGGAGGCTGCACCGACTTCGGTCCCGCGCGCGACATCTATCTCAGCCTGATGCCTGAGATGGACCGTACTACGCCCGGCCTGCTCGGATTGTCGTTCGCGTCAGGATTCCCGCATGCGGACTTCGCCGATTGCGGCCCGAGCACGTTTGCCTATGCACAGACGCAGGCCGTCGCCGACGAGGCCGCCGATGCACTCGCTGACGCGGTGCGCGGCCGCGAAGGCGATTTTCTGCCCGAATTCTATCCCGCCTCGGAGGCCGTGGCCCGCGCACTCGACAAGGCCAGGGGCGCAACACGGCCGGTCACGATCTCGGATACGCAGGATAATCCAGGCGGCGGTGGCCCCGGCGATACCAGCGGCATGCTGCGCGCCCTGATCGACGCAGAGGCGAAAGGCGCCGTCATCGGTGCCATTATTGACCCCGAGACGGCCGAAGCCGCGCACAAGGCGGGCGAAGGTGCCACGGCCGACTTCGCGATCGGCGGCAAACGCATGCCGGGAGATAAGCCTGTGACGTGCCGCGCTCGCGTCGTGCGCGCCCGGTCCGACACATGGACAGCGGTTGGCGCGATGAAGGGCGGCATGCCCGTTGATCTGGGGTTGACCGCGCTTCTCGAAATCGAGCCCTCGGGCGTGCTGGTCGCCGTTGCGTCGCGCCCCGCACAGACCATGGACCGGTCGATATTCCAGCATTTGGGCCTCGTGCCGGAGCAACTGCCCATCATAACGGTGAAAAGCTCGGTTCACTTCCGCGCCGATTTCACGCCACTGTCGTCGACGATCATTGTCGCAAAAGCTCCCGGCCCCGTCGCCATCGATCACACCGAGTTGCCCTATCGGAAGCTGAGACCGAGCGTTCGCGTCATGCCGAAAAGGGCGTGAGGCTGGTCAAGCGACCGTATCCGCTCCTAAGATCGTCATCGGAACTGCTGCGGACGGCGGGTGCGTGAACGCTCGTCGTCGTAGCGAACCACGATCAGGGAGGAACTTCGGATGTGGCGCGTTACACGTCGGGATCTCGTGCGCCAGGCGGGATCAGCGGCTCTTATTGCTGCGGGCGGCACCGCTGCCCTGGCTCAGGGCACGGGCGATTGGCCCAATAAGCCGGTGCGCATCATCAGCAACTTTGCGGCCGGCGGCGGCACGGACAACGCCACCCGCCCGTACCTCGAGAAGGTCTCGAAAATTATCGGCCAGCAGGTCGTGATCGACAACAGGGGCGGCGCATCCGGTGCCATTGGTATCGAGGCCGCAATCAAGTCGCCGCCGGACGGTTACACGTTCCTCGCAACGCCTTCTCTCAGCCTCTGCATCCTGCCGCACCTGCGCAAGGTTACCTTCGACGTGTTCAAGGACCTCACGCCGGTGACCATGCAGACGGATAGTATGATGCTGGTTGCCGTGCATCCCTCGCTGCCAGTCAATTCAATCCAAGAACTGGTCGCCTACGCCAAGGCCAATCCCGGCAAGCTCGGGTGGGGCACAGCCGGGGTCGGCTCGACGGGCCACATCCTGTGCGAAGTGTTTAAGCGCGAGGCCGGGGTCGACATTTTGCATGTTCCGTACCGTGGCACGGCCGAAGCCCTAACCGACTTTCTAGCCGGCGTTGTGCAGATTAATGGCGATCCGCCCGCGTTGTCTCACGTTTCTTCCGGAAAGGCGAAGCTCCTCGCCGTGGTGAGCAAGGAACGGCGCCCTGACTATCCCGACACGCCGCGGCTGCAGGAGATTTACCCATCGGTGAATGTTACCGTATGGTTCTCCATATTTGCACCTGCCGGCACGCCGGAGCCAATCATCAACAAGCTCGCCGCAGCGTTCAATCAGGTGTCGAGCGATCCCGATATCAAGAAGCTTCTTCTGGGCTTCGCTATGGTTCCGAACGCCGGCACACCCGCCGAGCTCGCCGCGCTGCTGCGCGCCGATTACGATAAGTACGGCCGTATCATCAGCGATTTCAACATCCGTGCCGAGTAGGACTGCTGCTGCGCCGAAGACGCCATGGTCGCGTCGTCGATAGCGCCCCACAGATTTACGCGCGGGCAGACTGAAATCTGCCCGCGGTGACGAAAGTTTATTCATTCGGCTGGCCTCGTGGCGACCGCTTGTTCTTGACCCATGACGAATGCCCCCGCAAATTGCCAAAGATGTCGGCTTTATCGGCAGAGGGAGACTTGCGCCGTCAGAGCGACATAAAAAAAGGGAGAGCGTGCATGAAGTGGACAAGGGCACTTGCCCTCGGGTTAGGGCTCGTGGCGTCGTCTGTGACGGGAGCCTTGGCGGAAAAGACCCTGAGGTTCGTCCCGCATTCGGATCTGAAGATCCTCGATCCGATCTGGACGACGGCATTCATCTCGCGCAATCACGGCTACATGGTCTACGACACGCTCTTTGCGATGGACGCAAATGGCGAGATCAAGCCGCAGATGGTCGACAAGTACGACGTCTCGCCCGATAAGCTGACCTATACGCTCACCCTGCGCGATGGTCTCGTGTGGCACGATGGTCCCCCTGTCACGGCCGAGGATTGCGTTGCCTCGATCAAGCGTTGGAGCGCGAAGGACTCCATGGGCCAGAAGCTCATGACCTTCGTCTCGGCAATCGAGTCGCCTGACGATAAAACCATCGTCATCAAGCTCAAGGAGCCGACCGGTCTCGTTCTCTCGGCGCTCGGCAAGCCGTCGTCGAACGTACCGTTCATGATGCCCAAGCGGGTCGCTGCGACCGACCCCGGCAAGCAGATCGAGGATTTCATCGGTTCCGGTCCCTTCGTCTTCAAGAAGGATGAATGGCAGCCCGGCGCGAAGCTCGTTTACGTCAAGTTCGATAAGTATAAACCGCGCTCCGAGCCGCCGTCGGCGTTGGCGGGAGGCAAGGTCGTGAAGGTCGACAGGGTCGAATGGCTGCCGATCCGCGATCACCAGCAAGCCGTCAATGCCCTGCTCGCCGGCGAGATCGATTATATCGAAGCCCCACCGCACGACCTGCATGGCCTGATCAAGGCCAACAAGAACTTGAAGATGTTCAACTGGAACCCGCTCGGCAACCAGTTCACCTTCCGGTTCAATACGCTCGCTAAACCGTTCGACAATCCGAAAGTGCGCCAGGCGCTGCTCTATGCCTTCAATCAGGAAGATTTCCTGAAGGCGGTCGTCGGTACCCCGGAATACTACAAAGTCTGCAAGGCGCTATTCATCTGTGGCGCGCCGTTCGAAACGACCGCGGGCATGGAGGACAAGCTCGAATCGAACTTCAAGAAGGCGCGCGAGCTGCTCAAGGAAGCCGGTTACGATGGCACCCCGATCGTTCTCATGCACTCGACCGACCTGCAGATTCTGACAAACCTTGCACCCGTCGCCAAGACGCTGATGGAAAAGGTTGGCTTGAAAGTCGACATGCAGTCGATGGATTGGCAGACGCTCGTTGCGCGGCGCGTCAAGAAGGATCCACCGGACAAGGGCGGGTGGCACGCGTTCATCACGTCATGGGTCGCCGCCGACATGCTTGATCCGGTCATGACCGGTTTCCTCAATGCGAGCTGCGAAAAGGCAATGTTCGGCTGGCCTTGCGACGCCGAGATCGAGAAGCTCCGCGATGATTTCGCCAAAGCGACCGACATGGCAAAGCAGAAGGAGATCGTCGCTGCGATACAAAAGCGGTTTGTCGAGTATCCAACGCACATTCCGCTTGGGCAGTGGTACAACTCGGGCGCTTACCGCGACACGGTGGACGGCATCATTGCTGCTCCGGCTCCCGTGCTCTGGAACATCAGCGTGAAGTGACCTTGCGGCCGGGCGAGCGGGGCGCAATCCCGCTGCTCGGCCCTCCGAGACCGACAGGCAAACATGGTCGGCTATATCCTGCGCAGACTTCTCGCCGCGCTGCCTGTTATGGGCATCGTCGCGGTGTTCGTGTTCATGATGCTGCGTCTGACGCCATCTGATCCGGCAGCGATCATTGCCGGCGACTTTGCCAACGATCAGCAGATCGCCGAAATCCGCACGCGCCTCGGGCTCGACAGGCCAATCGTCCAACAGTTCGCCATCTGGATCGGCAACATGGCCCTCGGCGATTTCGGCGAGTCGTTCTTCTACAAGAAGCAGGTCGCCGCCCTCATCATGGAGCGGCTCGAGCCGACGCTCTCTCTGTCGCTTTTGTCCATTTTCCTCACGGTTGCAATCGCCGTACCGCTCGGCACGCTTGCGGCTTACAAGCAAGGGAGTTGGATCGACCGCGTGGTCATGGGGTTTTCGGTGATCGGCTTTTCGGTGCCGGTCTTCGTTCTCGGTTACATCTTGATTTACCTGCTGGCCGTGAAGCTCGATTGGTTTCCGGTGCAAGGATACCAGTACATTCGCAATGGTATCGGCGGCTGGCTGTACCGTCTGATACTCCCCGCACTCACCCTTTCCATCGTGTTCGTGGCCCTGATCGCCCGCATGACGAGGACCAGCGTGCTGGAGGTGCTGCACGAGGATTACATCCGCACCGCCCGCGCCAAGGGGCAGTCCGAGCTGAAGGTGCTGATCCGTCACGCGCTCGCCAACGCGGCTGTCCCGATCCTCACCGTCATCGGCATTACCTTTGCGACGCTGATCGGCGGCGTGGTCGTCACCGAGTCCGTCTACACGTTACCGGGCCTTGGTCTGCTGACCGTGGATGCCGTCCTGGCACGCGATTACCCGACCATCCAAGCCGTGATTTTGCTGTTCTCCTTTGCCTACGTGCTGGTCAACCTCTGCGTTGATCTTGCCTACACGCTTTTCGATCCGAGGATCCGTTACTGATGGCCGTCGCCGACGCAACACCAGTCCGTCCGCGTGTTTCCGTGCTCCGGCAACTCGCGCGCTCGTCGAGTGTCGTTATCGGCGGACTGATCGTGGCCGTTATGGTGGCGATCGCGGCGCTTGCGCCCTGGCTCGGCACGCGCAATCCGGGAGAGGTGAACCCGTCCGAGCGCAACAAGCTTCCAGGATACGAGGCGACCATTCGTGACGACGACGGCAATAAAATCCCCGTTGCCTACCGCTTCGGCAGCGATAGCCTCGGCCGAGATATCTACAGCCGCGTCATCTATGGTGCGCGCATATCGCTGATCGTCGGCCTCACTGTCTCGATCATCTCGATCGCGGCCGGGCTCTTCATCGGTCTCGTCGCCGGCTACGTTCGCTGGCTCGATGGCATCATCATGCGGCTCATGGATGGGCTGATGGCGATACCTGCGATCCTGCTCGCCATCGGGCTCGTCTCTGTGTTCCGGGCCGGCCTGCTGGCCGTGATCGTGGCAATTGTCGTGCCGGAGGTTCCACGCGTCGTCCGTCTGGTGCGCTCGATCGTGCTCTCGATTCGCGAGGAGCCTTATGTCGAAAGCGCCATCACCGTGGGCACGCCGACCCCGTTGCTCGTGGTGCGTCATGTTTTGCCGAACACCATTGCGCCGCTCATAGTGCAAGGGACATTCATCTGCGCAGCCGCCATCATTATCGAAGCCATTCTGTCCTTTCTGGGCATCGGCATCCCGCCCGAGATCCCCACGTGGGGTAACATCATGGCCGAGGGGCGCACGCTCTTCCGCGTCTTCCCGCACAACATTCTCTATCCGGGACTCTTTCTCGCCATCACCGTCCTGGGTGTGAACATGCTGGGCGACGGTCTGCGCGACGTGCTCGACCCGAAGATGGAACGGCGGGGCTGAGATGAAAGAAAATGTTGATGCTGGCGCCCCCGTCCTGTCGCTCGAAGGCGTCAGTGTCTCGCTGCCAAAGGGCGCAGACCGCGCTCACGCGATCAACGATGTCTCGTTTCAGGTGGGCCGTGGCGAGATCCTCTGTGTTGTCGGCGAGTCCGGCTCCGGCAAATCAGTCTCGGCTCAGGCCATCATGGGCTTGCTGCCGAAGGGTCAGCTCCAACTGACCGGCGGCACGATCCGCCTTGAAGGGCAAGCCATCTCCGCGCTTCCCCAGTCGCAGTTCCGGCGCCTACGCGGCCAGCGCATGTCGATGATCTTCCAGGAGCCGATGACCGCGCTGAACCCGGTCGAGCGGGTTGGCACGCAGATCGGCGAGGTGCTGGAGATCCACACCAGCCTCTCACCGTCCGAGCGCCGGCAGAAGGTGCTCGACATCATGGCGGCCGTGCATCTGCCCGATCCTGCGAGCATGATCGACGCTTATCCGCACCAGCTCTCCGGCGGCCAGCGTCAGCGTGTGATGATCGCTGCGGCACTCGTGCTCGATCCGGTTCTGCTGATCGCCGATGAGCCGACCACGGCGCTCGACGTCACCACCCAGGCGCAGATCCTGAAGCTCATCGCCGAAATGCAACAGCGCCGCGGCACCGGCGTTCTCTTCATCACGCATGATTTCGGCGTCGTCGCCGAGATCGCGGATCGTGTCGTCGTGATGCAACACGGCAAGGTCGTCGAAGTGGGCACGCGCGACGACATCATTTCGCGCCCGCGCCAAGCCTACACGCAGATGCTCATTCAATCGGTGCCGAGCCTTAATCCGCCGGTGCGTACGCCGAACGCCAGCAATGTCGCGCTCGAGACCAAAAGCCTCTCCAAAACGTACGTGTCTGGCGGCTTCTTCCAAGGCAAGCGACGCATCGTCAAGGCGGCCGATCAGGTCTCGATCGACGTCCGGCGCGGGGAGACGGTCGGCATCGTTGGGGAGTCCGGCTCAGGCAAGACGACCGTGGCGCGCTGCATCGCCCGTCTGATCGAGCCGAGCGAAGGTGTTATCAGCATCGATGGCATCGACGTGGCGCATCTCCCGGAGAGGAAGCTCCGGCCCTATCGCAAGCATATTCAGATCGTCTTTCAGGACCCCTACCGATCGCTCAATCCTCGCCGAACCGTGGGCGCATCGATCATCGAAGGCCCCATGAACTTCGGCGAGACATCTGCGGGCGCGACGAAGCGGGCGAGGGACCTGATGCAACTCGTCGGCCTGCAGCCCGACGCGCTCGATCGCTATCCGCACCAGTTCTCGGGCGGTCAACGCCAGCGCATCGCCATCGCCCGCGCGCTCGCCATGGAGCCGGCTCTGTTGATCGCGGACGAGGCCGTGTCAGCGCTCGACGTTTCCGTGCAGGCGCAGGTGTTGCGTCTTCTCGACGACGTCCGTGAGCGATTCGACTTGGCCGTCCTATTCATCACGCACGACCTGCGGGTTGCGGCGCAGATCTGCGACCGCATTGCCGTCATGCAAAACGGCGTTGTCGTCGAGGCCGGACCCACAACCGAGATCTTCGCCGCGCCGAGCCACCCCTACACGCTCGCGCTCTTCGCCGCTGCCCCTGGTCGCAACGTGCAATTCGGAGCAGGCCTCCCGGCCGACGTGAGCCAGCCTTAGAGCGCGTTTCACTTTGGATGGACGAGGAACGTCCCTTGCGGGGCTGCGTATACTCGGCTTGGCGACAGGCACGTTCCCCTCCCCCTGGCGGGGAGGGGTTAGGGGTGGGGGGATTGAATTGCTCGACTGCCGATGACGAGGCAAAACAGCGGCGCCTGGGTATCGGTCGATTAGCCGGTCAGCCGGGCGTTCTTGTCGAGAACCGCGAGGATCTCGTCGCGCGAAAGATCGGGCACTTCCAGCAGAACGCGATCGACTCCCGCGTCGCGATAGGGCTTCAACCGCTCGGCGTCGGCTGGTGCCCGGAACACTGTCATCTGCAGCGAGGCCGGATCGCGACCTGCTGCCTTGGCTGCCGCGTCGAGCCGTGCCCTCTGGGCTTTGGGATCGAACGTCGCCGTCGCGCGTGGGAACCAGCCGCTGCAAAACTCGACAACCCGATGCAGCGTGTGATCGGTCTCGCCGCCCAGGAGCACCGGTGGATGCGGTTGCTGCACGGGCTTCGGCCACGACCAGAGCGGATCGAAATTGACGAGTTCACCGTGAAACTCGGCTTCCTCTTTCGTCCAGATCTCCTTCATCGCCAGCACGCGCTCGCGGAGAAGCTTGAAGCGCGTATCATAGCGAGCGCCGTGGTTTTCCATCTCATCGGCATTCCATCCCCCGCCGATGCCGAACGTAAAGCGGCCGCCAGACAACCGGTCGAGGCTTGCAACGCACTTCGCCGTCACGATCGGGTCGCGCTGCGTGATCAGGCAGATGCCGGTGCCGAGGCCGAGCGTTTTGGTCGAGGCCGCCGCAAAGCTGAGCGCGACGAACGGATCGAACGTGTGACTATACCGCTTCGGGAGCTCGCCGCCGCCCGGGAAGGGTGTCCGACGGGACGTTGGGATGTGGGTGTGCTCGCAGACGAAGAGGGAATCGAAGCCGCGGTCCTCGAGCGCCCGCGCGAGCTCGCTGATTTCGATGCCGTAGTCTGTCGGGAAATAAAAGACGCCAACGCGCATGGAAGCTCTCGTCGTTTCATTGGGTGTCGCTGGTGCGAGGGTAGGCCCCCGGCGTCGGCCTCCGCAACCCGCAATCCACGGGCGATGCAGCATATGCTATCCGCCGAGCACCATGGCAGTGGCTTCGCGCGGCACGATGGCGCCGCGATGCGCGACAACGATTCCAGCGAGTCGATGGCCCGCGAGCGCTGCCTCGCGGAGAGCACGTCCTTCGAGGCGGGCAGCCAGGTAGGCCGCATTGAAGCTGTCGCCCGCCGCCGTCGTGTCGACGGCTGTGATGGCCTTTGGAACGCCGATCTCGGTGGGCGAACCGTCTCCACCGTTAACCAATGCCCCCTTGGCCCCGAGCTTGACGGCGACCTCGCCGACTCCGAGCCCCATCAGGCGAGCGATTGTCTCTCCCGCATCTTTGTCGCCCCACAAGGTTGCCTCGTCATCTTGGGTCGGCAGTCCGATCGTGGCGAGGCGCCAGAAGCGTTCCATGACCCCGCGGGCACGCGCTTTGTCGCCGTCCCATCCGCGTGGTCGGTAGTTGCTATCCATCGCGATCACCGCGCCGGCGGCTCGGGCGCGCTGCAAAGCGTCTGCCAGACGATCGAGACCCACTGGCGAATAGAGCGATAGCGTGATCCCTGAGACATAGACCAGCCGCGCCTGGACGATCGCGTCGACGATAGCTCCCGCATCATCCCCGTCGAGCAATTCCCGGGCAGGGGCACGGTCGCGCCAGTAGTAGAACGTCCGCTCGCCGTCATCCGACGTCTCGATCAGGTAAAGACCGGGCATACGGCCAGTGCGTCGTAGCATCAGATCGGTCGCGATGCCCTCGCACTTGGCAAGCTCCACAATCCCCGTGGTGTAAGGATCGTCCCCGAGCGCCGTGGCGTAGGCCGTCGCGATCCCGCATCGGGAGAGGTAAACCGCCGTGTTGAACGTATCTCCGCCGAAGGCTTGGCCAAAGCGGCCGTCGGTTCCTCGGGCCAACTCGACCATGCACTCGCCGATGGCTATCGCCCGCTGCTCCGCCATGCCGTTCTCCGTCTGATCTGCAACTCGAAATTCATCTTGTTACCATGCAGGATCGCGCGGGCGCGCGTCGACCCAGCAAACGATGACGCACGATTGGTCTTGAGTTGGCGGTCGACTGCCGGCCACTGTGGTGCGTTGTTCGGCGGAGCACAGCGTGGACCGGCAAACCTTGGCGGACCTATCGCAGCGGATGCGTCGGCGGGAGCCCGCGGCGGCGGGTGCGTCCGCGGTTTCACCGGCCGGTATTGTGCGCGATGCGGTTGCCGGCATCGTCGCCTCGCTCGTTCTGCTCGCCTACTGCTTGTCGTTCAGCGCCCTCATCTTTACCGGGCAGGCGGCGGATGGCCTTCCGATGGCGTTGTGGAGCTTCATGGCCGCAACCGCCATCGCGACTTTGCTCTCGGCATTGCGCACAACACTTCCCCCACTGCTCGCCGGTCCGAGGAACCCCGTCGTTGCCGTAATGGCTGTGCTGGCGACAACCATCGCGGCAGCAGGTGCCGAGAAGTCCCTCGCGCCTGCCGAGATCTCGCGACACATTTTGGTGGCACTGTCGATCGCCAGCCTTTTCACGGCATCAGTGATTTGGGCCCTCGGCCGCTTTCGTCTCGGCCAAGCCGTGCGTTTTGTCCCTTACCCTGTGATTGGCGGTTTTCTGGCGGCGTCGGGCGCTTTTCTCGTCGTTGGCGGCATCAAGCTCGCTGCTGGTGCGGGATTCGACTGGCGCGACAGCGGCACATGGCTCGGTGAGGGAGATTGGTTGAGGCTTGCCGTGGCAATCGCGTTTGCCGCTCTTCTGCTTCGCTTGAAGACATCACCGCGCGCCTTGCCGATCGCGATCGTCGTCGCTGTTGTGGTGCTCGAGACCATTCTCACGCTCACAGTCGGAAGCGGGATGGCCGACTGGCATCTCTCCACGACCGGTGGCGCTCGCGGTTGGTCTCCGTTGAATGCCCTGAGCGGCCTCGACTGGGATATTCTCGGCTCCGCCAGCGTGGAGATGGCCTCGATTGCTGCGGTCTCGGTTGCTGCGCTGTTGCTCGATGCATCGAGCCTGGAGGTCCAGCGCCGCACGCAAGCCGACCTCGACAATGAGTTTCGCGTCAGCGGCGCTGCCAATCTCTCGCTGGTGGCCATCGGTGGTTTTCCGATGGGTATCGCCCTCAATCCCAGCCGCCTCACCGACTTGCTCGGCGCTCGGAGCCGAGTCACCAGTATCGCGTGCAGCGTCTTCATCGGTCTGCTGCTGGTCTCCGGCATCGATCTGGCAGGCTTCGTGCCGCGTCCGGTTTTGGGCGGCATGCTCATCTTTCTGGGCACGACCTTTGCGCTGGAAGCTCTTAAGATGCCGGGGCGCAGCTCGCGATCCGAGTTTGCACTGACGCTGCTCATCATGGGCGCGATCGTCGGCTTCGGCTATTTGACCGGCATCGTCCTCGGCATGATCTGCGCCTGCCTGCTGTTTGCCGCCCGTTACAGTCGCATCGGGGTGATCCGCCGACACGTGACGCGAGCCGAGATGTCCGCCCCGGTCGAACGTCGACCGGAAGTGGCGCGCTTGCTCGCCGAGCAGGGCGGACGCATCCATGTGCTATGGCTGTCGGGTTTTCTGTTCTTCGGATCATCGAACGGCCTCTACGACAGCATCCGCCAGTCAGCGGCCTCGCGCGGACTGTTCGGGCGCCGCTGGGTCGTGCTCGACTGCTCTGCCGTCACAGGCATCGACGGATCGGCCGTCCTATCGTTCCAGAAGCTGTCGAATTGGGCCGCCACCGCCGATGTGACACTTCTCTTTGCGGCGGCGAGCGCGGAACTCCTGGGCGAGCTGTCCGCGGGCGGCTTGTTCGACGGCACGACGAACGCACGTCATTTCGCGACACGCAATGAAGCCCTCGAGTGGGCCGAGGATCGGCTGGCGGAGTCTGCCGATACGCCAGGGCAGGGCGCTGGCACGGATAGTTTCGAAGCTTGGCTTGCGCGGGAGCTGGGACCAGAGCAGGCCCAACGGTTGATGACGCACTATCTTGAGCGTCGCGAACTCAAGGCCGGCGAGATCCTGTGCGCCTTGGGCGCGCCGGCCGACACGATCGAACTCGTTGCCTCTGGATCGGTGGCCGTCGTGGTCCCTGGCCTCAATGGGAGGTCGATCCGTGTCAGGCGTATGACGGTGTGCACCGTGATTGGCGAGATGGGTTTTTTCCGCCGCCAGCCGCGCGCAGCGTCGGTGATCGCGGAGGAACCGGCCGTGGTTTACGTCCTCAGGCGGCCCGCCTACGAACGGCTGCTCGGCACCGATCCGGAATTATGTGCCATCGTACTGCAATTCGTCGTGCGGGCCTTGTCCGATCGTCTCGAAGCCGCCAACCGCGAGATCGGTGCGCTGCTTGTCTAATGCCCCCACGCTCGCTGCAGCGGTGCGAGCCACAAGGGGCCTACGGCATCAGATACTGCATCTCGCGGAAGATGCGCTGCGGATTATGTGCGCCCCGCTGTGCCTGCCGTGGAGCATACGCGTAGACGCGGAAGCTGGCCGGACGCATCGGTGCCAATCTACCGACACGGTAGACAGGCGGCGGGACGAAATGCCCAGCGTAGCGCGCTCCCCGTGGCCGACGATGGGAGTCGCGTCGCGACGCTTTGTGTCGCGCAGGTGCTGCCTTCTCGACCTCGATCCGCGCATCGTCCCGCATGGCCACGTCCTGCCGGAACGATGGAGACGGCCGCACGGGAAGGGGAGGGGGCGGCAATGTCGCGACCGAGCCTGTCGTGATGTTTGGCGTTGGCGCGGCGATAGATTCCGCAGCAGCAACACGACGCTTGGCCGCCGATCGCGCGGCCAAGGCCGCCAGCTCTTCGCGCCGACGCGATTCCGCGGCGGCCCGCGCCTTCTCCGCTGCCGCTAGGCGAGCGAGCCTGTCACTTTCCGCGCGCGCTTCGGCCTCCGCTACCTTCTGCTGGCGGCGTTGCTCTGCGGCGGCGATGCGCTCCCGCTCGATCTCGGCGCGATGCGCCTGTCGCGCAGCTTGCGCTTTGGCTTCGGCGTTATCCGCTGGGTTAGTGGAGGTTTCACCGGCAACATTTGCGGAAAGCGCCGCAGTCGCTCGGCGCGTCTGCAACCCGGCTGTGCGTTCATCGGCCAGTCGACGCCGTTCCTCAGCGATCACGCTCCGTGGCAGACATTTGCCGCTGCCTGATAGATCTTGCCCGGCCGGACAGGCTGCCCCACAAGCTTTCGCGGTGTGTCCTTGCAGGAGCGTAAGCAGAATATAGTCGGGCTGGACCGTCGGCAGAGTGGCATTCACCCTGTCGTTGAAAGCTTGCATCGCGCGGCGGGTTTCGGGTCCCCAATCTCCGTCGATGGCTCCCGCATAGCAGCCGACGCGCTTCAGCTCCTTCTGGATCGACTCCGCGATCCGCGCCTCCGCAGCGCGGCCGTTGCTCTTTGCAGCCGTGTCCGTGTCTCGGGTTCCAACCAGGATAGGTCGCATGGTCGGAACGGGTATGCGACGGGCGTCGGAAATAGCCCCGGAGCCCTGCGCGGCACGAATGCGAGTCTCGTGTCTGGTCGGCAAGCGACCCGGCTCAGCGACTGGCTCCGTCCTCGCCGCCAGCGCCCGGTGGGAGCCGACATGGATATAATTGATCTCGGCGCGAGCTACCTCGGGCTTGTCGGGACTTGCCTGCTGTAGGTCGACTTGATCGTGACCGCCAGCAGCTAACGCGCCAAGCCCGCCGCCGATCAGCAGAAGGGAAATGGCTTTGAGCATGTTCGCCATGGCCAACTCCTTACATCTTCGCCACGTCGTCGGGCGGGTTGCGCTCGGGCTCCGCATTGGGACAAGGTGAATATACCCCGACCGCCGAGCCCCTTCGGACCGCAAATTGCGAGTGCGTTCCGATTATTAAGCGCTATCGCCCCGAGGGAGGCAATCCCGCGGTCCACGCCATTTCGCAGTTTAATTCTTTTTCCCGGAGCACGTGAGGCGTCTCGGGCCCAGTTAGCATCCCGATGCGCATAACAACCGCATGTTGAATGGTCGACGCCGCATGTTGGGGGTTAATCAAATTAGGCACACCGCATATAGATTCGTTGAGATGAAAATAGTGAAGAATGAATTAAATGGGGATAAGCAGGTAGGCATTGTTTTGTGGCATACGCGCATCAGATGGCAAGCTAAACTACTGAGATTAAGAGACTTCCGGTCCGCGAATCGGTAGATTCCTGACCAGTTCGTTAATCCACAGCATGGTTGCCTCTGTATTTTTCTGTGGAGAGCTCAATCGCAAGCGGCAAAGGCGAGCAGCTCCCACCTCAATCAGCAGGCAGCGCGTCCCAAGGCATTTTGGTCGAAAACGTCGCCCTTCCAATTGGAGGGGGCTCAGCGACTGGCACGATCGATCGCCTTACGTCGGGTGGCCCATATGGGGCTGCCTTGAAGGGGGTTAAGGGGGCCTCTGAACATGAGACACGTCCTAGGTGTGCTAGGCGTTCTCGCTGCCGCGGTACTGCTCGCGGTATCGGCAGCGATGAACTGGCGCTTTGGCTATTCACTCGGCAAGACCGAGCTGGATGGCATTATCTACGGCTCGGCAAGTGCCGCCGCAGATTGCTTCAAAGCGCTGGTGCCGTTCTTTTTCTTTGCCGCAATCCGGAATCGCATGTGGTCACAAGCCGTGGCCTCGGCGCTCGTCTGGGTCGTTGTCCTTGCCTATTCGCTGACGTCTGCGCTCGGCCACGCCGCGCTCAACCGTCTCGATACGGCGGGCCAGCGGGCTGCTCATGCTCAGTCCTATCAGGACCTGCGCGCTGATCTGAAGCGTGCGGAGGAGCAGTTGGGGTGGATTCCGCAGCACCGCCCGGCGCAAACCGTTCAGGCCGAGATTGAAAGCCTGAAGATGCAGCGCGCCTGGAAATGGAGCAGCGAGTGCACCGACATCAAGGGTGCCCAGACTCGCGGCCTTTGCCAGAAGTACCAGGGCCTGACGTCCGAGCTGGCCTCGGCCGAGCAAGCCGACGCTCTTGGCAAGCGCATCGATGAAGTGCAGGCCAAGCTCGCGAACACCAGCGGTCACGGCAACGCCGTCATGTCGGAAGGTGATCCGCAGGCCGCCGTGCTCTCGAAGCTCGTGTCGTTCGTCGGCATGGGCAACGTCAAGGTCGAGGATATGCAGACAGCGCTGACGATTTTCGTGGCGCTGCTCCTCGAGGTTGGATCGGGCTTCGGCATGTACGTCGCCTTCTCCACCTGGCGTCTGCATGAGCCTAAAGTGCTCGAGGTCGCCGCATACGAGTCGACTGCCTTGGCCTCTGCACCACCTGCACCGGCACCGGTTGTCGCCCCGCACGTCGCGCTGGCAGCACCAGCTGCCGTTGCGATCGCCAACGACAACAGCGACAAAGACATTTCGCTGCCGAAGCTTTCACCACCTGACAACGACGTCGAACGGTACATCAAGGAACGGACAGAATGCACCGGAGAGAAGAGCATCCTGGCGAAAGATCTCTACGACGACTACACGAGCTGGTGTCAGGAGCTCAACAAGGCAAATCTGGCTTACAGCGTATTCTTTAAGTATCTCAAGGAGTCGGGAGTTCAGAGAGTCGAAGCTGATGGAAAGAAGCGGTACGTCATATCGCTCCGAGCAACGTCCCTGCACCAACCCGTCTCCGAAGACGAGAAAAGGGCGACGGTCAACGAACCCGCCCCTGCCGCCCAGGCAGCTTAAGAGCCGGGTGGTTCCAAACGAAAGGAAGAGGGTCGCTTCGGCGGCCCTTTTTCTTTTTGGGACCCCTCAATCTCCTCCCAGCCGCCGCGGCGTCGCAAAATGTGTGACGGTCCCACATCCCGGAGCGGTCGCCGCCCAATCGTCGATATCGAGCTCGAACACGACCAGCGCAGCCGTTGGAAACTTTTCCGCAATCTGCGCGGCCTCTTCGTCGAGCTGCTTCCCCGCGAGCGAAACCGCAAGGCGTTGGAAGCCTGGATTGTGCCCGATCATCAGCACATGGCCGATCGCGCCATCGACGCGCTGCAGCCTTGCCAGCAGATCGCTCGCGGACGCCTCGTAAATCTCGTCCTCGTAGGCCACCGGAAGCTTCGAGCGTCCCAGTTTGGCGAGCGCCAGCGCTGCCGTCTGACGGGTCCGTACGGCGGACGAGCAAATGACGAGATCAGGCCGCAGGCCGATCTCGCGCATATGACGCCCCATCAGCGGCGCCGCCTTCTCACCTCGCGGCGCCAGAGGCCGCTCAAAATCGGCGAGCCTTTCGTCATCCCAGCTCGATTTGGCGTGGCGCAGCAACGAGAGCGTTCGCACGTCGACCTCCTTAGCGGGCGTCGCATCCAAAGTGCGCGGCGAGGCTGGTGACTGCCCGATCGGCAGGCTAACGTGCCATGCGGCGCCGAGTAATGAATGCTACGGCCCTGACATGATCATTCAATTATCCTGGGAGGCCACAAGGTGGCGCACAAGGGTCTGATCTTCGGCATCTTCCTGGCCCCCTTTCACAGGGCAGGCGACAATCCCACCCTCGCCATTCGTCGTGATATCGAGCTGATCGAACGGCTCGACAATCTTGGTTACGACGAGGCCTGGATCGGCGAGCATCATTCCGCCGGATGGGAGTTGATCGCCTCGCCAGAGCTCATCATCGCAGCAGCCGCAGAGCGCACCAAGAACATCCGCCTCGGCTCCGGCGTCACCAGTCTGCCCTATCACCACCCGTATATGGTGGCGCAGCGCTTCGTCCAACTCGACCACATGACGCGAGGCCGCGCGATGCTCGGCTGCGGGCCCGGCGCGCTGGTCTCCGACGCTTACATGCTGGCGATTGAGCCATCCACCCAACGCCGCCGCATGGACGAGAGCCTCGACGCCATCACCCGCCTCCTGAAGTGCGATGAACCCGTCACCATGAAAACCGACTGGTTCGAGATGCGTGACGCGAGGTTGCATCTGGCACCTTACACGGACCCGCATTTCCGTATTGCCGTCGCCTCGACTCAGACGCCCGCCGCCATGGTTGCCGCCGGCAAATATGGCCTGGAGGTTCTCTCGCTCGGCGCGGGCTTGCCGGGCGGCCCCGAAGCGCTGAAGAACCAATGGAAGATCGCCGAGGACGAGGCGGCAAAGCACGGCCGCACCATGAACAAGAAGGGGTGGCGTCTGGTCGTCAACATGCACTGCGCTGAGGACGACGAGTTGGCGCTCGCACAAGTGAAAACGGGCGAACGCGCAGAAACCGTCACTTACTTCGAGGAGACGCTCGGCCGCCCGCCGGGCCGATCCGATGATCCGCTGCGCGATGGCGTGAAGATGGGGACCACCCTGATTGGATCACCCGAAACGATCGCCAACGGGCTGCGGCGCATGATCGAGACGGCCGGCGGCGAGATCGGCGGCTTCATGTTCCGTGCGCACGAGTGGGCTAACCGCGTCGACACCTTCAACAGCTTCGAACTGTTCGCCCGCTGGATCATGCCTCAATTCCAGGGCTCGACCGATACCGTGTTCGCATCCCGCGATTGGGCGCGTGCCAATCGCAAAACGATTTTCGCGCCTCTCGTCCCAGCCATCAAGAAGGCCTACGACGACGCAGGTCGCGAAGCGCCCGAGGACTGGAAACAGCGGATCATCGGCGCTCGCGACGCTGACGATAAATAGGCAAGGCGTACCAAGGCTGCAGCCTTGGTTCAGCCCTGAGCGCAAACAGCAAGGTCCCGAGGATGTCCGACCGCACGCCCAACCCTGATGCCGGGCCCGTTGCTTGGCGTTCCGACGCCAATCATAACCGCATGATGGAGCTGGCGCGCGTTCGTGACGCGTCCCCGTCGGCCAAAGGCGAGGTGGAGCTGGCCTACTTCGGCTCCTCGGCGTTCCGCATCACGACGCCTCGCGGGCTGACGGTGATGATCGACCCCTGGCGCAATCATCCGCTGCGCCACTGGGATTGGTATCTGCGCGACATGCCGATGACCGCGGTCGATATCGGGGTGTCGACGCACGCCCACTTCGATCACGACGCGCTGAATTGTCTCGATGCGCATGTCCTGCTCGATCGGCCGATTGGCACTTACGCGTTCCTCGACGTGAAGATCACAGGCATCCCCGACAAGCACGCGACCCAATCGGGGTTCGGCTCCTACGATTTCAAGATGGTCCACAAGGAGCTGAACGGCGTCGATATCGAGCCGCCGAACAATCCACGCTCTTGGGATAACTGCCTCATCGTCGTGGAGACGGGTGGTCTCCGCATTTTGCATTGGGGCGATAACCGCCACGACGCACCGGATCACGTCTGGGAGGCGCTGGGGCCGATCGACATCGCGCTTCTCCCGGTGGATGGCTCGCAGCACGTCATGAGCTTCGAGATGACGGCGTCGATCATCGGGCGACTGAAACCCAAGGTCGTCGTTCCTCATCACTATTATATTTGGGACCTGACGACACGAGGCTCGACATTGTTGCCCGCCGACGGATGGGTCGATGCGCAACCGCACCACCGGCGCATTGCGAGGCCGGCGGTGCGCTATACGGCGGAAGGTCTCGCTCGCCAGCCGACGACCGTTGATTTCTTTGGCGACCACGCCGCGTTCGATAAGCTGGCCTGGCGAAAGGAAGGGCGCTGACGAGCCTCCGCTTATCGCAGCTTGCCGAGAACATAAAAGGAACATATAGTAGCGTTAGGGTGCTGCAACTCGAAAGGCGTGGACAAGCGCATTCGCAACCGTCGCGCCGTCGCCTGTAGCAGTAGGCTGCATCGCAGCGAGTCGCCGGGAGCCCGGCTGCCAATTTAGGAGAGGTGTCATGGCTGGATCGGTGAACAAGGTCATCCTCGTCGGAAATCTTGGCGCGGATCCCGAGATTCGGCGCACGCAGGATGGCCGGCCCATCGCCAATCTACGGCTGGCGACTTCCGAGACGTGGCGCGACAAAGGCACAGGCGAGCGCCGCGAGAGGACTGAGTGGCACCGGGTCGTCATATTCAGCGAGCCGCTATGCAAAGTGGTCGAGCAGTACGTCAAGAAGGGCGCGAAGCTCTACATCGAGGGGCAATTGCAGACCCGCAAATGGCAGGACCAGCAGGGCCAGGAGCGTTACTCCACTGAGGTCGTGCTGCAAGGCTATAACGCTGTGCTGACGATGCTGGACGGCCGTGCCGGTGGCGCATCTGCAGGTATGCAGGAGGGCGGCTCCGATTACGGCGCATCCGACGACTTCGGAGGCGGTTACGGCGGCAGTGGAACTGGCGGCGGCGGCGGTTATGGCGGCGGCGATCGCAAGCCTGCTTCGCGCACTGGCGGCGGCGGAAAGCCGTTCGACAAGAAGATCGACGACGAAATCCCCTTCTGAGGCCCGGCCTCTCTTTTCGCTGACGGCGACGGCGTATCCAATGCGCCGTCCGGTTCGGTGCGCGGCGCGCGCCGAACCATAGGCCGATGTACGCCCTATCGTGTCGCTGGTTTCGCGCGCAAGAAGCACGCGAGAGGAACCGAGAGGAATCCCACGAGCGCCATGAGATAGAAGGCGTTCACATAACCGATCATCGCGGCCTGCCGCTGCACCTCCCGCGCGATACGCGAGAGGCCAACAGCCGTCTCGGGATCCCATGGCGCGGGCAAACCGATGATGCCGAGCGCTCGCCGATATGGCGAAATGTACTCCATCATCTCCGAGTAGTTGATCGACGTGTACCGCACGAGCACCATCACCGACATGGAGATGAACAGGCTCGAGCCGAAGTTGCGCATCAGCGTGAACACCGCCGAGCCTTCGGTGATCTGGTGCTTGGGCAGCGTCGTGAAGGCCATGACCGTCATCGGGGTGAACGTCACGCTCTGCCCCAGCCCCACCAGATAATGGCTCCAGAATACGCGCGACTGGTCCACGTTGATGTCGAACTGCGCCATCCAGTAGGCTGCCGCCCCTTGGATCGCGAGGCCCGCTGCGATCGCAAAGCGCGGCGCGACCTTCGTCAGCCGCGCAATGAAGAAGAAGGCCGTCCAGTTGCCGAGGCCACGCGACGCGATCAGCGTTCCGATAATGGTGTCGGGATAGTCTTTAAGATCGTGCAGCAGGCTTGGGAATAGAACCAGGCTTGTGAAACTCAGCATGCCCATCGCGAAGGCGATTGCGGTGCCGATCGCAAAGTTCCGGTCGAGCAGCAGAGAGGGTGAGAGGAATGGTTCCTTGGCCGTGAGGCAGTGGGCGCAGAAGATCCAGAACGCGAGCAGGCCCACAAAGGCGAACAGTGTAATCTGGTTCGAGTCGAACCAGTCGAGCCGCTGGCCGCGGTCGCAGATGAGTTGCACCGATACGAGCGCGACTGACAGCGCGAGAAAACCGATCCAATCGAACTTCGCCTTCTTGCGCTCCGTATAGCCCGAGAGCGCAAACCAGATGGTGATCAGTGCAGCGATACCGGGCGGCACGATCATGAAGAACGCCGCGCGCCAGTTCCAGGCTTCCGTTGCCATGGCGCCGAGAATGGGACCGGCGACGGGACCGAACACGGCTCCGATGCCCCACATCACGAGCGCCATCGGCTGAAGGTGGGGCGGGAATGTTGCGAGCAGGATGGCTTGTCCCATCGGCATGATCGGCGCGCCGAACGCGCCCTGCGCAATCCGGGCCATGACGAGCGTTTCGAGACTGGTGGCGATGCCGCACAGGAACGACGACACGGTAAAGCCTAACACCGTGAAGAACATCATGTTCCGCCAGCCGACGCGCGACGACAGCCAACCCGTTAGTGGCGTGGCGACTGCCGTGGCAACGAGGTTCAGCGTCACCACCCACGCGATTTCGTCCTGGGTGGCGGAAAACGTGCCTCGCACCTGCGGCAGCACGAGGTTCGCGAGCGTAATCGTCATGCCGAACAGCATGTTCGACAGTTGAACCATGAGCAGGATGAGCCATTGCCGGCCCGACATGCTGAAAAGGCCACCTTGGGCCTCGGCATCGGAGCCGCCGTAGGTCGTGGTCATTCGTCTCGCGTTTCCTTGCCGCCGCGGGGCCTCGAGACCCTCTGGTCCTGGCAGCCGCCCTGAGAGTTACCTAGGCTGACATCGAATCGGCAGACGCGCAGCCGCAATTTTTGCAACCCGCTACGGCATAGATGGGGGGCGCTATAAGAGAGAGACGACCTCCTTGAACGTCGCTGCACCTTCGCGCTGTGCTTTATTGAATGGCCCAGCTTGCGAATGTGAGCTCGGAACATCTTGAGCCGAAACACCGTTATCGGATCGCCCTCCGATCTGGCCTCGGGAAAGGACGAACATGAGCGGCCTCCTCGCCCTGCTCGACGATGTCGGCGCGCTCGCCAAGCTGGCAGCATCTCAACTCGACGATGTAGCGGCGCATGCTGCCAAGGCAGGAGCCAAAGCCGCAGGCGTCGTGATCGACGACAGCGCGGTGACACCGAAATACGTGCATGGGCTTCCGGCGGCACGTGAATTGCCGATCGTCTGGCAGATTGCACGTGGCTCGCTGTTCAATAAGCTGGTGGTTCTTCTGCCGGTTGCACTCGCGCTCAACGCCTTCGCGCCATGGCTCGTGACCCCTCTCTTGATGATCGGAGGGGCCTATCTGTGCTTCGAGGGCGCCGAGAAGATCCTGCATGTGTTTGCCCCGCATTCCGAGGAACACGCTCAACCGGAGACGCTCGATGCCGCCCGTCTCGAGCGCACGCGCGTTGCCGGAGCTATCAAGACAGACTTCATTCTGTCCGCTGAGATCATGGCCATCGCGCTCTCAACCGTTGCCGCGGAAAACATCTGGACGGCCGGTATTGCCCTTGCGGCCGTGGCGGTCGGCATCACGGCGCTCGTCTATGGCACCGTGGCCTTGCTGGTGAAAGCGGATGACATGGGCCTCAAGCTCACGCAAATCGGTCGCCTCCAGGCAACCCGCGCGCTCGGAAGGGCCATCGTCGCTGGAATGCCGAAAGTGCTAGACGTCATAAGCGTCGTTGGAACGGCCGCGATGTTGTGGGTCGGCGGCTCGATCGTCTTGCACGGGTTGGCAGGCTTGGGCCTCGCGGGGCCGGAGCATATCATTCACGGCATTTCCATCCGTGCGGCTGCCCTCATGCCCGCGGCCAATGGGTTCGTGCAATGGATCGTCAAGGCAACGCTCGACGGCATCTTCGGCCTCGTTGTCGGCCTGGCGATAATCCCTGTCGCGACACGGCTGGTCTCGCCCCTGATGCAGCGCTTCGGGCCGAGAGTAGCCCAGCATTGAAAGCCTGGGAAATGATTGAACCAATCGCGGCGCATATCGGTGTGGCGGTATCGGGCGCCGACCTCGATGCGGTAGCAGATCTGATGCGGGCCTACGCCGCGTCACTGGATGTCGATCTGGCCTATCAGGATTTCGAGGCTGAGCTTGCTTCTCTGCCCGGCAAGTATGCCTCACCGACCGGCGTGCTCCTGATCGCGCGCTCGGCCGAGCGCGGCGACCCGGTTGGATGCGTCGCGCTGCGGCCGTTGAATGTTGCCAGCGGTTGCTGCGAGATGAAGCGTCTCTACGTCGCCCCGGAAGGGAGAGGCAGCGGACTCGGTCGGCGCCTTGTGGAGGCGGTCATCGCAGAGGCTCGCCGCCTCGGCTATCGCGAGATGCGGCTCGACACGCTGCCGTCCATGGAAAGCGCAAAAGGGATCTACCGTGTGCTCGGTTTCGATGAGACAGGGCCCTATTACGACTCGCCCGTAGAAGGGACCACCTTCATGTGCCTCGGTCTCGCTGGCGCGCAGTCTTGACCTGGGGTTCCCCGCGCGGGCCAAGGCTGCGATAGTGCGCGCGAATCCATCGATCCAGTCCCGAGGAGAGCATTCATGAAGACCCGTGCGGCTGTCGCATTCGAGAAGGCGAAGCCACTCGAGATCGTGGAGGTGGACCTCGATGGTCCGAAGGCCGGCGAAGTGCTCGTCGAGGTGAAGGCGACCGGCATTTGCCACACCGACGAGTTCACGCTCTCTGGCGCCGATCCCGAGGGCCTTTTTCCGGCGATCCTCGGCCACGAAGGCGCGGGCATCGTGGTCGACATCGGACCAGGCGTCACCACCGTGAAGAAGGGCGATCACGTCATCCCGCTTTACACGCCCGAATGCCGCCAATGCCCGTCATGCCTCAGCCGCAAGACGAACCTGTGCACCGCGATCCGCGGGACGCAGGGCCAGGGCCTGATGCCGGACGGGACCTCGCGTTTCACGTTCGAGGGCAAACCGGTATTCCACTACATGGGCTGCTCGACGTTCTCGAATTACACCGTGTTGCCCGAGATCGCGATTGCCAAGGTCCGCGAGGACGCCCCCTTCGATAAGATCTGCTACATCGGCTGCGGTGTGACGACGGGCGTCGGCGCCGTCATCAACACGGCGAAGGCCGGCCCCGGCTGCACGGCCGTCGTGTTCGGCCTCGGCGGCATCGGCCTCAACGTCATTCAGGGACTGCGTCTCGTCGGCGCCGACATGATCATCGGCGTCGATCTCAATAACGATAAGAAGGCCTGGGGCGAGAAGTTCGGCATGACGCACTTCGTCAATCCGAAGGAGGTCGGCAAGGATCTCGTCGGGCACCTCGTCAATATGACGAAGCGCGGTGCGGACCAGATCGGCGGCGCCGACTACACGTTCGACTGCACAGGAAACGTGGAGGTTATGCGTACGGCACTCGAGAGCTGCCACCGCGGATGGGGCGAGTCGATCGTCATCGGTGTCGCAGGCGCGGGTCAGGAGATCAAGACGCGGCCATTCCAGCTTGTGACGGGGCGCGTATGGAAGGGCACGGCTTTCGGTGGCGCCAGGGGGCGTACCGACGTGCCGAAGATCGTGGACTGGTACATGGACGGCAAGATATCGATCGACCCGATGATCACCCACACCCTGCCGCTCGAAGACGTCAACAAAGGCTTCGACCTGATGCACGAAGGCAAGTCGATCCGCAGCGTGGTGGTGTTCTGATCTTGTCGGAGATGAATGTGGCTCTCCCCGCGTGACGGCGGGGAGAGCCGTTTTCGTCAAACCGCGAGGTTGACTGTCACGCTCTTGCGCTGCGTGAAGCTGTCGAGCATGCCCTCGAGCGAGTGCTCGCGGCCGATGCCGGACTGTTTCACGCCGCCGTATGAGTGGCCCGGGGACTGACCGAGCCCTTGGTTGACCTGCACCCAGCCTGCGTCGATGGCATGGGCCGTTCGCAACGCTCGACCGATGTCCTTGGTCCAGACATAACCCGCAAGACCATAATGTGTCTGGTTCGCCATGCGGATGACGTCTGCTTCATCAGTCCAGCGGATCGCGACCAACACAGGCCCGAAGATTTCTTCCCGCGCCAGACGCCAGTCGTTCGCAGCGTTCGCGAAGATCGTCGGCAGCGTGAAATACCCCTTCGACAGCGGTCCGGTCTTGGGTGGCAAGCCGCCGAGCAGAACCTTCGATCCGGGGAGCTTGAGGCCTTCGTCAACGTAACCGCAAACCTTGGTGTATTGCTTCTCGTTGATGATGGCGCCGATGTCGTTCGCCTCGTCGAGCGGATCGCCGATCTTGAGCTTGGAAAGCTTTTCCGCCAGCTTTTCGAGGAAACTGTCGAAGATGTCTGCGTGCAGGAACAGTCGCGAGCCGGCCGTGCACGACTGGCTTTGCCGCGTAAAGCGCATGGCGTTGATGATGCCGTCGATGGCCCAGTCCTCATTGGCGTCAGGATAGACGATCGACGGACTCTTGCCGCCAAGCTCTAGGCTGACCGGTACGATGCGTTCCGCGGCCGCGCGCATGATGATCTTGCCGACCTCTGTCGAGCCGGTGAACGACAGCTTGCGAACCGTTGGATGAGCCGACAGCGCAGCGCCAGCTTCCTCACCATACCCGGTCACGACGTTGACCACGCCTTTCGGGAGGAATTGAGCACAAATGCGCGTCATCGCGAGCACGCCGAGCGGCGCGTCCTCGGCCGCCTTCAGCACGATGGTATTGCCCGCGCACAGAGCTGGCGCGATCTTCAGCGCGGCGAGGGCCATCGGCGCGTTCCATGGAACGATCGCTCCGACGACGCCGATTGGTTCGCGCCGCGTATACGAAAGGACGTTCTCGCCGAGCGGAACCGTCTCGCCCTTGAGCTCGCTTGCCAGACCGCCGAAGTAACGCATGATATCGACGGCACTCTTCGCTTCACCGCGCGCTTGGGTGCGGATCGCGTTGCCGGTCTCCTCCGCGAGAATGCGCGCAAACTCCTCGACCTGCGCTTCCATCGCGTCCGCGATCTTCTGCAGCATACGGCCCCGGTCGCGCGGCACGACGCGGCTCCATTCCGGAAATGCCTTCGCTGCCGCGTTGACGGCCTTCTCGATGTCTGCGGCCTCGCCGCGTGGGACATTGGCGATGATCTCGCGCGTGCCCGGAGCTTCGACGCTGATCTCGCGCCCGCTTGCGGCGCTGACCCACTCGCCGTCGATGAACATGGGCTCCGACCGAATGGTCCGCGCCGCGGCCGCCGTGCTTGTAGATGCCATATCGCTTCCTCGTTAGTTTGCAGCGTTCGGGATCGGGAACGGACAAAGCCCTGCACCCGACCCATCTTGATGTGATCCTGCGCTCGCCTCGGATCGCGTGAGAGCGACCCACGTCAGCCAGGCACCTATTGAAGCGCCATCCAGAGGTTCGGTGCCATAGAGCCAATCAGCGCGCCGTATCTGGCCTCTAGCTAACGGCGCGTTGGCTCTCGGAGCAAGTGCGAAAGCTACCGATGGATATATCGGATCACATTCCTCTGATCTTCTTGCCGCGAAACACGCGCCATGGATCGGGGAAGGGACCGACCGGAACCTCGATCAATGCCGGCTCGCCGGCCCGTAAGGCCTCGGTTATCTGTGCCGTTAGCGCAGTCGGGGCATCGGCTCGTGTCGCGCGTATGCCGAAACTTTCTCCAAGCTTCACAAAATCGGGATTCTTCAGATCGCTCGCAATCACGCGGCCGTCGTAGTTGAGTTGCTGCATGCGTCGCACATTGCCATAGGCGTTGTCGTTGAAGACGACCGCGACCAGCGGAATGTTGTGTCGCACCGCCGTCGCGATCTCCTGCATGCCGAACATGAAGCCACCGTCGCCTGAGACGGACACCACCGGTCGGTCCGGCATGGCCGACTTGGCACCGAGCGCGGTCGCATAGCCCCAGCCGAGTGTGCCCTGATAGCCGGATGAGACATAGGTGCGTGGCGCATAGACGGGATACATCACCCGGCTGACGTAACTCACCTGCGTGAGTTCCTCGACCAGGATGCCGTCGTCCGGCACGCCGGCGCGAAGGGCGTCGATCCATGCCTGTTGCGGCGCAAGATCCGCGAGATCGCGATCGACCTCGGCCTTGATCCCAGCGAGTTCGTCGCGTCGGCTCTCGCGCTTGCCGAGATGCCGTCCGAGCCGGGTGACGAGCGCGGTGACCCCTTCCTTGGCGTCCGCGACGAGGGCCACGTCCGGCTTGCGGATGCGTCCTGGTCGCGTCGGGTCGATATCGAGATGGATGATCTTCATCTCGTCGTCCGTGCCCCATTCGAGCTGACTATGGAGCCGCGTGCCGATGCCGAGCAGCACGTCGACGTCTTTCCAGAGCTTGTAGGCGCCGGTCGTCCGTTGCGCGAGCGGGTGACGCGTGTCGATGACGCCAGCGCCCGTCCGGAGCGAAACGACCGGGGCTTCCAGCATTTCGGCGAGCTGTAGCACCTCGGGTCCAGCCTCCAGTGCGCCGCCGCCGACCCAGATCATCGGCCGTTTGGACCCGGCCAGAAGCTTCGCTGCGGCCTCTACCGCATCCTCGTCAATGGCCGGTGTCTCGCGCGTCACCGGCTCGTCGTCGAAGGCCACTTCCGCGGCACGCTTCCAGACATCCCATCCACATTCGAGGCCAACCGGCCCCGGTACTCCGGAAAGGAGCTGGCGGAACGCTTCGCGCGCTTTCGGCCCCGCATCCTCGGGGCCGCTGATATGCTCGGCCCACTTGGTCAGCGTTCGCATGATGCCGAGCTGGTTCGGGATCTCGTGTAGATAGCCGAGCCCCTTGCCGATCTTATCCTCGAAGATCTGCCCTGAAATAGCGAGTACCGGTTGGTAAAGTGATTGCGCGGTCGCGAGTGCCGTCGTCGTGTTGAGAAAGCCCGGTCCCGGCACGACGCAGTAGGCCTGCGGCTTGCCCGTCACCATCGCCGCGCCGAGTGCCATGTAGGCGGTGGCCTGCTCGTGCCGCGTGTGGATCGGCTTGACCGGCTCGCCATGGCGCGCCAACGCATCGAAAAAATCGTCGTTCTGCACGCCCGGCAGGCAATAGAGCTTGTCGATGCCGTTGGCAGAGAGCGTCTTGATCACACATTCTGCTGCGTCGAGCCGTGCAAGGTTGCTCGTCGTCATGGGCCTTGGCCTCCGCGTTCCTGTCGGCTCGGATACCGTGCCACGCTCGGCCGATCGTGGCGAGTCGCTGGTCCGGGATGGCATTATTTGCGCGGCAGCAATGCGGGGCAGCGCGCCGAGTGGAACCGTTCAGAACTTTCGTCGGTTTGCTGCGTTTATTTTGCGCCTGCGGCGACGCTGCTGTGATGATCCATACCGCACGCGCCCCCACACGATAGGAGTATTCCATGAAAGGCCCGGCCGTTTCCCTGAAGCATCTCCAGCGTGCCGTGACGATGGAGCTGACGACGGTGAACCAGTATCTTCTTCAGGCTCACGCGCTCGAGGACTGGGGCGTTGATCGCCTCGCGAAGCATATGTTCGGTGAGGTGAAGGAAGAGGGAGGTCACGCGAGCAGATACATCGCGCGCATGCTGTTCCTCGATGGTAAGCCGAATGTCCGCGAGCTCGATGAGATCGAGTACCCCAAGTCGGTGAAGGGCATATTTGAGCGGCAGCTCAAGATGGAGCTGGAGGCGCGCCAGTTTTACGATAAGGCCGCCCGCGAGTGCCAGGAGGCCGGTGATACGGGTTCCTTCGAGCTGTTCATGATTACGCTGAAAGACGAGGAGGAGCACATCGACTTTCTCGAAGAACAGCTCAGCCGCATGGAGCTGATGGGCGAGCAAGCCTATATCGCTCGCCAGATTTCGTCGGTGTCGGGTGACTCGGAAGAGGACGAATAGAACTCTACCCGCTCATGGTCAGGCCACCTGATACGGAGATCACCTGGCCGGTGACGAAGGCGGCGTCGTCACTGGCGAGAAAGGCCACCATCCCCGAGAGATCGTCGGGCTGCCCGAGACGCTTGAGGGGGATTGAGCGCTTCAATCCCTCATAGGCTTTTTCGCCTTGTTCGCCCTTGCCGAGAAACTGCGCGAGGAGTGGGGTGTCGGTGGGGCCTGGACAGACACAATTCACTGTCACGTTGGAGCGCGCCATCTCCCTCGCAATCGTCTTCGTGAACGCAATGATCCCGCCTTTGCAGGCCGAATAGACCGCTTCCATCGACGATCCCACGCGGCCGGCGTCGGACGCGATGTTGACGACGCGACCGCGACGCCGCGCCTGCATGCCTTTCAGCACGGCGTGATGCAGATGGATCGGCCCCCGCAGATTGATAGCAATGATCTTGTCCCAATCCGCAGGGGTCGTATCGAGGAAATAGGCGAACTTATCCCAGCCCGCATTGTTCACCAGAATGTCGATCGCGCCGGACTTGGCCTCGAACGCGGACACCGCATCTTCGACACTTGCCAGATCGGTAATGTCGCACGCGTGAGCTGTCGCGCCGTTGCCGATCTCCGACGCAACCTTTTCGGCGGCATCGGCCCTCAGGTCGAACACGCCGACCCTGACGCCGTCCTCCGCCAAGCGGCGGCAAATGGCTGATCCGATCCCGCCTGCTCCGCCCGTCACGATGGCCGTCTTGCCTTCAAGACCGCGCATGCGCTCCTCCCGTGTTCGCCGGCTTTGATCGGGAGAGCTTAAGGCGGGCAGGGAAGCTGCGGAAGAGACTCCATGCGCCGCGTCTATCGAGCCTCGCTTTGCGGCCCGACAGCGAACAATCTCAAACCTTAACGGACGATCAGCACCGGCACTTCGGAGTGAACGACCACTTGATTTGCCTGGCTGCCGATAAGCAGGCGCGACAGGCCTCGGCGACCATGGCTTGCCATCACGATGAGATCGCAAGCCTTCTCTTTCGCCGTGCCGATAATCCCATCTGCCGGATACTGATCGGCCATGTGCACCGTATCGGCCGTAACACCAGCGGCGTCGGCTTCCTTCTTTGCTGCGGCCAGGATAGTGGCGGCATTCTCCGAGGCGCCCTTCTCGAATTCCTCGATCGGAAATGCCATGCCCATTTCACCGGGCACCACGGCGGTCCATGGTTCCGTAACCGTGACGACGGTCACGGTCGAACCGAGACTCTTCGCCAGGGCGAACCCCTGCACCATAGCTTTGTGAGCGAGTTCGGATCCATCGGTAGCGATCAATATATGCTTGTACATGGGTGATCCTTCCTGAGCGGCCTAGTCACTGAAAGTATCAGCCGATAGCCGACCGTGTGAACTGATGCGGATCAAGCTGCTGCGGCAAACTCCCCTGCGGTGCCTACTCTGCTGGCTGCTGGGCCACGTGAGCATGCCGGCCCATCTTGATGCCAACGAATACCGCCGTGAGCACAACTATGGCCATGATCGGCAAGGCCGCCACATTGATGGCTGTCCACCCTGACCTCTGTTGCAGGAATCCGGCAAGGGCGGCGGCTGTTGCCGTGGTTGCATACACAGTGAAGTCATGGCTCGCCTGCACACGCGCCCGCTCTGCTGGCCGGTAGGTCCGCGTGAGCAGCGTTGATCCTCCGACATAGGTGAAATTCCACCCTAGTCCGACAAGCGTGTTGGCGACCAGAAAGTTCCCGAATTCAACGCCCGCGATGTTAACGAGCGCGCAACAGGCTTGGATCAGTGCACCGGTCGCAATGATTGTCAGCACACCGAAACGCTGAATCAGGTGGCCGGTGAAGAACGACGGCAGGAACATCGCAATGATGTGCGCCTGGATGACCGTGGCGCTATCCGCGAAGTGAAAGCCACAATCGAGCATCGCGAGGGGCGTCGCCGACATGACGAGTGTCATCACGCCATAGCCGAACATCGACGAAACGATCGCGGCGATATAGGTCGGCTGACGGATGATCTCGAGCATCGGTCGGCCGCCCTCCGCACGCTCGGCCGCCGTAAGCTGTGGGATGCGAAGAAACCGCACCAGGACGACGCTGAGGGCACCTGTAATTGTAATCGCGACATAGACGCCCATGAACGTGATTGGAGCGAACCAGTCGACGGTCCACTTGGCGATCTGAGGCCCGATGAGACCCGCGGCGATGCCTCCGGCCATCACGTAGGAAATGGCCTTGGGCTTGAAGACGTCGGGTGACGAGTCCGCAGCGGCAAACCGATAGTACCAGGCAAAAGCTGCCGCCGAGCCCTGCAGCAGCGCCGACGCGCAAAGCAGGACGAAGCTATGGATGACCACGGCGTAGGCAGCCAGCACGCCAAAGACGATGGCGAGCATGGCCCCGATCGTGAAGCCCGCACGACGGCCGATCCGTCCCATCAGCAGCGAGGCCGGGATCGTCGTCAGCATGATACCGGCGTGATTGAGGAAGATTGGCAGCGTCGCCAGCGACTTGTCGGCTCCGAGAAGCGCATGGCCAGCGAGAGGGGTGGTCGCGATTCCCATGGACTGTGTACACATGAACAGTCCCTGGGCGATGGCGAGTAACGCCACGTTCCGGCGGTAGGACGACGTCGGCGCGGTGCTGCTGGTCATTGGCGCTTCCGGTTGCGCGGCGTCGCAAGGAGGCAAGTATTGCCTCGCTGGCACCGCTTCTTTGGTTGCCGAATACTGCCAGATCTCCCCGTTTGGCAAAATGTTTGCGATCGCAACCGCGCGGCGCGGGCCCGCTACTAATCCGGTCGATGGTGGTCGGACGCCGGGTCCTCCACGAGAGGCCCTCGATCGGTAACAGCAATAAATGCCTGCCAACCGCCGTGTTTCTGCGCTAACAGAAGCCCCGGTAAAACGCCGCGCCGGTATCCGCCTGCGCCGAACGAGGAGAGAACATCATGGACAAGGAACTTTGGGAAAAAGGCAGGGCGGCACGCACAAAAACGCTCGGCGCCGAGTATGTGGAAAAGTCGCTGTCGACCGCCGACGACTTCAACGCCGAGTGGCAGGACATCGTCACCGCATACTGCTGGGGCACGATCTGGGGCGATGATACGATTCCCGCCAAGACGCGCTCCATGATGAACCTCACCATGCTTGCCTCGCTCGGCCGCATGCACGAATGGGAGCTGCACTGCAACGGTGCGCTCAATAACGGCGTCACCAAGGACGAGCTAAAGGCGGTGATCCACCAGATCGGCATCTATGCTGGCGTCCCGGCAGGCGTGGAGTGCTTCCGCATCGCCCGCAAGGTTCTGAAAGACCGCGGTCTATAAGATCGCCGCGCACTGGCGGCGCTCCCTGTTAATAGGGGCGCCGCGCTTCCCGCATCATGCCGCGAGGCGGGACAAAGTCGAGGCTTGGCCTTAACGCTTGGCCTCGATCGCAATCTCGACGACATGCAGCTTGCCGCTCGCGAAGGCCGCCTTAATGGCAGCGCCAATGTCGCTCGACTTCGAAACGCGCGTCGCATCGACGCCCATGCCGGCGGCCATCTCGACGAATCCGAGCGGTGGTCCGGCAAGATCCATGTGAGCATACGGCTCCTGTGACGTGATACCGAAGCGCTGACGATAGACGTCGATGTTGTGCTTCAGGATGCGATATTCGCGGTTGGCCAGGATCACGAAAACGATCGGCAGACCGACATGCGCGGCGGTCCAGAGCGACTGGATCGCGTACATGGCCGAGCCGTCTCCGGAGATGCACAACACGGGACGCTTGGGCGAGGCCGCCGCGACGCCGAGAGCGCCCGCGATGCCCTGGCCGATACCGCCGCCCTTGGCGCCGAAGTAGTCGCCGCGCCCATCGAAATCGAGTGTGCGGGCGAGATCGATAGACGCGGTGATCGATTCGTCGACAACGATGGTTCGCGGAGGAAGGGCGTCGCGAATCTCGGCCATGACGCGAGGCATGGAGGTGGGCTCGCGATCCCAGGCTTTCTCGGCGCGCGCTTTCTGGAAGGCGTTTTCCTTGGCCTTCAGCTCGGCAAGCTCCTTGTTTCGCTTCTTCGCCGCGCTGCGATAGTCAGCGGTTGCCGCGCGGTCGAGTTCGGAGACGAGGCCTGCGATGGCATGACGGATCGAGCCGACGACACCGAGATCAGGCGCAACGCCATAGGCCAGTCGCTCCGGGTTTGCTTCGATCTGCGCAACCTTGGCGCCGTTCGGGAACGGGCCTCCGTCGGCATACCAGACATCCTCGAAGAACGAGCCGCCAATCAGCAGCACCATGTCCGCGCTACCGAGAGCCTTGCGGATGGCGCCCGCGTCGAGCGGCAGGCCGAGGCGTGCCGAAGGATGAGCGGTTGGGAATGGCATGAGCAGCTTCAGTCCCTCGAGCCAGACCGAGGCCCCCACCATCTCAGCGAGACGGACCAGATCCGGCGTCGCATTGGCGCGGGCAACGTCGTCTCCCGCGACGATGACGGGCCGCTCCGCCGCCAATAGAGCCTCTGTGATGGCGGCGATGGCCTTCGGCTCGGGCTTTGGCGTACGCCAAAGACTTGCGGGTTCGCGGGGAGTGATGTCCGTTTCCTGCTCCATGACGTCGATCGGGAGGGCAACGAACACCGGTCCGGGAGGACCGTCGTTCGCCACCTTGAATGCGCGGCGCAGGATCGGGGCCATCTCGTCGGCGCGCTCGACTTGCACCGACCATTTCGTCACCGGCTCGGCCATGGCGACGAGGTCATGCCCGAGCACCGGATTGTTCAGCCGCATGCGCGTGTCCTGCTGGCCGGCCGTGACGACCATCGGCGAGCCTGCCCTGAGCGCGCCGTACATCATGCCGATAGCATTGCCCAGTCCCGGTGCCACATGCAACGAAACTACGCCCGTCTTGCCCGAGGCCTGCGCATAGTAGCTCGCCGCGCAAAGCGCGATTGACTCATGGAGAGCCGTAACGTAGCGGATCGACGGATACTCGGCGAGGCTGTCGAGCAGCGGGCTCTCGGTGGTGCCTGGATTGCCGAAGATACGCTCGACGCCGTGAGCGACGAGGCTCTGCAAGAACACCTGACGACCGCGCATTCGAATGCTCCCGATAAGTTTTCTGAATTGTACGAGGAAGGCGGAGAGTGCGATGGTCTCCGCCGATCGCCTATGAGAAGGCCACCAACAGGCAGGACTTGCAACGATGCTAGCATCGCAGCGCGCGCTGTTCGATATCCCCCGTGACGTCGCCTATTTCAATGCAGCAGGCTGGAGCCCCATTCCGAAAGCGGTCGCCGAGGCCGGTGTTCGGGGCGCGGCGCGTAAGGCGCAGCCGTGGGCGTTGGCACCGGATCTCGCCGAGCAGATGAACGAGCGTGCGCGCGCCGCGGCGGCGGCCGTGATCAACGCTGATCCTGGCGACGTGGCATTGATCCCCTCGGTCGGATACGGCGTCTCGACGGCTGCCAAGGTACTGAAGGTGGCGAAGGGCGCACGCGTTCTCGTTCTCGAAGACGATCATACGGCGCCGGTGTTGGAATGGATGAGCCGGGCGGATGAGCAGGGATTCACGGTCGAGACGATCCGACGCCCCACGGACGGCGACTGGACGAGCGCCGTGCTCGAAGCCATCGAACAACCGGGAGCGCCGCCGCTTGCTGTCGTGTCGATTTCGTCGGTGCACTGGTCCGATGGCGCCGCCATCGACGTCGGCCGTGTGGCACCGGCCGTTCGCAATCAGGGCGCCGCTCTGCTGGTTGATGCAACTCATGGCGCCGGCATTAACGATCTCGACGTGAAACGTCTCGACCCGGATTTCATGGCGTTTCCGACATACAAGTGGTTGCTGGGACCTTATGGCCGGGCGTTCCTGTATGTCGCGAAGCGGCATCAGCAGGGGGTGCCTCTCGAACAGCCTTCGCTCGGTCGGCGCGGCATCAAAGCCGAGCAGCCCGTCTATTTCGCGGATACCCGTTATCTGCCAGATGCTCGACGCTTCGATATGGGCGAACGCGACCATTTCATTTCAATGGAAATGGCCGCCACTGGGATCGAGACCGTCAGTGGTCTTGGTCGGGCGCCCGTCGAAGCGAGGCTGGCTTATCTTACGAAAAGGATTGGTGAAAAGGCCGTTAGCCTCGGTAACAAGATCGCGCTCTCCGATCCTCGTTTCCGTGCCCCACAGCTCATCTGCCTGGGCTTTCCCGGCGGCATGCCGGATGGGTTGGCTCAGAGGCTCGCGGCTGAAAAGGTCTATGTCGCGCCGCGCATCGGTCGGTTGCGCGTCTCTCCACACGTCTACAACGACGAGGAGGATATCGAGCGTCTCGTTGCCGGGCTTGCCAAGGCGCTCGGCTGATCGCCGTATCTCGCCGCTTCTCCATGGCCCGCAGGGTGGCCGCGGCCGCGGGCCTGCCTGCGGCCATGTGCCGAATGCTGCGCATAGTCTTGAAGCTTTAGGCCGCGTGCGCTAGCAGACTGCTATACGACGCTCATTCAGCATCGGGAGGGAGAGATGACGGTCGACACGTCCGAGGGCCATCCGGCCATGGACTATCGAGAACACCTGCGCACCTATGACGGCTTCGTGCGCGGGGCCATTGTGATGGTCGCCATTTGCGCGCTCACGCTCTTCGGTATGCTGATTTTCCTCGTCTAGGCCGGTTGTCACCAACCAGTCCGCCGCTCCGGCAGCCAACACCAATTCGGGCAAGGCCCGGGTCCGGTCTCTCGGATCCGAATGCGCCATTCATGGGGAGAGTTCGACATGGTGACGGTAGCCGTCACACCCGAAGCATCCGGTGAAACGCGCGCGGCAATCTCGCCCGAGACGACCAAAAAGCTCGTTGGCCTTGGGGCCGACGTGCGTGTCGTTGCTGGAACCGGTCAGACATCGGGTTATTCCGACGATGCCTTCAAGGCCGCCGGCGCGACGATTGTTGCGAGCTCGGCGGAGGCCGTCGGCGGGGCGGACATCCTGCTGAAGGTTCGCCGCCCGGCGCTGGAAGAGCTTTCCGGGTTGAAACCAGAGGGGCTCGTTATCGCGACGCTCGCTCCCTTCGACGAACGTCCGGGGCTCGAGGCATTGGCTGGCAGTGGCGCGTCGCTTTTCGCCATGGAATTCATGCCGCGTATCACGCGGGCTCAATCCATGGACGTTCTGTCGAGCCAATCAAACCTTGCTGGCTACAAGGCGGTGGTCGACGGCGCGTCGATGTTGCATCAGGCGATGCCGATGATGATGACCGCGGCCGGCACGGTGCCGGCCTCGAAGGTTTTCATCATGGGTGTGGGTGTTGCCGGATTGCAGGCGATCGCCACGGCGCGGCGCCTCGGCGGCATCGTCTCGGCCACGGACGTGCGTCCCGCCACGAAGGAACAGGTCGCCTCGCTCGGAGCCAAGTTCATCGCCGTCGAGGACGATGAGTTTCGCGAGGCACAAACCGCTACGGGCTATGCCAAGCCGATGTCGGAAGCCTACCAGGCGAAGCAAAAGGAATTGGTGGCGGGGCACGTCAAGACGCAAGACCTCGTCATTACAACAGCGCTCATTCCAGGCCGGCCGGCGCCGAAGCTGATCACCGCCGAAATGGTGGCCTCGATGAAGCCTGGCGCCGTGATTGTCGACCTCGCGGCGGAGCGCGGCGGCAACTGCGAGCTGACCAAGCCCGGTGAGGTCGTTGTATCGAACGGTGTGCGAATCTGGGGACCACTCAATCTCGCGGGAACCGTGTCCGTCAACGCGACCTCGCTCTACGCAAAGAACCTGATGAACTTCCTCGAGACGATGTTCGACCGGAAGACCAAGGAATTCGCGGTCAACTGGGACGACGAGATCGTAAAAGGAACGCTCGTCGCCAAAGGCGGGCAAATCGTCCATCCGAGCCTCGCGCCCAAGGGAGCCTGAGAGATGTGCACCGCCGCGATCCAGCGCCACTCTCCGTCGCCGCATGCCGCGGTGAGACGTGGGCGTTCGACCTGGGCCCTCCGCTCCGTGGCGATCGGTAGCGCGCTGGCGATGCTTGCTTCGCCGGCATCGGCGGCCGTCTCGGGCGGCGAAGTCTCGCCGTTCGTCTATGAGCTGATGGTTTTCGCTATTGCAATTTTCGTCGGCTACTACGTCGTGTGGTCGGTGACGCCGGCGCTGCACACGCCGCTGATGAGCGTCACCAACGCGATCTCGTCCGTCATCGTGGTCGGCGCCTTGCTTGCGACTGGCGTGGCACTCGTTTCGGCCGGCTCGTGGCTCGCCAAGCTCTTCGGCTTCCTGGCGCTCGTGATGGCGTCGATCAACATCTTCGGCGGCTTCCTCGTCACGCAGCGCATGCTGGCGATGTACAAGAAGAAAGAGAAGCGATGAGCTCGCGCCCGCGTTTGCCGATCGCGCCGCTGCCGGCGACCGCCGGTCAAAGCCCCCGTAACGGAGCCTGAGCCCGATGAACGCTGCCCATTCTTACGCCGGCGTGCTCTCGCCCGACATCGTGGCGCTTCTTTACCTGGCGGCCGGCATTCTCTTCATCCTGGCACTTCGAGGGTTATCGAGCCCGGATACGTCGCGAGCCGGGAATACCTACGGCATGATCGGTATGACGATCGCGATCGTCACCACCCTGTTCCAGCTCGGCGCCCCGGACAGTGTGTTGACCTGGCTCCTGATTATCGTCGGCATCGGCATCGGCGCAGGCATCGGCGCGGTGACCGCCAAACGTATCCCGATGACGGCCATGCCGGAGCTGGTCGCGGCGTTCCACTCGCTCGTCGGTCTTGCAGCGGTCTGCGTGGCGGCAGGCGCTCTTTACGCGCCCGAGGCATTCGGTATCGGATCTCCCGGCAGCATTCGCGCGGCGAGCCTGATCGAGATGTCACTCGGCGTCGCGATCGGCGCCATCACGTTCACGGGTTCGGTGATCGCGTTCGCCAAGCTTTCGGGGCGCATGTCCGGCAAGCCGATCATGCTGCCCGCGCGGCACATCATTAATCTCGCGCTGTTCGTCGCGATCGTCTGGTTGATCTGGCAGTTCTGCCAATCCGGCGGCAATCCGTGGCTGTTCTGGCTGATCACGATCCTGTCGCTGGCGTTCGGTGTGCTGATCATCATCCCGATCGGTGGGGCGGACATGCCCGTCGTCGTGTCGATGTTGAACTCCTATTCCGGCTGGGCCGCGGCCGGCATCGGCTTCACGCTCGGCAACATCGCGCTCATCATCACGGGTGCGCTCGTCGGCTCGTCGGGCGCGATCCTGTCGTACATCATGTGTAAAGGCATGAACCGTGCGTTCCTGTCGGTCATCGCCGGTGGTTTCGGTGGTGAGACGGCCGGACCTGCAGGAGAGGCCGGCGAGCAGAAGCCGGTCAAGCTCGGCGGCGCCGAGGACGCGGCCTACATCCTCAAGAATGCGCAGAAGGTCATTATCGTCCCCGGCTATGGCATGGCGGTCGCCCAGGCTCAGCACGCGCTCCGCGAGATGGCGGATGTGCTCAAGAAGGAAGGCGTCGAGGTCAAGTACGCGATCCATCCCGTCGCTGGCCGCATGCCGGGACACATGAACGTGCTGCTGGCCGAAGCCAATGTGCCTTACGACGAGGTGTTCGAACTGGAGGACATCAACTCCGAGTTCGCGCAGACGGATGCCGTCTACGTGATCGGCGCCAACGATGTCGTTAACCCGGCGGCCGAGGAAGACAAGTCTTCGCCCATCTACGGCATGCCGGTGCTGCAGGTGTGGAAGGCGGGCACGGTGCTGTTCAACAAGCGCTCGCTCGCGTCCGGTTACGCCGGCATCGACAACTCGGTATTCTATCGTGACAACACCATCATGGTGCTCGGCGACGCGAAGAAGATGACCGAGGAGATCGGCAAAGCCGTCGCTCACTAAGTGAGCTGCGGCGGTTCATCCGTATATGCCGATTTGGCATGATGCGTGCCGTCGGCCAGCCGGATCACCTCTTTTATTCGACAATGCGGACGCATCTTTTTCGGTGCGGCAGCGAGTGTTGGCCCGCCGATTGAGCGGCAATGAACGCGCAAACAGCGACGTACGGCATGTCGGGGGCAATGGCTCGGAAGTCTATCGAGGCGATCCAGCCGAAACATTCCAGCGAGCATTTATAAAAAGTCGAACCTTTCGCAGTCACAGCTCCGCCGATGAGCACGGCGAGGGTCGAGGAACGATTGGGCGAAACGCGTCGTTTGACCAAAAGCAACAGATTGAGCCATTTGCCCAACAATCGCGAGGTCTCTCATGGCCCAGACATCCCCACGCCAACGCAAGACGACCGGCCGCGTCATGCATGAATTCAAGCACGGCGAACTCAAAAGCGGATCCGGCGGCAAAGGCGGCAAGGTCAAAAACCCCAAGCAGGCCATCGCCATCGCGCTGAGCGAGGCGGGCGCGTCGAAATATCAGAGCAAAAGCGAAAACAAGAGGGATTTGGCGAGGACCAAGCGGAAGGAAGCACGTGGCGAGACGGCCCAGCAGGAGCGCGAAGGCAAATCGCATGTAGGCGCCCGCGGACGTCGGGAAAGCAGTCCCGCCATGGGCGGCAGTAATGCGACAAGCCGCACAGCACGTGGGCGTAGCGTGAGCCGTAACCGCACCCGCCGCAGCGGCGATGCCACGAAAGCCGAGCTTTACCGCCAGGCAAAGAATCACTCGATCCCCGGCCGCTCGAAAATGTCGAAGCGGCAACTCGAGAACGCGCTTCGCCGGGAGGGTTGACCGGCGCGAACCGGGCAGCGTTGCGGGCACAAGCGAAGGACAGTGCCACATGCTCGATCTTTCACGGCAGCGCGACCGTATGGTCGAGGTTGACATCGCTCGGCGCGGTATCCGCGATCCCCACGTCTTAGACGCCATGCGGCGCGTCCCGCGAGAGGTTTTCGTCAATCCCGGTTTTGAGGAAGTCGCTTATGAGGATTCCCCACTCCCCATCGGCGAGAAGCAGACCATCTCGCAACCATTCATCGTGGCAATGATGATCGAAGCCGCCGCGGTCGAGCCCGGCGACAAGGTTCTCGAGGTAGGTGCGGGGTCCGGATACGCGGCAGCCGTGCTCAGTCGGATCGCTCGTCGCGTTTATGCCATTGAACGTCACCTGTCGCTGGCCCAAAGCGCGGAACAGCGCCTAACGGGGCTCGGCTATGACAATGTCGAGATCCGTACGGGCGATGGGACCCGCGGATGGCCTGAAGCCGCTCCTTTCGATGCGATACTCGTCTCCGCCGGCGGTTCCGCGGTTCCAAAAGCGCTTAAGGAACAGCTCGCGGTTGGAGGCAGGCTCATCATTCCAGTGGGGGAAGCCGAGCGGCGCCAGACACTGCGCAGGGTAACGCGTCTGAGCGGCGGCGCGTTCGATGAAGAGGAATTGGGCGCGGTTGCCTTCGTGCCTCTTATTGGCGAGAGCGGTTCATCCGCATGATCTATCGGCCAGAGGCCGAGCGTATGTTCGATGCCCGCGAGCCGCGCCATCATCTCACGCGTGGGGACGGTCGCCCGGCCGCGGCGATGGTCCGGACGACACGTTCGGTTACACTTCAGCGATGAACGCCATCCCCAAGCTCGCGCCCGGCGGGGCCTCACATATGTGCTCGAAAGCACGGTACCGGTCAGTCATATCACCGAGGACGCCCTCGTCATCTTCGAGGTTCTCTCGCGGAGCAACACGAAAGCTGATCAGGAGTGGCGTCGTAAGGTCTACGCCAGCGTCCCGAACTGCCAGCACTACGTGACGGTTTCCTTGCAGAGTCCAGAGGTGGTGGCATTCGACCTAGCTGGCGGATGGGAATGTCGTTCGGCAACCGGGCCTACGGCTGTACTCGAGCTTCCGGCGCTCGCATTGGCCCTCGCTCTCGCCGATATTTACCGCTACACGCCCCTGGCTGACCGCGCGCCCTGAGACGTCGCGGCATCGCAACAGATCATCAGGGGACTGGCGCGCCGCGCAAGAACGAATCATAAAGGGCGCCGGGAAGGGGATTGGCGCTTGCTGCCTGCGCCCGAAGGGAGCGTTTCATGCCCGTCGATTGGATGTTCTGGCTCGCCGTCGTTGCCTTCGGTTGGGGGCTGTCGCTGGCGACATATCGTTGGTTCGCGGTCCACAATAGCTGGCCCATGGGCGAGTGGCAGGCGCATCGCCCGGGACTGCCCATCGCGATCGGCCTGTTTTCCATTCTGATCGCCATGCTGTTCGCATTCGCGCGTGGCGGGGCATCGCTCATGGCGTTGCCCTTGCTCGGCCTGCTCTGCGCCGTGATCTGGACGGGCCTAGCCCGCGTCGCTGCACAATCGGCGCTGCTTCTGGCCCCGATTTCCGTCATCGCCCTGCTGGTCCTGTGGATGATGGCAGCCTCTCACGTCCCGATGTCGGAGGCCACATTCGAGCAGCCCGCGACCTCGCCGGCAGCCGGCACTGCGGCAACTGATCGCGAGGCTGACATTGCCGACCGCGATCGTGGTATTACGCCGACCGAGCCAGGAGGCGCCACCGCGTCTCCTCCCCGCTAAAGAAAGCTTGCCCTACGAGAAGGACACCATGGCCGTCCGCCGTCTTCACCCCGAGCAGCCCGCCTCGTTCGCCTTCACGCCCGAGAATCTGGCCTGGGCCAAGGCCAAGATCGCTCAATATCCATCGGGCAAGCAGGCCTCCGCTGTGATCCCCGTCCTGTGGCGCGCACAGGAGCAGGAGGGCTGGACGACGGAGCCCGCGATTCGCGCGGTGGCCGATATGTTGGGCATGGCCTACATCCGCGTCTACGAGATCGCGACCTTCTACACGATGTTCCAACTCGCGCCGGTGGGCAAAAAGGCCCACTTCCAGGTCTGCGGTACGACGCCATGTATGCTGCGTGGGTCGGAGAGCATCATGGAAGTCTGCCGCGCGCGCATTCACCACGACCCGCACCACCTCTCGGCCGACGGCGATTTCTCCTGGGAGGAGGTCGAGTGTATCGGCGCCTGCGCCAATGCGCCGGTCGTGCAGATCCTGAAGGATGTCTGGGAGGACCTGACGCCCGAGTCGTTCGAGAAGGTTCTGGACGGCTTTGCAGCAGGCAAGCCACTGTCTTCCGGGAGCCAGATCGGCCGTAAGGCATCCTCTCCGGAGGGCGGGCTGTCGACGCTTCAGGACGACACCCTGTTTGATGGATCGAGGATCGGAGGCTGGCAGTCCGCCTTCGCCGATCGCGAGAAGGCTGCAGCCGAGGCCGCCGCAAAAGCGGCCGCCGAAGCCCAGGCCAAGTCCTGAGCCTCGTCCGGCTAAGGGGAGGCAATGATCAGTGACCGAGATCAAAGCGACGCGTTGCAGTCGGACGCCAACCGTCGGCTGATGTTATTCGTTTTGATCGACGCAGCCGCGGTTCTCCTGGTGCTGCTCCCGGGCCTCATCTATCTGTTCGTCTTAGACAATGGGTTGAGCGAGCGGGAGCTTATGCTCTATGTGGTAGGTCTCGTCGCTGTCCAGGCCGCGATCACCGGCCTTCTTCTCTGGAAATTCAGGATCCTTCGCGGACCTCAGGCGGAAAAACGTGATGCTCGCTGACAAAGACCGCATCTTCACGAACATCTACGGCTTCCACGATTGGAGCCTGGAAGGCGCACGCAAGCGCGGCCTGTGGGATGACACCAAGCGCCTGATCGACAAGGGGCACGACTGGATCATCAACGAGATCAAGGCGTCCGGACTGCGCGGCCGCGGAGGGGCGGGCTTTCCGACCGGCCTCAAATGGTCGTTCATGCCGAAGAATGATCCTCGACCGTCATATCTCGTTGTCAACGCGGATGAATCCGAGCCCGGATCCTGCAAGGACCGCGAGATCATGCGGCACGACCCACATCATCTCGTGGAGGGTTGCCTGCTGGCTTCGTATGCCATGCGCGCCCACACCTGCTTCGTTTACGTCCGCGGCGAGTTCATTCGCGAGCGCGAGCACCTCGAAGCCGCCGTCAAGCAGGCCTACGAAGCCAAGCTGATCGGCAAGAACAACGTCCACGGCTGGGATTTCGACCTCATCGTCCACCACGGGGCAGGGGCCTACATTTGCGGCGAGGAAACTGCGCTCCTCGAAAGTCTCGAAGGCAAGAAGGGCCAGCCGCGCCTCAAGCCGCCGTTTCCCGCCAACACCGGCCTTTACGGCTCACCCACGACCGTCAACAACGTCGAATCGATTGCTGTCGTGCCCACCATCCTGCGACGCGGTTCGGCGTGGTTCTCCGGCATTGGCCGGCCGAACAACACGGGCACCAAGCTCTTTCAGATTTCCGGCCATGTGAACAAGCCCTGCGTCGTCGAGGAGGCGATGTCGATTCCGCTCCGTGAGCTGCTCGAGAAGCATGCGGGCGGTGTACGTGGTGGTTGGGAAAATCTTCTCGCGGTCATTCCTGGCGGCTCGTCGATGCCCTGCATCGCGGCGAAAGATTGCCAAGAGCTGCTGATGGACTTCGACTCCATGTCAGCGCTCAAGTCCGGCCTCGGCACCGCCGCCGTGATCGTGATGGATCGGTCGACGGACATCATCAAGGCGTTCGCACGTATCGCTTATTTCTACAAGCACGAGAGCTGCGGTCAGTGCACGCCGTGCCGTGAAGGCGTCGCGTGGATCTGGCGCCTGATGGAGCGAATGGTGCGTGGCGACGCCACCAAGGACGAGATCGACTTGCTCTTCAGCGTGACGAAGCAGGTAGAGGGCCACACCATCTGCGCCTTCGGTGAAGGCGCCGTGTGGCCGATCCAGGGGTTCCTGCGAAACTTCCGCACCGTCATCGAAGAGCGGATCGACAAGCGCATCGCAGCTGACGCGCGTCAGGCCGCTGAGTGATTTGCCGAGCTGGCTGAGCGACCACCGGCAAGCTTCGCGATCATGCGCCGGAGAGGCTTGGGCAGACCTTCGATGCCGCTCTTGAGCTTGTGGCGCAGCCGGAGGTAGGCCTTAGTGTAGATCCAGCCTTTGGCCGATAGAGCCACGGCATAGTCGCGGACGATGACGACCCCGTCGGCGAAATCCAGCTTGTAGGTATGCCGGGGCGGCAGCAGATCGAGTTCCCCTCGCCCAGATCCGATTGTCCGCTCGACGACATGCTCCAGCAGAAGAGCGCCGACCCCGCATTTCTCGAAGCTCGGCTCGAAGACGGCGACATGCAGGAACGCCGTATCCTTGCTCTCGATCATGATCTTGAGCGCCGCCGGGGTGCCAGCGGACGTCAGGGCCATAACGGTGACGCCTGTGGGACGGCCCAGCCCGTGCGCGGCGTCAGCGAAGAACCGCTCGAAGCGCACATCCGCGAGAGTCAGCGAGATGGCTCCTTTGTCGCCGAGGGTTTGATGCTTCAGGCGGACGGCATGTGCCGCCAATGCGGCCGCTTCATCGCTGCCCGACAAGGCATGAAAGCGAACCTCCCCCTGATTGGCGAGTCGGCGAGCTTGGCGACGGCGATTCGTTCGCGCCCGAGGTTGCCGACGCGTCTCCCACCCCTCGAAACTGCGGTCTTTCGACAGGTCGAGAAAGGGGGCGTCCTCGACCGCGGTGATCTCTGCTCCAAGATCGGCCATAAGTGGAGCCGCGAGCGAGTCGGCCCGGATGCGCCTCAGGTTGGCAACATCCGCTCCGGTGCGGGCGACGGCGAAGCGCCACGCCGCCTCCAAGGACCGGAGCTTGGCGGCTTCTGACGTCGCGAGTATGTCCCCGTACTGTGAGACAGGCTCACCGAGCCAGGTGAGCTCGACCAGTCCCGCCTTGTGCTGGGTAACGAACGGCATAAGCAACACGAGCCGCCCCGCCAGCCGTCCCGTTACGATCGCAAGCGTCGTCCCTGTGGAGGCTTTGTTCAGGTAGTGGCGACACCAGTGCCAGCACCAATTGAAACTCTGGAATACGGCAGCACCTTTCCCAGCCTCGGCGTAAAGCGCATTCCAATCGGCTTCCAACGCTTCGAACTGGGCAAAATTCGTGACGAGCCCCAACTCGATGGGTAGGGCAAGAGCCGCCGGTCGGGTCGCGCGTGCAACTCCCATTGCGGGGGCGGACGAAACAGCGACATCACCGAAGGTGTGATCACGGAGGGCGAGCTGGGTCATAGTGGAACGGGTCCCGGTCGGGTGTGGATCTCGAACCCGGACACTGCAAGCCCTGTGCCCAATACCCTTAACTCGCCGGGTGACCTAAACCCAGGCCAGTTCGAGCAGCGCCAGCACCGCGAACCCTATGGCGGTGAGGGTGACGAGCGCGCGGCCACGCCGGGAGGTTCCCGCCCGTCCCATGATGAGAAGGCCCGTGAGTGCCAAAGTGATCGCCAGATTGATCGCCACGTGCCCCGCGAGGCCAAGACCATTCTTGGCGGCGAGTTGGGCTTCGAGGAACGTCGCTGCGGCGAGGCCGATCAGCAGAGCGCCGAGGAGACGCGGCCAAAAGGTCTCGCCTACAGCCGGCAGGCCAAATACGCGCGCAAGCGAGCGCGGAAAGAACAGCAGCAGAGCACCGCTGATCGCCTTCACGGCCATCTCGAGGAGCAGGAGATCTCTTGCCATTTTCCAAGCCCCAGTGGCTTAGGAAGCTACAACAATGGGCTCTGGGGCATTCCTTGCGAGGATCAAATCCGAGGCCTTGTCCGCAATCATCATGGTCGCGGCATTGAGATTGGCCGAAAGCATGGTGGGCATTACGGAGGCATCGACAACTCGAAGCCCCTGCACGCCATGTACCCTGAGCTGGTCGTCGACCACGGCTGTCGGGTCGGTTTCGAGGCCCATCCGGCATGTGCCGTTGGGATGGAACGTGGTCGTGCCGCGTTCCTTGGCAGCGCCAAGCAACTCGTCGTCGCTTTGGACGTTCGGTCCGGGGAAGTCCTCGTGGTCGTAGTAGGGTTCGAGCGGTTTCGATGCCAGGAGCCGCCGCGCGAGCCGCATCGCCGCGAGCAGCACCCGCCTGTCGCCTTCCTCCGCGAGGTAGTTTGGCTGGATCATCGGCGCCTCGAAAGGATCGGTGCTCCTGATGCGCACGTAACCCTTGCTATCCGGGCGCTGCTGCCAGGATGCGACCGTCATGCCGGGCTGTTGCTCAAGCTCGCCTTGCACGCCTTCGCGGTAGCTGGCCGGCGTAAATGTGAGCTGGATATCCGAGATCGGGATGTCTGGATTCGAACGCCAGAACGCGTAGACGAGCGTGGGCGACAGCGCCAGGACGCCCTTCCGCTGAAACACCCACTTCGCCACTTCCGAGGCGAGCTTCAGGCCGCGCACGCGCTCGTTGATGGTCTCGATGTTTTTCACGCGGGCGACGAAGCGCGGCGCGTAATGGTCCTTCAGGCTCTCACCGACACCCGGCAGGGCATGGTGCACCTCGATGCCGTGCCGAGCCAGCAACTCGGGCGAGCCGATGCCGGAGAGCTGCAAGAGCTGCGGCGAGTTATAGGTGCCACCGGAGAGAATGACCTCGCGTGAGGCTCTCACCTCGATCGACGGACCGCCGCGGCCACCTTTGACGTAGCGCACGCCCCGAACCCGCCGACCCTCCATGATCAGACCGGTCGCATGGGCCTCGGTCACGATATTGAGGTTGGGGCGACTTTTGATGGGGTTCAGAAATGCTCGCGCAGTCGAGACGCGTCGTCCGTTCTGGATTGTGCGCTGGGCGTAGGCGACGCCCTCTTGTTTCGCTCCGTTATAGTCCGGATTGCGCGGAATGCCCGCTTCAACGGCGCCCTGAATGAAGGCCTCGCACAGCGGGTGGATCCAGTCGATGTCGGAAACCGTGAGGTTGCCGTCGCGGCCGCGGAAGGTCTCGTCGCCTTCGCCGGTGCGCGCTTCGAGCCGCTTGAAATAGGGCAGCACGTCGGCATACCCCCACCCGCGGTTCCCCATCTGGGCCCAGGTGTCGAAGTCGAGTGGCTGACCGCGATTGTAGATATGGCCGTTGATCGACGACGATCCACCGAGCGTCTTGCCGCGAGGCGCATGGATGCGTCGGCCGCCCGTCCACTCGGACGGCTCCATGCTGTACATCCAGTTCACGGAGGGGTCGTAGAATGTTTTGATGAAGCCAGCGGGAATATGGATCCACGGCAGCCAGTCGGGTGGGCCAGCTTCAAGCAGGCAGACGCTGGTTATGCCATCCGCCGTCAGCCGGTTCGCCAGCACACAGCCGGCTGAGCCGGCACCGACGATTACGTAGTCGAAGGTCTCCACGAACGCCCCCGCGGTTCACAAACTTACTCAATAGCACGCGATGCCACACTCGACAGCGCAACCGCAAGGGGTGTGTGAAGCGGAGAAAGGATGGTTCTGGCTCGGGTCGAGCCTATTCAGTGCCTCATCTGGGCCGAGGCGAGGCGGATCATCGCGGCATTGATGGTGTCGATGCGAGCAAGATAAGCTTCCACTTCACTGCCACCACCATCCCGTTTCAGGACGGCTGTCAGCCGTGCGACGCAAGCTGTGCGCTGGTCTTGCAGGCTTCTGAAGGCACGATCAATCGCCGATCCTGCCAGGTCGCTGTTAGGTGTCATGTGTTTGTCTGGTTCCGCAGTGTGGTCGTCACGCTCCCCGTGGTGTTAACGACTATGACGCCCTGAGGTTCCAGAAACCAGCGTCGTGATCTCGCCGGGATGAGGCCACGGTAGCGTCCTAGGCCTCTGACGACGGCATTTTCTCGTTGTTGCCAGCCTCCGCGCATGGCAGCTTTTCCTCTGACAACAGTGCAATCCAAGCGGGGGGAGCCCAGCCATGAAGTCATTGTCGGTCGGCGATGTGACGATCACTTCGCTCGTCGAGCGCGAGGGGCCTTGGCGGCGGCCGGTCGATATGTTTCCGTCTTACGATCATGAGATGGCGACGGAGCATCTCAAGACGCTCGAGCCCGAGGTTTTCGATGCCGCGACAGGCCTGATGTGCATCACCTATCAGACCTTCGTCGTGCGCACCCCGAAGCATGTCGTGCTCGTCGATACGTGCACCGGCTGCGACAAGGGATACGCTGCGCCCTTCAATTTCGACACGACTCCTTGGCTCAACAACTTCAACAAAGCGGGGCTGTCGTTCGAGGAAATCACCCACGTCTTCTGCACGCATCTCCATATCGACCACACGGGCTGGAATACGCGGCTCGTGAATGGTCGCTGGGTGCCGACCTTTCCCAACGCCAAGTACATCTTCCACAAGGACGAATACGCCTACTGGGAAACGGCCACGAAAGAGGGCCGCAATCCGCCTGGCAACGTCTGGACGTATAACTGCCGCCCGGTGGTGGAAGCTGGCCAGGCGCTGCTGGTCGACAACACGTACGAACTTGACGACACGTTCTCGCTCACGCCGACGCCAGGACATTCGCCGCGTCACGTCTGCGTCAACATCAAGTCCAAGGGCCAGCGCGCGGTCGTGACCGGCGACATGATGCACCACGCGCTTCAGTGTCGTGAGCCGGAATGGTCGACGATCTTCGACGTGGACCGTGCGGAAGCTGCACAATCACGGCGGTCGTTCCTCAATCGCGTTTGCGATACGCCGACACTGATCCTGCCGATTCACTTTCCGACGCCGACGGTTGGCCTCATCAAGCCGCACGGTAAGAATGGCTTCGACTATCGCTTCGTGCGGTGAGGTAGGCCTCAGCGGGCGCGGACAGCAATTTCGGGCCGCGCCTACGGTCGCGCCTACGGTGAAGTGCACATCGAGCCAATTGCGTTCTGCCTGTCCGATCACGCCTCCGCGCCCTCGCGCACTTCGCCTGACGCGCGCGCTGCAACGAGCGCTACGCTTTTGACTTGCGCGATCACCGCATCGCCTTCGGCAAGCTTCAAGTTCTCGACCGACTTGCGCGTGATCCGCGCCGCAATGCGGCTGCTTTCGCCACCCGTCCCGAGCGCCAGAATGGCACTGACATGAGGCGCTGTGGCGTCGCCCTCGATCGTCACGATGCGGGCCGGCAGGCAATTGAGAATGGTCGAGTCTGTCGAGGCCGATCGCGCGAGGCTGACGTCGGACGCGGCGATGCTGAGGCGTCGCCTCTCGCCAACCCTCCCATGTCGACCAGGAACGGTCAGCCGCGCGCCCGGCACGGTGAGTTCGGTCAGCGCGTAGCGGTCGTCGATGGCGGCGACGCGGCCTTCCAGCAAAACGGTCGCTTCCGGCGCGGAAAGCAAGGGCAGCGCGGGGTCCGTCTGCAGATCCCCCAGCGGACCGCTCGCAATCACCCGGCCGGCCTGCAAGAGAACCAGCGTATCGGCGAGACGTTCCACCTCGGCGAGATCATGGCTGACGTAGAGGATAGGCAGTGACAGTTGCTCGTGAAGTCGCTCGAAATAGGGAAGGATCTCGTCCTTCGTCATCCGGTCGAGGGCTGAGAGCGGCTCGTCCATCAACAGAACGCGCGGCTCGGAGAGCAGGGCCCGTCCAACCGCGACACGCTGGCGTTCACCGCCCGATAGTGCCGTTGTCGCGCGATCCAGAAGCCGTTCGATGCCGAGTAGATCCACGACGTCGTCAAGCCCTGGCCCATTGCCGCGCCGTGATCGCTCCACCCGGCGCGCGCCGTAGAGAAGGTTGTCGCGGACCGAAAGATGCGCGAAAAGGCTCGCCTCTTGAAAGACGTACCCGACATGGCGTTCGTGTGGTGGACGGAAGATGCCCGCCCCGCTGTCCTGCCAGACGTCATCACCGATCGCGACCCGACCCGGCAGCCGCTGCAACCCTGCGAGACACCGCAACACCGTCGTCTTTCCGCAACCCGACGGTCCAAACAGCGCCGTGACGCCGCGCGCCGGGACATCGAACACCGCCTCCAGCAAGAAGCTACCGAGTTGCCCGGCGAGATTGACGCCGATGGTCCGCGCCGTTTGCGTCATCGGCCTGCTCGCCTGATGCGCTTCTCGATAACGAACGTCGCGAGGATGACGAGGAACGAAAAGACTACCATTCCGCCCGCCAGAATGTGCGCTTCAGTCCATTGCTGCGTCTCGACGTAGTCGTAGATGGCCACAGAGAGGACTTTGGTTTGGTTCGGAATGTTGCCGCCGATCATAAGGACCACGCCGAATTCGCCAACGGTGTGGGCGAAGCCGAGTACCGCGCCGGTGACGAACCCGGGTCGCGCGAGCGGCACGGCAACGGACCAGAACGCGTCCCAGGGCGAAGCGCGAAGCGTCGCCGCGACTTCGAGAGGGCGATCGCCGACCGCCTCGAAAGCGTTGCGGATCGGTTGGACCACGAATGGCATCGAATAAAGTACCGAGCCAAACACGAGGCCCTCGAAAGTGAATGCAAGCGTGCGCCCGCCCCAAAGGCCAGCAACCAGCCCGCCGGGGCCGTTTGGTCCCAATACCAGCAGGAGATAGAAGCCGAGCACCGTCGGCGGCAAAACCAGAGGCATGGCGACAATTGCCGCCACGGCCTCTTTCCATCGTGCTCGCGATCGGGCGAGCCACCAACCTACGGGCGTGCCGACGATGAGCAACAGAATAGTCGTAATGGCTGCAAGCTCGAGCGTGAGACGGATCGGAGACCAGAGCAGGCTCACGTCAAGCATGCTGCGAGCCCTTATTGGCCGACGCCGTAGCCGTACTTCTCAATGACCGCGCGTGCTTCCGGCCCTTTCAGGAATGCGAGGAACTCACGAGCGGCATCGTTGTCAGCGGCGGTCTTCAGCAGTACGGCATCCTGCGCAATGGCGTCGTGGTATTTGCCTGGTACAATCCAACGCGAGCCACCTTCGACCTTGATGACCTGGCTCAACGCGACGAAGCCCAGCTCGGCATTGCCGGAATCGATGAACTGGAAGGTTTGCGCGATGTTGTTGCCCTGTACGATCTTGGGCGAAAGGGTATCGTAGACGCCGAGCGCCTTCATGGTCGCGACGGCAGCCGTGCCATAGGGAGCGGTCACCGGGTTGGCGATGGCGATCTTCTGGAACTTGCCATCCTTCAGCGTTGCCTCGCCCGTGACGAGATCCTTCGATTTGCTGAAGAGAACGAGCTTGCCGACCGCATAGGTGAAGCGGCTCTCGGGCACAGCCTTGCCTTCATCGACAGCCTTCTTGGGCGTCGCTTGATCCGCGGCAAGAAAGACGTCGAACGGCGCTGCTTGGGTGATCTGCGTATAGAGTTGGCCCGTCGAGCCGAAGCTCAAGACGATCTTGTGACCTTTGGCTTTCTCGAAGGCTGCCGCAATCTCCTTCGACGGGGCCGTAAAATTCGCCGCGACCGCGACCTTGGCCTCTTTCGCTTCTCGAGCCGCTGCCGGCCCGCCGACAAAAGCGACTGCAAGCAGTGCAGCCGATACCACCCGTACCTGCCGCCAGGAGGGCACACGAGCTGTGAAGAGCATGATTGTCACCCTATCGAGCTATTCTATTGGATAGCATGGGTCATAAGGCGACTATTGGACGTGACGCAAGCGATAAGCACAAAGAAATATGTCGATCACAGCATGTCCCGCAAGGCATCACGAGCTCAGCCCGCTCTCCAGTTCGGCCAGCTCCTTGCCGAAAATCCGCATCGTCTGGGATTCCATGGCCCGATAGTGTCCGATCACCGCATGGCCGAACGACGTCAGCCGTGCCGCGCCGCCACCCGCCCCGCCGTGCTGAGTTTCGAGCACCGGCGCCTTGAACATCCGGTTCATCTCATCAGCGAGCAGCCACGCCCGCCTATACGACATGCTCATCTCCTTCGCCGCGCGGCTGATTGATCCGTGTTGGGCGATCAACTCGAGAAGGCGGATCTTGCCGTGCCCGATCTGGCTGCCATTCTCGAAGTCGATGCGAAGGGTGAGGCGAGGCATGCGATTGTTGTCCGCACTGGTGAATCTAGAGTCATTCTACATTACCAAGTGACGGGCGGATTACCAAGCGATGAGCGGAAAAGCTGGCTTGATCCGTTGGCTTGACGATATAGTCAAAGCGACATATCGAAGGCATGTAAGCGCCTGGAGGAAGCCCCATGGGCCGCGGAGTGAGCGTGCGCGGATTGCAGGCGCTGGCAATGTCGGACTGCGCGAGGCTTGGAATCCGAGCTGCCCGCGCAACGGACCTCGACCACGAGGGGCACCCTGCCGCGTCACTCCGCCCGAGTGCGTGCGGCTTTAGTATCCGGTCGCCCGCAGCCATACTACTCTTGTCCCGCGGGCCCGATGGCTACGCGGCCGCGCCCGCCATCGCTTCCGACTCCTTGTCGAACACTTGCGAAGCCAGCGCGCGAATTTGGGCGAGGCGGGTATAGGACGCCACGTCGCCCGGTTGATTTAGACCGCGGTCCGGGAAAGCAGAAAAAGGACATACGAAATGTACAACGACGTATCGCTCTTCATTGATGGAAAGTGGACGCCAGCTTCGGGCGGCCGCAACTTGGTCGTCCTCAACCCCGCTACATCGGAGCCGATCGGCAAGGTGGCGCACGCCGATCGCAGCGATTTGGATCGCGCACTCGAAGCCGCCGACAAGGGCTTCAAGACATGGCGGAAGGTCTCGGCCTTCGATCGCGGCAAGATCATGCGCAAAGCGGGAGATCTCCTGCGCGAGCGCGCTGAGAAGATCGCAACGCTGCTCACCATGGAGCAGGGCAAACCGCTTGCTCAGGCGAAGGCGGAAACACTCGCCGGTGCCGATGTCATCGACTGGTTCGCGGAAGAGGCGAAGCGAGCTTACGGTCGCGTTATTCCGGCGCGTGCCGAAGGAATCTACCAGCTCGTCCTCAAGGAGCCGGTCGGCCCCGTGGCGGGCTTCTCGCCTTGGAACTTCCCGATCAATCAGGCCGTGCGCAAGATCTCGGGCGCTCTGGCAGCGGGGTGCTCGATCATCATCAAGGCGCCCGAGGAGACCCCAGCCTCGCCAGCCGAGCTCGTGCGCTGCTTCTCCGATGCCGGCGTGCCTGCCGGCGTCATCAATCTGGTCTACGGTATCCCGGCCGAGATCTCCGAATACCTGATCCCGCATCCGATTATCCGCAAGATCACGTTTACGGGCTCGACGGCTGTCGGCAAGCATCTCGCCGCCATGGCCGGTGCGCACATGAAGCGGGCCACCATGGAACTCGGCGGGCACAGCCCGGCGATCGTGTTCGACGACGTTGATGTGGATAAGGCTGCGAAGCTGCTCGCCGCCGCGAAGTATCGCAACGCCGGTCAGGTTTGCGTGTCGCCGACGCGCTTCCTGGTGCAGGAGAAAGTCTACAAGACGTTTGTCGAGAAGTTTACCGCACTTGCTGCAGCGACCAAGGTCGGTGACGGTCTGACTCAGGGCACGGAGATGGGCCCGCTGGCCAATCCGCGCCGCATCACTGCTATGGAAGAGATGATCGCCGACGCCACCCAGCACGGGGCGAAGGTGGAGACGGGCGGCAAGCGCATCGGCAACAAGGGCAACTTCTTTGAGCCGACAGTGCTCACCAACGTGTCGAAGCAGGCGCGCATCATGAACGAGGAGCCGTTCGGCCCAGTGGCATTGATCGCCCCCTTCCAAGGGATCGACGACGCCGTAGAGGAAGCGAACCGTCTATCGTATGGCCTCGCCTCTTACGCCTATACCCGCTCGGCAGCGACAGCTCAGGCGATCGCAGCGCGCGTGGAAGCCGGCAACACGGCGATCAACCATCACGGCCTTGCACTGCCGGAAGTTCCGTTCGGCGGCGTGAAGGACTCAGGGTACGGCTCCGAAGGTGGTCTCGAGGCGATCGAGGCTTACCTTGTCACAAAGTTCGTGACGCAGGCCCCCATCTGATCCTGCGGGTCAGAACAGATGAGCGATGGGCGGGTGCGAGTTCGCGCCCGCCCATCGCACTTTCAGGATCATTCGCGGCTCGCGGCTCTGGTTCCGATTGCTGCCATCACCCCGCGAAGTGCGCACGCCATTGGGCGATCACCTCGGCTTCGACGGCGCCGAGATCGTAGACAGGCGAGCGGATGATGTGCGCTGCCGTCACGTCGACGCGAACGATTCCACGCATCATGGGAACCAAGCTTTCCCAGCGGCTGAAATGCGGGAGATACTCGGCAAACCCGGCTTCGCCTTGCGGGAAGTAGGCCGCGCGCCCTGTGATGCGACAGGCCTTCCTCGAAAGAACATCCAGGAAGTTGATCTCGACGGCAGGGTTCGCCCTGATGTTCCGTACGGTGCCGGGCGAGCGGATATTCGAGAACAGCAGCGTCGTCTCATCGAGCACCACCGATGTTCCCTTCGGCGAGACGGCCGGTGCGCCCTCCGGCGTGACGGTGGCCACGAATCCGATCGTATTGCGCTCGATCAGCGTGCGCATCTCCGGTGTGATCATATCGCTTGGTTTCCCTTGCGGTTTTGTGTGTCAATCCTCGGAATACGACACTGCGTAGGCCTCAGTCAGCGCGTCTTGGAGTGGCCGCCCGTCACGGTAGCCTGCCAGCGTCTCGGGGCGTGTAACGCCGTCGAGCAGGCGCGGACATGGCTCCGGCGAACCTATCACCGTATGCACTGGAATACGCTCGGCGTAGATCGGCAACTCATAATCCTCGTCATCGTCCGCAACGCCCTTGGCGCGGATCTTAGCCGACGCCTTCTCGATATCCATGTAGATGACAGCCGTCGCTTTGATCTCCTGCGCCGTGCTCTGGCGCAGCCCGGCGGTCCGATTTGGAAAGAACCGATCGACCATCATTACGAGCGACCGTTCTTTCTCGGCCAGGTCTCGAACGAGCCGCGCCTGACCGAATGCCATGACCGAACGGTAGTCCGCGGAATGGTTGAACCCGCAGCGCGCGAGGACGAGGCTGTCGAAATGCGTGACGGTCAGGCACGCCGGTTCGCCCTTGGAGAGATTGCGCAGCATGCGGCTCGCGCTGCTGCCATGCCAATAGAGGCGGCTGCCCTCGCGCCAGAAGAGCGTCGGGGTGCAGTAGGGGTGGCCGTCGATGACGTAGGAGACGTGACACAGCGCGGCGGCATCCAGCAGATTGTGGACTGTCTCGTGGTCGTAGAAACCGCGATCATGGCGCCGCTTCACCCGGTTCACCCCATCGATCGGATAGCTCGCGGTCTCTTCGGACATGGCATTGGCTCCCGCAATTCGGTTCCGCAATTTGACAAGCGGCTCTTCGCACGATGAAAGTGGTTGCAACAAGGTCCACTTACGGATCAATCATGCCAACCACTTCGCCTCCGGGCCGGCGTGCCCTCGACCTCCCGATCGCACTCGACCCGATACATGGGGCGGCGTCCGATCAAGTTCGCTCGGCGCTCCGTTCGGCCATTGTCGACGGTCTGCTCGCCCCAGGGCTAAGGCTTCCGTCGAGTCGTATGCTCGCTGAGCAACTTCAGGTTCGGCGAAATGCTGTTGTTGCCGCTTATGAGCACTTGCTGAGCGACGGGCTCATCGAGGCTCGGCATGGCTCTGGCACGTTCGTGGCCGCCGAGCTTCCGATGCCACCGCCTGTCGTGACACCCGCAGGCCCGGCGATCTCGGTGCCGCCGCGGCGCCCCTTCGATCTCGGACATACCTATGCGGATCCGCGACTGTTGCAGCAACTCGGCAATGCACTCCGCCGACACGCCATTTCGGCCGGCGCACTGGAACTCGGCTATGGCGATCCGCGCGGCAGCCTTCATCTCAGGCTGCAGATCGCACGCTATCTCGCCACCGCGCGCGGTATCCGCTGCGACCCGGCCTGCATTGTCGTGGTCAATGGCACACAGCACGCCATTCGGCTCTGTCTGGACGCACTGCTGACACGTGGCGACGAGATCTGGATGGAGAACCCCGGCTATCACGCCGCGCAAAGGACGATCGCCGCAACGGGAATGGCGATGATCCCGGTGCCCGTCGACGGCGAGGGCATCCAGGTGACCGCCGGCCTGCGCAGCGCACCGAGCGCGAAAGGCGCCTACGTCACGCCATCGCATCAATTCCCGACCGGCGTGACGATGAGCATGAGCCGGCGTATTGCGCTGCTCGAGTGGGCGCGCTCCTCGCGTGCCTGGATCATCGAGGACGATTACGACAGCGAGTTCCGATACGCCGGCCCGCCGTTGACGGCCCTGGCTGGCATCGGCGGCGAGCGCGTAATCTATATCGGCACATTCACGAAGATCCTCTTCGCCGGGCTGCGGCTCGCCTATCTCGTCTTGCCGCCGGATCTGGTCGAGCGTGTCGTTGCGGCGCGCGCCGCCATCGATCGGTTCCCGTCGACCTTTATGCAGGATGCCGTGGCAGATCTGATGGCGGACGGCATGCTGGCGGCTCATTTGCGCCGGATGCGTCCGCGCTATCGCGAAGCACGCGATACGGTTGCCGCCACGCTGACACAAACGGCACACAATGCGCTTGACGTCGTCGTGCCGACCCAGGGATTGCATCTCGTCGCGTACTTGGCACCCGGTACGTCGAGCGACATCGCGAGGCATATCCGCGATGTGTCCGGCGTTGCGACGAGACTTGTCTCGGAGTCGCGCATTGCTCCCGGAGGGCGGGAGGGCTTCATCGTCGGTTACTCGGGGCACAGCAACGCTGAATTGCAGGAAGCTGCGATGCGCCTCGGGGAGGTGGCCCGAAAACATGCCGGCGAGCCGCGAACGCCGGCGCGAAAGAGATCGCCGCAGCTAAGCTGACGCGACCGTGGCTTGCGAGGGCGAGGCAGGAGTTGCGCCTTGCAGCGGCGGCAGCAGCGGAAGCCTCTCGGCAAAGAAGTCGATCGCCACGCGCACTTTCGCCGGTGGATGCCGGTCCGACGGATAGACGGCGAACACGCCATCGAGTTCGATCGGTCGATGGTCGAAAGAGAGGGGCACAAGCAACCCTTGTTCCAGTTCTCGCGCAACGAGAAAACTTGGCTGGTAGACAACTCCTTCGCCCGCAACCGCGGCTGCGACCAGTACGTCTCCATTGTTGGCCTTCAGTGAGCCGCTGACGGTAACCGTCACGCGCCTGTCCACGCCGAACGGCCAGCGCTCCGTTCCGATCGATCGAGACAGCGTATATCTGAGGCAGTTGTGATGCTGAAGGTCGGCAACGGTCCGGGGCGTGCCGTGAGCTTCGAGATAGGAGGGCGCCGCGCAAACCACCATCGGACACGGGGCGAGCCGTCGCGCGATCATCGTGGAATCCTGCATGCCACCAATACGAATGACGAGGTCCCAGCCTTCCTCGATCAGATCTACGTAACGGTCGTTGAGGCCGAGATCGACCGTCAAGTCCGGAAAGAGCCTCGAGAAATCCGGTAGCAGCGGTGCAATCGCACGGATGCCGAACGACACGGGCGCATTCAGCCGGAGCGTACCCCGAACGTCGACGGACTCCCGAGATGCACTCGCCTCCGCTTCGTCGATATCTGAAAGAATGCGCTCCACCGCGGTCAGGTAGGAGCGCCCCGCCTCCGTCAGCGTCATGCGCCGTGTTGTTCGATGCAGCAGCTTGGTGCTCAGCCGAGCCTCGAGTGCAGCTACGTGTTTCGTCGCCATGGTTTGCGACATCCCGAGGGCACGCGCGGCTCCCGAGAGGCTGCCGAGCGCCGCGACCCGAGCGAAGACTTGCATGCTTGTGAAGCGGTCGAGCATTGAGATGATCTCACACTGTAAGTATGAGATCATATCTGGAATGAGGATATTATCTACTTTTATGTTTCATATCATATTGGTTGCCAAGGCGATGCCAACGGCTCGCGGGGCATGGATGTTCGCTGCGCCGCGCACAGGCATTGCCGCCTGTGCGTGGGCCCTACCCTTGCGTCATCGTGCAGGGCTTGTTTGCGGGCTAAGTTGGAACGCCTGGGCAGAGCGAAGGAGTAGTCATGCAACCCGAAACCACCCTTCCAAAGATCGAGCCTGATCTGACACCGCGTCCCATCGATCCTGCGGTGCGTATCGGCCACGTGCATCTCAAGGTCGCCGACCTCGATCGCGCGCTCGCCTTCTATTGCGGTGTGCTCGGCTTCGAGTTGATGCAGCGGTATGGCGATCAGGCCGCCTTCGTGTCGGCGGGCGGCTACCATCATCACATCGGCCTCAACACCTGGGAAAGCAAAGGCGGCCACCCGCCGTCGCGCGGCACGACTGGCCTCTATCATGTGGCGCTTCTTTATCCGGATCGCGCAGCACTTGCTGGTGTGCTCAAGCGTCTGATCGATGCCGGTATTGAGCTTGATGGCGCCAGCGACCACGGCGTGAGCGAGGCACTCTACCTGCGCGACCCCGACGACAACGGAGTTGAACTTTACTGGGACCGGTCCGAGCGCGACTGGCCGCGCAACGAGGATGGAACTCTGGCGATGTATACGCGTCGCCTTGATCTTCAGGCCCTGCTAGCTGCAGGCGCTTGATAGTTACCTGTTGAGAAAAACCCGAAGGAGATGAACATGACCAAGTCGATAGGCGTTATCGTCGGAAGCCTCAGGCGCGAAAGTTTCAATCACAAGCTGGCAGTGGCGCTCACGAAGCTCGCCCCATCCGACCTTACGTTCGAATTTCTCGAGATCGGCGATCTGCCTCTCTACAACCAGGATGACGACGGCAACCAGGCTCCTGCCGTGAAGCGGCTCAAGAGCAAGATCGCTGCTGTCGATGGCCTTCTGTTCGTCACGGCGGAATATAATCGCTCAGTGCCGGGTGTACTGAAGAACGCTATTGATCATGCCTCACGGCCGTACGGCCAGAACGCCTGGGCCGGTAAGCCGGCGGGTGTCATCGGCGTATCGATCGGCGCGATAGGGACGGCGCTCGCTCAGCAGCACCTGCGGAACATCCTTGCCTATCTCGACGTCTCAACTCTGCCGGCGCCTGAGGCGTTCATTCAGATGAAGGATGGACTTTTCGACGATGACGGCAATATCGGCCCCGCCAGCCAAAAGTTCTTACAGGGATGGATGGACCGCTATGTCGCGTGGCTGGAGCGCCATGCTGGCTGACCGCCCTCATCTGACGACCCCATGAATCGCGCAACTGCAATCGAAATGGCGTTCGAGAGCTCGAAGCTCTCGAACCGTCCCACGCGTGCGCACGACGCGGTACTCAGTAGTCTATCGTCACGACCACGACATCAGCGTAGTTCCCCGCTTTCGGGGTCGGCTGCGGTGGCACGCGACCATATACGACGTGTGGCTGGCCCGAGCCGTCGCCGGCGTCGGATTTCGACGTGCCCTCGGTATCGCCCCACGGTTCATCGCGAGCGACATCTCTATAGAGGCCGTAAGTAATCTCGCGCGCGCCCATTGTCATCTTGCGCGCCGCGGGTGCGGTGGCAGCATTGCCGCCATTCAACTTGATGGAATAATCGGTGGCGGGCGTGCATGTGACGCTGATCATTCCCGTCGCATCGATATTGGATAGCAAATTGCCGTGCTCTCCGAAGCTCACCGGCTCGGTTGAGACGAGACAGTTTTTCTTCACACCGGCCTGCACGCTGAAGCTCACCGGGGACGATTGTGTTCCAGCCATCGTGGAGCAGTCATTATCGTCTGCGATACGATACCGGACTTCGACGTCTGTGCCGGTGAAAGTAGACATATAACTGGCGGCCGCTGCCGTCTGTTGGCCGCCGAACACGCGGCCATAGATCGTCCTGCTGCCCGCTCCAGAGCCGCCGTCCAAAGCGAGGGCAATCGGCGGAGGAGGATTACCGGTCGCGGCGCTTCCCCAAGTGACTGCATAATCTCCGGCTTGATAGAGCTGATAATTGAGATGGCTGCTACCACCCAGCATGCGGCGGCTGTTACCGCCGGCCTCTACGCTACCCGCGCCGAGGTGTGCGCAAATGAGTATGCGCTCCGATCCGGAACCGCCGCTGCAGCTATAGGATAGCTCCGCATTGCTGGTCGCGGGAACGCCACTCAGCGTATCGATGTCGGAGTCGAAGACCATATCGGTAATAGCAAACGAACACGTCTGCGCCGACGCGGGCCAGATGACCAAAGCGAGGCTTGCCATCATAAAAAGCATGCGTCTTACGCGTGCCTGGATCGTCATTGGCAGATCACACCGTTGATCCTGACCTGGGTGCCCCGAGCAGGCACGTAGGAGAACTCGGCCCGGCATGTCTTGCCGCCAGCACCTTCGATGGTCACAGCGTTGGCGGGTGCCAATTTGTCCAGGAAGGCCTCGCCATCGTATCCGATGACGAACTCATCTTCGGCACTGTCCAGTCGACCAATCGAACCAACCTTAAGAGGAGTTCCTGATGGGTCGACAAAGCCAACAAGTGCAGACAGGCTCTGTTCCGAGACACCGAATTTGACGACGATGCCACCGGCTCCTGCGGGCACGACGACTTCCCTCGTCGATGGCACGGCCGCATCGACGGGTAAATTGCTTGGGTCTATCGCGATCGTGTTGGCCTCGTAGGAATGCAGGTTCGGCACCAGAACGCGCCCCCAACGATCCGTGGTGCCGACAAGCCGGTTATGTGCCCGAACCTCGACATCCGGAGCGCCGACATCGACAACGGCAAACGCATCGTTGAGGCGCTGCGTGGCAAAGACTCCGCCACCTACGAAGGCCAAAGCTCCGTCGGCGGACGCCGTCGCCCGCACGTCGCTGTCATGTTGCGTCACCGTGGTTTCGAAGCGCGCAAAAGACGATCGATAGCTGGCGCTCGCCGAGCGCGTGGGATTGTCGCCCCCGAGAGAACGTGCCCGCCATCCATAGCTGCCGGCTTCGGGCCTCTCGGACTTCGCCAGATACACGCTCGTGCGCGAACGATCGTCGTCATAGTCATAGCCGAGCGACGCCGAGATATCGTGGCCTAGAGCAATCGATAGGCCGGCATACAATCCGAAGTTTCGTTCGCCGGCGAAGTCGTGGAAGAGCGATGTGCGCAATGTCGCGCTCTGCCAGACATCCTGACTATAGTTGACTCCGACGACCTGGCTGCCGCGCGATGCATCGTACCCGATGCGGGCATAGGAAAGCTGCAAACGTGCTTTGTCGATAGGCACGGGAACGGCGAGTGATACTTGGTCGATCTCGCGCGGCGCGCTCGCCAGTCTGTATTGGTCGCCCCAGACATCGCGTGCCGGGTGCGCACTCACGGAGGCGACGTCATCGTAGTTGCCAAATGTGCGTTGCACGCGGCCATAGAGTGTCCAGTCGCCCCAGTTGAACGACGCGGCGGCGCTCGCCAATGCACCGCCCCTCTCGTCGTGCGCGCTTCCCGCGGTGGCCAAGGAAATCGCGCCGTATTGCTTGAGCAGAAAAACAGCGCCCATACCGCCATTGGCCAGATCCGTTCCGACTTCTGCGTGACCTTCCAGAGTAAGCCAATTCGAAAAACCGTAACGCGCGCTCAGAATAGCAAACGGGCTTTCGTCATAGTCCGAGGACGAGACACCCAGTCCGCGGCGAGGGAATCCAGCCTCGATCGAGAAGTCCAGCAAACCTTCACCGAGCAGTTTGTCCGATGAATAAAACGGAAGTTCGGTGACAGTCTCTCGTCCCTGGCTGTCGCGAAGCACTACACGTGCTTCGCCGGATTGAGCGATGACAGGCAGGTTGACGAGTTCGAAAGGGCCTGGCGCAACCTGCCCCGACCAAGTCCGCGTATTTTGCGTGTAAACCTCTATTGTAGTCGGCACCGCGGCTGATCCGGAAAATGCTGGCAGTGGCTTCGTCACGATATCGGAACGCAAACTGAAGTTCCGTTGTATTTGCGCGCCACCGAGATTGATGGGGCGAGTCCAGGTCAGGCCGCCGCTCACGAGATCGCCAGCGCGATAGGTCATCATGTTGAATGGATGACCCACGCCGTCCGCAGGCGAACGACATCCTCCAGCCAGTCTCCTGCCCGTCCAGCGATAAAGGAATTGCTGAGCGTTCCATACGGACCGAACAGGCGTAGGTCGAAGGACCCGGAAAACGTATCCAGTCGAGCGAATTCGAAATCGCTCAAAGCATCAGTGGCGCCGAATAGCGAATAGTTGAGCATCGCGCCGTAATCCAAATGCGGCTCAGGAAGATTGTCCCTGCGCTGGCGGCGTGCATTGACGGTACGCCTGATCCGAGCGGAGTCGGCGGTTTCGAAATGAATGAGCTGAGCGCTTTCGTCCACGCGATAGGTAACGCCCGGAAGCTTGTCCAATTCGATGTTTCCATCGGAGCGACGTGCCTGTTCCGCCTGTTTTAAGCCAGCCGCAGCAAGATCCTCCGCCGTTGCAATCAGCCCATGACCGGGTTCCTCCTTGAGGCTGACTATGACCGTTGTCGGGTATCCGTTGATGACCACGCCGAGCAGGAGTCGCCGATTGCCCAACGCGACGGGCTCTGCTGAAGGTGGTGGCACGGCGCTGAGTCCTTGAGCACAAACGCCGGTGCCTGCCAGGATGCTGAGGAGGCAGGCGGCCACCAGTCGCTTAGCGACCAACGAACGAGACGATCTCATTGACGGGGCCGAGCTGGCTATCAGCTTTGAGTGTGAGGCTGGTACCTGTCGTCTGCCGTCCAATCTTTACCGGCCACGCAACCGTCGACCCGGCGAGCACATAGCCTAGAAGTCCTTTCTTTTGGTAGGTTTTCCCGTTGCCCTGCATTAGATTGAGATCGGAAAGTCGAAGCCGCGTCCCGCCCACATTCTGCGCAACGAGCTTCACGTTGCTGCCGTCCCGAACGATTTTCCATGTCACCTTCGGCAGAGGTGATCGCTGCGTTCGAAAGAAAACCGGGATGGCATGGCGCATGACGAGATTGACCGTTCCCGATCGGCGGACCAAGCTGGTCGGAACCTCGTCAATTAGAACGCGATAACTTTCTTCGGCGACAATCGGTGCCTTCGATGTCCGCACAACACGCACCGTATAGTCGACACCGGATGCAAGCCGCGTCGCTGGCGGGCTTACGACAATAGCTGTCGTCGGCTCGTAATTATCGGCGCCATTTTTCTGCGACCAGCGGAATACGCGAACTTGCACGTTGAGATCACGTTTCTCGTCGTTGCGAAGGCGAAGCGTCGCGGACTGCCGCGGCGCTTGCAAATCCAAAAGCACAGGAGAAACGCGGAGGGACGTGGCTCCAGCCGCATTGCCGCAGCAGAAACCGAGAGCCATCAAGCCCCAGATAGCTACACGCATGTTGCACTCCGGCACTGTCGCGCTTCAGTAGCTAACGGTCACCGTGACGGTGTCGCTGTATGTGTCCGCTGGAGGCGTGTTAGTTTGTTCGATCTTCGCGTAAACGGGGATTGCAACTCCCACACCTGTTCCAATTCCAGAAACAGTATCTCCGCCCTCACCCGTCGTTTCGCCCCAGACGGTCGAGTATGTGTCGTCCTTGTAGAGAGCATACTTGATCGTCTCGGTATTAACGCCCGTCCCCACTAGCAGACGTGCCGCAACAGTGGCCCCATCGGTGGCGCCTGCATTCAGGGCGACGTCGTACGGATGATCTTGGGTGCAGTTCACCGTGATCTCGCCCTCTGCCGTAATGTCTCCGATCAAACTGCCTTTCGCGCCGAATTCCACGTTGCCAGTGACGTCAACGGCGCACGAATTCTCGATGGTAATCGAGACCGTAAGATCGTCTGTCGCTGTTTCCGCGCTGGCCGACCCGGACATGAGGGCCACTGCAGCAATAAGGGCGACCCCGGCCCCAAATCCTGATCTCATGAAAGTCATTCCCTGGATGAGCTTCAATTGCCCGGCGCGCCAAGCCTCGGAGGGCTCCAACGACTGGGAACGCCCGCCACCATTGTTGTCCGGTGAATCCACCTAAGCCTGATTCGATTGGGTATCACAACTTATAATTGTATAAACGTGTCGTGCAACTTAACGTCTGGAACAACGAAAAACGGCGGCTGAGAAGAGGCTTCCGCAAGCGCCGACGATCACCGCCAGGGCGGCTATGGCGATGATAACGTCTTGTTGGTGAGGCAATTCGATGCGCATGCCGTGCGGGCATGCCGACGTATGCTCACAGGCGGTTGGCGATCAGTTCGGCTGCATGTAGCGTCTACGTTGCTTCAGGTGGAATACACAACCATCAGCCCCAGCCTCTGGGGACGGGCATATTCGCAGCCGCAGGACTCACCCGTTACAATCGCTTTTTTGGCTTCAGGCCGAGGACGTCACAAATCTCCTGCACGAGATCCATCTTGAGGACCATCGGGTCAATCCCTACTGAAAGTATCGTCTTGCAGTGTGGGCAGAGATAGCTCGTGCCGAACCACGTAGGCCCCCCACGCTGCGATTGTCGCTTAACATCGATCGGCTCGATATCTACGTGCAAAGGCGTCTTCTCACATTTGGGACACTTCCCAAAACTCGCCATGATGGACTCCACTGCCCCCCAAGACTTCAGCAGACGCCTATGATGACAGATTGAGTATAAGTCTCCAAATTTTTGGTTTCACACCGTCTCAAAAAGCTTGCCGTGCTCACGATTGGTCAACGGCCCTACCACCACTTCACTCAGAGCGGCGCGATCATCATGGTCGATCCGCGGGGTTGATGCGGCAGCCAGTCAGACAACTGTGGCTTTTGATTTGGCTGGCGGCTTGAGAATGCCCGCCAACGATCTGAACGCTCTCTCCAACTGCTTTCGGTCGCTAATTGCGCCAATCGCGACCCGAATGGCCTCCGGCGCCTGCGATGTTGCAGCGAACTCTTGTGCTCCGCTCACGGCCAACCCTTGTTGTCGTGCCTTTTCTACGATGTCTGTTGCATTCTGACCTGAGACCAGTGGAAGCCAGATATGAAAGCCTTCCCCTCCTCGGTCATTGACCGGAAGAAGTTTGGCTGCAAGCGCTTGCCTCTTTGCGCTCTCCCGCCGCACGCCTTCCGCAATCTCATCGGCGGTTCCGCTTCGGATCCATTCGGCCGCGAGCGCCGTCATCAGCGGCGGCGCCATTAGGGACAGACTGCGCAACTGGTTGGTAATCGCCTCGAGCGTCTCGGCGTCGGGTGCGACCAGGAATGCCGTGCGCAAGAATGGCGACACGGACTTGGCCAATGTCGCAACATGAAACGTGATATCGGGCGCCAAGGAGAGAAAGGACGGCACTCTCTCGGAAAGGAGAGGGCTGTAGGGGTCATCCTCGATAATGGTCAACTGGAGGCGACGGGCGACTTTGATCAATTCGCGGCGTCGATTCTCCGGCACGACCAAGGTCGTGGGATTATGAAGGCACGGGTTGAGGTAGACGAGCCGCGCATCGTGCGCTCTTGCGGCCTTGGCCAAACGGTCCGGGCACATTCCGCTATCGTCGGTTTCAATACTCACGAGCCTCCGTTTCATGGCCTGGGCAAGTGCGATGACGCCCGGATAAGTTAGCTCATCGGTTAGTAGAACGTCGCCTTCGCGGGCCCTGCTCGTCAGCACGGCCGCCAAAAGTGTCTGAGCGCCTGCGCCGACGGCAATTCTATCGATGGGCAGACGATCTGCTGACGTACTCAGCCATACCGAGCCGGCAGCACGCTCGGCCGGCGATCCTGGCCCCGGATGGTAAGATAGCAACGCATCTGCGCTGGAGCGCTTGAGCAACCCATCGGTCCCCTCCCGAATGAGCGTCGGCAAACTCAGCCCAGCGGGCGCGGGGGGTATGTTCATCGATAAATCGAGAATCGGCTCTTCGGGCCCACCCAGCGTCACAAACGTGCCCCGCCCCGGTGCCGCATCGATATGATTGCGGCGGCGCGCTTCGGCGAAAGCACGCGAGACCGTTGTCAGATCAACCCCAAGCCGCTTCGCCAGATCACGCTGGGAAGGTAGCCGGTCGCCCGGCTGGAGATCGCCGCGCGCACGCGCTTCTGCCAACGCTTCGGCAATACGCAAGTAAAGGGGACCATTGCGGCGCGTCAGGTTGGGAAGCCAAACCGAGGCCCTCACAACATTCATCGCTCGTTGCCTTTATCGAGATCCATACACATTGACGCATTGTATGCAGTCATTTGTGAAAATATATAGCACGCAGTGACGCTGATCTCAATGCGGTGGAGCGAACGGTGATGGCTCGCGACAGTACATCTTGGCCCCCTCAAGAACCATGGCGCGTCGGCATGAAGGGACGATGCCCGCGGTGTGGGCAGGGAAAGCTCTTCAATGGCTTCCTGACGCTTGCTCCCAGATGCGATGTTTGCGGCCTTGACTATTCCTTTGCCGATCCAGCCGATGGACCGGCGTTCTTTGTGATGATTTTCGCTTGTATACCGTCGGTGTTTTTTGCGGTTTGGGCCGAGCTCACCTATGAACCGACGACATGGTTCCACTTGTTTGTCACTGCGCCGATCGTGGCGCTGACATGTATTCCACCGCTACGGCCGTTAAAAGGATGGCTGGTCGCAAGCCAGTTTTATCATAAAGCGGAGGAGGGAAGGCTCGTTCATCCAAAAAAGTGAGACGTGGCGTGGCGCTGACAGGGACAAATCCGATCCCCGAAATCTGAGCCGGAAGAGGCTCGTGCGAGCCTCATCGAAGATACAAAAAGACGCCCCAACGGGGCGCCCTTTGCTCGTAAAACGGTTGGCCGATTCAGACTATGAAGTCTTCGATCTTCTGGCCCCTCTTCTTCAGGGCAGCGACAAGCCAATTGGGCTTGCGGCCCCGCCCGGACCACGTCTCGGATGAATTTGCCGGGTTGCGGTATTTGACCGGAACCTTGACGCCCTTGAGTTTGTGCGAAGCGCGGTTGCTTCCGATCACATCGGAAAGGGTCATGCCGGCCTTGGCGGCAAGAGCCTCCATCGCTGTACGAAGAGCTTCGCGCTCGGCGCTCATTGCGTCTTCCATTGCTGCATCTATGCGATCACGGAGCTCGGAAAGATCAGCGTAGGACATTTTGTCAAGCCCATTAACTTTAGCCATGGCATCCTCAGGTTTCTGGAAGTGGGAAGGGGCGACACACGCCCTGCATAGGTTCTATATCACAGCCTATATTTGGAAATACGTTAATTTGATTTCAAGAAGCGTTAGTTTAGCAGAGCAGATTGGAAGCGACAGATAACATTGTTGAATGCGAGCGTCGATTGTGCGGTCCAGACGGGAAAGTTGGCTTACGTCGTCTTCACGGCCGGCTCCGAGTTGGATCGTATGCAAATTTCGCACTCTGAAAGGCGCAGCAGGTATATCTTCTGCTTTCGTTGTCGAAAGCGGCGGCGCTTATGGAGTCACCGGATTGCCGCATCGACCGTGGCGCGGCCGGTGACAAACTCAATAAGATCCTTGTCGCCACCGTCTCCTGCCACAGCGGAGTAGCCACTTCACTCACTGATTAAATTGTCGCGAAACGTGGTCGTCTTATAGTCTTGACGATAAATACCGCGGCGCCGCAACAGAGGCACAACTTCGTCGACGAAGGCCGAGATGCTAGTGGGTGTCTCTACGGGGGATAGATTGAATCCAATGCAGCCTGTCTCGCGCCATATTTCTTCGAGCCTGTCTGCGACCTGCTCCGGCGTTCCGACAATTTGTGGCATACCGGCGCCTAATCCCCAACGTATCGCGGCGTCTCGCAGTGTAAACCGGCGATCACCGAAGATGGCCGACATAGCTTTCATGAGTCCTTGGGACGCTTGTGTCGGTAAATCCGGCAAAGGCTCATCCAGTGGAAGTGTACTGAAGTCGACACCGAGTGAACCAGATAGTCGCGCCAGTCCTGCCTCGATAGGAATGCGCTCCTCCAGCTCGCGCTGACGCTGCTGCGCCTCTTGTTCGGTGCCACCGAGCACGGCTTGCACGGCGAACGTCACCCGAAGTGGTGCATCGCGGCCTGCCTGCGTCGCCGCTGCCCGCAACTGCTGCATATAAGTTTTCATACCCTGCAGGTGCGGCTGGATTGCAAACATGACGTCGGCATGGGTGACCGCGAAACGCAGCCCTCGGCCAGACGACCCGGCTTGGAACAATACGGGTTGTCCCTGGGCCGACGGCAGGATCGGAGCTACCGCGCGGCACGAATAGTAGCGCCCTGCCATTTCGATCGTTTGTACTTTGGACGTATCCGCTAGAATGCCCTCTTCGCGATCGACGACGAGCGCTTGCGGGGCGACGCCATTCCAAAGCGCCTTGCACATGGCCAGATATTCGTCGGCCCGGTCATAGCGAACGTCGTGTTCCTCCTGCGTGAGGCCAAGGGCACGATACTCCGCCCGTAGGTGCCCAGTGACGATGTTCCAGCCGATCCGTCCACCCGTGACATAGTCCAGCGTCGAGAGTTCGCGCACGGCCGTGTAGGGGTGTCGCGATGTGATGGACATCGTGGCGGCGAGCCCCAGATGTTGCGTTGCTGACGCCATGATGCCGAGCAGCGGCATGGGGTCGTGGTTGGGCCAGCAAATGCCGTAGCGGACCGCCTCTTCCGTCCGGTCGCGATAGTGATCGAAGGCGGCTGGGATATCCGCAAAGAACACGCCGTCGAAACCGCCTTTCTCGTAAAGCCGCGCCAAATCCTGCCAATAGGCGATAGATCCGAGTCCGGTGACGCGTGTGTCGTCTTTATCCGCCCACGACAGGATCGTGTGATTGATCGGGCTGTTGATGAGAAAGCCGATGAGATGAATATGAGCTGACATAAGCGGACGTTGTCTCCTCGGGGTGCTGCGATCGTTACGACTGTAATTACGTACGATCTATGATCGCAATCGGCCGCTCCCGCGGCAAGTTGATCCCACAAAGGCACATGGTCGCCGCCGTCCATCCTTCTGATTTGCCAGCAACTAGGAGCCTTTGTAAAAAGGAGTAGAGAGATGTTGCCGGTTGGAAGTCCTCATACCCACCCGCATTGTCAGCCTCGTCGAGGCTCGGAAACATATTTCCAGATGGTTCTTCGAACAAGATCAGACCATTGTTGCGACCACGTTCAATCGGTCTGGCGTCCAGTGATCTTCAACGGCAAATGGTCTCGCTGCCGGAGCGGGTAATTCTGCTAATGGTTGTTAATTCTAGCACCCTATCGAATAGAAGAGGGACGGATATCCTCATGCACTTTAGTGCCGGCGCCTGGACGCGCAACGAACCAATCTACCAGAAAATTCTCGAGATGCCTTTCATCAAAGAACTTGCGAGCGGCGTCCTGACCGAGGCTCGATTCCGACACTACATGATCCAGGATGCCCATTATCTGGAGGGCTTCGCGCGAGCCTTGTCTCTGGCGTCAGCCAAAGGTTTGCATGCCGATCATGTCGTGCATTTCGCAGGGTCTGCGCAAACCGCCATCATCGTGGAGCGTTCTTTACACGCCGATTACTTTTCCCAGTTCGGCATTTCACCGGAAGACTTCCGCTCCACCGAGCCGACACCGGCGTGTGAACACTATGTCAGCTACCTATTGCGTGTGGCCGCACTCCAGCCTTTTGAAGTAACGCTGGCGGCGCTGCTTCCCTGCTTTTGGATCTACCGCGAGGTCGGCAAGCATATTCTCGCCCATGCCACGACCCCGAATCCCTATCAAGCCTGGATTGATACCTACGCAGGGACGGATTTCGAACAAGCAGTCGATGCCGTAATAGCCGTGACGGATGTGGCTGGAAATGACGCATCGCAGACTACTCTCGATGCCATGCACCGTGCCTTTGGTCGTGCCTGTCAGCTCGAATGGATGTTTTGGGATAGTGCATATCAGTTGAAAACCTGGCCGGTTTGATAGGCGGGATGAGCTGTTTGCGATGGGCGATAATGAAGAGCACGCGAGCCTCATGTGACGCCGATCATGGTCGATAGGCATCGAGTGGCACGCGTGCTGGCGGTTGCCGGATTTCAGTCACGAAAAGCAAGAAAGTCGGTAGCTTTCTCGCTAGCCGAGCATTCTTTCGCCTGCATCGATGTGAATGCACGTGCCTGTGATTGCACCGGCGCGGTTCGAGCAAAGGAAGGCGACGGCGAACGCCAACTCGTCGGGCCGTGACTGTCGCTTGATCGGGTGCCGCTCGCGTGCGCGCTCTGCGCTGTACTCCGGCGTTAATCCCGGATGTGTGGTGTAGTCCCGCACCGTGTCCATAAATCCCGGGTTGACGTCATTCACGGTGATACCGAACTCGCCGAGGCCGGTTGCGAGCGACTTCGTCAAGGTGCGCAACGCACCCTTGGCTGTTGAGTGAGGAACCCGTGTCCAGCCGCCCGTGTATCCATCTGGACCGTTGACATGGATGATGCGGCCCCAGCCTGCATCCTTCATCGCGGGCACGAATGCCTTAGCCAAGTACCATGAGGCGGTGAGCTGTTGATTGAGGAAGAAGTGCCAATCCTCGTTCGTGGTATCGAAAAACGATTTATGCAGGCGACGAGCGGCATTGGATACGTAGATATCGACTCGACCGAACGTGTCCTCGGCGCGGCGCTTCATTTCCTCGACGGTTTGCAGTTCGCCAGCCGTGCCCATGACGACTAGCGTCTTGGCACCGTGGGCTTGCGCCTCGCGCTCCACGCTTCGAGCCTCGGCTTCATTGGTGCGGCTATTGATGATCACATTGGCGCCGCGCGCGGCGAATTCGAGTATGATCGCGCGACCTATATTGCGTCCCGAACCTGTTACGAGAATCGTCTTGCCGGTAAAGTCGAGGTCTTTGTCGATTGCCATCGGTTACCTCCTGAGCAACGAACCCACGGTACTGGCGGCAGAGGCTATCCGAGAACACACGGATTAGGTATCTCCAATGACCCGGCGATATCCAGCGTGCGCGAGGCCTCGTTACGCTCATGGTGAGCAACGGCGATTCCCGGCCCGGACCACTCAAAATCTTTGGAAAAATTTTACGACTTGAAACGCTTCGCAGTGCCGCTTATTCTGACCCTCCCATGCTGTATAGATCCTCATCTCGCCTTCTCGGCCTTCGACTTATTAACCCGGCGCACTGATTGCGTCGGGAGACGCTTGGCATCGGCCAAGCAATGGGATCTGAGCACAGCGACCTTCAAGAACCCTGGCTATATCGCTGCAAGGCGCGTGTTGACGACTGGAAGGTCGAGCGCGTGCCGGTGTTGCCCATTCTGGCGACGCGTATCGGCGAGGCTGTGCATCTAGAGCAATCGCATATTCGTTTCGAGAAAGTAGAGCCAATGCCTGCAATGCCAACCGAGAAATATAAGCCGTTTCCGCCTATCAATTTGCCGGATCGGACCTGGCCATCCAAGACCATTACGGTGCCGCCCATGTGGTGCTCGGTCGATCTGCGCGACGGGAACCAGGCACTGATCGAGCCCATGGGGCCCGAGCGCAAGTTGCGTATGTTCAAAGCGCTCTGCCACATGGGATTCAAAGAGATAGAGGTCGGCTTCCCGTCTGCATCAGAAACCGATTTTGCGTTTTGCCGCTTGATTATTGAGCAGAAACTCATTCCTGACGACGTGGTTATCCAGGTTCTCACTCAATCTCGCGAGGAGCTGATCCACCGGACCTTCGAAGCCATCAAGGGTGCTCGGCAGGCGATCGTGCATCTCTACAATTCGACGTCGACTACCCAGCGTCGCGTCGTCTTCGATCTGGACCAGCGGGGTATCACCAATATTGCCGTGTCCGGCGCTCGGCTCATCAAGGAGCTGGCAGAGACGGAAGTGCCCGGCACGCGCGTCATCTACCAGTATTCACCCGAAAGCTTTACCCAGACGGAATTGCCTTATGCCCTCGACATCTGCGAGGCGGTGATGGACGTCTGGCAGCCGACGCCTGTCAACAAGACGATCATCAATCTGCCGGCGACCGTCGAGGTTGCCACACCGAACGTCTATGCGGACCAGATCGAGTGGATGCACCGCAACTTTTCGCGCCGCGACAGTTTGGTTCTGTCTCTGCATCCGCATAACGACCGGGGGACCGGCGTGGCCGCGGCCGAATTTGGGCTCATGGCAGGGGCCGAACGCATCGAAGGGACACTATTTGGTAACGGGGAGCGGACGGGCAATGTCGATGTCATCACGCTTGCCATGAACATGGTCAGCCAGGGTGTCGATGCGAGGCTGGACATGAGCAACATGCGGGAATTGCGGGCGACGGTCGAGCACTGCAACCAACTACCCGTGCATCCGCGTCATCCCTATGCAGGCGACCTTGTATTCACCGCGTTTTCGGGCAGCCACCAGGACGCCATCAACAAGGGCCTGAAGGCTCTGACCAAATCGAACAGCGCCATGTGGGATGTTCCCTATCTTCCTATTGATCCCGCTGACGTTGGCGCGAGCTACGAGGCCGTGATCAGAATCAATTCCCAATCTGGCAAAGGCGGTATCGCCTACATCATGGAGACGGAGTTCGGCATTCAGTTGCCACGGTCACTGCAGGTCGAATTTTCCGGAGTGGTCCAACGAAACTCGGACGCAACCGGACAAGAGCAAACGGCGGCCGACATCTGGGCCGCTTTCGAAAACGAGTATCTTGATGCGCACGTCCCTTACGAGTTCGTCGAGCACATCTTGCGCGTCGGGAGCCATGCTTCCGAAATTCGCGAGCTCACAGCAGCGATGCGGCACAATGGAGAGTCGATCGAAATCAAGGGGAGCGGCAACGGTCCAATCGACGCGTTCGTCGATGCTCTTGGCAAAGCCTGCAACCAGAAGATCAACGTTTTCAGCTACTCCGAGCACTCGGTCGGCAGTGGTTCCAATGCCGCCGCGATCGCATTCGTTGAGGCCGATGTCGGTGGCCATCGCCTTCATGGCGTCGGCCGCAGCGCTAATATCGTATCGGCGTCACTCATCGCCGTTACGTGCGCGGTAAATCGTAGGCTTCGGTCGGCCAAGAACACATAAGCGCTCGGAACCATCACAGCTCCAGCTACCGGGTGGAGCAGAAGGCATTTGCAAAGGGAGCCCAGGGTCCTGTCACTTCAGGAGTGTCCGACCCTGGGCTGGTTCTCGCCTCGACAGGCATGTGGCATGCTCTCAATCAAAGCAGGCAACGCCGCCGAGTTTTTTCGCGCAGAGGCTATTCCGCTGCAGTGAGGCGGGGAACATCCATATTCTGGACGTGGGGCAAAACCTCTTTCGCGAACAACCGCAACATCTCTAGCGTCTGCTCCTGCCCGTAATACGGTGGGTAATGTAGCATCAGAGAGGTCGTGCCGACCGACTTGAAGTTTTCGATCTTGCGCAACACCGTATCTGGCGAGCCATGCAGGATCGTGCCGTCCATCAAGTTGTCATAGCTGAACTGTTCGTTGCCGCTCTTGTCCGAGATGTCGCCCAGATAGCCGCCTGTCTTCGCGCCGCCAGCCATGAAGCTCTGCATGTGGCGGGTGATACCTTCCTCGCTCAGTGCCTTTGCTTTCGCGTCTGTCGGCGCGACGAAGGTCATTCGGGCGACATCAACATCGCCGAAAGCTGGGTTCTGCTGCAGCAGCGTTGGCGCCTTACTCATGTTCTGGCGGTAATGTTGGATATGCTCGCCGATCACGTGAATGCTCGGCAAGGTGGACTGCATAAGGCCGAATCCATTTCGAGCCGCCGCCTCAATCGATTCATTGGTGCCGGCGCCCATGTACAGGGGCGGGTGCGGCTGCTGGATCGGCTGCGGGAAAATCTCCCATTCGTCGGACACATCGAAGTTGAAATACTTGCCTTTGGCCGAAACGCGCTTCTTGTGGAAGCCGTCGAGAATGAGCGGAATGGCCTCCGCCTGGATCTGGCGACGCTCCTCGTACGAGATGCCAAGTCCATCGAATTCGTACGGGCGATAGCCGGAGCCCATGCCGAGTTGGAAGCGGCCGTTCGACAGAATATCGATAAAGGCCGCGTTCTCGACGATGCGCAGCGGATGGTGCAGCGGCACAACCATCACCGCCGCGCCAAGCTTGATGACGCTCGTCTTGGCAGCGAGATAGGCCAAATAGCTGAACGGGTCCGGCAGGATGCCGTAGCGGTTCGAGAAGTGGTGTTCGGCGATCCAGATGCCGTCGAAGCCCAGCTGTTCGATCTCAAGAATTTCGCGTGTGACGCGCTCGTGTACTTTCTGATGCGGATACGGCTCAGTTTTCGGGTCTGGGTGGGACGTGTAAAGTATTCCAACGTGCATGCTTCGTGCTTCCTTGGAGCTTGTCGGATCGTGGCGCGGTATTCTCCACTTGAAGCGCCAACAGGCAAGGATTACCTGAACTTTCCGCGACGGGCGCCGCTCGCATCTCTGCTTCCAAGCGCGTTTGGCTCGATCTTTCTTCGCGAGCTATAAGGATGGAGCTCGCTATTTTCGATTCTGGAGAAGCAGGATGACGAATTGTCGCCGCGCATGATCCCGAGTATCCACCGCGGCCGAGACGCTACCACCCCGCGCGACGGTCAAGTTGCCAATGACCGAACCCTCGACCTTCGCAATCGGCGGTGTCGGAGCAAAATGTTCCCTATTCGTTTTTCTGAAGCGATCCGGGTGACGGAAGGCGAAGTCCCCCGTTGACATCTAATGTGGCGTGGAAAGGCTTCGAGAGTGCGTCCGCCGACGCAACCGATGGCGTCGTAAGCTGCCGGTGCGGCTCAACAATGGGTCAGCGTCTTTGGGTAACCCGCCAGACGTCATCATCCCAAAGGCGAATGCCGCCGGTGATGCCTGCATCGTTGGACGCGATACGGACATTGTCGGGCAAATCGACGACGATGTTGGCTGCATTTCCGCCACCCAGATACAGGACGTCGTAGTGCAACAAGGAATGAACAATCTCAATCACCTTTAAAACACGGCGATTCCACTTCTTTGAACTCTGAGCGCGGTGGGCCTCGCTACCAATGTATTCGTTATAGGTCTTACCTTTTTGGATCGGATGCTGAGCCAGCTCGAGGTGCGGCGTAAGCGCGCCATGGCTGAACACCGCGCTGCCGACTCCAGTGCCGAGTGTGAGGACGACTTCGAGGCCAGATCCCGCGATAATCCCCAAACCTTGAACTTCTGCGTCGTTGAGAAGTCGAGCCGGCTTGTAGAAACGATCGGATACAAGCTCTTCGAGTCGGCAGCCGTGCCACACTTCGGTGCCGAAATGCGGCGCTGTAAGCACGCGGCCGTCGCGGACCACGCCTGGGAAACCGATGGATATGCGATCGGCTACAGGGAGAGGCGCCGTCAGTTCCGCAAGCGCGTCTAGTAGAATTTTCGGATCGCAGGGGTATGGGGTTGCTACCCGGACCCGCTCTACGAGCATCCGACCATCTACACCGAGAACCGATGCTTTAAGCCCCGTGCCGCCGACATCGATCGCCAGAGTACGTGGGCCGTGATCGCGGGAACCTGCGCACTGATCGTCCTTCGTATCGCGCATCATAGGTTTCCCGCTGCCTCCGCTGCCGCCATATCAGCAAAGATCCATAGCTTGCCGATCGGTCGAACGTATGTCGCCGGCAGGCTTTCGTCACCCAAGCAAAACCGACTCAAGATTTTCTGTTTCTCCTTTCCTACGACCAGGAAGGCCGCGTGACGGCTGCTATTGATGACCGGATAGGTCAGAGTGATGCGCGCTTCCGCCTTGGCGCCAACTACGGCGGCAACCCAATGGTCACGCTCTGTTAGAGCCGCTGTATTCGGAAACAATGACGCAACATGACCATCCGGTCCGAGTCCGAGAAGCATCACGTCGAAAAGCGGTCGAGCCGGATCGAGGCTGGTCTCGCGATAAAAGAACTGGAGCTCGCGCTCATAGGCGGAAGCGGCTGCGTCAGGGCTCATGTCTTCGGTCGGAATCGGATGAATGTGGTCGGGCGGAATCGGCGCGTGTGAAAGCAACGCGTCGCGCGCCATGCGATAGTTGCTCATTGCATCATCGCGCGGCACAAATCTCTCGTCTCCCCAGAACCAATGCATCCGAGCCCAGGGGAAAGCATCCCGATAACGCGATTCGGCGAGACATTCATAAAGCCGCCGTGGGGTTGACCCGCCGGACAGGCAAATGGCGACATCATCAGTCGTTGCTATCGCAATATCGAGAATCCAATCCGCGACACGCCGCGATAATGCTTCAGCGTCAGCGAGGAGTTCCCGTTTCGCTTTGAAAGGGCTGTGCATGGAAATCTCCTCTTACGGAAATGCTCCGATAAAAAGCGCGCTCTAAATCAAAATAAAATTCTCCACCGCCTTCGCGAAGCCGTCGTTTTCATTGCTATCTGTTACCTCGCTCGCTTGGGCCTTCACATCGTCGCTGGCGTTGCCCATCGCAATCGACAAGCCGCTTTTGGCGAACATGAGGGCGTCATTCGGCATGTCTCCGATCGTCGCAATCTCGGCGAGGGGAATGTTGAGGCGTTTGGAGAGAGACGCCACCACTTCCCCTTTGTTAGCTTTTGGGTGTGTCACATCGAGATAATACGGCTGCGATCGCACCACGCTCGCCGTCTCGCCCAGAACATCTTGTAAAGCCTTCTCGCAAGCTCCAACCAAGGCATGATCGTTTGAGACACCGACGATCTTTGCCGCATGCAGCAAATGTGCATTCGTGAAGGAAGCCACAACATCTGGCTCGAACTTCACGGTCGATGCCTCTTGAGCTACGTGCGGCGCTTTCTTATCGCGAATGAACCATGCGTTCGACGTGTAGACCCAGGCATCCAATCCCTGCTCGAGAATAAACTCGAGGGCCTTAACGGAGGTAGCAGCATCGAGCATTCGGCTCTCGATGACCGACAAGTCCGCATTAACAAAGACACCGCCATTGAATGCCGCGATTGGCGTGCGGAGAGCCAACGGCGTGATCAGCATTGACAGACCGCGTGGTGGCCTCCCGCTTGTGATCGCGAACGAGATCCCGGCGGCTTGCAACTCCTGGACTGCGGATATTGTTGCCGCGGTAAGTACTTTGTTCTGGGTAACCAGGGTGCCATCCACGTCGGCAAGCAGAAGGCGGATTGTAGTGTGCCTCCTCATGGCGTGCGCTCTGATGTGCTGCTTATCGGTCTCCACGCCCGGCCGTCACGCTGCAACAGTTCATCGGCCGCTTTCGGGCCGCTACTACCGGAACTGTAATCAGGAAAAGTGGCCTTCTCCGCCGCCCACGCGTCGAGTACCGGCTGCACGATGCGCCAACTGTGTTCAACCATGTCGGCACGCATGAACAGAGTAGGATCGCCAATCATCACGTCGTAGATCAGAGTCTCATAGCCGACATTCGGCTCTTTGAGAAACCAGTCATTATATTGAAAATCCATTTTCACGGCAGCAAGGTCAACCACCGGACCTCGTCTCTTGACCTCGAATTGCAAGGAAATACCTTCGTCCGGCGCGATGCTGAGCACCAGCCAGTTGGGCCGTAATACCTCGACGGGCGTGAACTGGAACGCAGCGTAGGGGGCCTGCTTGAAGCAGATGGCAATCTCGGTGACCCGCTGCGACAAGTGCTTTCCAGTACGGATGTAGAATGGCACACCGGCCCAACGCCAGTTATCGATTTCAAGCTTCAGGGCGGCATAAGTTTCTATGTTCGAGTCTGCCGATACGTCGGGCTCGTTCCGATAGCCTTTAACCGACTTGCCAAGCACCTCGCCCGCTCCATATTGGCCGCGGACGGCACACATCGGTTGGGCGGGCCGCATTGCCGCGAGCACCTCGGCTTTTTTTGTCCGAATTGCGTCCGCGTCAAATCCAGTTGGCGGCTCCATAGCTACCATCGAGAGTAATGAAAAGACGTGACTCGGAATCATATCTCGCAGGGCGCCCGTCGCCTCATAGAACACACCGCGTCGCTCGACGCCGAGCGTCTCAGCCGCGGTAATCTGAACATGGTCGATACGATCCCGATTCCAGATCGGCTCGAAAAGCCCGTTGGCAAAGCGAAAGGCCATAATATTCTGGACGGTGTCTTTACCCAGAAAGTGATCGATACGAAAGATCTGGTCCTCTTGAAGCGTGTGCAGGATTTGGGCGTTCAGTTTTTGTGCTGACGCCAGCCCATGGCCGAACGGTTTCTCGATGACCACGCGGCGCCAGAAACGACGCTTGCCATTGTCATCTTCGTTTTGATCCGTAAGTTTTGCTTCGGCAAGCCGTGCGACCACAGTGCTGAAAAGCCGATCACCCACTGCGAGGTAAAAGATGACGTTACCCTTGGTGCCGTGCGCCTTTGCCGCCACTTCAAGGGCACCGCTGAGATCTTCGTATAGCTCGGGCTTCGTCAGATCGCCCTGAAGATACGATATCCTGTCCGCGATCCGTCTCCATGATGCGTCATCAAGATGATCGACGTCGAACTCCGATCCGGATTTATCGACAAAACTTTTGAGGTTCGCATAGAGATGGTCGCCCCAACTCTCCGAAGTTCCGGGCGATCTCGCCACGCCGATGAGCGCGAATTGCTCCGGTAGTACCTTAGTACGAGACAGATTATAGAGTGCCGGCACGACGAGACGCTTCGTGAGGTCACCGGTGGCGCCAAAAATCACGATGGTGCAGGGATCGGCAGGCCGGCGCTTGCGAAGCTCCGGGCATTCCACGAGTTGAGCAGCCGCTGGTGTCCGGACCGGAGTGTTAATGGGCATCGCGCTAGGCCTTATCCCGTGTGGCCGCCGACTGCAGCTTCGAGTCCCCACCGTCGAACGAATGGCTGGACTCACGCCCTTCAACGTGGCCGCCAAATCCCAAGCGCATGGCCGAGAGCATTTTATCTGCAAAAGTTTGTTCGCGGCGGGAGCGGAAGCGTGCGTAAAGTGCTGCCGACAACACGTTGACCGGAACCGCCTCCTCGATCGCCGCCTCGACGGTCCAACGACCCTCGCCCGAATCCTGCACGAAGCCGGAGAAGCTATTCAATTGCGCATCTTTTGCCAGGGCCGCGGCGCCAAGATCAAGCAACCATGATGACACGACACTTCCACGCCGCCAGACTTCCGCAATATCAGGCAAGTTCAGCATGAAACGCTCGTCTTCGGGAAGTTCGTTCGATCCTTTGCTGCGAAGAATGTCGAAGCCCTCGGCGTAGGCCTGCATCAATCCATACTCGATACCATTATGTACCATTTTCACAAAGTGCCCCGCACCGGATGGGCCGGCGTGAATGTAGCCACGCTCGGCGCGTGGATCGCCTTTGTCGCGGCCAGGCGTGCGCGAAATTTCGCCAACACCGGGCGCAAGGGCAGCGAAGATCGGATCGAGATGATCGACAGCGTCCTTGGGGCCGCCGATCATCATGCAATACCCGCGCTCGATGCCCCAGATGCCGCCGGATGTCCCGCAATCAACATAGCGGATCTGCCTTTCAGTTAACTTCTTTGCGCGTCGGATGTCGTCCTTATAGAAGGAGTTTCCGCCGTCGATGATGATGTCCGTCGGACCAAGCAAGTTTCCGAGGCGCTCGACCGTCTCCTCGGTGACTCGGCCAGCGGGCAGCATGACCCAGACGATACGTGGACGCTCTTTCAATGCGCGAACCAAATCCTCTACCGCACCAACCGCGGTAGCACCCGCCTTCGCCAAAGTCGCGCGTGGTTGGGCATCGGCGTCGAACACGATGCACTGATGCCCCGCTCCTAGGAGCCGTCGAGCGATGTTACCGCCCATGCGGCCGAGGCCGATCACTCCGATTTCCATTGCGCCACTCCTTGCAAAAGGTGAGCTATGCAAGCGCTTCATCGATAGCGCGGGCCAGATCGACGAGGCCGGCATTGAGATCGTTGATGTGAACACGGAGTGCGCGTCGGCCCCGTTCAACAAGAACATCCATATCGCCACGGGCCTGCGCTGCCTTCACGACGCCGAAGCTGTAAGCGCGACCGGGCACGTCGATATCGATGGGGTCATCGCAGGTAATTTGGAGAAACACGCCCGAATTCGGACCACCCTTGTAGGCTTGGCCGGTTGAATGTTGAAAGCGGGGACCAAATCCGACACAGGTGGCAGCTCCAGTCTTATCCCGAATACGCGTGCGCATCGTTGTCAAGGCGCGCGTGTGAGAGCCGTCGCGCGAGATGTAAGGAAGTAGCGCCACATAGTCGCCAGTCGTCAGACGTCCGAAATGACTTTTGAAATACGCGGAAAGCGTATTGTGCCGTCCGAGTTCGGCAGCGTTGCGAGGGTCCGCGTAGAGGGTTAAGCCGTTTTCGCGGAATATCGGTGCTTCGGTCGGTAAGCTGCGTGATTTCTCGAATGCTTCGGTCAGGGCACTCGTTTTAGATTTACTTGCCTCGACGTCTGGCTGATCAAATGGATTAATACCTATAATCGCGCCAGCTACGGCAGTTGCCATTTCCCAACGAAAGAATTCCTGGCCGAGATGCCATAGATCCCTTACCCGAATGCGAGCGACCGGATGCCCAGCGTGCTCAAGCACCGTCACGGCCTGCTGTTGAGCCGGGTCGGCGTTGCCATCGAGCTCGAGGTAAGCAAAGAAGCGATCAACCCCGTAGTGCTCAGGTGCTGTGACTGGCTCGCCCGCCAGCGGGATAAGCCCACGTCCGCGTTTCCCGGTGCTCTCCGCAAGAAGTTGCTCGAGCCAGGCGCCGAAGTCGGCGATGGCCGGCGATGCAATGATCGTAACTTTGTCGCGGCCAAAGCGCGTGGCCGCAATTCCGAGTGCGACGCCCAGCTGTACGCCGGGATTCTCATCCGGTGGTACGTCGGCACCGCAGGTGAGCACCATGGGTAAAGTCGCTTCGAGCAGACGTTTGATGTCGAGGCCCATCGCAGCCGATGGCACCAAGCCGAAGTTCGACAAGACGGAATAACGCCCGCCGATCGAAGGCACGCCGTGGAAAACATCCGCAAAGCCAAGTTCCTTCGCACGTCGTTCGAGCGAAGATCCTGGATCGGTCACCGCGACGAACTGCTCGCCGACGTCGCTGTCTCCACGCGAGGCGCTGACGCGCTCCCAAAAATAGTCCAGGAAAATGTTCAGTTCGAGCGTGCCGCCTGATTTAGACGAGACGATAAAGAGCGTTCTGCTGAGATCGATCGCCGTTTCGACCCCCATGATCTGTGCGGGATCAGTGCTGTCGAGCATGTGGAAACGCGGCCAGCCGTCTTGCTTACCGAAGCTTTTGCTCAAAACCTCCGGCCCGAGGCTGGAACCACCCATCCCGAGAAGAACAGCATCATGGAACCCGCGCTCTTTGGCGCTCTTTGCGAAACGCTGCAATCGACCGACATCGGCAATGTCCTGCTCCACAACGCGAAGCCAACCGAGCCAATTGTTCTCGTCCATCCCTGTCCAGAGCGAGGCGTCGCCAGCCCAAAGGCGACGTATATGCCCCGCTTTGCGCCAAGCCTCCGCTTCTGCGTCGAAGGCCGCACTCATCTCCGGGCCGCCTAACGATATATTTTGAACCGGGCGGTCGCCATCGATCAGAATACGACGAGATCGCGCGATGGCGGAAAACAACACATCGAATGAGTCTGCGAATTGTTGTACGCCGTCGGTAACCAACCGGTCGGCGACTTGCGTCAGTGATATGCCATTCTGCTCCAGCGCCGCGAGTGTGGCACGGGCGCCTGCTAAATCCTGCTCTATGGTATCAGGCGTCGCGCAACCATGGTCGCGGAATGCATCCATGGTTGCGGGCGGTATGGTATTTACTGTCTCCCGGCCAATGAGGCCGTCCACATACATCGTATCTTTATAAGCTGGATCCTTCGTGCTGGTCGATGCCCAGAGGAGGCGCTGAGTTTTCGCGCCCGCATCGGCAAGCTCATGCCAACGTGCACTAGAGAATGATGCCTTATAGTGCGCGTAAGCCAGCTTCGCGTTTGCGATCGCCGACTTGCCGCGCAACGAATCTGCGATCTTCTTGTCGGCAAGTTCATCTAGCTGCTTGTCCACCGCAGTATCGATGCGGCTTACGAAAAAGCTCGCGACACTGGCGACTCTGGAAATATCACGGCCGGCCTTCTTTAGTTCCTCGAGGCCGGCGATATATGCCTTGGCGACCTCCTCGTAGACATCAACCGAAAAAAGAAGAGTTATATTGACGTTTATTCCTTCGCCGATCAGTTGGCGAATGGCGGGAATGCCGGAAGCGGTCGCCGGTACTTTTACCATCAGGTTCGATCGCTTCACGGTGGACCATAGACGTCGGGCTTCGGCAACGGTAGCGCTCGTGTCGTTGGCAAGATACGGTGAACACTCAAGACTGATGTATCCATCACGCCCGTTCGTGGCATCGTATACCGAGCGTAATATATCGGCGGCGGCCTGAATATCCGCGATAGCTAAATGTTCGTAAATGGCCGAAACGCTGTGATCCGTCTCGTTCTGAAACGCATTCAGCGCATCCTTATATTCCTCCGTCTCGGCAATGGCCTTCTCGAATATGGACGGGTTTGATGTGACGCCCTTCAAGCCATCGCACTCGATGAGGCGGCGAAGGTCACCGTTTTGGATCAAACTGCGTTTCAGGTAGTCCAACCAAAGCGACTGGCCACATAGCTCGAGCTGTTTCAAGAGGTTCATTGCGCCATTTCCCTCGCCAACCGGAGCTGATCTTTGGCAACAGCAAGAACGCGTTCTCGAGTGAAACCGAACTTCGCCATCACGTCCTTGATCGGAGCCGAAGCACCGAAGGTATGCATGCCGACCCGGTATCCGTTCGCGCCCACGTAACGGTCCCATCCGATGACCGAGGCAGCCTCGACAGAGATGCGCGCTTTCACCGCCGGAGGCAGGACGCTATCGCGGTAAGCTTGGTCCTGCTGTTCGAACAATTCCCATGATGGCATGCTGACAACGCGCGCTGCGACGCCTTCATGTTTCAGCGCCTCATAGACTTCAACACACAGCGCCACCTCACTGCCGGTGCCAATAAGGATAATCTCCGGCGTGCCGCGATCGGCATCCGCCATGACATAGGCACCTTGGGCAACGCCAGCAGCTGACGCGAAGCGCGTTCGATCGAATGTCGGCAGAGGTTGACGGGTCAGCACGAGACAGCATGGCTGTTGCTTCAGACCGATAATAACGCGCCAAGCCTCCACGACTTCGTTGGCGTCCGCCGGCCGCAGCGTAATGAGGCCGGGGACGCTACGAAGCGCGACCAGTTGCTCGATAGGCTGGTGCGTCGGCCCATCCTCACCGAGGCCAATTGAATCATGCGTAAAGATGTAGACGACAGGAAGTTCCATCAATGCGCTTAACCGAATGGGTTCCTTCATGTAGTCCGAGAAATTGAGAAACGTGGATCCGTAAGCATTGATATTAGACAGCGCGAGCCCGTTGAGGATGGCACCCATCGCATGCTCCCGAATGCCGAAATGCAAATTGCGGCCGGCATATTGGCCGACCTCAAAATCGCCGCTCGATGCAAAAGTCAGATTTGTCTTGGTGGATGGCGACAAGTCTGCGGCACCACCGATCAACCAGTTTATACGCGGTGCGATGGCGTTCAGGACCTTGGCCGACGAGTCTCGAGAGGCGAGACCTTTTGCGTCAACTGCAAAGCGGGGCAAATCTACGTCCCAGCCGTCGGGTGGGTCGTGCTTATCCATCCGAGATAGTTCAGTGCTGAGGTCCGGATATTGCGCTCGATAAGCCCCCATCAGGTCCGTCCAGACGCCCCGGAGGTCGTGTCCGCGTTGACCTAGGCCTGCTTGGAAATGCTCACGAACGCCCTCTGGCACCAAGAAGTTCGCGTCTTCGGGCCAACCGTAACTTCGCTTGGTCAAACGGACCTCGTCCTCGCCGAGCGGCTCGCCATGAGCGGCGCTCGTATCTTGCTTGTGAGGGGCTCCGTAACCGATATGGCTGTTCACGATGATGAGGATCGGCGCATTTTTCGAACGTCGAATTTGTCCGAGTGCCCCGGCGATGCGTTCCGTGTCGTTGGCATCGCTGACAACAACGATATCCCAACCACAGGAGCGAAATCGCGCCGCAACGTCGTCGCTAAAAGCGAGATCCGTGTGACCTTCTATTGTCACGCGGTTGTTATCGTAGATCCAGCACAAGTTTCCAAGCGACAGATGACCGGCAAGCGAGGCGGCTTCACTCGTCACGCCTTCCATCATGTCGCCGTCACTGCAGACCGCGTAAATATCGTAATTGAAAATCTCGAAGCCGGGGCGGTTGAAATGCGTCTCCAGCCAACGCTCGGCAATAGCCATGCCGACGCTCATCCCGCAACCCTGACCTAAGGGACCGGTCGTTGCCTCAACCCCTGCGGTATGACGGTACTCAGGATGTCCCGGACATCTGCTGTCGATCTGGCGAAAGCGTTTTATATCTTCGAGAGTGACCGAGAGCCGATCACTGCGCTCGTGTTCTGGGCTGACATCCCTCACGCCGGTGAGGTGCAGGATGGCATAGAGGAGCATGGAAGCGTGCCCGTTGGACAGCACAAAACGGTCGCGGTTGGGCCATGTCGGATCCTGCGGATCATAACGAAGAACGCGCTGCCAAAGGGTGTAGACAAGAGGCGCCAAGGCCATCGGCGTGCCCGGATGGCCAGATTTGGCGCGCTCGACCGCGTCTATTGAAAGGGTGCGAATGGTGTTGATGCAAAGTTCGTCTATCGACTGGTCGATTGGCGAGGTGGGCGCGTTTGAGTCGACATTCATGCTCATGCCCTACGCTCCACGGCTTACAGCGCCGAATGGCACGCTATGCGCGTCGTCACGCCAGTCGGATGCCATTTCGTTCTGACGCAAACCAATTGGCTGCGGTAAAGTTCACCGCCATGACGAAGACCCGTTGTCGCATGCGGCGGTAGATTGGCGCTTCATTTGGATGTTCGACCCGTCTGTGTAAGAGCCAACGGACCTTGGTGCCCGGGTGAAACCAGCGTGTGCCGCCGGAGTGCCTAATGGGTGCCCAAGGCAATATCGTATCGTTGAAATTCGATGAGGCCGACGCACGCAAGGCGAAACACTGGGTCATCCGCGCACTCGTGGACGCCACGAGAAAACCAGCACAGCATGACCGAATTCCGGAAATCCAACCCCTTATTAGAGGAGTAAATCAATGGAAACGAGAATTAGAGAAATTGCGGACGGCATTTATCGGCTGTCGACATTCGTGCCCGACATTGCGCCACCGGCTGGTTTCACGTTCAACCAGTTCCTCATTCTTGGGGATGAGCCGCTGCTGTTCCACACTGGCCTCCGCAAGATGTTCCCGCTGACCAGAGCGGCCATCAGTCAGATACTTCCGCCCGAGCAATTGCGCTGGATCGCCTTCGGTCACTATGAGGCTGATGAGTGCGGCGCCATGAATGAATGGTTGGCGGTCGCGCCACAGGCAAAGGCCGCGCACGGGCAAATCGGCTGCCTTGTGTCGATGAACGACATGGCAGATCGCGCGCCTCGTGCGCTTGCAGACGGCGAGATCATCGATCTCGGCCGCCAAAAGAAAGTCCGCTACATCGACACACCGCATATTCCGCACGGCTGGGACGCCGGCGTGATGTACGAGGAGTCTACGGGAACCATGCTGTGCGGCGACCTGTTCACGCAACTCGGCGATGGCCCGGCCCTGACGGAAGGTGATATCGTCGGGCCCGCGATCGCCGCGGAGGATCTGTTTCAATACTCGAGTCTCAATCCCGGCATGGGGACCGCCATTCGCTGCCTTTCCAAATTTGCCCCGCGCACGCTTGCGCTGATGCATGGACCATCATTTGCGGGCGATTGCGGGGCTGCACTCTGCGCGCTTGCTGATGACTATGATCGTCGCGCGATTGCCAGCGGGCGCGCACTTTTCGGAAGCAAAGCGCCGTAGACCGTGATGGAAGCTGCTCAGCAGCCTATGCGAGCTTCATCACCGGCGCCGCCTCAGACCAGGAATCTCCGGATGCGCGAGCTGAGGAGATCGATCAATGAGACCGTTACCACGACAATAATGACGATCGTCGCCGTTTCGGCATACTGGAAGCTGCGGATGTTCTCGTACAGCGGCTGACCGATGCCGCCGGCGCCAACGATGCCGAGCACCGTGGCTGAGCGCACATTGGTCTCGAAGCGGTAGAGCGTGAAAGAGCTCCATAGCGGCATCACCTGCGGCAGGATGCCGTGAATGACCTCCTGCAGCCGCGTCGCACCCGTGGCGCGAATGCCCTCGACGGGGCGTGGGTCGGTCGCCTCGACGGCCTCGGAGAACAGCTTCGCGATAATGCCGATGTTGTGAACTGCAAGGGCAAGCACGCCTGCGAGCGGCCCGAGGCCGACTGCCACGACGAATACGAGCGCAAACACGATCTCGTTGATCGCCCGCGAGGCATCCATCAGGCGACGCACCGGCTGCACGATCCAGACAGGAGAGACGTTCGACGAGGCAAGGATCGCGAGTGGCGCACCGATGAACACCGCCAGCGCCGTCCCCCAAACCGCGATCTGTACGGTCTCGACCATCGCCGCGACGTACGCCTGCCAGTCGCGGAAATTAGGTTTCATGAATCCCGATAGCAACTCCGCCATGTTGCGCCAGTCGGTGATCAGCGAGGTCGACTTGCTCATCTCGGCCGGCCCCCAGCTCCAGGCGAGAAGGCCAACAATGAGCAGCGCGCCGATCGGTACGCGCCAGCGCTCGGCAAGGGTGTACTGCGGCACGGCGATCTTCGTGAGGTCGCCGGGGGTGTGAGCCCGTTGCATCGTGTCGGACATATGCGACTTCCCCGAAGGCTCGTGCCGTATCAGTCATATCAAAGTTCCGCGCAGGCAAACTGGCGCCTGCGCGGTAGCAGCATCGCTATAGCGTGGAGCCGATCAGCCTTTCGTAAGCGCGCCAATCTCTTTGCCGAGCGTCTCGAACTGGGCCTGCAGCGGTGCGATCTGCTTCTGCCGATCCTCATCGGACAGCGACGCATCAGCTTTGATCTTGGCGATGGCCTTGTTGACCTCCATCTGCCGAATGGGGAGTAGCTGCGTGTTGTCGGACTTCCGGAACGGCGCCCAGCCGAGGCCGGCGAGCACCTTCTTTTCCGCGTCTTCGCTGGTGCCGTAGCTCAGAATGAAGTCGGCGATCTTCGCCTTCACCGCGTCGTCGAGATCCTTGCGCCAGACAAGCGGATCTGAGGCGATCAGCGGTGACGTCCAGATGATGCGCAGGTTTTTCGCTTTTTCCGGCGCTGTTTTAGCGAGACGGGTGAGGTTCTCGCTGTTGTTCGTTGCGAGGTGAACGAGCTTGTTGGCGACGGCGAGACCGTTGGCTTCATGGTTCGCATTGCGGACGGTTTTGAAGCAAGCCTTAGGGTCGATACCACGCGCCGAGAAGATAAATGTCGTCGGCACGAGGAAGCCCGACGTCGAGTTCGGATCGCCGATGCCGAAGTCGAGTGTCTTGTCACACTTCAGGACGTCGTCGAGCGTTTTGAAGGGCGAGTCTTTGTGAACGAGAATATGCGCCCAGTAGCCCGGGTTGCCATCCTTATCGACCGTCTGCGCGAAGACCTCGCCGTTGGCCCGATCAACCGCTTCCATTGCTGACTTGTTGCCGAACCAAGCAACGTCGACTTTCTTGAAGCGCATTCCTTCGATGACGCCAGCGTAGTCGGAAGCAAAGAAGGCTTTGACCTTGAGGCCGACTTTCTTTTCCATGTCGGCGAGGAACGGATCCCATACCGGCCGAAGATTGGCCGTTGATTCCGTCGAGATGATGCCGAAGTTGATCTCCTGTGCCGAGACGCCTGTGCTCGCCGCGGCCAGCGCGGCTGCTGTCGCCACCGCCCTCAATGACTTTTTGAACATCGCTATCTCCCGTGAGAAGCTGGTAGTTGTTACGTGGATGTGCCGCGTATGCAGGTCCCCATCCGCAGCGGCCGAGCGGCGGGTTTCGTGTCAGTGCAGGTTAGGCGTTGCCCGCGATCGCAAGATCTCGCAGCGGCATGGCGCCGGCTGCCGCTGGTGGCGTTGCCCAGGTTTTGTTCATCGAGGCTGTGTCGGTCTCGCCGATGCGTGGCAGGAACAACTCCTCGCTCTCGGCGCCATAGAGTTCGCCGAGGAATGTCGGCGTCAACGAACTCGACGGGCCGTCGTAGACGACTTTCCCTTCGCGCAACGCTATCGTGCGTGGGCAATAGTTCAGCGCATATTCGACTTGATGCAGCGACACGAGCACGGTGATCCCATCGCACCGATTGAGTTCTGCAAGGATGTCCATGACACGCCGCGCGGCACTGGGATCGAGCGACGCGATCGGTTCATCGGCAATAAGGATTTCCGAGCCCTGGACGAGAGAGCGTGCGATCGCCGCGCGTTGCTGTTGTCCGCCGGACAGTTGCGATCCGCGCTTTAGGGCTTGCTCGGCGATGCCGACGCGCTCCAACGCTTGCATTGCGCGCTGCTTCTCGTCGTGGGCGAAGCGCCCCAGCGTGCCGCGCCACCGTGGAATCTGGCCGAGAAAGCCGAGACAGACGTTTGTCAGCACCGAGAGGCGCGGGACGAGATTGAACTGCTGGAAGACGACGCCGACCCGTGAGCGCAGGGCATTTGCGCCGCCGGTGACATGTCCCCGCTGCTGCATCGGTCTGCCGCCGATCAGAATTTCGCCCGGCGAGCCGCCGTCTCGAACACGGCCGTCGATCGCGACGAGGCCAGCGATCGCGCGGATTAGCGTTGACTTTCCCGAGCCTGAAGCGCCGATCAAAGCGACCATCTCCCCAGCCTGCAGCGTCAGCGAAACGCTGCTGAGAACCTGTCTGCCCGCCTGAAAGGATTTGCTGACGTTCTTGACTTCGATGGATGCGGCCTGCACGTGCGGCTCCCTCGCAACTTTGCTCAAAGTCGCAGTAGCAAGGCCGGATGACAGCTTTCAAAAGGTTCCGTGACGGTTGAGTGACAGTTCGGCATCATTTCCGAGCAGGCCGCGAAAGGAGAGACCTCGCGCGAAGGCTGTGTCACGTGTTCGTGGTGTCACAAAAGCTTTAACGGCGGCAGCTATGAGCACGGGCTATGTCCGAAACGCACGCCATCGACAGTACCTGCGACACGCGCACAACGAGCAAGCGTCAGGCGCTGATGCGCATCTGTGCGCACGCGACCGAAGCGGAGCTGGAAATCGCCGTCGCAGGGCTCGATCCGCGTCCTGAGGGCGTCGACGTGCGGCCGGCTGAGATTGGGCTCGTCATGCTGCGTGGCCGTATCGGCGGCAGCGGCGCGGCCTTCAACGTCGGCGAAGCAACAGTCACGCGCGCCGTCGTGCGGTTGCGAAGTGGTGAGACGGGATACGCTTATCTGCTTGGCCGTTCAAAGCGGCGCGCTCGGCTCGCCGCGATCCTCGACGCCGCTAGCCAGCACCCAGCCTACCGGCAAACCCTAAAGTGGAATCTCATCGATCCCGTGACCGAGCGCGTCGAGCGTGAGGCGAAAACTGTGCGCGAGGAGACCGAGGCGACACGCGTCGAATTCTTCACTTTGGTGCGTGGCGAGGATTAAGCGAATGACCACCATGGGTGCCGGCTTCGACGATCCCGTCCGCGGGGCGCAGGCGGTTTTCCGCGCCATCCTGGACGCCATGGCTCGGCCCGGCCGCATCGCATCACTCGCAACCGATCTCGCACCACCGCATCCATTGTTGGGGACGTCGGCGGCTCTGCTGTTGGCGCTCGCCGACTTCGAGACGACGGTCTGGTTGGACGAGCCGCTGACGGGCGTCCCTTCGGTCGGCGACTATCTCCGCTTCCATACGGGCGCGCGGATCGTATCCGCCAGCCGCGAAGCCGATTTCGCAGTAATTGCGGCTCCGGCTCGCATGCCACTCCTGACGGCCTTTGGACAAGGCACCCCCGAATATCCTGACCGATCGACGACCGTGATCATTCAGATCGATGCTCTCGCCAACCAGGATTGGCAGTTCAGCGGTCCTGGGATTCTCGACCACGTGTCGTTTCGCGCATCGCCGCTGCCGGCCGATTTCCCGGATCAGTTCGCCGCCAACCGATCGCGCTTCCCATGCGGAGTCGATCTCGTCTTCGTCACCACGGCGTTGATCGCGGCCCTGCCGAGAAGCACCCGAATTGCGGAGAATGCTTGAATGTACGTAGCCGTAAAGGGTGGCGAGGCGGCGATCGCTGCAGCGCATGAATTGCTCGCCAAGGAGCGCCGCGGCGATCTTGCGGTGCCGGAACTAACCACTGACCAGATCCGCGAGCAGCTTGCGCTCGCTGTCAATCGAGTGATGTGCGAGGGCTCGTTGTACGATCCCGATCTCTCGGCGCTGGCAATCAAGCAGGCGCGTGGTGACCTGATCGAAGCGATCTTTCTCGTCCGCGCGTATCGTTCGACGCTGCCGCGCTTCGGCTATGCAGCACCGATCGAGACGAGTGCCATGGCGATCCGTCGTCGCATCTCGGCGACATTCAAGGATTTGCCGGGTGGGCAGGTGCTCGGACCGACGTTCGACTATACGCATCGGCTCCTCGACGATCATTTGAAAGCCGAGACGCAGCCGATCGAGCCATCCCGCAAACCCGTGGCGGCACTGGCCGTCGCACCGCACGTCGCCGATTTGCTCGGCGCCGACGGACTGATCGAGACCAATCCGGAGATGGATGGCGATGCGCCAGTCGGCGATCTGACGCGCGATCCGCTCGCCTTTCCGGCCGATCGCGATCTGCGCCTGCAGTCGCTCGCGCGGGGCGATGAAGGATTCCTGCTCGCGCTTGGCTACTCGACGCAGCGCGGATATGGCCGCACCCATCCTTTTGCGGGCGAGATCCGTATGGGCGCCGTCGAGGTGCATCTCGTGCCGGAGGAGCTCGGGTTCGAGGTGCCGCTCGGAAAGATCGTCGTCACCGAGTGCGAGATGGTCAATCAGTTCAAGGGGAGCGCCGAAAGCCCACCGCAATTCACGCGCGGTTACGGCCTCACCTTCGGTCATTCCGAGCGCAAGGCGATGTCGATGGCGCTGGTGGATCGGGCATTGCGAGCGCGCGACCTCGGCGAGGAACCGGTGGCACCGGCGCAGGACGAGGAGTTCGTGCTGTCGCACGCCGACAACGTGCAGGCAACCGGCTTCGTCGAGCATCTGAAGTTGCCGCACTACGTCGACTTCCAGGCCGAACTTCAACTCGTTCGCCAGATGCGCCGCGAGTGGGAACAGGCGAACCGCAAGGAGGCCGCGGAATGAGCGACGCCGCCACCTACAACTTCGCCTACCTCGACGAACAGACCAAACGCATGATCCGGCGCGCGTTGCTCAAAGCAGTGGCGATTCCCGGCTATCAGGTTCCGTTCGCGAGCCGCGAGATGCCGATGCCTTATGGCTGGGGAACCGGCGGCGTGCAGGTGACAGCCTCTGTGCTCGGCCCCGATGACACGCTCAAGGTCATCGATCAGGGCGCCGACGACACCACTAACGCTGTGTCGATCAGAAAATTCTTCGAGCGCACCGCCGGCATTCCAACGACGACGCACACCTCGGACGCGACAGTCATCCAGACGCGCCATCGCATCCCAGAGTCGCCGCTTCGCGAAGGGCAAATCCTCGTCTACCAAGTGCCGATCCCCGAGCCACTGCGCTTCCTCGAGCCGCGCGAGACCGAGACACGCCGCCAGCATGCGCTCGAGGACTACGGCATCATGCACGTCAAGCTCTATGAGGATATCGCACGGCACGGCCACATCGCGACGACCTACGCCTACCCGGTCAAAGTCGATGACCGCTACATCATGGACCCGTCGCCAACACCGAAGTTCGACAACCCGAAGATGGATATGTGTCCGGCGCTGCAGCTATTCGGCGCCGGTCGCGAGAAACGGATCTACGCGCTTCCGCCTTACACGAAAGTCGTGAGTCTCGACTTCGAGGATCACCCCTTCGAACCGACAACATTCGATCGCGGCTGCGCACTCTGTGGTGCCGAGGGCGTCTACCTCGATGAGGTCGTCACCGACGACCAGGGTGGCCGGATGTTCGTGTGCTCCGATACCGACTTCTGTGAAACCCGCCGCCCGTCGCCGGAACCGGGCGCGGCGCTCCGCGAGGTGCCAGTATGAGCGCCGTTGAAGAGCGTCCGCTGTTGGTCGCTGAGCGGTTGACCAAGCATTATGGCCCGCGCATTGGCTGCGAGGATGTGTCGCTCGATATCCACGAGGGCGAGGTCGTGGCGATTGTGGGCGAATCGGGATCCGGAAAGTCGACGCTGCTCGGATTGCTCTCGACCCAGCTCCAACCGACCGCCGGTCGAATGCGTTATCGTCTGCGCGATGGCAGCGAGCCCGACCTGAACACGCTTGGTGAGGCACAGCGCCGTTTCCTTCTGCGCACCGACTGGGGCTTCGTACATCAGGACGCTTCCCTCGGACTGCGCATGGGCGTCTCGGCGGGCGGCAACGTCGGCGAGCGGCTGATGGCGATTGGCTGGCAACATTACGGACGCATCCGCGCGGAGGCCGAAAGCTGGCTCGAGCGCGTCGAGATCGACCGCAACCGTATCGATGATCGACCAGATACGTTCTCAGGCGGTATGCGTCAGCGCCTGCAGATCGCCAAGAACATGGTGACGCGCCCGCGTCTCATCTTCATGGACGAGCCAACCGGCGGCCTCGACGTGTCGGTACAGGCGCGTCTGCTCGATCTGATCCGCAGCTTCGTCGCCGAGTACGGCCTCGCCTCGGTGATCGTCACGCATGACCTTGCGGTTGCGCGGCTGCTGTCGCACCGAATGATCGTCATGCGCCACGGCCGTGTGATCGAGACCGGACTCACCGACCAGGTTCTCGACGATCCACGCGAACCCTACACCCAGCTCCTCGTCGCATCGATCCTGCAGGCCTGACTGCGCATGTCTCATCATCAACGCGAGATGATCCGCCTCGAGGACGTCGCCAAGACGTTTGTGATGCACCTGCGCGGCGGCGCGCGGCTTCCGGTGGTCGCCGACGTGTCGTTCTCGGTGCATGAGGGTGAGTGCGTCGTTCTCGGCGGACCCTCAGGTACCGGCAAGTCGTCGATCCTCAAGATGATCTACGGCAATTACCGAGCTGATAGCGGCCGTATCGGCATGAGCGGGCCGGCGGGATGGGTTGACATCGCTCGCGCCGAGCCGCGTGCCGTCCTGGCGTTGCGCCGTAGCACCGTCGGCTACGTCAGCCAGTTCCTACGCGTGATCCCGCGTGTCGGTACGCTCGACATCGTTATTGCTGCCGCGCGCGACGCAGGGCTTGGCTCAATGGCGGCTGAGGACAAGGCGCGCAAGCTGTTGCAGCTCCTGAATGTGCCGGAGCGCCTGTGGCACCTGCCACCTGCGACGTTCTCGGGTGGAGAGCAACAACGCGTCAACATCGCGCGAGGGTTTGCGGCGGAAAGACCGATCCTGCTCCTCGACGAGCCGACAGCCTCGCTCGACGCCGCCAATCGCACCGCCGTGGTGGCGCTGATCGAGGAACGGAAGCGTGCAGGCGTCGCCGTGCTTGGCATCTTTCATGACGAGGATGTCCGTGATCGCGTTGCCGATCGCATCGTCGATGTCACGCAATTTGCGTCGGGAGGCTAAGACGATGACGGGCGAGATCGTTTTCGGCCACGCTAAAATCGTGCTCCTCGACGAGATCGTGGATGGTTGGCTCGCGGTGCGCGACGGGGTTATCGTGGAGATCGGTCACGGCGCCGCGCCGCGCGTCAGCATTGATCTGTCCGGCGATCTCCTTATCCCTGGGCTCATCGAGCTGCACACCGATCACCTGGAGACGCATCTGAGGCCGCGGCCCAAGGTTCATTGGCCTGAAGCATCGGCGATCATGGCGTTCGACGCGCAGATTGCAGCCTCCGGCATCACCACCGTGTTCGATTGCATCCGCGCCGGTCGCGACGACGATTATAGCCCCATCAACAACGAGATCTCCGTCGTGATTGGCGGCATCGCGCGAGCCGCAGAGCAAGGGTTGCTACGGGCCGAGCACCGCGTGCATCTGCGATGCGAGGTGACATCGGACGACGTCATCGACCAGGCCGAAAAGGCGATGGCGCATCGTGTCAATCTGATCTCGCTGATGGATCACACGCCTGGAGCACGCCAGTTCACAAGCCTCGACGCGTGGCGCACCTACTACGGCGGCAAATCCGGCCGGTCGCCGGCTGAACTCGATAAACTGATCGAGACGAAGCGAGCCTCTCACGTCAGGAACTACGCGAAGCATCGATGCGCGCTCGTCGCGTTAGCCCGCCAGCGTGGCATTGTACTCGCCAGTCACGACGACGCGACGGAGGTGCACGTGGGTGAATCGATCGCTGACAAAGTGGCGATCGCCGAATTCCCGACCTCGGCCGAAGCAGCGCGGCTTTCCCATGAAGCAGGCATCGACGTTCTGATGGGGGCGCCAAACGTCGTGCGCGGTGGCTCGCACTCGGGCAATGTTGCCGCCGAAGCACTTGCCCGCAACGGCCACCTCGACATTTTATCGTCGGATTATGTGCCGGCGAGCCTGTTGCTCGGCGCGTTCGAGCTGGCACATCGAATCGAGGACTTCGGTCTTCCCTTGGCTTTGCGTACCGTAACCGCCAACCCGGCTCGCGCTGTCGGTCTCAGCGACCGCGGAGAGATCGCGGCCGGCAAGCGCGCCGATCTTGTGCGCGTCCGCCTCGTGAATGGTGCACCGGTCGTCCGCGAGGTTTACCGGGAGGGGCAACGTGTCGCCTGATCGCCGTGAGGACAACACCGTGGCGATCGGGCCCGGCACGCTTTTCCTCGTCGTGGGGCCGAGCGGCGCCGGCAAGGATGCGCTGATCAAGGGCGCACGGACGGCGCTTGCAGGCGATAATCGCTTCATTTTTCCGGAGCGCGTCATTACGCGTGCAAGTCATGCCGCCGAAGCTCACGCTTCGGTCGATGAAGCTGAGTTCGTTGAAGCCATGCAACATGGCGCCTTTGCGCTGACGTGGCCGGCCCACGAATTGCGCTACGGCGTTCCCGTCACCATCAACGCGGCGATCGGTGCGGGGCAGGCGGTGGTGGTGAACGCTTCGCGCGGCATTTGCATCGAAGCACGCCGCCGATATGCGCGGACTAGAGTGATCCTTGTCGACTGTCCGCGAGACGTGCGTGCGGCACGTCTGTCATTGCGCAAGCGCGAGTCCGCGGCCGAGATTGACGCGCGACTGGAACGCAACGTCGTGGGCTTCGAACCGACAGATGCCGATGCCATGATCGACAACTCTGGCACTATCGATGATGGCGTGCGCCGCCTCACTGCGGCCCTGCGCCGGCTCATTGCACCCGCCTAGATCACAGCTCGGTGGGCGCTGCCCGGGCTTGCAATGGCAGGCGCTCGATCACGACGAAGCGACTTTGCGGTGTTGGTTGGACAAGGACAGAGAGGGCGTCGATTTGCAGCGCCCCCATGGCTTGGCTGAAAAGTGCCTTTAAGGCGGTCGATGCCGGAGCACGCATCGGCTCCGCAAGCGCACCGGACAGCGTCAAGTGAAAGCGGAAATCCTCGAAGATGTACGGGTATCCCCAGCGGTCGAGATGCCCGACCTGTCGCGTCGTCAGCGATGCTGCCAGCCTTCGCGCCCGATCGGCATCGGTTAGTGCTATGCGCAAGTGATCGAGTTCGCGGACGGCGGTTGCGGCCAACCGGTTCAGTTCGGCATGTTCAGTGGCCGGCCGCAACGCTAGAAAGTCGCCGAGCAGTGTAACCTCGAGCCCCGGCACGAGGATCGGCGTCTGATGCGCGGCAAGGGCTGCGGCGCACTCGAGAAGGTCTCTCTCGGTGGAGCCTGAGCGCAGCGCGAACGGCGCTTTCAGCGTCGCATGAAAACCGTAGCGACGTGGCGTCTCCAGTCTGCGCAGGAAGGCCGGATCTGCGTAGAGAGGATGCGTCGGAAAAGGCACGTCTTGGCCCAGCACGGCATCATAGCCGAGGGCTGACGAACCGAGCCGCCAAAGCATCGAGTCCGGTGCCGGTGTGAAGTAGATCGCGTAGCGCATGCTGGCCACATCGCTATCTGGAAGCCGCGACAGAGATGTGACACACCTCCCGCGCGTCGCATGCCCTTGTAAACGCTCCTGTACTCAGGGGCGCCGAGCGGTTGGAGCTTAACATTTTGGAAGTGCTGTCTGACCTTCAATCTCGATGCGTCTCGACGGCGTCCTCATCGCCGGCGTCGTGTGGTGGCTGATCGGAACGTCGCCAGCGGTCATCGAGCTCCGCGACCGTGTGAACAAGCTCGACGATCCCGAGGTAGGTCGCGTGCCGCGCATCGAGCGTGAGCTCGAGGGGGCAGGCGGCTGGCAGACAACGCGGATCGTTAGGGGGCGTTAGGAGCAGACCGGGCAAAGCTTACGCCCGGTCTGTATTAGTCTGTCTGCTGCCTATAGGGCAAAAGTCGGAAACGCCCGGGTCGGAATAGTCGAAAAGTTCTCCGGTTGTTCCGCTAAGCCGCATCTAAATTATTGAAAATATTGGTGAGCGGGGAGGGGATCGAACCCTCGACCATCTGATTAAAAGTCAGATGCTCTACCACTGAGCTACCCGCCCTGACGCGGGCTTGTAACGGCGGGAGGCTCTCTGCACAAGTCAAAGCATGCAGAGATGCAGGTTCGCAGTGGCTTCGAGGCCATAATCTGCCCTTCCCGAGAATCGCAGCGGGCGGGAGAGACACAGCGAACCTTTGGAGGCCGCATCCCTCACCGCCCGCACGGGCGTCAGCCTACGACTCTGGCGCCGCTCCGGACCATGCGATATAGGCGGAGCGGGCAGAGGCACAAGGGGCCGCAGCGAGAATTTCTGAATCGCGCAGGAGGCCTTCGACAAGGCTATCTCGAAGAGCGGGAAGACGATGGCAGACGCGCCGACGGAAGTCTTTTTCTACCACCTCGAGCGCCACCCTCTCGAACGGGTTTTGCCGAGCCTTCTCGAGCGGACCTTGGAACGCGGCTGGCGAGCGGTCGTACAGGCAGGTTCGCCCGAGCGGCTGGCCGCGCTCGATACGCACCTGTGGACCTATCGGGACGACAGCTTCCTGCCCCACGGCACGGCAAGAGACGGGCCGCCGAGCCTTCAGCCGGTACTTCTGACCATCAGCGAGGACAACCCAAGTGAGGCCGCAATTCGCTTCCTCGTCGACGGTGCGACAATCGAAAGTTTTGCTGGGTACGTTCGCGTCGTGATTATTTTCGACGGCGCCGATCGCCAGGCCGTGGAAGCGGCTAGGTCACAGTGGAAGTCGGCGCGAGCGGAAGGCTGCGCGGTGACGTACTGGCAGCAGACCGAGGCCGGGCGCTGGGAGAAACGAGCGTAAGGCTCCACGCGATCGAGAGTGCTTCGGTGTGTTTGCCGGATATCGGTGCCCGGCGGTACCTTGGATCAATCCGTTTCGCGAGGCTTGCCTCGGCCATGCGATGCGGCTAAGAACGCTCGCATTGACGTGCGGGCCTCGTTTTCGTCCGCACTTGCCTCGTTGCCGCAATAGCTCAGCCGGTAGAGCATCGCATTCGTAATGCGGGGGTCGGGGGTTCGAGTCCCTCTTGCGGCACCATTTTCGCATACATAAATATTTGAAATTCCACGATTTTCCTGATAAACTTCAGGGAAATCGGTCGGTCGTGGCCGTTTTGGACATACATTTGGTCATACATAGCCAGGGATTCAAACCTCGCCATGTCGTTCCGAACCACCCCACCGCGCCCCTTGAAAAGGAAGGGCTTCTGGTATCTGTCGCGGCGAGTTCCGAAGGCCTACCAGACGCATGAGCGCAGAGAGATCGTGCTCATCGGCACAGGCGTCCGCATATCGGATGATCTGCATGCGGTTGCAGCCAAGGCGATCATTGGCAAGCTGGATGCGGAGCTGCTGACACATTGGCGGCTGCCGGCGAGGACGTGGGCGTGCTGCCGCTCAGGGAGTTGGTGGACCGCTTGAGCAAACTGGCGAACTCCGCTGAATGCCTCCCGGGCAAATTCGATCAGTGCATCTCCATCCGAGCAAATCAGGTACGGGCTCAGTGCAGGATAGTTCTCGGGCTTCCACTTCATCTCGACCCCTTTGCTTCCCGCCCGATGCCGATAGCCTGCCATGGGATAGATCGGTCCTCCAATCACCGTCAGTCGATGATCTCGGCACCTTCGGCCTTCAAACGGGCAAGTCCATCTTTCATCTGCTGTAGCTGTTCAGGGGAGTGCCCTTGCCACCTCGTCACCTCGGCGATCACTCGCAACGGCTCGCGCGAGCGATAGGACAGTGTCGGGTTGCCAGGAAACTTCTTGTCAGTCAGGTTTGGGTCGTCCTCGATCGGCCCGGTTGGCTCCACGACATAGATCCGTCCTGGATCACCGCCGATGGCCAGTTCGGCGCCCCAGATTGCTGCATCCAGCGTGGCCGCAAAATAGACCCAGGACAACGACTGCCCTTCGAGAAAGTTGGACTGGTAGCCGACGGCTATCAAGTCTCCGGGCTTCAGGTTGGCCCTGGTTCCGTGGAAAAATGATTGTGAAAACATGCTGGCCGTCGCTCGCATCGGTTCGCCGCTTCTTTGATACAGATCGATGGTCGCCTCGCTGGCGCAGGAAGCCCGGCCTTATACCGCCGGACCGAAATCTTGAAGCAAGGCCCTTGCGAACTCCATATCGGTTGTGGCGAGGGGATATGGCTTTCAGGGACGAGGAGGCCCGACGGCTTAGCTCAGCGCCGCGAGATGAGGTCAAAGCCCGCCTCATGCTCACCAGTTCACGTTCCCTTCCGCGAGGCGCACCACTGACGCTTCCCATCCGGGGCGAAATCGCCAGTTTGGGCTCGAACATGATCAGCCGGTTGGGGAGGAAGCGGAGCAACCCGGTGATGGCCGCTGGGTCGGGCTCAGGCTATAGGGGTTGTACTTAGGTCCTCAAGCCGCGTAGGGGCGCTGCAGGAAGCGCTGCCTGGCATCAACCATCAGCTGCAGCCAGGCGAAGTCGTTATCAAGGAGCTCGGCTATTTGCGGGAGCTCCCCGTAGACGTCGACGCGCCAGTTCCAGGGGGCGCCGTCCCGCCGGACGGTGGCGCCGTCGATCAATTTTGCAAGGCCGTCAAGATAGGCGGCGGCGATGGAGGGATCTCCGGCGCGTTGGGACGTTTCGGAGATGTAGTTGGTTTGCAGTTTGCCATCCGGAAAGATCGTTCCGAAATTGACGTCTCCCAAACGCGGTACCGTGGCCTTGATCATCGCAGAACGGCCAAACGTAATGCGGAAGCCTGCGCCTTGGCATGTGCGAAACCAATCCTCAAGCCTTGCCGGCAGCGCCGGATTGACTTCAGCCAGTCTGCGAAGCATTTCCTCGCGGGTCAGTTTGGGCGATCTGGCCCGTGATCTGGGCTGGACCCCGTTTTCGGCGAGCGCGCGCACCAACCCGTCGATATCGCTCACTAGGCCGGTTTGATAGTCGGCAAAGGCCGGTGGAAGCTCGGTGACGGGCAGGGAAGGGGTGCGAAGTGTGATGAGTTTCTGGAAGGCAAAGGCAATCCCGGCCTCCATCCGCACGTAGTCGGAAGCCACGGATTCAGGGCTCCAGATCACCACAACCGCGTCGGCATCCAGAAGCCGCTCACGGATGGTGTCGTTGAACCGCTGGCCGGCGGTGAGGTCAGTGTCCCACCAAACGTCGTACCCTTTGCCCTTCAATTGGTTTGCCAAGACTGATGCTGAATCGGACGCCTTGCGCGAATAGCTGATGAAAATGTCTGCCATTGGTTTCCCCTATCCCACTGGGTATACGAAAGTGGCGTTGGCTCCTTGATCCAACGCCACTATGCGGATTGCCGCCGCAGGCCGACAGTGACACCGCGCGTGATCACTCTCAGGTTGCGTGGGCCTGTGCTCCTCACAATCGGTATACAAAGCGAGCTTGTTGGTGGCGGCAATCTAGCGTGTTAGATCCGCGTTTGCCGCCCCGTGGAATCCGAGACATGCCGCCTATGCAACGCCTACTCATCCTGCTTAAGGTGCTGGTTGCGTTCGGCCTCATTGGGCCTCCCGTCGGCGCGTTGACCCTCTTTGCCACGATGGGGTTCTACGGAGCCGCCCAAACCGGCGATCCCGCCGCCGTGTTGTGGGTCGCTCTGTTCGGGCTCATCTATGCGGTGCCGCTCAGTTATCTCATCGGTATTATCCCCGCCGTCTGCGCAGGCCTCATCCTTGGGGTAGCTGCCGCCTTCCATCGGCCGCCGAGCTACTTAGCAGCGATGGCTGCTGGAGCGGTCGTCGGCCTCGGCTTGGTCCATTCGGGAGGGAGGCCTATCGTGCCGTCAAGCGCCGAAGCCGCATCCGAATACGCTCCGGCCGCCTTCTTGATCGTGACATGCGTGGTCGCAACGGTTGTGTGCTGGGCTGTGGCCCGCCTTGCGCTCGGAAGCGCGGCGCGGGAAACACAGCCTGCAAAATTGGGCTCATAACATATATTTATGCCAAAATGTGTTGTTCTAACTTACCAATACCGTAGGTCAGTGTTATCTGCACAATAGGTGGAAACATTTTAAAGGCTCCGTTCCACATTATTTTGATTAAATGATTTGCCGAGCCGGATGTTGAAACGCGAGGGCTTTTGCTTGTGACCAAAGCGGAAGAACTCACGGTCCCGCTGAAGACGGCAGCGCCCAAGGTGGTCTGAATATGAAGACACCTTAACCGCTTCCGATGGATCGGATGCGGTTTAATCCGGGATGTTCCGTGATCCCTCTGAGAAACGCGATGCTGGGAACCCGCGTACGGCACCCTATATAACCCATGGGTGGCTGTATCAGTGTACCCCCTTCGATCATCTCAGCCGGAGTACGTGCAGTGGAAGCGCAAAGACCCATCGATGACGAGCTGTCGCGCAGGAACATGCTGAAGTTCGCAGGGGCGGGAGTTGCAGCCACTGCATTGGCCGCGTCCGCCACGACCGCGCTTGCACAGGTCCCGGAGGAAGCAAACACCGCACCGCTCAATATTGTGCGCAAGGGCATCGACAAGGGGTTCGAGGTCTTCAATATCGACATGCTCGAGGAGCAGGCCAAGAACGTCTACGCAGAGGGTACCTACGTCTTCATGGCCCATGGCTCGGGCAAGCAGTGGACACTGCGCGAAAACCAGCGCGCTTGGGACGACTACGTCTTTACGCCCAACCGCATGAACGGCATCGTCCGCGACAAGATCGACCTCTCTGTCACGCTCTTTGGCGAGAAGCTGCCGCACCCGATCATTATCACGCCCTTCGGCAGTCATGCGCTGCATCATCCTGCGGGTGAAGTTGCGACGGCCCAGGGTGCGGCCAAATCGGGTGGTCTACTTTGCGTTTCCAGCGCCTCGACTGCGAGCATGGAGGAGATCGTTAAGGCTTCTCAAGGTCCCAAATGGTTCCAGATCTACCTCGACGTCGACGAGGGTATTTCTCGCGAGTTGCTTCAGCGCGCCAAGGCGGCGGGCTTCAAGGCCATCATCCTCACCGTCGATTCCATCGGTCAGGGATCTTCCGACAAGTACGAAGCCCTCGGCAAGCCGCGCCCGTGGCTCCCCTATGGCAATTTCCAGGGCGGTCGATCCACCAAGTTCAAGACGGATCTATCGTGGAAGGACGTCGAAATGATCCGTAACGTCACCGGACTTCCGGTGGTCGTCAAAGGCCTTACGCGACCAGAGGACGCCCGCGCTGCGATTTCCGCCGGGGCCGGTGCCATACAGGTCTCCAATCACGGTGGCCGGGCCCTCGATGGCACACCCGCCTCCATCACCGTCCTCCCGTCGATTGCTGATGAAGTGAAGGGCGAAGTACCTCTCATCCTCGACAGCGGCATCCGCCGCGGCACGGATGTCGTGAAGGCGCTGGCGCTCGGGGCCAATGCAGTCGCCGTCGGGCGACCGATCATGTTCGGGCTGGCACTTGGAGGCGCGAGCGGCGTCGACAGTGTCATCAAGTACTTCCATGAAGAGACGGTGGACACCGTCCTGCATTGTGGGGTGGACAGCATCAAGGCGCTCGGCAAGTCCCACGTGCGCCACGTCTGAGCGCGCTCGGCGCCTCCATATCCCACGGCCGGGCGCGCCCGGCCGTGTCTCGTCTGCTGGACCTTGACTTCCTCTTCAGCAAGTTTGCGCAATCCCTACAGCCGGTCATTTCTCCGGGAGCGAATTCTGTCCCTCCTTTTGCTGCGGGGACGTCGAGATCTTTCCCTTAAATCACCAGCAGCACGCTTCCATTTTTCACCTCATTGTAGAGATGAATGATGTCCTGAGGCAGCATACGAACGCAGCCACTGGAAACGGCCTGGCCGACTGTACGCTCATCCGGATTGCCGTGGATGCGGTAAAGCGTATCCGTATTGCCCTGATGGATATAAAGCGTGCGCGGCCCGAGCGGGTTATCCGACCCAGGCGCCATGCCATTCCGGTACTTCTCGAGCGCAGGCTCTCTGGCAATCATGTCCGAAGGCGGCGTCCACTTCGGCCATGCGCGCTTGTAGGCGATGTGGGCCCTTCCCGACCATTCAAAGCCCGCACGACCAATTCCCACACCATAGCGCGTCGCTAAACCATCGGGCTTCACATGGTATAGGAATCGATTGCGCGTATCGACGACGACGGCACCGGGCGCTTCGCTGGTAGGGTACGCCACATCTTGACGCCAGAAGCGTTCCGGAACCAGTTCGATGCGCGAGGCGCGGACAGGAAACCGCTCGCCAGGAACCGCAGCATACATGCTGCGCACATCGCCAGGCACGCGCGCTTGGGGCTCGGGACGCGTCTCGATCATTGCGCTGGAGGCGATAGAGGCGCATCCAGCCATCGGCAACGAGAGCGCGACGAAGCTACCGACGACAAAGCGTCTGCGCCCAATGCTCGCGGTTACATGAGTCATCTCCACTCCTTTTTTGCAGGGAGCTGGTATCGCGCCAAGGGCTGACGACGCCAGTGGCACCCGTCGCCCGGCAAAGTGCGGTTGTTGGATGCATAAGCAATCACCTCGCAGCGCCGGTGCGTCGCCAAGCTTGAGGACACGCGAGCCTCTATCATCGAAAGCGCGTGTCATGGGGAGCAGCGCGCAGAATCTTCATAATATGTGGATAGTTGCTTTTGATAATCGGTCGCCGCATGAAGTCACTTCACACTTCGAGTGTGAAGCGCTTGGCATCAGCCCGATATGCGAACTTGGCATTAGGATTGAGGTCGGTCGCCGGCATTGGTTACGGCGAACGTCTTCATAGGACCTCCAGAGCTGGCTTCCAGGATTGGTATTGAGGGGATGCTTGACGACGCGCGCGAAGCCCGCGTGCGGTGTCCGAGATAGGTCAAAGGCGCCTTGCGTCAATGACTGGGCGGTCGCACATACATGGAGCTGATCAATCGACCCGGAAGTATTAGCTGGGGTCGTTTGCAAGGCGCGCCAACCTATCACGCCGATGATGCGCGGCGGGCCTTGAGCAGTTCCATCTTCCTGAATTCGGGGCGGCCGGTGACCTCTTCGCCCACCCACTCCGGAAGCGACAGGGATTGATCAACGCGACCGAGTTCGACCTCGGCCAAGACTATGCCCTGCAGCCGACCTTCGTAGACGTCAACTTCCCATTGCAGACCCTCGGCAGGAATGTAGTGACGGGTTTTCACGATAATGTTGTCACCACAATGCGCTCCGAGCATCTCTTCCGCGTGATCGCGAGGAATCTCGTACTCGAACTCTGCACGCTGCCCACGCTCCTGTTGTGATTTTACGGTCAGTGTTGCGCGGTGCTCGTAGAGACGAACCCGGACCTTGCGGCCATCACTCGCGGCTACGAGTCCATCGCGCAGGCGCTCGCTGCGAACGACGAATTGGCGCCAGGTATCACTCTTGACCAGAAATTTGCGTTCGATCTCTAAGGGCACCCTCGTCTCGCCGCAGAAGAATTCTCGTGTGGCAGCAAGGCCTGCCTAGACGTTGGTTTGATCGGCCGGGATGCCATCAGGCAACCGGGCAGCACCATCTCCGTCTTCACAAACCATATTGTTCATGCCCACACCGTAGCAGGTCATGGACAGCGACCCCATGGCGTAGCCCCGAACCAACGCCCGCGCGTCGTTTTCGGCCGCCGCCACACCGGCGGTGTAGAGCAAAGGAATGAAATGGTCCGGTGTGGGGACTGCCAGGCCATAGTCCGGATGCTCGGCCGCCTTGAGAATATCGCCAGGCGCCTCGGTCATTTGGCGCGCAATCATATCGTCGAAACGGCGCGCCCAATCGGCGCCAGCGTCCGGACGGTTCCATTCAATGCGACGCAAATTATGCACGACGTTGCCGCTCGAGACGATCATCACGCCGCGTTGGCGCAGCGCATTCAGCTTGGTCGCGAGTTCGACGTGATAGTCCAGCGGCTTCAGCGCGTTGATCGACAACTGGACGACGGGGACATCGGCTTTCGGGAAGATGTGCGCCAGCACGCTCCAAGTGCCATGATCAAGGCCCCATTGATCACGATCCGCGCCGATCCAGTGCGGTTTGACGACCTCCGCCACCTCGCCCGCCAGCTCCGGAAGACCTGGCGCAGGATAGTCAAAGGCAAACAACTCTTCGGGAAAGCCATAAAAGTCGTGGATCGTACGGGGCCGGGCCATGGCCGTCACAGCGGTCGCACCGATGAACCAATGCGCCGACACCACCAATATTGCCCGGGGCCGTGGCAGCGCCCGCCCGAGCCTCTGCCATGCCCGCGTATAGCCGTTGTCTTCAAGCGTGTTCATGGGACTACCGTGGCCGATGAACAGTGCGGGCATGAGTGTTATGTCGATCCTTTGTGTCATTGAATTATTTGTTTTCGATCCAATTTCTCTTCGCTCTCCCGACATGATGATACTCGATCTCCATCGTGCGCTCCAAAAAATGGCGGCGGTCGCGGCGTGATCGACCTCATGAGGACGATGCTTGTTAGGACCAACCCGCGGTGCGACTTCCCGCAGGGACGAGTGAGTCATGCAGATTTTGAATTTCCGCGCTGAGAAACCCTGGCACATGGGCGAGCGGCGGGGGCTTGGTTTCCGCATGAATGGCACTCGATAGTATCTCAAGCGCGAGGTTGACCTCTCTTGCTCCATCAGGGCCGAACAGAGTTCGGGCCATTTCCGGGGCCGCCTCCGTTCCCGCATTCTCCAGCGCCCAGCAGGTGGAAAGCACCCGGTAGGCGAGGCGTTGCATTGCCACGACGGCCGGCCACGAGAGCTCGGCTGTAGCGCGATGCCAGGGCGCCGCTCCTATGCTGGTGTCATAGGCCTGGAGCAATAGGATGGTGCGGTGCTGAAGATCACGGCGTGCCTCCCGGGCAGCGCCGCTCGCAGACTCTCCCTTGGCCGCAAGATCGAGCGCCGTCCTGACTGCGGCCAGCGTGGCAATGAGTTCCTGCGAAATGCGCACCGCAACGGTGCGTGGCGTCGTCATGGCCAGCACGACAAGTCCGATCGTGCAGCCGATGAAGGTGTCGACGCCACGGACCCAGAGCAAGTGTCCTACATCCGGCACCGGATGTCCGCCCGAAGCGATGGTGAGCGCGGCCGCCGTGATAAATACGACGGCCAGCGCATAGCTGCGGATTACGGTCATCTCGATGCTGAATTGCAAAAGCATGAGCGTCAGGACAAGCCAGAGCCCTTGAGGGTCGATCGCGAGAATGGCGCCCGCCAGGATCAGGCCGATCAGCGTGCCGGTCATCCGCTCGATGCCGCGCTGCAGGCTGCGCGCCCAGTCGAGTCCCTGGTGCAGCATCAGGACGGCGGCCGCCATGATCCAGTAGGCGCGTTCCAGGCCGAGCGCGGCGCCAATCACCCCCGCAACTGCTGTGGCGCCACCCACGCGGGCCGCCACAAGGAGCGGCGGCGACCATGGCCGCAAGCCTTCTCGCAGCGATTCCAGAAACCCGTGATGGCCCAGCGGAACGTGACCGGGATCGGTCTGCTCCGCACCACTCTCAGCGTCCATGGCCTCTGCCGCGAGTTCGCGTGCCCTTTTGGCGAACCCCGGAAGCGAAGGGTTGGGAGTGGTTGCAGCATTTACGGTACTGACGAAAAGCCGATTCAGCTCTCGATTGATGGCGCGCAGACGGCTGAGCGTGCCATTGGGCCGAGGACTCGATGGCTGATGCGTCACTAGTGTCGTCCAGGACTCGTGCATGGCGAGCGCGGCCGAATGGCGCAAGCCATCCTCGTCGGGCGAACCGACGGCTCCTACGAAGCGTGCAATGGCGTTCGCTGCTGTAACCACCGCTATTCGTTCCGGCCCTCTGGATGACACCAACGCGCCCGTCATGTGGGCCAGCCAGGCGAACGATCCTCCGGCAAGGACCAGAAGGGCGATCTGTGGAACAGCCAGATGGCCGGTGGGCATACCTGTACCGGCGGCGCACGCAAGCACGAACATGTAGGCGCCCGGTGGCGCGACCCGCAGCGCATTGCACAGGAATGTCGCTGCCATGGCAATCATGACGACGGTGGGCACGACCATGAGCGGCATCTCTGCCGCCCAGACGCCCAGCGAAACTGCAAGGGCAAAAGCCACTGCGATCACAGCGAGATGGACAGCCCGGTTCAAGAACGGACGATCATTGCCATAGAGTGCCGTGAAAGCGCCAATGGTGGCCAGCAATCCAGCCGTAATGTCGCCCACGGCCCAGCCGGTTAGTACGGGTACACCCATGCAAATGGCGGCGCGTCCCGCAAAGGGCCAGCGCCGGCCGGCTGGGCGCAATCTGAACAATGCGGCCAGCCGAAAGGATGGCGGAGGAGGAGGAGTGGGCAGGATCGATGGCGTGGCGTTCATTCGAGCTGCGTTCGTTCTTTAGATCATAACGCCCATCCTATAAGCCTCGCGAGCGACATTGCTAACCGCCATTAGGTGCCGCCCGAACGATCTATCGGACAGTCAGCACTGTCGCCCTGAGCAAGCTGGAGCGGAGAGATGAGCTCGATAACGGCCGTGCCGGATTTTGAGAAGTCGCAGAAGGTAGTGGTGGCTGCTTAACGCCAGCAACCAGATGTGCTGAGCAGTAGCACATTGGATCGCCGGTCGCGAGCGACGCGACTTCCGCAATGGGGCTGACGAAGTCGGTGTATGTTGGTAGTTCGCAGGTTGGTGTGACCCAGCCAGCGGGACACGATGCTGATGGGCACGTACGTCTTCAGGGCCGCGATGGCTAAGGTGTGAACCGGCACGGCCTCCAAGCTGCAATCGACGTCCAAAAAATGACCCCCTGCCTCCAATCTCTCCGCTGCTTTGCTACGCTCCGCAGCTCCGCGCTTGGAGGCAAAGAAATTCACACCATAACGGGGTCAATATTGCGCGCCGATGCGGGGGCAAAGTTACGCGCCGATTGGCAGAGGATGAAAGAAATGCCCGGGTGCCGTCAACTCATCCGCTTAAAGAGTATGCGGTAAAGATACACGCTGTACGGCCCCAGCCAGTCACCTGTGCAGGTGCATGCCGCGTCAGGGATGGAAGCCCGTAGGGCCGAGACCCTTGGGCTCGGCTTGCGACAGCGCGGCCCCGCGCAGCGGAGGGCGCCCCTTCCCTCTCAAGGGCCGCGAGAACAGATTGTCTGCGGAGGCGTTGCTGCGACGTTCGATAAAGAGGATCAGTGAATTTCATTGTCATCCGGCCCTGGCCGCAAGGGCAGAGGGGCGGCGCGTGGTCGCGCAGTCGCGCTTACATCGCTAGCGGCGAGCCTGCTTGCTGGGCTCGATTTCGCGATGGCCGGAGTTCACTTCGTCATCGCAACTCTGCGCAGGCGCGTTGAATGCGGTGGCAGGCTTCTGTCAGCAGGTCTGTCGATGTTGCAAACGATACTCGAAAATGCGGTGACAGTCCGTAGGCCGCTCCGTGGACGACGGCCACACCGTTATCGAGCAGATAGAGAACCACGTCCTCGTCTGATTCGAGTCTCTTGCCCTTCGGCGTCGTCTTGCCGATCAGTTGGGAGCAATTCGGAAATGCGTAGAAGGCGCCCTCGGGGCTTCGACAGGAAAGCCCCGGTGCCTGGTTGAGCATCGAAACCACGAGATCGCGCCGACTTTCGAAGGAGCGATTAGCAGTTGATACGTGGTCCTGTGGCCCGGTGAGTGCAGCAACTGACGCGGCCTGGCTGATCGCCGAAGGCGCCGCTGTACTTTGTGAAAGCATCTTGATCATTTCGCGAATGAGCGGGATCGGGCCTCCAGCGTACCCGAGACGCCACCCGGTCATGGCGTAAGTTTTCGAAACGCCGTTGAGTGTCAAAGTTCGTGATTTGAGCTCGGGAACGACCGCAGCGATCGTCGCGAATTTTCGACCGTCGAAAAGAATGTGCTCGTACATATCGTCGGTGATGATCGAGACATGCGGATGCCTCAGCAGCACTTCGCCGAGGGCCGCAAGCTCGACTGCCGTATAGGTCGCTCCCGAAGGATTTGAGGGCGAATTGAGAATGACCCACCGCGTCATGGGCGTTATCGCTGCCACGAGAGCGTCGGGCGTCAGCTTGAATGACGTCTTTTCATTGCAGGCTACGAAACGAGGGGTGCCACCCGCAAGCACCACAATTTCGGGATAGGAGATCCAGTAAGGCGCCGGGATGATCACTTCGACGCCAGCCTCGACCGTCGACATCAATGCGTTGAAGAGGACGTGCTTGCCGCCATTCCCGACGATGATATTGGCCGGCTCGTAGTCGAGGCCGTTCTCGCGATGGAATTTCTCGATGATCGCTGCCTTGAGTTCGACGGTCCCTGAGACCGTCGTGTAGCGTGTTTGACCCGCACGTGCAGCGCGGAAGGCCGCATCGATGATGTGCGGAGGTGTTGGATAGTCCGGCTCGCCGGTCGTCAGGGATACGATATCGACGCCTGAAGCCTTCATCTCGCGGGCGCGTTGGGCTGCGAGCGTGGACGCCGACGTTGCGATGCGGCCCACACGTGCTGCGAACTTCATCAGTGTTTCCTCCGCATTCAAATGTCGGGCGGATATGCGCCGCGACGGCTCTTGCTTCGATGGCGTATGGCGCCACCCATCACTCAGTCAGCCGTCAGGGAGTGGCTGGAGTGAGGGAGGACCGTCCGTCGGATACGGTCTGGGATAACGTTGACGCGCGTCCAGGAATGCAAGTGCCCCGAGATCAAATGCATCCCCGTCCGAGAAATACCATGCCGGAAACTGGCCACATGAGCTCGTCAACTTCAAGGGCAAGCAGGTTGCGGTGATCGGCATCGGCTCCTCCCGCATCCAGGTGGTTCCGGTTATTGCGAAAGATGTGGCGCACCTGACATTGTTCCAGGGCTAGGCGAACTACTCCATCCCGCGCGCAACATGCCGATGGCGGAAGAATACGCGAGCAGCACGTGAACATGGTAACGGACACTCCTATGTCGCGGGGGGCTCTTGCCGCTGCATGCGCGAGGAAGGAGTGGCCGACAATCCGTTGATGGTGCCAGACATCACAAGTCGCGAACCACGTTGGCCCTTGGGCGTGATGATCCGATAGCCACCGTTGCAATCCTGACGGGACGGACCACTTGCGAACGTAGGAATTCCCGAGTGACGCCATCGGCCGAGCACTTCATAATGGCGGCGTTGTTCGGCCGATCCGGCGCATCACGGGGAAGGAAACATCGTGCGATCACTGACTCGGAGTTTTTTCGGCCGCGCGCTGTTCCTGATCCTGGCTGCCGCCTGTCCAGGCACGATGGCGATGGCGCAACAGAAGATTGTTGTCTATTCGTCCAATGACAATACGCTGCACAAGCTGGCCTTTGGCGCGTTTACGAAGGAAACGGGAATCGAGGTTGAGCCGGTTTCGGCCGGCTCGGGCGTCGTTATCAAGCGCATCCAAACCGAGAAGGATCGCCCGGGCGGAGATATCATCTGGGGCGTGAGCCGGTCGCTACTTGACACCAACAAGCAGTACTTCTTGCCGTACGCGTCCAAGAATAAGGACGCCACGCCCGCTGAGTTTCGCGAAGCGAGTGACCTGTGGGTCGGCAACAACCTGCACCTGATGGTCATTCTGCAGAACACCAAGGTGCTGCCGGAAGCGGAAGGACCCAAGACATGGGCCGATCTGCTGGACCCCAAATGGAAGGGCAAAATTGCCTTCACCGACCCGGCCAACTCGGGCTCGGCTTACTCCACCGTCACCATGCTGGTTGACCTTTTCGGCGGCGGCGATGCGGGCTGGGCCAAGGTCAAGCAGCTCATCGACAACACTAAGGTGCTCAATCGCTCGTCGCTGGTGTTTCAGGGTGTCGGCAATGGCGAATATCCGCTCGGCATTTCGCTTGAGTATGCAGGCTACATCTGGGCCAAGGGTGGAGCGCCGGTGAAGACCATCTATCCCGCCGACGGGACAATCGTGCAGATGGAAGGCGTAGCCGTGATCAAGGGCGGGCCCAACAGCGAAGGCGCAAAGGCCTTTGTCGATTTCATCAACCGCAAGGACGTGCGGGAGGCGATCATCAAGGAGACCTTCCGGCGGCCCGCACGCCAGGATCTCGATCTCGCCAACCTGCCCGGCAGTATGCCGGCTCTCTCCAGCCTCAAGATACTTCCCTATAAGGAAACGGAATGGACTGCCGTGCGTGGACCGACGCTGGAGAAGATCAAGGACATGATCCAGGACACACGCTGACGCGCGGGGCAGCGGGTGAGTAACATCAGAATCGCAGGCGTAACCCGGTCCTTCGGATCGGTGGTCGCCGTCAACGAGATCACGCTCGACATCGCGGCGGGCGAGTTCTTCACGCTGCTCGGCCCGTCGGGGTGTGGCAAGACCACGCTGTTACGCATGATCGCCGGCTTCGCGGATCTCGACGCCGGCCAGATCAGCATCGGCGGCAAGCGCATCGATACGTTGCCGCCGCATCGGCGCAACATCGGCATGGTATTCCAGAACTATGCCATCTTCCCCAACCTCACCGTGGCCGGCAACGTTGCCTATGGCCTCAAGGCACGCAAAGTGCCAGGCGATGAGATCGCAAGCCGCGTGCGCGAGGCGCTGGCGCTGGTGCGTTTGGAGGGCTATGGCGAGCGCTGGCCGCATCAGCTCTCAGGCGGGCAGTTGCAGCGCGTGGCCATCGCACGCGCCTTGGTGATCCAGCCGGAAGTCCTGCTGCTCGATGAGCCACTATCGAACCTCGATGCCAAGCTGAGGGTCGACATGCGCGGCGAAATCCGCGACCTGCAGCAACGCCTCGGCATCACGGCGGTCTATGTCACGCACGATCAGGAAGAGGCGCTGGCCGTGTCCCAGCGGATTGCCGTGATGCAGGCCGGCCGGATCGAGCAGCTCGGCGACCCGCACGAGATCTATCGCCAGCCAGCCAGCTTGTTCGTCGCTCAGTTCATGGGCACGACCAACGTCATCGCAGGTGTCGTGGAAACGCTTGACGGTACGCGGGCACGCGTGCGGGCGAGTGGGGGCGACGTGTTCATGGCCGATACCGATGCGCACCAAGGCGAACCGGTGACCCTTTGCCTGCGCCCCGAGGCGTTACGGATCATTACCGCCGGCGAGGCGACGGCGGCGACCGAACAGCGCGTGGAATCCACCATTACGGCTGCCGAATTCATCGGCGCGCTAACGCGGCTCGATGTGAAGCTTCCGGGCGGAACGCCACTCAAGATCGCCGTGCTCGATGGTCTGCGCAGCAGTGCGGCGGCCGGCAGCACCGTTGCGCTCGCCTATGACCCCTCGCGCGTGACCGTCTTCCGGCAGGCGACAACATGAGAGCGCTCACGATAGCGCCCCTGGCACGCCTGCCGCTCGCCATCGGAGCGATGGCTTTCCTGTTTCTCGGCGTGTTTCTCATTTATCCGCTATGGGGCGTTCTGAGCGCCAGCATTCTCACGCCGGACGGCACTGCGTTTACGCTGCAGAATTATGGAAAGGTCTTATCCCGGTCCTTCTATCGCGCGAGCGTCATCAACACGCTGAGCATAGGGCTGATGGCGACGCTGATTACGACGCTGATCGCAGTGCCGCTTGCCTTCGCGATCGCACGTTTGGATTTTCCCAGCAAGTTACTGTTGATTGGTCTCGCCGCGCTTCCTCTTGTGCTACCGTCATTCGTGGGGGCCTATGCGCTGCTCCTGCTGCTCGGCCGCTCGGGTGTCGTCACCCAGGCCCTTAATGCGATCGGTGTGCCGTTCGGCTCGATCTACGGTACGCCCGGCATCGTCACTGTCTATGCGCTCACGCTCTACCCCTACGTCCTGCTGCCGACGGTGGCCGGGTTCAAAGCCATCGATGCGTCGGTGGAGGAGGCGGCACAAAGCCTAGGCTCCTCGCGGTTGCGCACGTTCTGGACGGTGACCCTGCCGATCGTCATTCCCTCCGTCCTCGCCGGTGCGCTTCTGGTCTTCATCGAGACCATTGAAAATTTCGGCGTGCCCGCCGTTCTGGCCGAAGACAAACCGATTCTCGCGGTGGAGGCCTATAAGCTGTTCATCGGCGAGACAGCCACCAATCCATCCGCAGCCAGCGTTTTGGGCACGCTGTTGATCGGGCTCACTGCAACAGTGCTGGTCATCCAGCGCCAATATCTCGCCAACCGGCGGTTTGCGACCCGGGCAGGCGCGCCGATGCCGGCACTCAACGCCCGCCGGGGCTGGCGCATTGCCGGCATCGCTTACTGCTGGACCGTGGTCCTGCTGGCACTCATTCCGTTCTTCGCCATCGTCGTCCTGTCGTTCATGGAATTTCGCGGACCGGTTTTGCATCCTGCCTTCAGCTTGCGGAACTACATGGAATTGTTTGCGACCGCGGGCGGACCGCTGCGCAATACGCTGATGTTCGCGACTCTCGCTGCTTTGGGTGCGGTCTTCATCGGCGTGCCTATCGGCTGGGTGCTCGCGCGAACACGCTCGGCCTGGGCAAGTGCTCTCGAAGTCACTGCGACGCTGCCGTTCGCCATTGCCGGCACGGTGCTCGCGATCGGTCTGGTGATTGCATTCAATTCTGGCTGGCTGGTGCTAACGGGCGGCTGGGTCATCATGGTGCTGGCCTATACGGTACGAAAACTGCCGTTTACGGTGCGCACGTCGACCGGCATCCTCCATCAGATCGATCCGACGCTCGAGGAAGCTTCCATCAGCCTCGGTGTATCTCCGTTACAGACCTTCCTAAGGCTTATTGTGCCGCTGATGCTCGGCGGTATCGTCTCGGGCATGGTGCTGACCTGGGTGACGGTCGCGTCCGAGCTATCATCTACGGTCGTGCTCTATTCGGGCCCGTGGCGCACGCTCACCATCGTCATGTTCCAGGCGCTGGAGGGAACCGGCGCAGGCATGGCGGTCGCCGCCGCATCCATGCTCATCGGCGTCTCGCTGATCCCCGTTATGTTGGCATATCGCTTGTTGCGGCGTTATGAGCTTTCGATGCTGTAGGTGTTGGCAGCACTCCCTAGCTTGCGATTAAAGCTTCCATAGTTTCCGCGTCGTCGGCGTGACGTTCGAGAATGCGCCTCAAGTCACGGACGACAAACCGTTGTCGCTGTCCTTCGCCGTGCCGATCCGGGCCTGGGCGACAGCCGTGGCGTGGGGCTATTTGCGCGCCGCGTACGCGGAGGGCCGTTTCCGACCTCGGCCGACGTGCTTCGCTTCGAGGTCCGCGATGCAGGGGACGGACAGCATGACCTGGTGCTCGTCGTCGACGATGGAAGCGACCGCGCCACGACCATCCGGATCGCCCCACAGAGGGCATCGACATCGAACTCGTCGGGACGGATCTTTCCCAGGCGATGCTGAAGCTGGCGGCCAAGCGGGGTGAGAAGGTGATGCCCCTCACACAATGGCAGGCGCTGCCCGCCGGCGGGTTCGACGGTGCGATCGCCGTCTTTGTCCTGCACTATGGCGTGCCGGACACGGACCTTGCTTCGCTTGCGTTCTAACTGAGGAACGACGGCCGCTTCGCGGCGAACTACTTCAAGCCGCCGCAGAGAGCGATAGCACAGCTCGCCTCGTCTCTCGCGGCGAACGGCATGCGGATCGAGCATGAGGAGCGGCTAGAGGTGACGAGCGCTGACAACGTGCTACTCATCTTCCGCAAGGTGGGGAGCGGCGATGTCGGTTCCGATTCCTGATCCCGCGCTCGACGCGTCTATCTGCCGAGGTTCCTGAAAGCCGATTGGCGAGGCCTCCCGATATTCATGCCCCGAATTCCCCGTTTGGGCATTGGGCACGCGCATGAGGATGTTGATCACGACGCGTGTGCCCGCCAGATCGTTTCAGTTGTGGATCAACGGCTCTGCTTGCGCGAAGCGCGCGGCTGAGACCGTGATTAGGCCATCGTCGGCCATCCGTTGCAGCACCCAGTCGCGGCGGTCTTTCGCGCGTTCGCGATTGTCGGCGATGTCGAGCCGGTAATTGTTCGGCGCTTTGGGAAGAGCCCCGAGATAAGCGGCTTCCGCCATGCTGAGGTCGGCGGGGTTCTTGCCGAAATATTGCTGAGCCGCGGCGGCGATGCCCCAGGCATAACCGCCGAAATAGATCTGGTTCAGATAGATCTCCAGGATTTGCGGCTTGTCCAGCACGTGCTCGATCCGCCACGCCAGAATGATTTCCTTGATCTTGCGCGAGAGGGAGGGAGGCTCACCCGCCAGCAGAACATTCTTGGCAAGCTGCTGGGTGATGGTTGCAGCGCCGGAAGGCTTGCGGCCTGTGGGGAGCTCGGCGGTGCTGTGCACCGTCGCCCGCAAAATGGCCGGCAGGCTGTAGCCTGAATGGGCGTAGTAGTCCTGATCCTCCGCCGCAATGAACGCCTTCACCACATGCGGGGGGAGCGCCGAAAGCGGGACGAAACGCCGATATTCCGCAAGCCGTCCGTCCGCACCGTAGCGGGTAACCTCGGGCGGCACATAGTTGGCGATGTCGGCGGTGCCCGGCAGATCGCGGCCATAGGCCCAGAACACTCCGCCGATGCCGGATGCGCCGAGCAGGACGATCAGGCCGATCGCGGCGGCACCGCGAGCGAGCGCCCGCTTAACGCCCCCGCTCACGGCATAAGGCACGGACAAAGGCTCACGCGCAATGCCCCAGGCATCGGCGAGCCTTGCGATCATGTCAGCCGAGAGATGCCGCCGCCGGTTCAGCACCTCCGATGCGCGCGAGCGCGAGCCAAGCAGCCGGGCCAGATCGGCTTGGCTGCGCCCCTGCATCCGCATGGTGAGCGACAAGTACTCGATCGGGTCGGGAGCTGGCAGGGCGTGGAAGTTGCGCTCGTAGTCGGCAACCAGGACGCATAGCACGCCCAGCCGGTCCGCGTCTGGCGAGCCGGGCGCTGCCCGGAACAGTCGATCGATTTCGGCCAGTGCAGCCCGGTAATCCGCCTCGCTGCGGACCGGCTTGAGAGCGGGCGCGTCCTCATGCGTCATGTCCCTTGCGTCCCTTTCATCTGCGACACGGCGGCGATGCGGATCACGCCGAGCTCGTAATTGATATTCAGCGCGACCTGGCACCCGGCGTCGTCCAGCTCCAGCACAGCCCGACCATCTGCTCCAGCACGACACACGCCACCGCAGGCGCGCAGCAGATCCTCACGGCCGGCCCATGCCGCTTGCCGGAGCAGCACGTTGAGTGCGCGCAACGCCGGCAATGCTTCCGGATGGTGGCGCCCATAACGTTCGAAAGCGGCGGCCCCGACCAAAATCATTCGCCAGCGTCCATAATGTTCCCATATTTGGGAGCGATTGCAAGCACTATGTTCCCAAGTTTGGGAATACCTCACTACTACTCCCGCGCAAAGGATAAGAGAGCCATGACGCTTCTACGAGGCTTGCGTGCTGTTCCCTTCCTGGCCTTCGGTGCAGCCAGCATCTGGTGGGCTGCCCGTGCCCCACAAGGACGCAAGCCCTTCACGATCGCATTCGATGTCTCGCTCGACGCCCTTCTTCTTGCGCTAACGAAGTGGCCGCACATGGCGAGCATGGCATTTCTTTATCTGCTTGCGCTCATCGCGACCGGCTTGCAGCGAAGCGTCCTCGCTGCCACCCTCGTATTCGGGGTGGGAGTTGGATGGGAGCTGGCGCAGTCGACCGTCGTCGGCCACAACGCGCGGATTGCAGATCTCCTTCCCAACGCCGTCGCCTTGACCGCGTGCGTCCTCGTTACGTGGATCGGCCAGATGCTACATAGGAGGATGGCCTGCGCGCGCAGCCTGCTCCCTCCGCCAGCCCGAGCATCGCACGAACCGCTACACTGACCATCAAGTCCAGCCAATCGTGTGTTGCGGTCGCCCGAGGGCCCTGAGTAACGATTGATCCCAATAGCTGCTTTCCGATGTCGAGGAGTCGGTGGCGCAAGTGACGTCGCCGGCCACATCTGGAAGCGGAGGTAGACCGTCACGGAGTCGGACGTCGATCGCATCGTCACCCCGATGCCAAGGTACCTCACTGTACTTTCGATTTTCGAGCGCCCCAACAACAACTGGACCGTGCGCAAATTACCTGTGCGCCGATAGATCAGCACAGCCTTCGTGCGGTGTAGCGAGTGCGTGCCGAAATTCGCTGGATCAAGTCCCATACCGGCCATCCACTTGGACGAGCCGTGCGTGCTTCAGCGTCGTCAGCCTCCCCCGGTTACCTCGACCTGCGGGCAAAAACTGGCCCGGCTTGCGTCCCGTCAGGCGTAGGTACTCGTCAATCCCTTGACGGGTTTGATCGGTCAGCTCGAACCGAACTGACCGACCCGTCTTCTTCTGCCGGAAAGTTGCGCGATCCATTGAGTAAGCCAATGCGCCGTAAGCAACTTAAGCGAGTTACGAATTGCCGTTGCACTTCAACCACTGACTGTAAACTATACTTGAAAAGTATATTTATGCTCTTTATCGATTGAACTCGCCGTAGAGCCTGGCAATGAATTGCACGCATCCCACAAAGGAGATGGGGGCTTGGGGGAATGATGCATCCAACGGTCACCGTCGTCGCAGCGCTCGCTGTGGCGGCTCTGCACTTGTGCGCTGCTGCAGAGCCTGCGTTTCCGGAGTAACGCCGCCGAGCTAGGTCGACTGAGGCGGCCAGCCAAGTGAAGCTGCAGCCACAAGCAAACAACACAGTCTTTGGACAAGACGGAAGTCGATGCACCAGATCGCGCGCACATTGACGGCCATGCTGATCGTCATTTGTTCATTTGGATCGCCAACGATCGCCATTGCTCAGCAACAAAACTCAACGCCGCTTCGCACGCTGTCGCCGAACATCGGCTTCCTTGAGCCTGTCCAGTTCTCGCCGGATGGTCGTCTTCTCCTCACGGGCGGCGACGATGGTACCGTGGTGGTATGGGACGTCCAGACCGGACAAGAGGTACGCCGGCTTCGAGCACATTCCGTGATGATCCAGGATGCCGTGTTCACGCCCGATGGCAGCCGCATCCTGACAAGCAGCGCCGACAAGACAATGAAGCTCTGGAGCGTTGCAGACGGACGGCTGCTGCGGATGTTCCGAGGGCATCGCGATCGCGTCTTCTCTGTCGCGATCTCGCCGGATGGCCGGCTGGCGGCATCGGCTAGCTTTGATGGATCCATTCGGCTCTGGGACGTCGAGGGCGGAGCCGAGGTCCGGCGCATGAGCGGTCATAGCAGGTCTGTCGTCTTCTCCCGCGATGGGCGGCGCATCCTTGCCGGGGACGGTGGCATCCGGGTCCTTGATGCGTCGACCGGCAAGGTGGTCCGCTCATTCAAAGGTGACACTATGGCAATCCAGGCGCTCGCTTTCGCGCCTGACGGCCGTCACATCATCTCCGGTGGACAGGATAGGACACTCAAATTCTGGGATATCGAAACGGGCAAGCTAGCTTTTACCTCGCCACAGCGAGATGTCGCGATCAACGACATTGCGCTCTCCACAGACGGGCGTCTTGTGTTTGTTGCCCATATTGGCGACGTGGAAGTCTGGGATGCGGAGAACCGTAAGCTTCTACGAACGTACGACGTTGGGGACGTCCGATCGGTTGATGTCGCGCCGGACGGTCGGAGCTTCGCCACCGCGGCTTCAAGCGGTCTTGTGAAAATCTGGCGACTCGACGTTGTGGCGATGTCGTCGACCGCGACGCAGCCCAAGCCTCTCGACACGGTCCCAGCCACCTCGCCAAAATCCACGATCACGCCTGAACCTGTATTACCTGACAAGAGCATTCCTACTGAAAAAGCCGATGGTTCCGAGCTGAAAATCCGTCGGCATCAGGGACCGATCACGGCGCTCGCGTTCTCTGCGGATGGGCGGCGTATCGCGAGTGTCAGTATGGACAATATCGTGCAGGTATCCGATGCGATGAGCGGAGACTTGGTGCGCACGCTTGAAGGACATAGCGACCGTATCAATGCGGTGGCGTTCTCGCTTGATGGTCGCCAGGTGTTAACCGGCTCCGGCGCACAAGGCGATGGCCGACTGCCACCGGAGATCAGGGACAATACGCTGCGCCTCTGGGACATTGAAAGCGCACGCACGATCCAGACATTCAATCGGCATCGCGAATGGACCGAAGGTGTCGCCTATTCGCCCGACGGCCATCATGTTCTCTCGGCGGGCCGCAGTATCCGCCTTTGGCAAGCGTCGAATGGTCGGCTGGTGCGTAGCTACAAAGGCGCGGCCGCTTCTGTAGCGTTTTCTCCAGATGGCAGCCGCTTTGTCTCCGACACTGGCATGGCAGACAATACGCTGAGGCTGTGGGACACACAGACCGGAAAGCTGCTGCGTACATTCCACGGCCACACGAGCGTTGTGCTGTCCGTCGCCTTCTCGTCGGATGGGCGGCGCGTCCTGTCCGGCAGCGATGACGGCACAGTCCGCTTGTGGGACGCTGAGACGGGTGACTTTCTCCGCGCGTTCGCTGGGCACACGGCGCGCGTCGCCTCCGTCGCATTCTCTCCCGATGGAGGTTGCCTCATCTCGGGAAGTTGGGACGGCTCGATGCGGTTATGGGAGGCAGAGACCGGAAGACTTCTCCAGAGCTATCCGGCCAATGCGAAGTTCACACATCCCGTCGCCTTCTCGCCGGATGGCCGGACGATCGCAGCCGGGACCGACGATGGCGATCTCATAATCCGCAAAATCGAAGCCGTAAGTACCAGGACCGCCGCTGCAACGCAGGCGCGCCATGACCGGACAACGGCGCCCACAGACAAGACACTCACACCTGTCGAACCCAACGCATTGGCTGCGGCCGTCCAGACACTCACCGGGCATGCCGGCTACGTCTATTCGGTCGCATTCTCATCCGACGGCCGGCAGCTCGTATCAGGGAGTGAGGATCGCACCATTCGTGTGTGGGACGCGGCAGGCGGCGCGCAGATCCAAACGATCGAAGGACACGATCTCGGCATCACCGCTGTGAGGTTTCTCGACGGCGACCAGCAGGTTTTGTCCGGCAGTCTCGACGACACAATGCGCCTTTGGGACGTTGCAACCGGCCGTGAACTGCGCCGCTTCCGCGATCACACCAATGACGTCAACACGATCGCAGTTTCTCCGGACGGCAGGCTGGCGGTCTCCGGCGGAGAAGAAAAGGTCGCGCGTGTATGGGACGTTGAGACTGGCAAGGTATTGCACCGCTTGCGTGGTCATTCGGAGATGGTGTGGTCGGTCGCCTTCTCTCCCGATGGCAGACAGATCCTGACCGGCAGCCAGGATCGCAGGCTCAAGCTGTGGGATATAGCGGGCGGCAAGCTCGTGCGCACGTTTCAGGGGCACGCCAATTGGGTCAGCGCAGTAGCGTTCCTGCCGGATGGCCGGCATCTGCTCTCCGGTAGCTACGATCGGACGCTACGGCTGTGGGATGGCGCAACTGGCGCCCTAGTGCGCAGCTTCAACGGCCACACCTCGCATGTAACGTCAGTCGCCATCTCTCCCGATGGAACCCGGATTGCGTCCGGCGACACGGGCAATCGCGTTCTGCTCTGGAATGCAGCGACCGGGGAGTTGCTGCGCACCTTCCAAGGGCACGCGCAGATGATCACGTCCATTGCGTTCTCACCGGACGGGAAGTCCGTCGCTTCGAGTAGCTACGACCGCACGATAAAGATCTGGACCGTTCGACACGGCGAAGTGCCCGCAGGCCGACCATAATAGCGCCTGGTGAGATACGATATGCGCATCAACGTTTTTTTCGCGCTCGTCATGCTGGTCTCGGGTGCATCCCCCTCAGCAGCAGCGGACCTCCCGGGCTCATGGGAAGGTCAGTATTTCTGCAAGGCGCCCAATGCGGTTGGGCAGCTCAAGCTGCGTATCGTCAAAGAAGGCGATCGGCTTGTCGGTCATGAATCCTATGCGCGGGGCAGCAATTCGGGCACGGTCGTCTATCGGGTCGAGCAGCAGGCGTCCGACCAATTCCGGCTCGTTCTCGATCGGGATCGCACGAGAGATTTCGATTACACCTATCACTTGGACTACCGGATTTTTCCCGACCGCTCCCTGAGTGGGCGATACGTTGGGCACCGCAATTGCCAAGCGACAAATCTCAAATCGACATCACCCAGCAGTCCCACAGCGGAGGCGTCAGCGACGGCACCAAAGCGAACAGATCAACAGCTGCCGGCACTTGCGCCCACAGCGAAGCAAGCAACCACCGTCGACGCCAGCAACCAACCGCTTGCTTGTGATGACAATTCCGTCCGGTTCAGGTGGCTCAATCCCTATCAGCGGGCCTCGCCACACATCGAATTCCTGCTGGAGCCGGCTCGAGCGGCGGCCTTGGTGTCTCTATGCGATGCAGCAGAAAAGAATGCAGCGGGCAAACAAGCGAACCCTTTCGGCCGGCGCAAATATGCAGCGATGTATGCCGCCGGCAGGCGCGACGAAGCCGTCCAAGGTTTGATAGCGCTGCGGGATGCTGGTGACCGCAAGGTCGCTAGCACGCTGGGCGCCTTGTACTATGGCATTTACCTGGCTGAGCGGCAGGCACGCCAACAGGCGAAAGCGATCGGGGCCTACAAGGCCTCACTCGACAACTACCAGCGAGCGGCGAGCCTCAACCAATCGCAACCACTGCCGCAAGGCGATCTGATCGCGCCGTACTTGGCCTATATTTACAGCGGTGGACCATACCGTTTCGATCCGGAGACAGCGCAGTTCGGTGATCCTGCCAGGGCCATGGAATTCGGCAACCGCGCAATTGCGCATGTCAGCCCCGAAGTCACGGTGGCGATGGCGCATCTGCTCGACATCTACACGTATGATCATCGCACCAAATACGCGCCGGAACTCATCGCACAAGCGAAAAAGAGCAGGATCGCATGGCTTCAAAGGGCTGCAGCGAGCGGGAACCAACTTGCCCAGTCCGAACTGAAGTCGATCGTCGACACTGAAGCCCAGGCAACCCGCAGCAAGATCGCTCAACAGAATGCACTGAAGCGTAAAGAGGAGGACAGGCTTTTCCTGCGCACACACCGCGAGACATCCAATCGCAATGGTTGCATCAAGCGCGAGCGAGGGACGATTTTTAGCACGCTGACGCTTCGGAACACCTGTAACGAAACATTGACTGTCAATGTCTGCAAACGCTCAGTCGCGGGTGTCATGATGCGCGAGCTGGCCAATGCCTGGCAAATGGGTCAGTTGCACTGTGAAACAAAAACCGTTCTGCCTGGGTACTCGATCGATACGATCTATGTGCCGAACGTGGACAACATCTTGGCGTCGATGACCTTCGGCAGCGATGATTTCACCGCCTTTGCGTGCAGCGCGTCCGCCATCATGGGGAACGGCGCGTGCTGGGTACCCGGCAAGCCGGTCATGATGGCGGTAAGCGACTTTGTTATCGAAAATTGGAAGGCGCTTTCGATGGGCTTGCTGTTGTTCGTGGCTCTGGGCGCTGGTCGACTTCGTAAGCGAAGTGTTTGAGCTCATTTGAAACTCATAGCGCTGATACAGCTCCAAATAGCTGCCATCGAGCGCACTGCAATCCACGACGCAAGAGGCGTCGGCAACCACGTCTGGAACCGGAGGTGTCGCGTCAGAGGATCAGATATCGATCTTCTCCGCGATCTCTATGGCGTCATCGACCTCGATACCGATGGCGACTCTGCCGGAGAAAGCGAGCGTTGCCCGGCCGAAAGATCGGGCCTTCTTCCATGCAGTGCCGCGGCAGGGGCACATTCCTCATAACGACCGGCAGAATTCACGCCATAGGCAAGTGCGGTTATGCTTTGTGAATCGCCGACCAAGTCGTTGAGTTTGGGTGCCGATCAGAAGCGATAAGTTACGCCCATAACCGGACCGCTCAGCCGCGTATCGTAGACATAGCCGCCGTCATCATAATCAACATCGAGCATCTTGTAGCCTACCGAGGCTGAGAAGCGATCGGTAAGCAGGTAGTTTACCGTCGTTAGCGCTGACCATGTGAAATCGGATCCCGCACCGAAACCGCCAATGTCGAACTGTGCTTGAAACGAGAGCTTGCCTGTCAGGGGAACGAATGTACGCACGCCGATCACTGGATCTATCCAATTGAAGCTTTCGCCATGCTTGGCGGAGAAACTGCCAATACCCGGGACCTGTGCCATGACGCTCACATCATTCGAGAGGTACCAAAAACGCGCGCCCGCCAGAGCGTCGAGCGTGAGCCGCGGCGTATCAATGATGCGATAACCGCCCTGAAAGGTTGCCGTGAACTGTTGGGTGTCGACATTCGCGTCGACACGGCCGCCAGGCGGTATCGCCACCCCAAGGCCGGGGATTTGTAGCGCTCCCAAGGGGCCGGTGCCGTGGCTGTCTGTCGTATCAACATACATTACATCGCCCGAAAAGACGTACCGGCCGCGACGGGCCCATATGTTGACGAATGCTCCAACGTTGAGATCGTCCAAAACGTCCGAGAACGATTTCTCGACACGCAGAGTCGGCGCACGTCGAAACGGTGATATGTCCCCGTTAAGGCCAGCGGCCCACATATATGGTGTGACCTGCAGGGCCGTCGTCGAGCGCTCAGCTAAGGTCAGAGGCGACTCTTGCGCAAAGGCGGTGCCAGTGGCGAAAGCAGTCGGAGCGCCAAATAACGTCAGCGCGATGGCAGTAGCGTACCAATTCAAGAAAGCCTCCCCTTCAAGCCGAAAGTGGTCGAATATCAATGAGCGCGAGCATACCCTGCAGGCTGTGACAAACGCAGATCGAACCTTAAGGTCGAGGCCGTGATTTTAACGAAACCGATTCCGCGATCTCGCCTCGCTCGAAGATCCTAATGAGGCAAAAAATTCAATCAAATGCCCGATCGAATTTGGCCTGCATCAATCAAAGATGTTTCACAGTGGTCGAACGGCAACATTTTCTGAAGGCTTTTCACCGTGTGTCGGGGCATCGAGCGGACCCTTGATAGACTCGCTGCCTCCGGGCGCTAAGTGTTCATGGTTACATTACCCTCGAGCAACGAGACCGTATGTAACCCGAAGCTGAACTCACCCTCTTAGGCTTGCGCTGCATCGCTCCGTACGCTTATCGTCAAGGCAACGTTGGGGTGGACGTCGGCGGGGGGCGACCCAGCATCCCAAGTCTCCGGCCATTGGCTCCGTGTTGAGGGCAACGGCCGACTGCTTTCGCGTGGGTGGCGTGGCCGTTTGCCGACCGGTGGAGTCAAATCATGTGTGCCGTTTGCGACCACGCATCGACCAATCTGCAGCCCAGTCTCAGCCCGTGTCATTGTGGAGCGCCCTACACGCTGGCCGCCTACGCGCGGCTTGAGAAGGACCTCAGGCGCCGGGAGTTCCTTGGCGGATTGGGGGCCGTGCTAGGCATGTTCTCAGGCTTCGGTCTTCAGCCACATGAGGTGCGGGCGCAGACACCGAGCCGGCCCAGATTACTGATGAATCTCCGCCTGTTCGATGGGGAAACCTTGTCGCTGCAGACAGGGCTCGAGATCCTGGTCGAGGGAGGGCGCATCACCGCGCTGCCGGCGCGCGGACAAGGCCCAGCTGACGCTGAGGTGATCGACTGCGGCGGACGTGCGGTCATCCCCGGCCTGATCGACGCGCACTGGCATGCCACGCTCGTGGCCGTGACCCAGCTCGCAGCCATGACTCAGGACATCGGCTTTGTGCACCTGATGGCTGGGCGTGAGGCAGGCGCCACGCTGCGGCGTGGTTTCACCACGGTGCGTGATGTGGGTGGTCCGGCCTTCGGCCTCAAGATGGCGATCGACCGCGGAGCTGTGGAGGGCCCGAGGATTTTCCCGTCGGGAGCCATGATCTCCCAGACATCAGGACATGGCGACTTCCGTCTCCTCCATGCGCTGCCGCGGATGCCGTCCACGCCGGCGGACCAAACCGAGGCGGGCGGCGTCGCGGCGATCGCGGACGGCGCGGACGAAGTGCTTCGGCGCACCCGCGAGCAGCTCATGAAGGGCGCGAGCCAGATCAAGATCATGGCTGGCGGCGGCGTTGCCTCGCTGTACGACCCGCTCGACGCGACCCAGTATACGGAACGCGAGATGCGGGCTGCGGTCGAGGCGGCGGAGGACTGGGGCACCTATGTCTGCGCCCACGTTTATACGCCGCGCGGGATACAGCGCGCCGTTCGCGCCGGGGTGAAGTGCATCGAGCACGGCCAGCTCGCCGACGAGGAAACCGTGCGCATGATGGCGGACAAGGGCGCTTGGTGGAGCTTGCAGCCGTTCCTGGCGGACGAGGATGCCAACCACTACGCCGATCCGCGTTCGGCTGCGAAGCAGAAAGAGGTGGCCGAAGGGACCGTGCGCGCCTTCGAGTTTGCCAACCGCTTCAAGGTCAACTTCGCCTTCGGCACAGACATTCTGTTCAGCGCCAAGGGCGGCGAAGCCCAGGGACGAAATTTGGCCAAGTTCGCGCGCTTCATGTCGCCACTCGCAGCACTTCACAAGGCCACAGGCGCGGCGGGAGAGCTACTTGCCCTGTCGGGAGAGCGCTCGCCTTATCCGGGACGGCTCGGCGTGATAGCCAAAGGCGCGCATGCCGACCTCTTGGTTGTGGACGGCGACCCCGAGAAGGAGCTCGCTTGGCTCGACGCCCCCGACAAGAGCCTGCGACTGATCATGAAGGGCGGAGCGATCTTCAAGGACACGATACCGCGAAAATGACAGAGCGTGCTCTCCCACAAGGGCACGGCTTCATCGGACCACAGCATCATGGAGACAGAACAAATCGGCGCAGTCAGTGGGGGCACCGGGTTTGGCGTCCGCTGTCGAATAGCTGGCCGTTCGCGCCGCCATGGCGCTAGTCCTCCGGAGGTGTGACATGAGCCGGGTTACGTTGGAGGCGTTTCGCAAGGCGCCAGCAGGCATCGCCACAGGGCAGTGCTTGTGCGGCAAGGTGCAGGTCGAGATCACGATTCCGGCGTTCTGGGCATGGCATGACCATTCGCGGGCCAGCCGGCGCGCTCATGGCGCCGCCTACGCAACATATGTCGGCTGTTGGCGCAGCCGTTTCCGCGTGGCCAAGGGCGAGAGCCAGCTTACCCGCTTCAATGACGAGGCGACCGGGGACACGCGCGCATTCTGCTCCCACTGCGGCACTCCCGTTGCGTATACGCGCGGGCGGTCATCAAAGATGGTGAATATACCGCGCGCCTTGTTCGACGGCCGGACTGGTCGCGAACCGCTCTATCACGTCGCCATCGAGGACTCGCCGGAATGGGCCTACCGCTACGAAAGGCTGCGCCCCTTAAAAGGGTATCCAGGCGTCATGTGGACTGGATCGAAGCGGCGCAAACGTCCCACGGCGCCCGACATGCCCTTCGAGTCGTGAGATGCGAGCGTTGCCAGCACCTTGCTATGATGCGCATCCCACCAAGCCCGGAGCACACCCATGCCTCGCTTCGTCGCCGTCTACACCATGAAGCCGGAAGACGTCACCGCCTTCCGCGCGCGCCCCAAAACCGAGCAGGACGCAATCGACAAGGCCGGCCTGAAGGCGTGGGAGGAATGGAGCAAGCGCAACGCCGCGGCCATCGTCGCGACCGACGTCATGGTGGGCAAGACCAGGCGCGTCACCAAATCCGGCATCGCCGATGCGCAGAACCAGATCGCCGGCTTTCTGATCGTCGAAGCAGCCGACATCGCCGCCGCCGCCGCCATCTTCCAGGACCATCCGCACATCACCATCTTCCCCGGTGATGGCATCGACGTCATGCCAGTCGTCACGGGGCCACCAGAGGACGAGCCGCCATGAAACAAGCAACAGCCAGGGCCGCCGCAAACTGGCGCCGCGTCTATGCCATGCCCGTCGCGAGCGTCTATCCGTCCTATATTGCCAAGGCGGAGAAAAAGGGCCGAACCCGGGCTGAGGTTGACGAGATCTTCCGCTGGCTCACCGGCCACAGCCAAGCCTCGCTTGAAGCCGAGTTTGCGAATAAGACGAGCTTCGAGGATTTCTTCACGCACGCGCCGCAGATGAACCCGTCTCGATCTTTGATTACCGGCGTCGTATGCGGCGTCCGCGTGGAGGAGATTGAGGAGACGATGATGCGCGAGATCCGCTATCTCGACAAACTCATCGACGAACTCGCCAAGGGCAAGGCTATGGAAAAGATCCTTCGCAGGTAGCCTCGCTCGCGGTGGATTGTGGCGGCCTTTTCCGGCCGAAGCCCCTTCGCGAACGGACACGCCATACTTGTCTGGGCCGCACCTGTGTCCGCTATCAAATGTCGAGCGGCCGTGTCGCGTCTATGAATTCGGGGCGGATGAGGCCCCTAACAGCGATGCCTCTTTCCTCTGCCCAACGACGTTAGCAAACCAGTGCGTTATCTCACAAGCCGACTCGCCAACTCATGCACGGGTGGCGTCGAAAGCGAGACCGGCATGTTGCGCTATTGGGAGTATCGCAACCAGCCGGTCGGGCAGCGCCGCTTACGCCAGCCTGTGAGGGCAGCAGCGCTACGGCTTCCTCCACAAGAAGGGCAGCCGCGTGGGGCCAAAGCTATGGATCGTCGAGGTCGATGACGCCAAGCTGAGGGCCCCAAACTCCCACAACAGGCAATGCGGCCAGCGCGATCAAACGGCGGTGAACTTTGGCCCAACCGCGTGCAACTCTGACTGCCTACGTGCTGCCCATCAGCCTCCGGCGCGCGCGCCGAGCACGATCAATCCGGTACGATGCCGCCGTCGACGTTGAGCGATTGGCCGGAGATGTTGCGTGCGCCGGGCGTGGCCAAAAACACGACCATTGCCGCGATGTCTTCGGGATCGTTGGCGCGTCTCAGCGGAATCACTGCGTTGCGCCGCTCCTCCATCGCCGCGAGCGACAGCCCTTCCTGCTTTGCACGCACCGACAAATTGGCGTCGGACAGCGCCGTGCGCGTGATGCCCGGGCAGACCGCGTTGACATTGATGTTGTGCGGCCCGAGCTGCTGCGCCGCCGTCTTGGTCAGGCTGATCACGGCGCCTTTCGAGGCGGCATAAGCCGCATTCGATGTGCCCGCGTAGCCTTTTCCCGCGATCGACGCGATGTTGACGATGCGGCCCTCACGACGCGGGATCATGGTGCGCGCCACGGCCTGCAGGCAGAAAAACACGCCCTTGGCATTGACGCGATGAATGCGATCCCAGTCGGCCTCGGTCAGCTCCATGATGTCGGCGCGGCGGGTGACGCCAGCATTGTTCACCAGGATGTCGATGCGGCCGAAATCCTTCACGACCTGATCGACCATCTTCTGGATGTCGGCGACGTCGCCGACGTCCACCTTGATCGCCTGTGCTTTGCGCTGATGCGCCTCAATTCGCCCGGACACCTTGGCGGCCTTGGCAGCGTCGATGTCGGCGACGATCACCGTGGCGCCGGCCTCCGACAGCGCGAGGGCGCAGGCCTCGCCGATGCCTTGTCCAGCGCCGGTGACCAACGCGATCTTGCCTTCGAGCAGCATGCGACGTCTCCTCAGAACGGCTTCTCGATGACATATTTCCGGCGGTCGGGCGGCACGGTATCAATCGTTGATGCTGTGAACCGGCACGGCCTCCAAGCTGCAATCAGCGTCGAAAAATGACCCCCTGCCTCCAATTTCTCCGCGGCTTCGCTGCGCTCCGCAGCTCCGCGCTTGGAGGCAAAGAAACTCAAACCATAACGGGGTCAATATTACGCGCCCATTGACAGTCTTGGCCAGCGCCTTGATCTGGGCACGGATCCTGGGTGTTGTGGTCGCATTGGCGCGCAGCTTCACGGGCATGAGGCGAAGCGCTCCCGGACAAGGATCATGCCTCGCGATACACTGAGCCGATCCTGCCAATCATCCGGACACAACACGCACGAGGGTACGGCCTTTGACGGGCAGCATCTGTTCCAGATTGCCGAGGACCGCATCCAGAAGATCGGTCCCGAAACGGGGGCCATCCTACGCACCATCGAGTCGAATCGCGTGGTGACCTGCGTCACATGGATTGACGGCGAGCTCTGGCACGGCACGTGGGAGGGAGACGAAAGCGACGTGCGGCGCATCGATCCTCAAACGGGCGAGGTTCTTGAGCGGCTCGAGATGACGGCCGGTATGGGCGTGCCGGGCCTCGAGTCCGATGGCGGCGACCGGTTCTTCTGTGGAGGCGGAACGAGCGGAAAAGTGAGGGCGATCCGCCGCGTCCTAACGGTGACGAGAAAGAACTCCCCAAGTCGTTGAAAAGCAGCCCTATGCGCAATATGGATGCGCATAGGGCTGCTGATGTTCTTCCGCTAGGACTTGGTAAGCTCAGCGGACCCGATCCGAATAATCGACGTCTTCTTCTATAGCTATTTCAAACCGAAAGTCGCCGCATCGATTTTCGCATAGATCTCATTGTACATCACTTCGGCTAGCTTCGCTTCATCGGTGCTTATCGGTTGCACGAGCTTGTCGTACTTGTCGTAGAGTTTCCGATAGTCAGCCACGAATTGTTCAGCATCCGAAAGGCCGAGCGTTTCCTTAGCGGTCGTGACCGTATGCTTCAGATCATTCTCGACAAACTCGGCCCGCATCTTCAGCAAACCGGGATGTGGTTCCACAACCGGAATTTTCTTTTGCTTGGCGACCTCCAAGCCTTCATCCTCACCTTTGGCATAGGCGATGGCGCCATAGACCGCGGCTTTCGCGGAGGCCCGCAGGAACGCTTTGCGCTCGTCGACGCTCAGCTCGGCCCAGCTCGCCTTGTTCATGGAAAAAACGGACCCCGCACGAAACGAGCCCGCATTGAGCAAAATGACCTGCTTTGCGACGTCGCCGAGCCCGTGCGTTTTCAATCCGCCAACAGCATAAAGAGCACCGTCGAGGGTGCCGCGCGAGATTCCTTCATACATGCCCGACGTCGGCATATTGACGCCGATGGCCCCCATCGCCTTCGCGAACCGATCCCAAAGAGAGCCGCCTGCTCTCAGTTTCTTGAGATGCAGTTTCTCGGGTGAATTGAAATCACCGTTGGCGATAATCATGTAGGGCGGCGTCGAAATAGCGGCCATTGGAAGTTGGTTTTGCTTCCCGAGCTCCTCCAGACAGGCTGGACAACCGAGCAAGTAGAGCTCAGTGAGAGCCATCATTGCGGCCGTATCGTTGGCCCCCAACATGGCCATGTCGTTTACAAGGATGCCGTGCGGATAGTAGGCGGGTGTATACGTGTAGATCATTTGGCCGATATCAGCGACCTGATCGCGAAGGCCATCCGAAATCGCTTTTGCCGCCAGCAGCGACTCGCCACCAAACAGGCGAATTGTGACAGCACCTTTCGTTTCAGATTTCATTTCATCGGCGAGCTTCTGGTACGCCAGGCCGATCGGGTGTTTGGGCGATACATAATAAGCCGCCTTGAGCGTCTTGGCATCTGCCATTCCCGTCATCCATGCCGCGAGCGCCGCAGCGACCGTAATCGTTTTGATCGACCTTTGCATGTTGCCTCCCTTGAATTGAAGAATAACGATCCGTATCGGTTTCCCGGGTATCCGGCCCTACTTGATCAAATGCGGCAGATACAGAGTGATCGCTGGGAAGGCGATCAACAACGCCACGCAGATGATATCGGCGACCAGAAACCAAAGAATTCCCTTAAAGATCGCCTCTGTGGTCATCAGATTGCCGACGATGCCTTTGATGACGAAGACGTTCAGCCCGACCGGCGGGGTGATGAGCCCAATTTCGAGAAGCTTCGTCATCAGCACGCCGTACCAGATGAGATCGACGCCGGCTTTGTCCATTGCGGGCAGAAATACCGGCAAAGTGAGCAGCATGATGCCGATGGGATCAAGAAAGCAGCCGAGGAAGAAGAGAACACACATCGAGCCAATCAGCAGTGTGATCTGTCCGGTTTGCCGCTCCACGACGACATCCGAGATGAAGTCCGTGAAACCCGAAAGTGCCAGAAACTTTGTCAACAGGATCGCGCCAATTGCGATTATAAAAATCGCGGCCGTTGTGATCAGCGTCTCCTCAATGGCCTGCCGCATTCTATCGAACGTGAGAGTGCGCTGCGCGAAGCCGATAAGGAAAGCCATGAAGGCGCCGGTCGCACCCGCTTCTGTTGGCGTGAAGATGCCAGAGAAGAGTCCTCCGAACACTCCCACGATCAGCGCAACAACCGGCCACGCCGAATACACGGCATCAAAGCGATCCCGCCACGTGATCCGTTGGGGGGAGGTGGGTGCCAATTCCGGTTTGAGCAAGACCCGCGTGACAATCATCACTGAGTAGAGAACAGCCGTCAGCAGACCCGGCAAAAGACCGGCAATAAAGAGCTGGCTGACCGGAAGCTCTGCATAGATACCGTAAATGAGCAGCAGGATGGAAGGCGGTATCATCGAGCCGATAGTTCCGGCTGCCGCTACGGTTCCGGCGGAGAGGCCCTTATCGTAGTTTGCCCGCAACATCTCGGGAACGGCAATCCGTCCCATAGCAGCCGCGCATGCGACAGAGGAGCCGGTCACCGCCGAGAAGCCAGCGGCGGCGCCCACCGATGCCACCGCGAGTCCTCCAGGCATCCAGGAAAGCCATACGCGCGCGATGCGGAAGAGTCCGTCGGTAAGCCGGGAATGATAGCAGACGTATCCCATGAGCAAAAACATGGGGACGGAACTCAAATTCCAAGACGCCACAAAATCATATGGTACCGCGGCGAGAAGGCCCCATGCCGATTTGGCTCCTACGATTTTCCAAAGACCAAGGAGCGAGACGCCGCCCAAGGCAACACCAACCGGGACGCGCAGGAGCAGAAGAACGACGAGGGCAACGAGCACTACCCCGCTTAAGGTTAGATCATCCATGAGTGGCCCTGGGGATTCGCGATTATGACAACAGCAAGAAGCAACGAGAACGCAGGACTCACTCGCTTAACCGATCACTCTCGCCTGGGCTATTCAGGACGGTATTATCGCCGATCATGAGGCGCCACGATTTGTAGAGCAGAACGAGCACGAGAAGCCCGCAACCGATCGGCAGATAAAAGCGTGTCGGCCAAACCGTTATTTGGGAATTGCCGAGTGCCATTTCGCCTACGGAATACTTCTGGACCGCGTCCTCCCACGATCGCAGCGTGAAAGCGGTGAAGTAGACCGCCGACGCGAGGCCGACAATGCTGATCAGGATTTCGGCGGCCCGCTTCGGGAGGTGTTGGGACAGGATCTCAACGACAATGTGTGCGTTGAGGAGCTCGACCATCGCGAGCGGCAAGAAGACGATGGCGACAATGTAGTAAGTGGAAACGATTTCGATCGTATTCGCGAGCGGCGCCGAGAAAAGGTAGCGCAACGCCACATCAAGATTGATGTGTAGCATCATCAGAACTAGCGCACCGCCGGCTACGAAGGCAGCTAGTGTACTCGCCCCCTCTAAAAGACGTTTGAACATGCCATCCCTCCCCATTTCTTTTTGCTGGATACGACTCCCCGCGAACCTTGAGCGAAATTGTATCCATATGTGTTCTGCAGAACACTGTCAGCGCCCCGGGGCAGTGTCAACAGACAGCATCGATTCCGTATCGAGCAGCGACAAATGCCAATCAGGCCAGCCTGCTGGGGCTCGCCCCTTTCACAGCCGCCTTGCCCGCCTAACCGCCATGATCCGCGTTGAGCGAAGTGCACCGAGCGACCAGCAGTAGCCACACCACGTTGCTGATTTTGGTGAAGGCATTTCTGACCGAAGCAGATATTGTTTGTGGTTAGACGTGCGCGGTCGCAGTTCGATTGAATCGCATTGCTGCGACTTCAGCTACTGAAGCAGAGCTGCTGTTTCGGGATCATTAGGTCGCCGGCCATTTTGCTCTCCTTGTGATCAATAGACACCATCCATACACGATGGTTACGAGTGCCAGTCCTACGAGATCGCTGTAGAGCCCAGGCTTCAACAATCCCGCTGCACCGATTAGAATCAACGTGCGGACGACCCAACCGATAGCGCCGATTCCGTAGAGCCAGCCCTCCGCTGCCGCAGCCAGAAGCCACACCGCGATGAAGGCCGTTGTTACGTCGTGCAAGATATCGACTGGAGACCCGATCATGATCAGCGTTGGATTGAGTACGAAAAGAAATGGAACGACAAAGTTTACCATTCCAAGTCGCATCGCCCAAATACCTGTCTCCCAGGGATTCGCGCGTGCGATCGCAGCGGCAGCAATCGCAGCCAGCGCTACGGGCGGGGTTATGAAACTAATCAAGCCCCAATAGAGAATAAAAAGATGACTCGCTATAGGATTGAGCCCGCCGTTTACGAGTGCGGGGCCAAGCGTCACGGCTAGAAAGATGTAGCAAGCGCTTGACGTCATGCCCATGCCGAGGATGAAGCTCGTAAAGGCCCCGATGACCAGCAGCAGATAGACGTTCCCCCCGGCAAACTGAAGGAGTTCCCGCGCAAAGGCCCCTCCAACACCGGTATATGACAGGGAACCGACGATGAACCCGACTCCGCCTAGAATGGCGACGATGTTTATGATATTTCGGGTCGTATCGATGGTCAGGTCACGCAGTCCTGCGAACCCGAAGCGCTTCTGGCCAAACAAGAGCGTAGTTGCAACGAGAACAACCGTGGCAATGTAGGGCGCCAACGCTTCCCGCTTCATCACCAGAAGTAAATAGGTCAGCAACACGAGGCTGAACAGGAAGTGCCAGCCTTGGCGCAACACGGGCCCCAGCCGCGGAATCTCATCGGCCGGTTGGCCGCGAAGTCCGTTCTTCGCAGCATAGTGGTCCGCTTGCAGCAAGAGAGCGCCGTAATACAACAGCGCGGGGACCACGGCGGCCAGCATGACGGTGCTGTATGGCACATTGAGAAATTCCGCCATGATGAACGCAACGGCGCCCATCACCGGCGGCATGAGTGCGCCGCCGGTAGACGCGCAGGCCTCCACAGCTCCGGCGTAGTGAGAAGGATAGCCGGTCCGCTTCATTGTGGGGATCGTAATCTGTCCCGTGGTGACAACATTCGAGATCACGCTCCCAGAGAGGGAACCGAAGAAGCCGCTCGATAGTATCGCGACTTTGGCCGGCCCACCCCGACTACGTCCCATTAGTGCGGTTGCCAAGGCCATGAAGAACTCACCACCGCCGGTTACGACCAGTGCGGAGCCGAAAATTAGGAATCCGATCAAGAGCGAGGCAATCGTGCGCATGGGCACGCCGATGATGCTTTCTACTCCCATTGCATGTGCCCGCACCGTCTGCTGCAGGTCCATGCTGGGGCCCCACATGAAACCGGGCATGTGCTCGGAGAACAGGGGGTAAACCGCAAAGGCCGCGCACAAGGCAAACAGTACGGGTCCGCCCGCACGACGCAACGCCTCAAGTGCGAGAACGCAGATGATGCCGGCTATCAGCGTTGCGGTCTCTGGAGCTACAATGTCCCATCCTTCCGCGACGATCCTTCCCCCATTCCACGCGAGATAGAGGCAACATCCCAGTGTGGCGAGAAATAACCCCCAATCGTGCGCCGGGATCTTATCGCGCGCCCCTTTGTGCGAAGGGTAGGCGAGAAAGGCGAGCGACATGAAGAGGCCCAGCAATATATAATAGAACGCCGTGTCGATGATTGGTCCGCCAAAAAAATTCAAATTGAAGGTTTGATTGACCGTCAGCACAATGCCGAGAGTACCGAGAACCAAGGCGATCCAATAGGAAAACCCGGTTAGACGATCGCGACCGCCGTCCTCCGGTGCCAATTCGAGCGTTACGTCTGGCTTGCTGGCGACCTCTACAGACATATTACCTCCCAGTTTGGTCTTATTGTATTCTGCGGCCGGCTGAGTTGGCGATCCGCCTGACCGGGCGCGAAATGTTTGACCAATAGAGACTCAATTGCCATCATCCTTCCGGTCAATCAAGCTGCACCTAAAAATACGCAGCGGCACAGGGAGGAAGACGATGAAAAGCATAAGCCGCCGAACAGTCTTAGCGACGCTTACTGGTGCCATCGCGTCGCCCGCATTGGCACAGAAGCTGCCGTCCAGCTCAGTTTGGACCGCTTACGATCTTGGGTCTTCTGGATATGTCGAGGCTTCGGCAATTGCGGAAGCGCTTATGAAGACCGGCGCCATTCGGGTGAGGATTGTGCCGTCCGGAACTTCGATTGGGCGACTGCTTCCGCTCAAGCAGGGGCGCGCCAACTACGGCTTTTTGGCGAATGAGCTCTACTTTGCCTCCGAGGGCCTCTATGACTTTGCCGCGCCGAGTTGGGGGCCACAGGATGTTCGGGTCGTGCTGGCAAGACCAACCACTAATGGCCTGTGCATGGCGAAGGACACTGGCGCCACGACTATCAAGGACATGAAAGGGAAGCGGATTGGTTATGTGAAGGGGAATCCGTCCGTCAATGTGAAAAATGCGGCTTACCTTGCATTCGCGGGCCTTACAGAGAAAGATATCGAGCCAGTTTGGTACGGCAGCTACAATGCCATGAAGACCGCAATCGTCAATAACCAGCTTGATGGCTTTAGTACGGTCACGACGTCTGCCAACATGCGTGAAATCGAGGCGAGTCCGCGCGGACTAATGTGGTTGCCGTTCCCGGCCGCGGACAAAGAGGCCTGGGCGCGGGCCCAAAAGGTGTTGGATTTTCTTGAGCCACGCAAAGAAACATTGGGAGCTGCCATCCCCCCTGGCGGTGTCGAGCTGATCGGCTTGCGATATCCGATGATTACGACGTATGCGAGCACCAGTGCAGATGAAGTGTACGCAATCTGCAAGGGAGTGGAAGAGAATATGGCGGCAATCCAGGCGGCGACCGGCACTGGAGAGCAGTGGCATCCAAAATTCTCTGGATTGCCACGCGCTGACGGACCATGGCACGACGGTACCATCCGCTTCATGAAGGAAAGGGGATGGTGGACTGAAGACGCGGAGAAATGGCAAGTTGCCCGTTTGGCACGACAGAATCGCCTTATTGCCGCTTGGCCCAAAGCAGAGGCTGCCTTTAAGAGTCACGTCGCAGCGGAATCGGCCAAAGGCCACAAGGTGGATGGCGACGAAGCGTGGGAGAAATTCTGGATGGAGTTTCGTTCTACAGTCGATTGATCGCGGCCTGCTGTCGGACACAGAGTCACCTGCGCTCCGTGTGCAGTCCTTCTGATCAGATCATACGTATCGGGCAGGATACCGTCGCTAAAGCGTCCTGTGCCGGTTTCCATAAGTTCAGCGGATCAGATGAAGGGTGGGCGAGCGCATCTTCGTGATGGCTTGCCCATGCCCTCTATGCCGGGCAAGCCATCCAGTTCGTTTGGGGCCGGCGCCTGCTGAGTTCGAGAGGCGCTTCCTTTTCTCAACTGCTCAATCTGTCTCGCAGACGTCCGTCAACGCAACATCTTGTACGGAAGCCAGGTGATGAGCTCTGGAAATGCCATCATCAACAGCAACGCGATCAATTGCAGGATAATAAACGGAAGCACCGCCTTATAGATATCGAGCATCGATACCTCCTTCGGCGCAACGCTCCGCATGTAGAAGAGGTTGAAGCCGAAGGGTGGCGTCAGAAAAGCCATTTCCATATTCACGACGAATAAGACTCCGAACCATACGGGATCGAAGCCCAACTGCACGATGATTGGAAAAAAGAGCGGTACCGTCAAAAGCATGATGCCGATCGGGTCGAGGAAGCACCCCATGATGATCCAGATGAACTGCATGCCAAGAACGGTACCCCATTTCCCGCCGGGAACATAGGAAAGGGCATCCCGCACAAGTTGATCCGCACCGACCGCAGCGTAGAGAGCCGTGAACATCGACGCTGCGAATACAATCCACATGACCATGCAGGTCAGGCGCAGCGTGATGAGCGACGATTCCTTGAGCGCTGTCCACGTCAGCTTTCCGTAGGCAAGCGCGCAGAGGATTGACCCAGCAGCACCTATGCCTGCTGCTTCACTCGGCGTCGCAATGCCGCCGACAATCGTACCCAGCACCAGCATTACTAATACGATCGGAAGGATCACGGCCTTGAGTGCTGAGATCTTTTCCGGCCAGCTTGCGCGCTCGTTCGAAGGTAATGCCGGCCCCATCTCGGGCCAGATCGCGCAGGCAATCAAGATATAGAGAATGAAAAGCACCACGATCACAAGGCCGGCTGTGATGCCGCCCATAAACAGCATGCCGACCGAGACGTTTGCGTAAAGACCAAGCACGATCATCAAAACGCTTGGTGGAATGAGCACGCCCAGTGCTCCGCCGCCCGCAATCGAGCCGATGCTAAGCCCTTTGCTGTACTTCGCTGCGAGCATCGAGGGCAGCGCGACCAATCCCATCGTAACGGTCGCGGCTCCGCTGACGCCAACGAGCGCCGCGAAGATCGTGCAGACAAGAATGGTGCCGACGGCAAGGCCACCCTTGATGCCGCCGAACCATTTCTTCATCATTTCGTAGAGATCACTGGCGAGACCCGACCTCTCCAGCATACTACCCATGAAGATGAACATGGGAATAGCAAGCAGAACAAAGCTTGTTGCCGTACTGAACGTTTTGATCCCCAACGCATAGAGCGCATCGGGCCCCCAGAGGAAATAGGTTCCGATGATGGCCGAGCTGCCAAGCGAGAAAACCAGCGGCAGGCCGGCGGCCATCAGCAGCAGAAACGATCCGAAAAGAAGGATCGTAATGACCTCGATGCTCATTGACGGACCTCCGGCGCCGCGAGACGTGCATCTTCGGGCAGTAGTGGCTCGTTGGTGAGAGCCATGTGCAAATCACGCGTGAGACGCGCGAGCGCCTGCGCGAGCAAAAGTCCGGCGCCGATCGGCAACGAGAGCATTACGGGAAAAAGGGGTGGGCTCCAATCTGACGATGCGCGTTGTCCGGACTCGAGCGCTTCCTTTGCCATGATGAAGGTTTGCTCGAAGAGGACCCAGCAAAATAGGAGCATGAACCCAGCGGTGCACACGTCGATGATTGCTTTACCTCGGTCTGAAAATCGCGAGTAAATAATGTCCATGGCGACGTGATCGCGATGGAGCAGAGTGTAACCGCCGCCCAGCATCACATAGGCAGCGAAGATGAAGCTGATCATCTCATTGCCCCACGTCGTGGGCGCTTTCATGACGTAACGGAGGAAGACCTCGTAGCAAACGAGAATGACCAGTCCCAGCAATGAAATTGCTGCAACATATCCGACGGCACCGTTCAGCCTGTCGATCAGGCGCACGGCACTTCGTACTACATTCATGGGGCACCTCTGATCCTCGCAGCATGAAACGGCTACGGGTCTGCCGCAGGGCGGACCCGTAGCAGTTACCTATGAGCGGGCCTTGCGATTAGATGTTCGACGGGCGACGCCGGAACATATCCCGGGTCTCGAAGATGATTTTCAGCACCTTCTGCGTCGGCTCATCCTTAGTCTGCATCCGATCGAGGGCCTCGTAGGCCGTTTTCTCGTAGTATTCGACGTCCGCTGGTGGGAGAGAGCTGAACTTTACGCCAGCGTCCTTCATAACCTGAATGGACTTGGCGCTTTCTGCCGTGGAGGTCGTCGCGCGTTCGACGGCGTAGATGCGGGTGACAATGTTCATGACTTCCTGGAGGTCCTTCGGCAGGCGATTGTAAGCCCTCTGGTTCATGAACATGTCTTCGATATCAAAGGCGATTGTGGAAGGACCCAAATAAAATTTCGCCGGCTCGTGAAGTTTGTACTGCAGGAAGCCAGCAGGTGATCCCCAGTTTGCAGCATCGATGACACCCGTCGAAAGCGCGGTGTACTGCTCCTCGCCCGGGATCGTGACGATGCTTGCGCCTTTTGATTTTAGAACCTCAGCACCGAGGCCGAAGCTTCGGATCTTGACACCTTTAAAATCGTCGAGCGTCTTCAATTCGCTGCGTGACATCGTGGCGCCCCACTCGTCCGAATAGACTGGACCAAGGAAATGCGTCCCGTGTTTCGCGAATGCCTCTCTCACAACCTCCATCAGACCGGTTTCGTGCCAGAGATAGTCATAATGATCGAGGGTTTTGAACGCGCCGGGGATTCCCCAGGTCCAGAGGGTGAAGGGGATTTTACCGCGCCAGTAGGGCTGGGCGCCGTAGCCGATTTCAACCACTCCCTTGCCGACCGCATCCAGCATTTCGAATGTAGGAACGAGCGCACCTGGAGGGAATGCTTGGATCTGTATCCGCCCGTTTGACATCTCACTCACGCGCTTGATGTAGCGCGGAATAAGCGTCTCCCATTCGACTGTGCCTGGGCCGAGGAACGATTGCATTCTGAAGCGGAATTCCGCCTTCTGGGCGAATGCTTTTGTTGGCGCTCCCGCCACGGCCGCCAACGATGCGCCAGTGAGCCCCGCTCTTACGATGTCGCGCCGGCGAATTTTTGCGCCAGCGATGGCCCCGATTACCCGATCACCAGAGTTCTTTGTCACAAGTCTTCTCCCTTATGGCAGTAGATCTACTGGGGCTCGTTTCGTGGCCCACCAGCGGCATCGCTCCGCTGCCCTCCCGATTCAGATTACGGTAGATTGAAATGATGTGGGCATCAACGTCGCAGGAAATTTCGTTTTCCGAATTACTTGCTGCTTGAATAGGGTTGTTTTCCTGGCATCGGTGTGTAGAAGGGGTGCTGGGTGTTCGCTGCATGCTGCAGTGACAGGTTGAGCGATGGTCGGGCCGCCACGCGGAGAGCGTTCGCCCCATGGATCATCGATCTTCGCCCCATACTTTGCCGCGAGCCCAATTCCTGGCCGAGCGGGCTTTCACAACTCTCCAACGTTTTTTGCACGTTGAGGCCGTGAGCGGCGTCGTGCTGCTCATCGCGGCGACCATCGCCTTGCTGTGGGCGAACTCACCTTTCGCGTACAGCTATCACGCCTTCTGGCATACGCCGCTGTCGATTGGGTTCGGAGAACTCGTTCTTTCCAGGTCTCTGCATTTCTGGATCAACGACGCATTGATGGCGGTGTTCTTCCTCGTGGTGGGAATGGAGGTCCGGCGCGAGCTTCATGAAGGTGCCTTGAGCAAGCTCGACCAAGCGGCATTGCCAGTGATTGCGGCCGTCGGTGGCGTTGTTGCTCCTGCTCTTATTTACCTAAGTCTCAACACCGATCCGGTGCGCGCTAAAGGCTGGGCGGTACCGACCGCCACGGATATCGCTTTTGCGGTCGGGGTGCTCGCACTATTGGGGCGCTCAATCCCGATCAATCTAAGGGTCTTTCTGCTGGCTCTCGCCATCATCGACGATGTCATTGCCGTCTTGATCATCGCCTTCTTCTACTCAGGCGGGCTCGAATTCAGCGGTTTCATTATCGCCACCCTAGGCATCCTCATGGTTCTCGCTTTGCAGCGTATCGGGGTGGGTTCTGCATTTGCTTATATCCTGCCTGGCGCGGTCGTCTGGATCGGCTTCCTGACGACCGGTGCGCATCCCACACTTGCAGGTGTCGTCTTGGGCCTGATGACCCCCGTGCGCTCGATTCTCACGCAGGGCCCGCCATTGAAAGTTCTGTCCTATGTTGCGGAGGAATTGAGTAACAGCGATGCTTTGGTGACCAAGGATGTGCGTCGGTTGGAGCGGCCGCTTCGCAAGCTCCGACTGGCTCACCGGGAAATGCTGCCTCCTGTCGTGCGTGTGCAAACGGCACTACATCCCTGGGTCGCCTACATCATCTTACCCATTTTTGCGCTAGCCAATGCCGGCGTCACCCTCGGAGGCGTCGATCTCAACGCAGGCGACGCCCAGTCCGTGATGCTGGGCGCGGGAATTGCCTTGGTTGCGGGCAAGCCGATCGGAGTGATCGGCGCGACGTGGATTGCAGTGCGGCTGGGCTGGTGCCGATTGGCACCGGGTTTGACGTGGGGCGGTGTCTGTTTGGTCGGCCTGCTCGCAGGCATCGGCTTCACGATGTCAATCTTTATCGCCATGCTCGCTTTCGACGAAGAACTCCTTGGGGCCGCGAAGCTTGGCGTCCTACTGGGCTCGCTTGTCGCGGCGATCGTCGGCCTCACTTGGGGCGCGATATACGTTCGAGGTCGACGCTGACGTCACCGCGCAGCCGCCGATCAGATCGAAGGTACGCTAATTCTACGGAATGATTGCCCTGGGTCGAGAGACAACACACCTGTCGTGGAAGCGCGTTTGACCTGCGCTCTCATCTGTTGCACCGTATCGCGAGAAACAGAATGGCCGGGGTGGAAATCAGATGAAAATGCCGACGCGTGGCGTGAAAGCTATTGGCTTGACCGCTGTTGCACTCTCTGTTGTGGGCTCTCCCGCTCCAGCTAACAGCACGGTGGACGGTCCTAAGGTCAGCTGGAATGCTTCCGTGTGGGGACCGCCGCGGCCAGTGACGTCGGGGTTGGATGAGCTTTCGAAGGTCGTAGCAGCCGAGACAGGCGGAAAATTCACGATCAAGATTCATTATGGCGAGGCGTTGTCCAAAGGGGTTGACAACCTCGACAACATAAAGCTGGGGGCTTTCGAAGTTGCCCTGATTTGCAGCGGCTATCATCCAGGAAAGCACCCATCCATCAACGTGCTCGATCTCCCCGGTTTGCCCCTGAGTGATCCTCGGGTGCATCAGAAGGTCCATGAAAAGGTTTATCAGCACCCAGCAGTTGCTGCCGAGTTCAAGCGTTGGAATGCGCTGCTCTTCCTGTCTGCACTGCAGCCGCAGTCGGAGCTGATGGGGGCGGGGAACCCGCCGAACAAAATGGACGACTTTAAGGGAATGCGGATTCGGGCGCTCGGAGGAACCGGAGACGCCTTGAAAAATTTGGGCGCCGTACCGACGTCGGTTCCTGCCCCGGAGGTTTACAATGGATTGGAACGCGGCGTTTTCAATGCCGCGGCATTACCATTCACTTATGGCTATTCAGCCTACAAGCTCCACGAAGTATCGAAGTGGTACACGATCAATCTCGCTCCAGGTGCCAACAACTGTCCGATGGTCATCCACTTGCCATCATACAACTCTCTGCCGCAGCAGTATAAGGACCTTATGACGGCGGCCAAAAGCAAGGCCTATGATCGTCTGATTTCAGAATACCACGCTGCGGACACGAAAAATCTGGCGGAGTGGAAGACAAAGGGGCTTACCGAGATTCGGTATTCAGATGAGGAGCTCTCCAAGTTTGTGGCTGTGGGAGCACGACCGGTTTGGGATAAATGGGTTGCCGAGGCCTCAGCCAAGGGCGCTCCTGCCCGGGAGCTGTTGGATCTTGTCATCGACGAGGCGAAATCAGCCGGCGCCGCTTCGGCATCGAAGTGAATTCCCCCAAGAAGTGTCAAGCTGGCCACGGAAGCCTACATGAGTGACATGACCGATGACCAGGCCGACGGAAGTCTGCTCGGGAGACTTGATCGTGGATTATGCTGGATTGAGTGGGCAACGGCAGTTTTTGCCGGCATCGTCATTTTTTTCGTGATGTTTGTTGGTGTCGCCGAGATATTTCTGCGCAAGCTTTTTAATAGTCCGCTTTACGGTCAGCTCGACCTGATCGAGCTGACAATCTGCACATATGCGCTTTTGACGATCTCTTATTGTTGGCGGATGGCGGGGCATATCAGAGTTGATCTGGTGATCGACCGTTTTCACGGGCGAAGCCGCTGGGTCATTGAGTTGATCACGACGGTTATGGCCCTGGGCTTGATTTCGGTGCTGCTGCCCGGGGTCCTTCATTTCTTTCAGAACGCCCTCGAAATCGGTGATTCCACGATCAATACGCGCTGGCCAACGTGGCCGTCGAAGTTCGTGCCTGTGATCGGGTTCTCGCTGCTTTGGTTGCGCCTATTGCTTGAGTGTTGGGGATATTGCCGCCTCATTCTCGATCCGGACGCCAAGCCGATCGCTGTACCGGCAAGATCAGTGCATGAACTCGCCGAACTGCAACGGTCAATGTCTGACGACACGCCGCCACACCTGCCTTGAACTCAGTCCCGGAACGACACTCATGGATTCGCTTCAAATCGGCGTGATCGGCATGCTGGCGCTTGCCACGTTGATCGTGCTCGGGGTTCGTATTTTCGTCGCCGCAGGCCTTGTGGGGTTCTGCGGCTTATGGGCACTTCGGGGATTTGATAAAGCGGTCGGGATTGCGGGGCATATTCCATATTCCGACACCACGAGTTACGCCCTTTCGGTTTTGCCGCTCTTTATTCTGATTGGCCATCTTGCTCATCAAGCCGGAATTGTGCAGGGCGCTTATCGTTGTGCACGCGCTTGGCTCGGCTGGATGCCAGGCGGGCTCGCGATTGCCACCGTGTTTGCCGCGGCCGGTTTTGCCGCGGTATCGGGCGCCAGTACGGCGACAGCGGCGGTCTTCAGTCGGATTGCCATTCCCGAACTGCTCCGCAGCAAGTACAATCCAGGTCTCGCGGCAGCGGTTGTTGCTGCGGGGGGAACGCTTGCATCGTTGATCCCGCCGTCTGCCATCATGGTCGTTTACGGCATTATTACGGAGACTTCGATCGGGGGTCTTCTGCTTGCCGGATTCATTCCTGGCTTGATTTCCGCACTCGTATATGCGTCCGCCATTTTGCTGCGTTTTTGGATCAATCCGAAACTCGGCGAACGAATTGTTGGCATCACGTGGAGCGAGCGCTGGACCACTCTGCCAGAGGTGATGCCTATCGTCCTGGTTGTCGGTGTTGTTCTTGGTGGCATGTATTTCGGTTGGGCCACGCCAACTGAAGTGGGCGCCCTTGGGGCCTTCATTATCTTTGTCATGGCGCTTTTCAAGCGGACACTTAGCGGCCAGGGGCTGCTCTACGCGCTGATCGATACCGCAAAGCTGTCTGTGATGATCTTTTCGATTATCTGGGGCGTTTTGATCTTTGTTCGATTCCTCGCGTTTGCGGGTGTCTCGTCAGCATTCTCAGATTGGATCCTTGCGCTCGGCGTTTCACCATACCTCGTGCTTCTCTCGGTTGTGGTGCTCTATATCGTACTTGGAATGTTCATGGACGGTATCGGCATGTTGCTGCTCACGCTGCCGGTCATTCAGCCGATTATGTTAAAGCTCGGTTTTGACGCTATCTGGTTTGGCATCATCGTTGTCAAAATGGTTGAAGTGGGCTTGCTGACACCGCCAGTCGGCCTGAACTGTTATGTCGTAGCCGGCGTCCGGCCGGACATTCCTCTGCAACAAATTTTTCGTGGCGTTTGGCCGTTCGTCATAGCCGATCTCGCCTGTGTGGGGCTGTTCACGGCATTCCCACAAATCGTAACGTTTTTACCGAACCTGATGATGGGGAACTGAATGGAACGGCACCGCGAGCCGGAAAATCAACGCGAGGATTGGCTGGGCTTTAATCCGATCCAATGTCCAGCCATTCGGCCTCGAGGCTTCAGTTGATCCATGGGCAATGGTACTTGTTCAGAACACCTATCGGTTGCGCGCGGACGGCCGTCGATTCTGCCACGATCACTGTCTTGACACTCGGTCACGCATGCTCGACGTTCGCTCGCGATCCGGCAATACAAGCCGCATTATTTTGATCTGGGAACACACGGCGGGGTGGGGGATGTCTGCATGCGCCATATGAATTGCGAAGCCATCGTCGCGTGCGGCGGCTCGTGATGGATACGTTCGATCGATGTGCTGGCGCCAACACCCGTGCGCGTCTGTCTGCTAATGACGACAATCAAATTCGGCATGTTCCGTGCCGGCTGACGCTGTATGCTCGTCGTTGGGTTGTGAGCGTGCTCACGGCCGTCTCAATCGGCTTGTGGGCAGACCCGGTGCTCGCCGCTGAAGGCCTCGACGGTTCGAAAATGTCGCTGCTTTGGGCGTTGCCCTTCGTGGGCATACTCCTCTCTATCGCGACCGGTCCGCTCTTGTTTCCTCACCTTTGGGAGCATCACTACGGTAAATTTGCTGCGTTTTGGACGGCTTGCGTTATTGTTCCACTTTACGCCTACGCCGAGCCATCTGCCGCCACTCAGGCCGTGCTGCACACGGCGCTCCTCGAATACATGCCATTCATCCTGCTGCTGCTCGCCTTGTTTACCGTGGCGGGAGGCGTCTTTCTGGAAGGCAACTTGAGAGGTACGCCTGCCGCGAATCTGCTTTTGCTTTTGAGTGGCACCATTCTGGCGAGCGTCGTTGGCACTACCGGCGCCTCGATGATTTTCATACGGCCTCTGATCCGGGCCAATGACGATCGGATGTATCGGACGCATACAGTCATCTTCTTTATCTTCCTCGTTGGCAACATTGGCGGCTCCCTCACTCCGCTCGGCGATCCTCCTCTGTTCGTAGGCTTCCTGAAAGGCATCGACTTCTTCTGGACTACAACCCATCTCATCTACGAAATGCTGCTCGTGGCCGGGATAGTTCTGCTCGTGTTTTTTGCGCTCGATTGGTATCTCCATCGCCGTGAAGAGCGCATGCACCACCCATTAGACCCAACGCCCGACAGTCCTCTCAAACTGCATGGGACGGTGAATTTTGCGCTGGTCGGAGTCATCATCGCGGCCATTCTGATGAGCGCCTACTGGAAACCCGGTATTTTCTTCGAGATCTTCAATGTAAAATTGGAGCTGCAAAACCTGTTGCGCGACGCGATCTTTGTCGTTGTTGCGTTTGCATCGCTTTGGCTGACGCGTCCTGAGCACCGCAAGGCCAACGGTTTCACGTGGGGGCCGATTGAGGAGGTCGCCATTCTGTTTGCCTGCATCTTCGCCTGCATCATACCGGTCATTGCGATGCTACAAGCAGGCGCGAACGGCCCCTTTGCGCCTCTACTTTCCCTCGTCACAAACAGTGATGGAAGTCCGAACGACGCAGCCTTTTTTTGGTTGGCGGGCGGGCTTTCGTCATTTCTCGACAATGCGCCAACGTATCTCGTGTTCTTCGAGCTTGCTGGCGGTAACCCGCAGGTCTTGATGACAACGATGGCATCGACGCTTGTGGCTATATCGGCGGGTGCGGTGTTTATGGGCGCCAACACCTACATCGGCAATGCGCCTAACTTTATGGTCTACGCCATCGCCCGTGAGATGGGCGTGAAGATGCCCTCGTTCTTCGGCTACATGCTCTGGTCGGGATCGATACTGATTCCAATCTTCCTGCTGTGCACGTGGCTGTTCTTCCTATAGCGGTCACAGAAGCGAAGGATCATGGATGTTTGACGCATCGAAAAATCGCGTTGGCCGCTTTGATTAGCCTTCGCCTGCGCGATGCGTCTCATTCCCACGGAAGAAATAACGGACTCAGCTTGATCAAAAACCAGGTCGCTGTGAACCAAGGCACGAGCGCAATGGCGAAGCTGAATTTACTTGCAAATACGTCCACAGGAATATCCGACGTAATCTCATGCTGCTTCATGGCATCTCGGGAATTTGGGGGCACCGTCGCGGGTTAATGGAAATCTCGCGAGCTTGGTAGAATGCGCACATTGCGCGGATGCTGCGTCCGCGGTGCTTGCGGGGTCAGAAATTCGTCCGCAGGAGCAAGAGAAACTGTCATCTCGTGCGTTTCGGTGAGGTGGGCAAGCTCTGCCGTGCGGTCGACGACGCGTTGCGCCATTAAATGCCTAACGCCTTCGGGGCTACATTGCACCTTGCCTGCAACAAGCAGCAGACGGCTGCCCATGACCTCCTTGCGAAACTTTTCGAATGTGCGCGCCCAGAGCACCACGTTGACGATGCCGGTCTCATCCTCCAGCGTGACGAAGATCGCATTCCCCTTGCCGGGCCGCTGCCGCACGAGCACGACACCTGCGACGCGGACGTATGCGCCATCGCGGGAAGTCCGAAACTCGGAGCTGGAGAGAATCCTTTCGCCATCGAACAGGTCTCGCAAACATCCCATCGGGTGGCCTTTGAGCGACAACCGGGTCGTCTGGTAGTCGGTGGCGACGTGCTCGCCGAGGGTCATCGGTGGCAGGCGGGCATCCGGCTCATCGGGCAGGTCACGTTCCCCCGCGGCAGCAAACAACGGCAATTCATCGGCATCCGGTACGCGCCGAGCGGCCCAGAGCGCAGGGCGGCGGCCGATGTCCATCGAACGAAAACAATCGGCATTAGCGAGAAGCCGCAAGGCACGTTGCGGCAGACGCGTGCGCTGGGCCAAGTTGTCGACGTCGACATAGCCGTTGTTCCGCTTGGCAATCAGGTGCTTGATCCAGGATTCGGACAGACCGTCGACCTGACGAAAGCCCAGCCTGAGTGCCGTCCGGCCATCGGTGCCGCGGCATAGGGTATTGTCCCATTCACTCGCGTTGACATCGACGGGATAGACCTCGACGTCATGCTCGCGCGCGTCGCGAACGATCTGGGCGGGCGCATAAAACCCCATTGGCTGCGCGTTGAGCAGCGCGCAGGCGAAGGCGGCCGGATAGCGGCATTTTATGAAAGCCGAAACGTAGACGAGCTTGGCGAATGAGGCCGCATGGCTCTCCGGAAAGCCATATTCGCCAAAACCCTTGATCTGCTCAAAGCAGCGTTGCGCGAAGGAACGATCGTAGCCACGCTTCACCATGCCTTCTACGAGCATGGACTCGAAGTTGTAAATGGTGCCGACATTGCGGAACGTCGCCATCGCGCGACGAAGCCGATTGGCTTGAGCATCGGAAAATTCAGCCGCGACCATTGCAAGATGCATCGCCTGCTCCTGAAATAGCGGCACACCAAGCGTTCGCAAAAGAATGCTTTTCAGTTCATCTGGATCATAAGGTGGCGATGGTGAAGGAAATTCCACTTTATCGATCCTTTGCCGTCGGCGCAGGTAGGGATGGACCATGTCTCCCTGAATGGGGCCTGGCCGCACGATCGCAACTTGGATCACCAGATCATAAAGGTTTTGAGGTTTTAGACGCGGCAGCATGTTCATCTGCGCCCGACTCTCGACCTGAAAAACGCCGATGGAATCCCCCTTCTGCAGCATCGCGTAAACGTCCGGTTGCTCGGCCGGTAGCGTGGCGAGAGCGAAATCTTGCCCTTCGTGCGCACGTATGAGGTCGAACGCCTTGCGGATGCAGGTCAGCATGCCGAGGGCCAGCACATCGACCTTCATCAGGTGGAGCGTGTCGATGTCGTCCTTGTCCCACTCGATGAACGTGCGTTTCTCCATCGCCGCGTTGCCGATGGGCACGATTTCGTCGAGACGCGGGCGCGACAGGACAAAACCCCCGACGTGCTGCGAAAGGTGGCGCGGAAAGCCGATAATCTGTGTCGCCAGCTCCATGGCTTGGCGGATCAATGGATTGCCGGGGTCGATTCCGGCCTGACGCAGGTGCGCTTCCGGAATATCCTGTCCCCAGCTTCCCCAGACGGTTCCTGCAATCCGAGCGGTGATGTCCTCGCTCAGTCCAAGCACCTTGCCGACCTCGCGAATGGCGCTGCGCGGACGATAGTGAATCACGGTCGCAACAAGGCCGGCACGTGAGCGCCCATAGCGCTCATAGACGTATTGGATCACCTCTTCGCGACGTTGGTGCTCGAAATCGACATCGATGTCGGGTGGCTCGCACCGCTCGCTCGAAATGAACCGGGCGAACAGCAGGTTGTGCTGCTCGGGGTCAACGGACGTGATGCCGAGCACGAAGCAGACGACCGAATTTGCAGCCGAACCACGCCCTTGGCAAAGAATCTCTTGTTCTTTGGCGAAACGAACGATGTCGTAAACGGTGAGGAAATATGGTGCATATTTGAGCTGGGCGATGAGCTTCAATTCGTTTGTCAACTGTTGCCGGGTCTTCTGCGGCATGCCGGACGGGTAGTGCTTGTCGGCTCCTGTCCAGGCCAGATGCTCGAGCCATGCCTGGGGCGTCCACCCTGCGGGAACAGGTTCGTCCGGATATTCATACTCGAGATCGCCAAGCCAGAAGCCGACCTGTCGGAGTAGGTCCTGCGTGGCTGCGATGGCAGCGGGGCAGTCGCGAAACAGCCTCGCCATCTCCGGGGCGGGCTTGAGATGGCGTTCCGCATTGGCTTCGAGACGTCGGCCCGCCGTCTCGATCCGCAGCCCTTCGCGGATACAGGTCAGCACGTCCTGAACGGGCCGCTGTTCCGGAGTATCATAGAGCACGTTATTGACGGCGATGAGCGGCACACCGGCCGAATGACCGAGGGCCATGAGATCGTGCAGGCGCTGGCAGTCATTTCCCGTGAGATTCATCGCAGCGCCCAGCCACACGCGTCCCGGTGCAGCCTCTACGAGAGCGTGAACATGCGTGTCGAGGCCTTCCAACACCGTTGGGGGCATAGCGATCAGCAGGAGCCCGGCGCAGTCATCTAGCAGATCCTCGCGCCGGAAGATGCAGTTCCCCTTCGTGGCCTTGAGCTTGCCTTGCGTGAGCAGGCGGCACAGCCGTGCCCAGCCGTCCCGATCGCGTGGATAGGCGATGATGTCGGGGGTGCCGTCGCTGAACACGAAGCGTGTGCCGACGGCGAGCTTGAAGCGTGCGGCGCGCGCCTTGATCTCATCGGAGATGGTAGCCCAGTCTCCGGTGTCGGCCTGATCGATCCAGGCATATTCGCCCGGCCCCGAGCCGTCACGAACCTTCCGCGGCGCAGGCAAACCGTCTTCTCTCAAGTCTTTGAGCACACTGTAGGCCCGGACGACGCCCGCCACAGTGTTGCGGTCGGCGATGCCGATGCCGGCATGGCCGAGCAGAACGGCCCGGATGACGAGATCCCCGGGATGAGAGGCCCCGCGCAGGAACGAGAAGTTGGTCGTCGTTGCGAGTTCGGCATAGAGCGTCATGGGAAAAGCCCGTGCAGGAACCACTTGTGCTCACTGGCGGGTACCGTCACATCCGCACGAAAGATCCAGAAGCGACGTCCCTGCGCACTCTCGATCCGATAATAATCGCGCGTGCCATAGGCTGACGGTGTCCGCCACCATTCGTCTGCGATCCGCTCGGGACCTGCCGCGTAAGCAATGCGATGGGTGGCACGCCGCCAACGGACGGACAGGGGCGTCTCGTCGTCATCGGCCTCGACTTCGATCGGATGCGGGTGCGCAAAGATCAGAGGTGGTCGCAATCGCGCTGCACCAGTCGTCGCACAGTGGTCCCATTGTGTTGCGGTTCCCGCGGTCTGCGCAGACACCATAGTCTGAGCGCGTTCGGGGAGGTGACTGTCGGCGGATCGCAGCCTTCTTATCCGATCGCGACCGAACATGGCGCTGAGCCGGTCAACGAGATGCGTGAGCTTTTCGTCGTTCGCATCGTGTGCATCGAGGGTCGCCTGGGTTTCCGCGTAGGGTTCCGTCCGGCGGGCTTCGAAACGGATCAGATCGAAACCGAAGCCTGGATCGAGGGGATCGGCGAGCGCGTCGAGACGATCCTGATAGAGGCGCATGATGACGGCGGGATCGCGTGTCGGCTGGCTCGTCTCCACGCCAATACGACGGATGACCCCGTCCGTACGCATGAATGTTGCCACGAAGGTCCGGCCGCCTTCGCCGCGTGCGCGTAGCTCCTCGCTCACGTCTGCGGCCAACTGCGCAACAATCCGCGCCATGACATCGTTGCTGACGACCGGCTCGGCGCAATTACGCTCAGCCTGACAAAGCGGGAGCGGCCGCAGCGGCGTGATGCGCCTGTCTTCCTCCCCGAGAATGCGGCCAAGCTTCTCCGAAAATACTGATGTGAAGCGTGCCGTGAATAGAACCGTTGGCCGGTTTGCGACATCGGCGATGGTCCTGAGACCTGCACGTTTCAATGTCGTGATGTCTTCTTGCGTACATTCGAGTGCTGCGACGGAAAGGGAACGCACTAGTGTGTCGTCATCGGCGAAGCAGGGGCTCGTCCCGGAGAAACGCGCTAGCGCCCGCGCCATGTCGGGCGTGGGGGCTACGGCAAGTTTCGCGACGGATATGCCGGCCGCATGGAAAGCGCGTTGCAGGCGTGCGGCGAGTCCCCCCTCGTTCTGGAATAAATGCGCGCATCCGGTGATATCGAGCACTAAACCGTCGGGCAGGTCCAGAGCGACCGACGGCGTGAAGGCCAGTGCGATATCGACGAGCGAAACGAGAAACGCCGCATCGGACGAAGGCTGCTCCGCGACGGCGCGCAAGTCCGGCAGGCATGCGCGGGCATCGGCGAGCGTCATGCCAGATCGCAAACCCAGGGATCGGGCTCGCTGATCGACCCCCATGAGACAGGATGCGCCCCGTTCCTTTCCAACGAACACTAGCGGCCGGCCGTCATCGGCTCCGTTCTCACGCCGCCAACGATCCGACGCGAGAAACGGCAGCCACAGGCAAAGATAGCGTCTCCGCAAAGTCATGCTGCTCATGATCCCACTCCACGACGCAACATCTTCCAGCGCGTCCTCTCGGATGCTTCAGTAGTTCGACTTCAAACGCCATGTGGGTGTTGTCACCCGTGTTGGTTGTGCGCGGGGCGGCCTTCACGCACCATCGGATCGGAGCGGCATTGGATACGAAGCGGGAATTGGGCCGCAGGAGAACGACAGCGACACCAGACTTCTCCGTCGCAAGTTTCAATCTTCGGCTCGCCATCAGATCGACAGGGTCGGTCGTCTCCAGAATGACGGCAGCCAGAGCCGTACAACGCGCTCCTTCGAGAGCAGCCCGCAGCGAGTCGACGTGGGTACGCATCTCGGTAACGATGAGACGGTCCGGAGAGAGGCCGAACGACGCTAGGCCGGCCCCATAAACGTCGCCGGTTTCTGCCGTCGCAGCACTTTCCCGCACCCACAGAAGGGCAGCCCTATGTGATGCCGATGCGAGCGCCTGCGCTGCCAGAGCAAGGCTGAAACCGACAGCGGCGGCTGCGTGTCCGGGCTGGGCAAGAACCTCGTGCATGTCCAGTATGGCAGAGCAGGGTTTGTCTGGGGAGGCGCTGAGGATGGACATGGGGTAAGCAGAGCAAATTCGACAGTTTGTTCTATTTTTGTTCTATGGACATTCGTCCCACCTGTCTAGCCCCCAAATCAACGGCTCAGCAGAGCGATTAGCCAGCATCGGCTCACGCCGGTACAGCATGCTCGGTGCCGCTGCTTTAGAGGCAGTGCATCAGCTCGAGCGAATAGCGGTCTTCCCACTGCACCTCGATCGTCGAGCGCCTGGCGGAATTCGCTTTTGACCTACCGCACCAGCAGAGACGGTGAAGCTTGTTCAACGCCGCCACATCCGCTTGCGGGTATCGCGTCAGGGGACGCCATATCCGCAAGCGAAGGCAGACCGGAGAGGCAGCAATGCGGGATTATTGCCCCTCGGGAAGTCCTTTCGCGCTGAGATGATGTCGGCTCGCCGCGATTTGCCCGGCGCGTCTGCTTGGCGCGCTTCGACTACCTCACCTTCAACACAAGCTTGCCGCGAAAATGACGGCCTTCACTGATGCGAAGTGCCTTGACGGCGTCGCGCAAAGGAAACACCCGTGTCTCCGGCAGACGTATGGCGCCGGTTGCGTGTAAATGAAGGATGCGCTCCAAGTGAGGGCGATCGCGGCCCACCGCAGGACGTAGGGATTGCACGTCCGGTCGTGGCGAAGCAGGAGCCTTCGCACCCGAAGCAATGAAAGCCGCACGTCCGCCCGGCTTGACGACCGAGAACGAGCGCATGGCGACGTCGCCGCCGACGGTCTCGAATACCGCATCGACGTCCTTAACCACCTGGGTGAAGTCTTCCTTGGCGTAGTCAATCACCTGATCGGCACCAAGGCTCTTGACGTAGGCGTGGTTGACCGCGCTGGCCGTGGTGATGACGCGGGCGCCAATGTGCTTGGCAAGCTGGATGGCAAACCCAGCCACGCCCCCGGCACCGCCCTGGATGAGAATGGTTTCGCCGCTCTTCAGTTTGATCGTGTCTTCAATTGCGACCAGCGCCGTCAGACCAGTAAGGGCGAGGGCTGCAGCATCGACGTGAGAAAGAGAGTCCGGCTTCGAGCAAAGAATCGACGCCTTTTCTGTGATCTTTTCCTGGTAGGTTCCGTCGCGTCCACCCGTCAGAACGCCGAATACGGCGTCACCGACCTTGAAGTCGGAAACGCCGGTTCCCAACGCGCCCACGACGCCCGAGAAGTCTCGGCCGAGTACATAGGGAAACGTCGTAATTGTGTGGTAAGCGCCGCCATCCAGCACTTTGGCGTCGGCGCCATTGATGCTTGCCGCGTGCACATCGACGAGAACTTGACCGGGCTGGGGAGCCGGGTCCGGCAGGTCTCCGTACCGCAGCACGTCGGGACCGCCATGGCGGTCCATGATGATGGCCTTCATGAGATGACCTCCCGAATGCGATCGGAATCCGGAGCTCGGAACCAGATGCAAATTGTAATGTGATCGTCGCGTTCGACTGTTGCATTGCACAGCCCGCGAAGGCAACAAATCATAGCCCGTCTGCCTTCGAACAGGCGCATTGCGACCGGCTTCGCAATCATCAATCCAGCCACGGAATTGATTGCGTCCTCAGCACCAGCAGCCGTAGCCCCTTTCGCGACCTCGCTCGCCGTGCGTAATCTTGCCATGCAGGCAATTTGTCCCGAGGAGGAAGTCATGGCCGAAGTCGACGGCGCTACCCTTATTGCAAGAAGCCTCAAACAGCAGGGCATCGATCATTTGTTTGGTGTCGTCGGGTTTCCGGTTGGCCCCATTGCCGAAGCTGCACAGAAGGAAGGCGTTGCCTATATTGGCATGCGCAACGAGCAGGCAGCTTCCTACGCGGCACAGGCCTACGGCTATATGACCGGCCGCCCCGGGGCCTGCATCGTTGTTACCGGCCCCGGCGTTGTGCATGGCCTCGCCGGCCTCGCCAACGCCCAGCAGAATTGCTGGCCGATGATCCTCATTGGTGGCGCCTCGGAGACCTATCGCGGTGGCATGGGGGCGTTTCAGGAGGAACGTCAGGTATTGATTGCTTCGCCGTTCTGCAAGTTTGCGCACGGCATCGAGAGTGTTCGGCGCATTCCCTACTACGTCGAAATGGCGACCCGACACGCCATCAATGGGCGTCCTGGCGCCTGCTATCTCGACATGCCCGACGACATCATCACGGGAAAATGCGACCTCGACAAAGTCGTCGAGGTCGAGCGCGTACCCGAGCCGCCACGCATGATCGCGCCGACGGAGAACATCGAGGCGGCACTGAATCTGCTCGAGAAGGCCGAACGTCCGCTGGTGCTTGTCGGAAAAGGTATGGCTTGGTCGCGGGCCGAGAACGAGGTGCGCGACTTCATCGATCGCACGCAATTGCCGTTCGTGCGGTCGCCTATGGGCAAAGGCGTGGTTCCGGACGATCATCCTCTTTCAGTTGCGGCAGCGCGCACGCTGGCGCTCCAACAGGCCGATGTCGTTTTCCTGATGGGCGCGCGGTTCAACTGGATCTTCCATTTTGGACTTCCGCCGCGGTTTTCGAAAGACGTCAAGGTCATTCAGCTCGACATTTCACCGGAGGAGATCGGCCACAACAAGAAGACCGAAGTGCCGCTGGTGGGTGATGGCAAGGCCATCATGACGCAACTCAACAAGGCGCTTGCCAGCCGCCAATGGTTCCATCCGCAGGACACGCCGTGGAGAAAGGCGCTCGCCGAGAAGCAAGCGGCCAACGCTGCGCAGATCAAGCCGCAGATCAACGACGACGCCGCGCCGGCCAACTACTACAGAGCCTTGCGCGACGTGGCCGCCTGGATGCCGAGAAACGCAGTGCTAAGCGCCGAAGGCGCCGGCACGATGGATATTGGGCTCACGCAGCTCAACGTGTCGGACGCTCGTTCATGCCTTAACGCTGGCACCTACGGTACGATGGGGGTGGGCCTCGGCCATGCCATCGCCGCCTGTGTCGTTCATCCGGACCGGCCGGTTATTCACCTTTCGGGAGACTCGGCCATCGGCTTCTCAGGAATGGAGATGGAAACGCTGGTTCGTTATAACTTCCCGGCAAAAATTGTCGTGTTGAACAATGGCGGTATCGGGCCGGGCATGCCGAAGATACCAGAGAATCCGATGTTCAACCTGAAGCCGAATGCACTCATCTACGGTGCCCGCTACGACAGGATCATGGAAGAACTCGGGGGCAAGGGAATCTTTGTCGAAGATCCGAAAGACCTGCGCCGCGCTCTTGACGAGGCGATGAAATTCCCCGGTCCCGCCCTCGTGAATGTCGTGCTCTCGCAGGGTGCCGCCCGCAAGGCGCAGGAGTTCAAGTGGCACAGCTGATTTGATTGGCTGACAGACACAATCAACAGCGCCAAATATCTAGTTTGGCGCTGTTGAACCTCTGACGAACAAGGACGGCTCCCACTGTAGTGCGGCACACGCCCATACGAACGGGCCACTCGGTTGGGGTCACCATGCTGCGCACAAGGTGATCAACGTCGAGGCAGAGCTTTCCTCGGACCGCCGATGTCTGGAAGCACTGCTCGACCACAGAAATCCCGATGGGTTACTGTCCTGTCGGCTTGGACAGGCGCTCGTCAAGCAGGCCATATATACGTTTGGCGGCGGCCATGCTGTCGGGAACGCCAGAAATCACCAGCGTGATCAGGTCGTTATTCCGCCGAATTAGTATCATCGGCCCCACGGATGTGGCTTGGTCCCCAAGACCGGAAAACTGGCCCATAACTTTTCCAAGTTGCGGTTTCATTGCTCCAACGCCTGCCATTCCAGCGGCGCCGTCTCCCCAATTCAACTGCACTTCGGCGTAGGCTCCGCCGATTTCCTGATCCATCGACTCATAGGTGCACTTTGTTTGTCCGCCCCGGTCATCCGCCACCGCCGCTACGGCCTTGCCGAGAACGGCGCTCATGTCGCCGGCGGAGATAAGTTGGCACGCGGTCACTGCGGCGGATGCGGGATTGCCGAGAAGGCCAGCAAAGATCAAGGCAACCGGAATAATGCGCATGAGACTAAGCTCCTGGATGGAAGTTACACCTCGGCACCGTTTTTCCCGCCGGCCTGGCGCACAGGCCGAGGCCATTCGTGCTCCAGGGCCGGCAGGATTAGTTAGGCATGGTTGAACTTACTTCGCCTTCCGCCTGTGTCCGCTGCGGCGATTGCATGAAGATCCTCGATGCAAAGCCCGCAGATCTCCTTAAACTGTTATGTTATCTGTGTATCCAGTTTGGCCGGTCGTCTTAGGCCGTAGGGGCGGGATCGGATCGCCAAAATTGATTAACGCTCTTGGGGAAACGGCCACCATGGGATGAAGGGTCCTTTCGGGGGCAGCGGCCAAGGATCGGTGCACGTGCCACCGTCGGGACGCATCACCACGTTGGTGCCGATGCCCGAGGTAAGGTTGGCGGCACCACCAGCCACGCTCCCGATTTCGTCGCCGGAAAGCATGCGCACGTCACGGCCGGAACTCGTCTTGGTCATGGTTTCACTCCATCTGTTTTTCCGTCGGATGGTCTTCTGAAGACGTCCGATCGGCTGATGGAGAATTGTTAGGGCGATTAAGGGTGGGTCGCTGTTAGCTGGCTAACACCAAGGGCAAAAAAATGGAGGTGCCTGCCCGAAAAGTGATCGAGGCAGAGAACCTCCAGCCTCAGCGTTTGAGATGAAGCGGCAATCACCGCCTCCTCTGCTGAGCGGCCTTATTCATTGGCATCTAAATCGAGAGAGAAGTGCCGCTGGACCCACCATCTACTCGAGTTTGATGTTGGCCGCCTTGACGAGGTCACCTGTCGTTTTCGACTCCGATGCCCAGAAGGCTAGTAGCTCGGCATGTGTTGAAGTGACCGGAAGCATGCCGCTGAGCACCAGTCGGGAGGGCACATCGGGCTGCCGCGAAATCTCCGTCACCTTGGCGTGAAGAGCTTCGACGACGGGCTGGGGCATTCCCGCGGGCGCCCAAATGGAAAACCACAACGGCACGTCGGAATTGGGATAGCCGGCTTCCGTCAGTGTCGGCGCATCAGGGAAGTCGGGACTGCGGATGCTGTGATTGACACATAGCATGTTGAGCTTGCCAGCCCTGGCGGATGGATTGGTGGACGGATCGTTCATGAAGTGCACCGTGCCCGCCAGGAGATCGCTCAAGGCGTCAGCGCCGCCACGATAGGGCACGTGCAGGAATTTCACGCCGGTTCGATACGCCAGCATCTCCATTCGCATATGACTACTGGTGCTTATCCCTCCTGAACAGCCCGCAAGTTTGCCCGGATTGGCTCTTGCATAGTCGACAAGCTCCTTTACCGACTTAAGGCCCGTGCTCGGATGCACGCAAAAGCCGGTCACGGCATCGCCGACGCGCACAACGGGTTGCAGTGAATTCGGATCGTAAGGCAATTTGCGCAGAAGAGGCAGATTGACGGTTGGCGAGTTCGAAGAAAGCAGCAGCGTGTAGCCGTCGGGCGCGGACTTTGCCACGGCTTCCGTACCGATGACGCCAGAGGCGCCGCCCCGGTTCTCGACCACGAATGGCTGGCCGAAGGCTTGGCCGAGTCTGTCGGCCCAAAACCGTGCGACATTATCGGTTCCGCCGCCAGCGCCAAAGGGAACGATGATTTTCACCGGTTTGTTTGGCCAGGGCGCTTGCGCTTCCACTATGGCCGGAAAGGTTGAAAAACCCGCGCCAGCACTGCCGGCAAGCTTCAGAAACGTGCGCCTGCGCATATTCCTATTCCTCCCGCTTTATTATTGTTTGGATCGTCAGCATGGTGGGGGCAGGTGACTACCGTCAATGTCTGATACAGCTCGGCCTTCAGCGCCTTGAGCATGACGCCGCGTTCTTGGTGACAGCTCAAGGCGCATTTCAGAACTGCCGACGCGCACCTCGGATACCCTACGGCGCGCCGTCGGTAATATCTGCTCACTGGCCGAGCCCCGCGAATGATGGAGCTTTCCGCAGGCACGCTGAATATGCGTACGAATAAAAACTCGATCCTTTAGCTAACGGTCCAGCCAGACGTCCTCCATGCGCCAGTTATTGTAGATGCTGTTGACCTGGATGTTGAGCCCCTTCACCTCGGGGCGCCAGCAGGTGCCACCGCGCAGATAGTACAGCATTGGGCGCACGGCGTTGCGGGTCAGGATCTTGTCGATCTCCCACGCGATCGTCTTGCGCTTCTCCTGGTCCTTTTCCGAAGATTGCTTGACGATCAGGGCATCCACCTCCTTGTCGCAGTAGTCCATGTAGGTGCGCGAGCCGCAGGCGTAGTTCTCGGGATAGTTCTGATCTGGATCGTCCACGCCGTTGCCGACCTGCGACAGCGCCAACTGATAGTCGCGCCGGACGAGCCTCGGCAGTTGGTTCGCCGTCTCGACGAGTTCGATCTCAGCGTCGATGTAGATCTCCTTGAGCTGGCTGATGAGAATGACGGCTGCATCGCGGTAGGTCGGAACGTTCCGGGTCATGATCTTGACCTTCACCTTCTTGTCTGGCCCAAAGCCGGCGGCTTTCATCGCAGCCCGGGCCTTCTCGCGCCGACCGGCGACATCATCGCTATAGCCGGGCATTTCCTTCAGAACCTCAGGTGGAAGGCTCCAGCGCCCTTCCGGCCCCGGCTGCATCGCAGCTCCGATGTCACCCTTCCCCTGCGTGAGGATATCGACGAAGGCCTTACGGTTCAGCGTGTTGGCAACGGCGCGGCGAACCTCGATGTTGTCGAAGGGCGGCAGGGGGTTCATCAGCACGTTGGCCGCGACATTGAGCGGCGTGATCTCGCAGATGGCTTGCGGCAGCTGCGCTTTGACGTCGCCGACGAGGGGCACCGTGAGTTCGTAGGGGAAGAACATGTCGAACTGTCCCGACACGAACGCAAGGACCGCTGTCGAGCGGTTGGGAATGATGGTGTACTCGATGCCGTCGAGGTAGGGCCGTCCCGGCTTCCAGTAGTCGGGGTTCCGGGTCACCTTTATCGACGCGTTCTGCTCGTACGACGCGAATTTGAAGGGGCCTGTGCCGATCGGCGCCTGGCGCATCCTCGCCGTCGAGACGTGGCAGGGATAGACTGGCGTGAAGCCCGACGCGAGCAGCGCTAGTAGCGCCGGTTGCGGGCGCTTCAGATTGAATGTGGCCTCGTAGTCGCCGTTAGTGGTGACGCTCTCGACGTTGGCATACCAGCCCTTCCGCGCATTGAGGCGGAGGCGATCCTTGGTCTTGTCCGCGAGAAGGTCCCAGGTACATTTCACGTCGGCCGCCGTGAACGGCTTGCCGTCGTGCCACTTCACGCCCTGGCGCAAAGTGAATGTGAGCTTCGTATCATCGTCGTTCCATTTCCAGACTGTCGCAAGATCCGGCACGATCTCGTCGAGACTGTTCTGTTTCTTCGACGGATCAAACATCACGAGATTGTTGAACACACCCATCAGGGGCGCCACGACCGAGATCGTGCCGACCTCGTGGATCGAGAGATTGCCGGGATTGTCGCGATGGGTGACTCGCAGCACGCCGCCCTGCTTCTGGGCCACAGCGTTGGACGCGCCGAGCACAAGCAGCGCCGACGCCAAACAGCAAAGTTTACGCATGTTTCCTCCGGGTTCTGCTTTTTGTCATTGTTTTTGTTCGGTTGTGCGTTGCCTCGGACATGACGGATCCGACCCAGCGCACAACCACGGCGGCAGGCGCCGATTATCGAGCAGCAACGCGTCTGAGCATCAATGTTCCTCCCTGGATGTGTCTTCCTGGCTTCTTCGGTTCAGGCCAGACGAACAACGCTCGCTCTTGGCTGCTTCAAATCGCAGTCGGCGGCAGTCGTGTCCAATGACGGAATTCCAGCGATAAGCTGCCACTTTCGGGGCAATTCTGGGTGATGTCACGCTCTATTTCATCACCGGCAGTGGCGTGGGGCGATGCCTGGATCGCGCGAGCCAAAGTGTAATGCTGCGTCGCCCATGCCCGATCCATCGTCAGCGGATCACCGTCGTGCACACGGGAAGAGACGATAAATAGAAAAGTAAAGTATTCTTCACCTGTGCATAGTTCATCCGTTTCCAGACATCGTCGGCGGCATTGCTGGCGTCGCTGGTCGGACGTGGCGCGATGTCGGCTTCTGGATCGAGTTTGGGTTCTCGAATGCTCACAACGCGAGCGTTAACTGCTCGCCGACGTATGGGTGGTGGGCCACGCGTCCCAGCCACGGTGAACGCTCATGTTGGTGAGCCAGAGTGAGCCGTGGCGCGATCCGTCGATCGGCGCTGAACAGCTCTCGAACAAGTTCTGGGCAATTGCATTCCTGGCTGCGATGCAGCAGCACGATGTGATCCGGCAGTCGCCGTGCGCGGTCGAGGAGTTTGCGAATGGCCGCTAGGGCTTGAAAGTTGGAAAGGTGCCCATGGCTGCCGGTGATACGACGTTTGAGGAAATAGGGACGGGAGCTTTCAGCCTGCATCTTTGGATCGTAGTTGGCTTCGAGAGCGATGCAATCAAGCTCGCAGAAATGGTCGAAGAAGTACGACGGTACATGGCCCAGATCGGTGGCGTACCCAACGCGATAGCCGAAGCCGTCGATTACGAAGCCGTGCGAGCCAAGGTGGTCATGAGCGAAGTGGATCGGGTCGCACCTCAGCCCATTAATCGGCGAGAAACTGGCGACCTCAAATGGTCGTATGAATGGTACGAGCTCGGGGGCGTAAAGAGCGAGGGCACTGACCTTGTTGAGGTGACAATAGATCGGAATTTTAAGGCGCTGGAGAGTTGGGGCCAAACGCAGCGAGAAGTGGTCACCATCGAGGTGGGTGAGACAGAGAGCACCGATGTCAGTCAGGCGGACGCCGGTGCCGTCGAGACGTGTAGCAAGCGTACGCGGGCCGATGCCGGCGTCGATGAGCAAGATGCCGGCCGGCGACCGGAGGATCGCCGCATTTCCGGCCGAGCCGCTGGCAAGAATACAGAGTTCGAGAGACATCGGCCTTACGACCCAATTGAAGAATAGAGCCGCTGATGAGCACGCCAAAATGGGCGAAAAAATGTAACCGGTACACTTGAGTCGACTGATCCAGATCTGATCGCGGACGTCGATTTGAGATATGTGTTGGTCGTCCTCCATTTGCGGACATCAAGGTGGGTATTCGGCAGAGACGCTCCCGAAAGCAGGCGGCGGGGGCGCGAGATGAGGGGCGCACGATCCGGCAGGGAGCCTTGCACGATCGAGCTATCTCAGTCGGTAAACGCGCGCCGCCGTATCGTGATAGAGCTTGGCTTTGTCCGCGTCCGAGCAGCTCGCCGTAATGCGCTTGAAGGCGTTCCAGCACACGCTGTAGCTGGAGCTGACCTTGTCAACGGGGAAGTTCGACTCGAACATGCACCGGTCCGCGCCGAAGAGCTCAATAGCGGTCTCGACATATGGTCGGATGGCGGTCGCCATCATCTCGCTCGTCGGCGGCCGCGCCTCCTCGTGCCAGCCGAAGCCGCAGTACTCCATGCCGAGCCCACCGATCTTGACAATGACGTTCTGGCACGTGGCGAGCTCCGTCATGCCGCGTCGCCAGATTGCAAAAATCTCCTCGCGCCGCCCGGCGTAGGCGCCGATGCCGGCGATGCCGCCGAGGTGATTGAGCACGATTGTGGTCGCCGGAAACGCCCGCGCCAGATCCGTGCATTCGCCAAGCTGCGGAAACCGGCTCGTCATATCGAACACAAGACCGAGGGCACCGACCTGCGCAAATCCTTCGCGGAACTTGGCGTCGAGATAAAGTCCCGGCTGATGGGCCCGGCCGATCCGAGGATCCGGGTCCCAGGCGCCAGAGCAGCGTACGCCGCGATAGCGATCGGGTGCCGCATCCATCTCGCGCTCGAGCACGGCGCGCACCCGCGATCCGGTGCTTAGATCGGCATACCCCACAATGCCTGCGGCCACCCTGGTAGGCCCGTAGAGACCCGAGGCCGCCATCGCCGCGATGCCGTTCGCGAACTCCACTTCGCCCACGTATTTCATCTCGTCGGGCCCGTCGGCGCGGAACATGGCGAGGTGCTCGATGAATACGGTAGAGACAATATTATGCCCGCCGGCCTCCCGACCGATGTCGGCTAGTATCTCATCCAGCATGTAGCGGCGATCGACGCGCCCCTCGCGCCGATCCCAGAGATGGTGGTGGGGATCACAGATCGCGAGCATTGGCTCGAGCGCTGTTTCAGTGACGAGATTGAGCCAGGCATCGTTCGTGGCCATGGACGCGATCCTTTTCCGGCGATGGGTCATAATGAGCTCAGCGCTGGAATGTGTCGATGGCAAGCGCTTCTTGGATGCGGCCGCGTGACCGGCATGCCCGCCGCTCAGTAGAATGCCGGTTCAGTCTGCAATTTTCATCACCGCATTGGGCGAGGCGAACGCTGCAGCCCGTGAGATGGTCGGCACCTAGGCGCAGTTGCAGACCGCGTGCGCCGTCGGTCCGCTTGCGCGATCGGGCGACATGACCGCAGATAGTGAACTGTGCGTCTGGTGCCATTGGCCAGCCGCCAAACCTTGAACGGGCGGCCCTGGGCTCATAGGGTAATGCCACGACCTAATCTCGACAGCCAGAGCGACACCCGGTTCGATGCAATCCACAGACCGCTGCCCCATCCAATCCCAGCGGGGCAGCTACCGCCGGGGATTGATCATCGTTGCGACGCTCGCCATCGCCTATGTCGCAAGCCACTTCTTCCGTGCGTCGAATGTCACCATCGGCCTTGATCTGATGCGCGATCTCGGCATCGGGCCGCAGGCACTCGGCGGGCTGACCGGAGCGTTTTTCTTTGGCTTTGCCGCCATGCAGATTCCCTGCGGCTTCCTTTTCGACCGGTTCGGCCCGCGCAACACCGTGGTCGGCATGCTCGTGCTCGCCACCATCGGCGGCGCGATCTTCACAACGGCGCCGAGCTGGCCGGTGTTGCTCGCCGGCCGCGTGCTGATGGGCGCCGGGTTCGGTGTCATGCTGATCGGCAGCATGGTGGTGATCTCCCGCTGGTTTCCACCAGACCGCTTCTCCACGCTTTCGGCCATGGTCCTGTCGATCGGCCTGGTCGGCAACCTTGCCGCTACGACGCCGCTCGCTTGGGCGTCCGAGGCGAGCGGCTGGCGGGTCGTGTTCGCTGCCGCTGTAGCCTTCACGGCGCTCGCGACCATTGCGGTCTGGTTGATCGTACGCGACGCGCCACCGGGACATCCGTTTCTCACGCGTACGCCGGAATCGCCGCGCCAGATGATGCGAGGGCTCGTCGAGGTGCTGAGCGAGCCTCGCCTGAGGCCGATTCTGGCGCTCAACTTCTGCAATTACGCGTGTACTTTCACCGTGCAGGGATTGTGGGCCGGTCCTTATCTGCGGGAGGTGCATGGCTTGAGCCCGATCACAGCCGGGAACGTCCTGCTCGCTGCAGTTGTGGCCTATCAGGCGGGCATGATCGTGTTCGGGCCACTCGACCGGCGCCTTGACACACGCAAGTGGATCGCGGTCGGCGGCAGTTCGATGATCATTGCCATACTGGCCCTCCTGGCGCTGGTGCAGCAACCGCCCGTATGGATGGCGGTCGGGGCCATCTGCTGCATCGGTTTCGTCAGCGCTTCGAGCACCATGGTGATGACTCATGGCCGCGGCATCTTTCCCGATCGGCTGATCGGCCGCGGCATTGCTACGATAAACACTGCTGTCATGCTCGGTGTCGCCTGCATGCAGTCGCTCTCCGGGGTCATTATCGGGGCTTTCGATCCGCTGCCTGATGGCGCCCGCACGGAGACGGCCTATCGCGCGCTTTTTGCCGTGCTCATGGTCACTCTGAGCGTCGCGGTCGCGATTTACAGCCGCTCGCAGGACGTCAAGCCGAGCGATGAGATGCGGGCCCGCGCTGCGGGTTAGGCGCCAATCGAGGCCGAAAATGTGATACGCCAGCATGGTATTGGTGAGCGGCCGTTGCCAAGTGGCGCTAGCCCGACGTTGGCAATGGTTGTGTCACTGTTTGGCGCGCACTGCCGCGGTCTCCTCTTCGAGCTTGGCGATCCAATCGGCCACCTCCTTGCGCTCGCGGCTGCGCTGCACCTGCAGCACCTGCGCTCGGCCGATCCGTTGCTGCACGCTGAGCCGCCCTTCGGGCGTCGTCTCCTTGGCCAAGTTGCGCGACAGCTCGAAGATCATCTCCCGGTCGCCGCGCACGCCTTGTTCCAGCTGCCGCAGGCGTTCCTTGAGCTGGATCAGGCGGGCGATCTTCTCCGCATCCTCCGGCGACATCTGGCGCGACAGCCGCCCTTCCAACTCGCGGATACGGGCTTCCATATCGGCTACGCCCTTGGCGTCCCGGGGGGATTTGGGCGCCATCTGCGGCGCCGACGCCAGCATGAAGTAGAAATCTCCAGTGAGCGCGGAATGATCCCACGGCACCTGCTTGCCGGCAGTCGCCGCCAGCACATCCTTGCGCACATCGATCATCACGGCGTTGAGGGAGCGCCCAGGCTCGTTCACATGCTTTACGAGCGCCGTGGTGAAGGGCGAGTTGCGACCGGAGCCATCGAGCGCCACGTTGCCCGGCTGCGTGGAGTAGGAGATGAAGGTGCCGACACCCGTCTGCACCTGTGCGAGACCCCGACCCACGGCCGCGGAGCGTGTGCCCATCGAGCGCGCAAGGTTGCGCGATAAGGGGTTGTCACGACAGGCATCGAGGAAGACGAGGTTGGTCTTGTTCTCGCGGCCAAGCTCCATCTGCCGTAAGATGAAGTCGAGCCGCACAGTCTCGAAATCCAGGTCGCGCTCGCTCTCGAGCTTGGCGTCGACGGGAACCAAAAAGTTCTGACCGCCGACTTGTACGCCATGTCCGGCATAGAACAGCACGCCGTCGTCAGCTTGCTCCAGCGCGCGGGCAAATTCGCGCACCTTCATGTCGAAGCCACGCTTGTCGGTGTCGAGCCCGATGATCGTCGTGAAACCTGCTGCCTTGAGAGCAGCGGCCATGTCAGCCGCATCATTGGCCGGGTTCGTGAGCGGTGTGCTGTAGGCGTAGGCTGAATTGCCGATCACCAGTGCAACGCGCTTTTGCGCAGCCGCCGGCAACACGGTGAGCAGCAGAGCTGCTACAGCGGCCCACAAACGTCGCATCGATGGCATGTGTCTCCCCCTTCGGTTCGTGCGGCTCAGCGCTCAAAGCATCAAATTGTGACGGCAGTTTCGCTGGGCGTGAGAATCGACGGGCGATAATCTTACGGCGGAAGAATTGATGCACCGTGCGACCGTGCGGCAGCAGAGATGCTCCGGATAGTTAGGCCTGCCGGGCGTTCATTGCCGCGCTGAGGACGCGGGCGTAGTTGCCGATCGCAATTTTGGTAACGCGCGTTTCGTCAAAGCCGCGACGCGCGATGTGATCGAGAGCCCGTCGCAGGCCCGCGTAGTCGGAGATCGGCGCGTTGGAGACTGCGTTCATGTCAGTTCCGAACGCAACGTGGTCGTCGCCGAGCAATTCCGCCATCTCGATAAGGCGATCGGCAAAGGATTGGACCGTGGCGCCGACATCGGCTCTAAGCGTCCAGAGGCCGACCACGCCGCCCGCAGCCGCAATCGCGCGCGCGTCTTCGAGGCGAAGCTGGCGGGCGCGCCATGGCACCATCTGCCAGCTCGGCTTGCCGGCCATGGCGACCGAGCTGTGTGACCAAACCATCGGTGCCCGGGTGATTTCCAGCGCTTGGTGTACGGCCGTGCTCGTGCAGTGCGCGAGGTCCACGAGGATGCCGAGCCGATTGCATTCCCTGACCACCTCGCGGCCAAAGGTGGTGAGGCCTTGATGTTGCGGCGCCTCCGTCTGGAAATCGCCGATCGCATTCCGCACGTAGTGCACAAGCTGGACATGGCGAATGCCGGCATCGTATGCACGCTGCAGCCCGGCGATGCCGTCATCGAGGAAGCTCGCACCTTCGACTGCGAGCACTACATGCGGTTCGCCCTTGAGCGCGCGCTCGACGTCGGCGGCCGACTGCACGATCTTCAACTTCTGCTCGGCGAGATGGCCCTTGACCCGCACGAGCTCTCGGTCGAGCCAAGCGGAGGCAGCGCGGGGTTTGGGCGCGCCGGTTTGCTTCAGACCGCCCCGCGATGACCGGATCCAGGGTAGGTCGCCGACGAGCGACCAGGCCACCAGCGTCGCACCGCCGCCAGCCATGTTGCGGGCGAGTGGTTGCACTGAAGCGGGTCTCGGGCCCAAGAAGAACAAGTGCGCGTGCATGTCGCCGAGCGGAATAACCGGGCGACCCTCGGCACAGGCAAGGCGCGGGCCTGCGAGCGTCGCGGCGATGCCGGCGAGCGCTGCGCGGCGGCTGAGAGCAAGCGGCATTCGGCGATCCTCGTGAGGGCCCTCGCATGGAGGGGCAGCCTCGGTCCGCGTCTCTATGCAATGCGTCAATCGAATACCACTGTCGCAACGTAGTCCATCGTCCGAGACGTGTTGTTCGACGGCAGCAGCGTGTTGATCAGGTAGGAAGTCGGCGAATAGTTCTCCGGTATCGCGCGGCGAAACGCATTGCCGACGAAGTAGGCTTGAATACGTCGCCAGCCGCCGTTGGAGACATCCTTGTAGTATTTCTCCATCGGCGCGAACTTCGGCTGCATCGTTTGCGCGATCTCGCGATGCCCTTGGGACATCTGGGCGGCCTTGCTCGGATTCTCGACGAACACCTGCGACAGCAGGGCGTCGCGCTTGGCGTTCGGCAGCTTCAAGGCATCGATCACCAGTAGTGGACCGTCGGTGAGACCTGCCTGCGATGAGGATGATCGGCTGCTGATATAATTGCCGGTGGCTTTCATCGGTGTCATCGGGGCGCTGACGCAGGAGGGCACGTTGCGACCCTTGAGCACGTCGGCCGTCGTCGCGGGATCGCAGTTGCGCAACGCTAGAATGGACCACACGAACTCCGAGCAGTACATGTCCGTGCGCGCGCCTTCCGGATTCTGCGCAAGCGCGGCACGCGCGACATATCGGACGAATTCCAGCGGTTTGCCCCGGACGTACTTCGGCGCGTTGTAGTCCGTGTTGAACGCGATCTGTGTCGGGTAGATGCGCGAGGCGCCGCTCTGAAGTCGGGTGATCCAGTCGAGGATGTTGGCGCGCTGTACGGCGGTGAGGCCGCGGGGACGGATGACGTGAAGATACTTGAGCGTGCGGTATTGGTTGCCGCTGAAGTCACCCTTGATCTGCGATCCGTTGTGCTCGACATCCAGCGGCATGTCGAGGTGATGGATGGTGCCGTTCTTCACGTAGGCAATGCCGGTATGGCTGATGCCCATTTGAATATTCGGATAGGTGCCGGCGCCGCCCCACTCGGGCCGGAACGTCAGCAGAATATCGCCCGTCTGCAGCAAGCCGCTTTGGGCCATGCGCCGCCCGAAGCCGGCACGCTTGGCGACGATGAGGCGCAGGCCCAGATCGCCCTTTGCGCCCTTGGCATCGGGATGCCTGAACTCGATCAGCCGGTCGGTGGTGTTGAATGTTTTCGGAAGCGTGGCGCGCGCACTTGCCGGTACCGCAAAATAGACGGGGATGTTCAGCCGCTTCGCCATTTCTTGGTTGGTCTTTTCGTTGAACGTAAACTCGCCCGCCACGACCGGCGAGCCGACGACCAGGCCCATAGCGACGGCTGCAATGGCTCCAACGACGCGCATGTTCCCCCATCTCCCCAACACGCTGTGCTTTGCCCCACTGGCAATCAGCCTCTATCACGCTTTGAGCAGGCCCCCAATGCCACCGGTGCCCAGCTTCGGTTTGGCAGAACCTCTTAGGCAATGCGCATGACGAAATTGAGTGGCCGGCGGCCCAGTCGACGGCGGGCGTGGCTCGTGGGGGTGCTGACGATCGTAGGGCTGCCGCTAATCGGCTTCTGCCTGTGGATTGCCTGGTTGGCTCGAGAGAGCGGCGAACCCAGTCGCTGTTACGGCTCGGTCGCGAATGGCCGCCTCGAGGGCGGGCGGCGCCTGCCATATTCCGGCGAGAACTATCGCGCCTACAGCCTCGTGGGTTTCCTGGCGGGGCGCACGTTTATGCACGGCTCGGTGCGCGACGCCGTGATCGCAGCCTATGGAGAGCTTCACGAGCGGCACCCTGAATTGCGCTTCGTGTATGCGGAGACGGGTTGGCCGTGGGGCGGACGGTTTGCGCCGCATCGCACACATGCCAACGGGACTTCCGTCGACTTTCACGTGCCGGTGCGGACGCTTTCAGGCGAGGTCGCAGAGTTGCCGGCATCGGTGTTCAACAAGCTCGGCTACTCCATCGCCTTCGATAGGGCAGCTCAGTCAGGTCAGTACAAGATCGACTTCGAGGCGCTGGCGCTGCACCTGCAGGCGCTTGATCGGGCGACCCGCCAGCGCGGTATCTCGATCGCTCGCGTAATCTTCGAGCCGCGCCTGCAGTCCAAGCTGTTTGCAACCAAGGCCGGCGCGCGGATTTCGCGTTCGATGTCATTTAACAAAGCGCCCGTGTGGATACCGCACGACCAGCACTACCACGTCGACTTCAACGTACCGTGCCGCTGACCTCATGGTGGCATCGCAGCGGCGCAGATCGGACCTCGACTTCGATCGAGGGCTTCGCCTAAGCCGCCGGGCCATTGAGCGAGGAGGAGCAGTGGAAGCACCTCTCTACGAGCCAACTATTCAAGTTTGATGTTGGCCACCTTGATAAGGTCAGCCGTAGCTTTCCAATTCGCGTCTCGGAACGCATGCAACTCGGCGAGTGTCGAAGTGACCGGGAGGTTGCCGCTGAGCAGCAGTCGGGAGGGCACATCGGGCTGCCGCGAAATCTCCGTCACCTTGGCGTGAAGAGCCTCGACGATGGGCTGAGGCATCCCTGCGGGCGCCCAAATGGAAAACCACAATGGCACGTCGGAATCGGGATAGCCGGCTTCCGTCAGTGTCGGCGCATCAGGGAATTCGGGGCTTCGGGTGCTGTGACTGATACACAGCATGTTGAGCTTGCCGGCCTTGGCGGATGGATTGCAGGTCGGATCATTCATGAAGTGTACCGTGCCGGCGAGGAGATCGTTCAAGGCGTCAGCGCCGCCACGATAGGGCACGTGCAGGAATTTCACGCCGGTTCGATACGCCAGCATCTCCATTCGCATATGGCTACTGGTGCCCACCCCTGCCGAGCAGCCAGAAAGCTTTCCGGGGTTGGCCCTTGCATACTCGACAAGCTCCTTTACCGACTTAAGGCCCGTGCTCGGATGCACGCAAAAGCCAGTGGCAGCATCGCCGACGCGCACCACCGGCTGCAGCGAACTTGGATCGTAAGGCACCTTGCGCAGCAGGGGCAGATTGATGGTCGACGAGTTCGACGAAAGCAGCAGCGTGTAACCGTCGGGCGCGGACTTCGCCGCGGCTTCCGTACCGATGACACCAGAAGCACCGCCCCGGTTCTCGACCACGAACGGCTGGCCGAAGGCATGGCCAAGTCTCTCAGCCCAAAATCGTGCGAGATTATCGGTTCCGCCGCCAGCGCCAAAGGGAACGATGATCTTCACCGGCTTGTTCGGCCAGGGAGCTTGTGCGCTAACCACGGCCGGCAAGGCCGAAAAACCTACGCCGGCACTGCCGGCTAGCCTCAGGAATGTACGCCGACGCATGCTATCCGTTCCTCCCATTCCATTGTTATTTGGTCCGTCAGCATGGAAGAGGTAGGCGGCCGCCGTCAATGTCAGCCATGGGTTCTGTTGCTCAATGCCTTGAGCATTCGCGTCGCGCGATGTCTGCTATCTGATTTCCGCCGGTGCGGAGAAATAAATCAGCGCGAATAGCGCTTGCCGCATTGTCGTATACCCCGCCGCCAATTCATGAGCACTCAAGGGGTCGGCGAGGTTGCGCTCACTTTCAAGGCTGCGGTTGATGATCCCATCCGGTTCAAAGGCTCACGTGTCGAGGCAAGAAAATTAGTGGCGGATTTCCGGTCGCGATGTGATCCGGCTGCAGGACCAGTTCACTTCTTGCTCAGAAGCTGTCTGAACCAGCTTTGTCGGCGAGGAGGTTGCGCAGCGGACGCCGTGCGGCTGGGAGCAACATCCCACGGGCTGTGTGACCGGGAGGGCAATGATGGCGGTGGCTGCGGCATAACCGGTGTGGCTTGTGGTACGCGTTCCGCTTCGAGCGCCGGCGCGACCTCCGATGGCGGCTTGACCAGATCCCTGAGCCGGCGCGCGATGTGATCCGCATCGCCATCCCAGACAAGCCAGTTCTTTCCGCGGATCAGCGGCAATTTCGACAGGTCTGGTTGTCCGACCATCACCGGCAGCACGCGCTTGTGCCCCGAGACCTCCAGGGCGAGCGCCGTGTTGATTTCCAGGACGGGCCAGTCCTTTTCAACGGAATTGCTCGAGACGACCGCCACGACCGTGCGGGCAGCACCGAGCGCCGTATTGATCTTCTTCGTGAAGCTCTCGCCCCAGCCGATATGCTCTTCGTCGAGGAAGGCTTTCAGGCCGTGGCGCTCGCATGCGTCGTGAATGGGCCGTGCGATGAGCGCTTTATCCTCGCTGGCGTGACTGATGAAGATCTCGAAGTCGTCGGCTCCGAATACCATCTGGCGAATGAACTTCGAGGGATTTGGATCGAGATCCAATACTTTACCGCAAAGCTTCAGGAACACGGGATCATCGCCGCCGCGGATCATTCGCACAAACGAAAGTTGGCCGTAGACGATGTTGCGGAATGCTCGGCCTCGGGCGTGCCTTGAAGGCGACTTGCCAGACCGATATTTGGCGAAGTGCTCAGCCGCCGCGGAATCCAGCCCAAATTTCTGCCACGCGTGCAGCATGGCGCGGATTCTCCGGATCCGCTCTCGTTCGACATTCAGGCGCTGATTAACAACAAGCCCCGTTACCTCCTGGCGCACTCCGAGGCCCTGAATGCGGATCTTCTTGGTATTGATCGCAAACCCGGACGCAGCGATGGCTTGCTCCAAAGCGTCACCCGCCAGCACTTTGAGACCCCCGTCAGGGAGTTGCTCGCGAACCGCGATCAAGGGTGGAAATTGCGGGAGGTTCGTCGATAACGTGATGTCGTCGGCGTAGCGCGAGTAGGTCAGCTTGTTCTGGCGCGCCAGCCGCAGCAATCTTCGGTCCAGCGCTGATGCGATGAAATTGGACAGCACTGGCGAAGTCGGCGCACCCTGGGGCAGACCGTTGCGATAGGTCACGATCTGCGCGCAGACAGTGGCCGCGGCCGCGCCCATCTCGAACGGTGGCTTCATGAAGAGGCCGCGCACACGGCCGAAATTTATGGTCGGAAAGAAATCGACGAGATCGACGTTGAGCACCCACCGTTTACCGATGTGTGCGTTCGCATTGGTCGCAATACTCCGCTTTTGGATGAAGCCGTGCGCCGAGGGATGGGCGTCATAGATCTGCTTGAAATCTGCCTGCAGCTTGTCCTGCATCTCGCGCAGCAAGCCGTGCGGCGCGCTGATCTTGCGCATGCCGCCTGTCCGTTTCGGGATTTCGAAATGACGATAACGCTCGCTATCCGGTGCCTTGTAGAGGAGCCGGAGCATCTGGCTGATATCGACGCCCAGGTATGCGGCCAGATGCTCAGCCGTTTGCAAGGGCCGATCGTCTATCCGCAGTGACGGCCGCTGCTGTTCCGCCGCATGTTGCGCGCTATGCTCAGAAGGCATCCCACCCCTCGTACCTTATAAACACTGGGGCCCGTGGGCCCCGGTGAAGACGGACATTGGCTTTTCTGTCGCAGGATCAACAACAGACGTAGAAGGGCGAGATGCCTTGGTGGCGATAGATGGAGTAATCTGTGGCCCTGATATGACGACGCGCATCGGTGATTGCATCAGCCTCGGAAAGGTGATGCGCGTGCGTCACGTTGTGGGCGGAATAAGGTCCGAGCGCTGGCGGAAGATCACCCTCGCTCGCGGGCTCCGCCTGGATCTCGATGGCCTTCCTCACCGTCCACGTTTCGCCGTCCCTGTACCAGGTCCAGATCGACGACGAGAGGTTCTCCGCTTCGCAAGCTATCTTCGTGGGCGGCCTCTTCGCGCAGTGACCGGTTGTCGATCTCTTGTGCCGAAGCATCGCCAAGTGAGCACTATGCGGCTCGCCGAGAAATATCGGGCGAAAGCGCGCTCTCCAACATTACAGGTGTTAATGATGCGTGTGAGGTTTTTTCTACGCCGATGTATTCGAGCATATTGGTCGTAAATAGGACTGAAGAACTCTGACGTCGGAGGCGACAAAAGCATTTGTTTTCACAAGGCTCGCTCTCGAATGCTAGGCCCCATTGGCATATGGTGTTCGCCAGCTTTGAGATGTGGGAGCTAACAGAGCATATTTATGATGCGGCACTTGCTGTCCAGTGGTCTGATCAGCTTGCAGTCGTTAGACGCTACAGATTGACGAAAGCTCGACGAAATCGGCCGTCAGCAGATAATCCGCGGAGGTAAATTATTATCGTGTTCTTCGATCTGTGATTCTTCTCATTCACATATCGAAATAACGTACCCAATTGATCTGAAATGATGACCTTCTGTTCTAGCCGCCGCTAACATACATTAATCCGGTCACGATCAAGGCGACGACTACACCCGCCGTAAGGCCAGGATATTCCTCGACGCGTGCTCGCGTGAAGTATGCCGCAATACCTGCCGCGACAGCCGACACCGCGAAGATTAACAAGCCGCCGCCAGCGGCGTCGCTCACAAAACGACCAATGGCAATCCCTGGCGGGTGCCCCAGAAGCAGAATCAATACCGCGCGGCAAGCGACCGCAACCAACACCAGAATTCCCAACACTTTTATAAATCGCATGGCATCCTCCGACAGCTTCGCAAACAACGTAGCACGCCTGCCAAGGATGCCAATGGAAACAATCAGGACCCTGAATACAAAATTGGGAATTGGTCTATGGCGACCCGACTCATAAGTCTGTCTCGGTGACGTACTTTCCAACATCCGCCTTGCTCGTCAGTTGCGCCTTCAACAGTACGTGGCAAACTCAACACGAGAGGTGAGATGGGTAAGAAAGCACACCGAGCCTGTTACGCATTCGGTACGAATCTTTGACGCTCCGTAGGCAGGAGGCTGTCTCCGGGGATCTCATTTAGGTATGGTGTTCTTATAGATTTTGCCGTCTTTCATAATGACGAGGAAGCTTTTCTCTGGATCAGAGACAAGCGCGATATTCTCCAAGGGATTTCCATCAACCAGCAGCAGGTCCGCTAGCGCGCCCTGCGCCACGACGCCGAGCTTGCCGGGATAGGGATTGCGTAGACCGGACAATGTCAGCAGCTCAGCGTTGGTGCTTGTGGCCATGACAAGCGCTTCGGCGGGTGTGTACCAGCGCGTAAGCGAGGCCAGTATCGCCCCTTGCCGCTTCGCCAGCGCGCGAGAGAACAGGACATCGGTGCCCCAAGCGGTCTTGATCTTGTACGTCTTCGCCAGTTCGTAAGTCTTGGCGATGCCCGGCCACACTTTGTCGGCGCTTATGCGCTGCACCGAGCCGACCGGAAAGCCGAGCCGCATCTCTTCGGGAAGTGGCTGCAAGCTCAGCCATACATCCTTTTCCGCTATCAGCTTGGCAGTGGCCTCATCCATCAGGAAGCCATGTTCGATACACTTTACCCCGGCGGCAATCGACCGCCGGATCGCCGCTGGTGTGAAAGCGTGTGCGGTGACATACGTGCCCCAGTTTTCGGCCGCCTCGACAGCCGCGTGGAGCTCGGGCTCGGTGAATGTCGACACATCGACCGGGCTGAATGGTGATGACACGCCGCCGCCTGCGGTCAGCTTGATTTGGGAGGCGCCCTGCATGAGCTGTTCGCGGACACGTACACGGACCTCGTCAGGACTGTCAGCAATCATGCTGCCGCCGATCCGTTCCATGCGGCTCGGCAATCCACCGATGGTACGCGGCAAATCGGACAGCTGGCGGAAATCGCCATGTCCACTCGTCACGGTGATCATCGCGCCCGAGGGGTAGATACGCGGGCCATTGATGACACCCTCGTCGATGGCACGCTTGAGACCGAAGACCGGCCCGCCGACATCGCGCACCGTGGTGAAGCCACGCATCAACGTATCGTGTGCCTCATCACCCGCTATAATGTTGTTGTATCCGACATCATCGTTGATCGCCTGCGCAGGATTGGGCCGGATCAACATCGCATGCCAGTGCGCGTCGATCAGGCCGGGCATCAACGTGCGGCCGCCGCCATCGATCACAGTTGCGTTGGCTTCGGGTGTGATGGCCTCGGCCGAGATGCGTTCGATGATGTTGCCCTTGATGAGCACGTTGGACGGAGCGGAGAGCGAGCCGCTCATGCCGTCGAAGATGCGGACGTTTTGGAACAGCGTCTCCACTTTAGGTTCCGGCATATTCTGAGCACGAACGCCGGGTGTGAGCGTGGTCACAAAAAGAAGAAGTACGGCCACGGCAGCCCGCTGGAACATCGATATCATCCTGCTATTCCTTCGCTATGTTTCCAACGCTTCGGCCCGGAAGCGACCACGGCATTCGATATTTGTCGTCGACGGTCGCGCCAGAAGACTAATGCAGGCGGTAATCCAGGGGTTAACCATCGGGTTTGCGCGCTCATCAATGATGCGTTCGGCATTGGTCAATGCATCGAAGTCCAGCCCAAACGAGCCGCCGCGAGGGCGGATGACCGACGGAGACGCTTCCAATTTCTGACCATTCGGTGACGCTCGCATTAATCCGCCTCTCCAATGATTATGCCGCTGTCGGTGCGTTGCGAATATTGGAGGAATTTGACCTTTGAATAAAATACGAGGGGCTGAACGCGTGCTTCCCGGCTTAAGTTCTCAACGAGAAAGCCTGCCACAACACTTGCAATCTGTCGAACGTCCGGGACGCCGCGCCGCCTAAGTCGACGATCGAAAGCTTATTCATTTTTTTACTTGGCGCGGCACAAAGCGCTGTGCTCCGCTGGCGTCGTGCTTAGCGCTTCGCTAGCATCCGCGTCATGTTGCTCGACCGGGGCCGGTAACGGAGATGGTTCATGTCAATGTCACTTGACGCCGCTGCGGAGGTCATGCGCGAGGCAATGCGAGAAACCGTGAAGCGGCATTCGCTCTGGTATTTGCTGCAGAGCGGCCTGATGATTCTAGCTGGTGTGCTGGCGATCGTTTATCCAGTCTTGTCGTCGGTTGCCGTGACCGTCTTTCTTGGCTGGCTTCTCATCATAAGTGGCGTCGTGCAGGGCATCAGCCTGATCGGCGCGCGGGCTGTGCCGCATTTCTGGTTGCAACTCATTTCGGTCGCCCTGTTCGTGATCGTCGGCGCTCTCTTCCTCCGTAATCCTGGCGAAAGCCTGTTGACCTTGACGTTACTGGTGATCGTATTCTTCATGGTCGAGGGGATCTCGAAAGTGATTTTTTCCCTGACCATTAGACCATTCCCGAACTGGGGTTGGGTTCTGCTAAGCGGCATCGTCGGAATTGCGCTGTCGCTGATCCTCTGGGCTAATATTCCAGTGACAGCGATCTGGTTGCTCGGCTTATTGTTCGGTATTGGATTGGTCAGCGAAGGGCTAGCGCTGGGTTATCTCGCCTGGCAGGTGCGCAAGAGCTGAGTGCGCGCGGATAACTTTCGCAATCACGAGGGCCGTCGACCTCGCAGGCGTATCGCGATCTCGGCCGGATACCGACGAGCTTTCCATTCCGACGTGGATCGCGTCGCAAGATGAAGGAACGTGCGGCGCTCTCGCACCACGTCTTTACATGGAACAACCGGGCACGCTCACGCGCTCCGGGCGCATTAAATCGAGGCGGCCGCCCTCCGCGACCGCCAGCGTGTGAATGTAAAAGCTGGTCTCCTGCCGGGCGGAGGCCTCCATCACGGGCGACGGGGCAGACACGATCGTAAGGCCACCACATTGGCCGATCCAATCGATATGCCGGTGGCCGTGCATCACGACAATGCGGCCGGCAAAGTCCTGGAGATAGCGCACAAACCAGCTTCCATTGATGAGAGCGGTGCCGATGCGCTCGGACAGCGCCTTCGCGCGATGAGGGTATTCGATGACGTGATGGTGAAGCGCCACGATCCAAACAGCGCGTGGATAAAGTCGAGTGACGATCTCGATTGCCTTGGCTTGCTCGACCGAGACCATGCCGAGCGCATTGGTAAAGGAGAAATGCGCCTCCACGTTCGAGTTCAGCAGAATAATGCCAAGGCCATTGTCACTCGTCGGCGGCTGGACCATTGGGAACAAAGTTTCCCAAAGATCCGCTAGCCGCTTGGATAAGTGAAGGCCACCGCGATCCGCAAACTCCGCGATCTCATTGCGATGAGGCTCGAGTGCCTGTGAAAGGGACACGCCGAGCTGGCCCTGTTTGCCATCCACCAAACGAACTCTCGAACCTTGCAGGGCCTCCAGCGCAGACAGCATCCTGATCTGGCGCAGCCGTTTCTTCGGGCTTGTTGGCAGATCGAGCCGGGCAGGATTCGCTCTGTCGACAACATTGAGATCGTGGTTGCCTGGCAGGATCAGTAACCGGTCTGCAAGCTCTGGATATGGCTCGAGTATGTCGAAGAAGTCTGCCCATTCCGCCGATCGGCCAGCGTCGGTGATATCGCCCGTGATCAGAACCGCGTCGAACGGATCCTCGGCGTGTATCCGGCTAAGCTGGGCAAATACACGCTCGAGCCGCTCGTTGCCCTGGGCGCCGGCCCGTCCACTCTCGATGCGAAAGCCATAGCGTTCGCCAACCGTGTGGATATCCGACAGATGGGCGATGCGCCAGTTTCGCTCGGGCGCGGGAGTGGGATGAAACGACGTGCGGTCGCGTGGCTGGGCCATGGTGGCATCGGCGATGCCCCACAGCAGGGCCGCCGCCGCGAGATAACCGGACACCAGCACCACACTGTTGAAGAGCGCGGCCACGGCCAGCCGATGTGGCGAAGCGAGATCGGCCGCGCTTCCGAGCCAGCGTGACGACGTCCATGCCCACGCCACCAACCATAACGCAATCCCGCAGATTGCCAGTCCGGCCACCGCGGCCGATATGGCCCGGGCTTGGCTGCGCCGGTCGTCAGTCGCCCTGGCCGGCAGAAGCATCTCGACCACGTGTCGGACAGCCTCCCGGAACAGCACATAGCCGGGCTGGACGGCCAAGGCGTTCAGCGACCAGAAGCTGCGTTCCGCTAGCCGGAACAGCGGTCGACCGCCGAGCCATCCAGCCAGCATGAGCGCCAGCAGCACCAACAGCGACCACAGCCCCGTCAGCAGCGCAAACGCTTGTGACGACACACCTGAAAGCCAGATCGAGGCAACCAATGGCGTTGCGCCGACGAGCACAGCGGGTAGGCCGATCAGCAGAATCCATGCGGAAATCAACTTGGGAAGGCTAATTTCCGCGAATAGGGCCCCGGCGAGCGAGAACAACGAACGTTGCTTCGTGCTGGACGCGTCGTCGTCAACGTCGCCCTTGCGCGGTTCGACTATCGGCTTCATCTGTCGTCCCTGATACGTCGGCAGCTACACAAGCACGATATTGCACAGACAGCGCCGGAACGAACGAAATGCGCAGGGTGCCGGTGTGGACCGCATCATGACGGTCATCGATCAGAAATAGATCCTTCTGACGCCGTATCAACGTGCGGTGGGCTGATGCTCGTTGAGTGACGGGCCAATACGTGTTTCGGCCATGGTCTCGCACCGCATTTATCAGCTACCGTAGATATGGGATACTGGCCGTGCAGCGACGCAACGCGGCGGAAAAATGTCTAAGATCGGCGATCAGGAGCCAGCGGAGACCGGAAGCCCGGAGGGCACCGGCGATAAACCGGATGACGTTGTAACGCACAGCGAACGGGCGATCTGGCTCTACGACGGGCTCTGCGGTTTTTGTCACTGGTCGGTGCATTTTCTGCTCGCTCACGAGCGCGCACCCTCGAGCGTGTTCGTCGCCATTCAGTCGCGTCTTGGGCGCAAGCTTGCGGACCAACACGGAATTGATCCCGATACGCCGTCGTCGTTTCTGTTCATCGACCGAGGGAGGGCATTCGAAAAGTCGGACGGCGTGATTGCCCTCTCACATCATCTGCGTTGGCCGTGGCGCGCGCTCAAATGTCTCCGCATCATACCGAAGGGCTGGCGCGATCGTCTGTATGATGTCGTGGCTCGCAATCGCTTTCGCATACTTGGCCGCAAGACCGTATGCGAGTTACCGCCTCCACAAGTCCGCACGCGATTTACCATTCCGGAGTGAACTCAGAGTGAGCCATGTGAAGACGGTTCTCGTCATTGGCGCGACGGGTGTCTTCGGCAGCCGGCTCGCGGCGCATCTGGCGCGAACGCCGGAGTATCGTCTCGTGCTGTCGTCGCGCTCGATTGCGCGCGCGAACGGGCTGGTCGAAGAGCTTGCTGCTCGACCGGCGACGAAAGCAGCACTGGCCGGTGTTGTGATCGATGTGCGGGCGAACCTCGGCGATATGTTGTCAGAGGTATGTCCGAGCGTCGTGGTCGATTGCTCTGGGCCATTCCAGCGAATGGATTACCGGACGCCTCTGGCCGTTGCGGAAGCAGGCGCTCATTTCGTCGATCTCGCGGATGCGCGAAGCTACGTTCTCGGCTTCGAGACGGCGCTCGATCCCATCTTTCGCAGAAAGGGGCTGACGGCATTGACGGGCGCCAGCTCGTCGCCAGCGCTTGCGGTGTCGGCCGTCGCATCGTTGGCCGATGGCTGGCAGCGCGTCGATCACATCGATGTCGCGATTACGCCGGGCGGCCAATCCGACATTGGGGAGGCGGCGGTCGCAGCGGCCTTGAGCTACTGCGGACGGCCCGTCCCGATTGTCGATGGCGGCAAGCTCAGTGATTCCGTTGGATGGGGCTCGTCCCGGAGGTTCGAAATTGAAGGGCTCGGCCGCCGCGCGGTCGCACCCGTCGAGACAGCAGATGCTGAGCTGCTTCACGAGCTTTATCCGGACGTTACCAGCATTCGGTTCTGGGCAGGGCTCGAGTCGTTTTTCGAGCAACGAGGGATGCGGCTGCTGGCAGAGTTGAAGAAAAGAGGCTTTCTGCGGCAGCCCGAAAAGCTCGGATCGCTTCTCGTGAAGGCGCGAAAGCTGACCAGGTTCGCGACGGATACGACCGGAGCAATGTTGGTGCGAGTGGTCGGCCTCGACGCGGCAGGTCGGTGGACTGAAGCCGAGTGGCGATTGATTGCGCGCGAGAACCAAGGCCCGCAAGTTCCGCCGTCTCCTGCCGCAGCGGCCGTGCGCGCGATACTGAACGGAAAGATTCCGCCTGGAGCGCGGCCGGCACTGGCGCTCCCGCTCGAAGCCATCGAAATGGAGCTCGAAGGTTATGCCATCGAGACTGCGAGAACAGTGCAACACTCGGATCGCTGCATCGTTCAGAGCGCCGTTGGGGATGGTGCGTTCGATACCTTGCCCTCCGCCGTCAAGACATTCCATCGGATCGATGGGGCTTGCATTTGGGCCGGACGGGCATCCGTCGAAACGGCGGCAAACTTTGTTGCGCGCTGCGTCGCGCAGGGCATGGGATTTCCGGCGCCCGGGACAGACGTACCTGTGACGGTGGTGGTCAGGCGGGAGGCCTCCGCCCCAGGCAACGGACCACCGATCGAAACCTGGACGCGAAGCTTCTCGGGTCACCCTTTTGCCTCGCGCTTGGACTCGCCCGCAGCAGGTTGTGCTTGGGAAAGCTTTGGGGCTCTGACGTTTCGGCTTAGGCTCAACGTGCAAGACGGCAAGCTTTTCTTTCCCGTCAGCGACTGGCGCATAGGCAGCCTTCGGCTTCCGGTGAGTCTGGCGCCACGATCGGATGCTTGCGAGTGGGAGGACGAGAGCGGCCGCTTCAACTTCGATGTCCGCCTCAGCTATCCGATACTTGGCCAGTTGGTTCGCTATAAGGGCTGGCTGAAACCCAGGGAACGGCCGGTTGGGTCCGAGCCTCACGAGACTTTACCGCGAAAGCTGATCGCGAGACCGGGTTAGCGGACGCAGACGCACCCAACTAAGCACGCGTTTTCCAGATGCCGCCAACGCGCGCCTTGAGATCGAGCATCGGACCCTTGGATGCGCTGGGTACAGCGACACCGCGTCGTCTCGGTGGCCAGACGGTCTGCCCGAAGCGGTCGACGATGTCGACTGGAATGAAACGGGAGCGCAAGGCAATCGGAACCCAAGAGCGAACCCAGTACTTCTGATGGGCGATAGGGGAGACTTCGTCGCCGACCGGGCCTGCGTTTAGCCATGGCAACGAAGTGAGGATGAAGCTCGGTTCGCAAGGGTGACTTCGAGGAAGTGTCGTGTCAGTTTAGCCGCGCATGCAGGGGCAACCTGCAGCCTGCCGTCACATCTAAAAGGGCCAAGAACTATGAACGATTTCGCATCGGCGCATGCCGCGGGTGACACGGCGCATGCCGTCACTCAGGCGCTGGCCGCGCAATTTGGCAATGTCAGTGGGCACACGGTTGGCTTTCTTTACGTCACGAGTCCGATAGCGGTCGAATTGCACGAAATGGTCGCCACCCTGAAACGGACCACCGGTATTGCAACCTGGGTTGGCACGGCCGGTCATGGTATCTGTGGCAACGGCATCGAGTATTGGGCACGCCCGGCCGCGACGGCGTTGACGGTCCGGTTGGCCGAAGGCAGTTACAGTACGTTGCCGTCGCTCGAGACGCCTGAAACTGTTGAGAGCACGGCAAGACTAGGTTCGGCTCCCGGGTTGGGCGTCGTGCATGGCGACCCCAGGAACGGCAAGGTCGTCGAACTCGTCGAGGCGCTGTCGGATGTGAGCGGCGCCTATCTCGTCGGCGGATTGACGTCGGCCAACGACAGCTACGCGCAGATCACCGGAAGTCGCGTTGTCGATGGTGGAATATCTGGCCTCTTGATCGGCGGACGACTCAGCATTGCGGTCGGGCTGACACAGGGATGCTCGCCGATCGGGCCGGTACACGAGGTCACGCGCTGCGAGGGGCAAATCGCGGCCATGCTCGACCAGCAGTCCGCATATGACGTGATGTGCGAGGATATTGGCATCGCGGAAGGTGCCGATCCTCGCCCGTGGCTTGCCAACGTGCATGCCGCGTTCCCGGTGAAGGGATCGAACGAGGCCGACTATGTTGTGCGCAATCTGATCGGCATAGACCCCCGCCAAGGTCTCGTTGCCATTGCTGAGAGCATGCACCCCGGCGACCGTGTCATGTTCGTGAGGCGCGATGCCGAAAGCGCGTCAAAAGACCTCGATCGGATGCTTGCTGGCTTGCGCTCGCGACTATCCGCGCCACCAAAGGCCGGGCTCTACTACTCGTGCGTGGCGCGCGGCCCCAATCTGTTCAAGCAGGAGCACCACGAGATGCGCGCCATTCGGGAGGTGTTCGGCGATATCCCGATTGCCGGCTTCTTCGGCAACGGCGAAATCTCCGAGGATCGTGTCTACGGCTACACTGGGGTGCTCACATTGTTTTCGTAGGTTCTCGCTCGCTCATGTCGCTCGACCGAGTGCGGCCGCTGTCAGCACGGCGAGCGACACCTTTTGTTGGCCTGTCGCATCGAAGTTCTCAGGCGCGAGCCATTGCTCGTAGGCGGCTTTGAGGGCGGGCCAATCCTCGTCGACCATGGCGAACCACGTTGTGTCGCGCGAGCGCCCCTTGACGATGACCGCGCGTCTGAAATGGCCCTCGTAGGTAAAACCGAAGCGCTCGGCGGCGCTGCGTGACGGCGCATTGAGGGCATCGCATTTCCACTCGAAGCGTCGGTAGCCAAGCTCGTCGAACACGTACTTCGCGAACAGATAATTCGCCTCGGTCGAGATCGGCGTCCGAGAGATCGCCGGCCCCCAATAGATGCTGCCAGTTTCGATGCAGCGGTGCGCCGGCGTGATCCGCATGAGGGTTTGGCGACCCTCGCAGCGGCCTGTCCGCTTGTCGATGACGGCAAAGACCAGTGGATCGGTCGAAACTTCCGCTTTCGCGAGCCAATCATCCATCTCTGCCAGGGACGCGGGTGGCTCTTCGAACAGGTAGCGAAAGCGTCGCGCGGCATCGGGCGGTGTCGAGGCCTCGTAAAGCTCGGTGCGATGGCGTTTCCCATCGATCGGTTCTAACCGACAGTAGCGGCCATCAAGGACAACACGAGCCGGGGAGGGGGCCGGGCCGGCGTTGGAGAGACGCGGGCCGATCGGCAGACCGGATACCGGATCTATCTCGCGCGGGATTTGATCGTCGTGCAGGCTCTTCACAGCGCGAAACCTCCATCAACGAAGAATGACTGGCCTGTCGTAAACGCACTCTCGTCCGACGCCAGGTAGACGGCCACGTGGGCCACCTCCTCGGCCGTTCCGAGGCGACCCATGGGCTGGCGGTCGATGAACATCTGGCGCGCCGTCTCGACGGATCCGACCTCCTTGCCAAGGGCCGCGATCCGGTCGTCCAGCGATGGCGACTGGATCGTGCCAGGGCAGATGCAATTGCACCGGATGCCCTTCTTGATGAAGTCGAACGCGACCGCCTTTGTCAGTCCCACCACGGCGGCCTTGGTGGCCGTGTAGACGTAGCGATTGGCGACGGCCTTCGAGGGTCCCGCGCCTGACGCCATGTTGATGATGGTGCCCTTTCCACGTTCCACCATGCTCGGCAAGAACGCCTGAATGCCGCGGTGCATCGATTTCACGTTGAGATCGAAGGAAAAGTCCCAATCCTTCTCGGAACAGTGCAGTGCATCGCCGTGATGCACAAAGCCCCCGCAGTTGAACAGGACGTCCACCGGACCCACACGCTGGGCCATATCCTTCACCGCGGCGGTATCGAGAAGATCTAGCTTCAGGCATTCCGCGATGCCGGCATCCTTCAAGCCCTGCATCCTCGTCTCGTCGATGTCCGTCGCAATCACACGCGCGCCCTCGCGGGCGAAAGCAATGGCGGTTGCGCGTCCGATGCCCGCTCCCGAGGCCGTACAGAACGCTGTTTTTCCCTTGAGCCTGTCAGCCATTGGGCGTGCCTCTCCGATGCTTTCACTGCTGATCTTTAGTCTAATCACGTGGGGCACGGAACGCGAAGCGGCTCCGTTGCAGTCCCTGCGGCAATGAGGCAACGGCATGCGCGCAATCGTATGGGGGATGGCGCAAAGTCGCTGCTTTCCGATGGCGTAGCCGGGGGCGATTCGGTCATGTGTCGAAGGACATCAACGGGTCCAGGAAATCCAACCCATGCTGCGCTTTTCATCGCTTATGACCGCCGCCGCACTGGTCGCAGCCGGATTGCTCGTCGCGCCCGGCGCAGCCGATGCCCAGGGCAAGAGGGGTGGCGTATGCGTAAACAAGGCTGCGAGCGGCACCAACACGACCAAAGACGGCGCCATGTTCCAGGCGTGGGAAGCCGTACTGCAGGCTACCGACTGGGGTTCTTGGGCGTCGTTCATGTCGTCGAGCGGTAAGGTCGGCGTCGCCCCCGGATATAAGGTGTCCCGCGTCAAGTCGCGCTGCGGCACCGGCGGCCTTGGTTACAGCTGCAAGATGCAGGCGACGCTCTGCAAGTAATACCGTCTGTGGAACCAGCGTGCTGAGCATCCACTTTCTCATCGGCAGGAGTCGTGCCGATGAGCTTACGCAGTACCCCGACGGAAACCGGAACGAACGCGATCTCGGTTCGTTCCGCTGCAGTGTTCTGGCTGATCGGCGCGCTCGTTACGGTGCTGCTGATCGGTGTGTGGCTAGCTTTACCGGCCCTTCTGGTAGCATTCGCCTCGACGATCGTGGCGGCAATGCTGCTAGCGGTCGCGTACCCACTCGAGCGCTATTTCGGCCTTCGCCACACTTTGGCTCTCGCCCTCAGTGGCGTCGTGCTTTTGATGCTGCCGCTACTGGCGGTGGCGTTAATCGGACCTCAGTTGAAGGATCAGCTCACTCAAATCACGCAGCAATTACCTGAAGCCATCAAGGCGGTCGAGAAAACGCTCGGCATCGACCTGTCGTCCATCATCAAGGGCGCGACCGGTTCAGGGGCTTCCGATGCGGGCGGCAGCGGTCGAAGTATCATATCGGATGCAATGAGTGTCGGCGGCATCCTCCTGAGTAATCTCAGCACCGCCGGAAGCTTTGTGTTGAACGCCTTCGCTGGCCTGCTGCTGATGATCTTTGGCGGCTTCTATCTGGCGTCCGATCCGGATCGGTACCGTCAGGGTATCGTGCGGCTGTTTCCACCGCACCTTCAGGATAAAATCGATAGCGCACTCGGGAATTGTGGTCGCGCCTTGCAGAGATGGCTCTGCGCACAAGCGATTGCGATGACGGCGGTCGGTGCGATGGCCGGTCTCGGGGCCTGGGCGCTCGGCTTGCCGGCTCCCCTCGCCATCGGGGTGATCTCTGGTCTGCTCGAATTCTTTCCCGTCATCGGACCTTGGCTGGGCGCCGTGCCGGTACTGCTGCTCGCTTTTGGACAAGGTCCTCAGGTCGTGCTGATAGCAGCGCTGATGCTGCTGGTGATCCAACAACTCGAGGCCAACGTCATCACGCCGATCGCTCAGGAAAGCTTTGCCGAGATCCCGCCGTTTCTGGTCCTATTTGGTCTCGTCGTATTTGGCCTCATCTTCGGGCTGGTTGGCGTCTTGGTCGCCGGACCTCTGACGCTCGTTGCCTATGTCCTGGTCAACGAGCTTTACGTCCGAGACACGCTAGGCCAAACCATCAGGGTGCCTGGTGAGGCCCAGGATGAGAGCAGAACGCCCACAACTTGACGCACCAGTGGCGATGGCGCTCGGGTTACAGCATCGGATTGAACAGCTTCTCCCGATCTATGGGCTTTTCGGAGTGCTGAGGCGTCCACCAACCGACATTGGGCTGTTGTCGAATAGAGGTGGAATAATCGCCGGCAAGCACTTTCGTGAGGTCGCGCTTGATCAACTCTGTCTTGCCGTCAGCACAATAATCGGCATCGCTCGCTGCGGACTTCATGACGGTTGCAAAGGTGTAATCGTAGCTTTTCTCGGTCTTGGCGAGTTGCTCGGGCGCCGCCCCCTGCTGGGTTTCGTAGGCAAGGTAGGATTGGCGTAGCGCAGCCGGATCGAACACATAGCCACAACGCTGGGCGCGAGCAGCGGTCGTCCCGACGTGAACGACTCGGTCGGTCATCGTTTCGGGAGGGGGTGCCGGTGCAGCCGTCTTTTCCTTTTCGCCGCCGAAGAATGAACCGGTCGTCAACGCGCTGCCGGACGAGCACGCTCCGAGGGCGAGCGCCATCACAACACCGGCCAAGCGGCTGACAATTCCTGCTGTCCTGCGCATGTTCCGTGCTCCCCCGAGTCCGGATGATCGATTCGAGGGCTTTTCGTAGCATGCCGGAGCTTGGTCCGGTAGCGGTCGTGGAGTGTCACGTCGACTGCGGCCGTCCGGATTGTGGAAAGTGGCTTCAATCCCGATCGGCGGCGGCGGCCTCGAGAGCTTGTCGCGTGGCTTCGTCCGCCGGGAACAGCAGCTCGAGCTTTAGCTCCGCGAGGGCAATATCCTCAGCCGATCCGAACTGAGCGATGGTCGAGAAGAACGAGAAAGAAACCGCACCCAACCGATAGCGCGTCGTCGTAACCGCGGGGAGGGGAGCATGACCACCCGGCGGGTCGGCTGTCTCTGCGGCGAGCTTCTCTGCCGCTGCGGACAGGAGCACGTCACCGCCGAGATGCCGGCTCTCCGTTTTGAGGCGCGCGCACATGTGGCGTGCAACATCCGGCCAGTTGTCGATTGCCGCTCGCAGCGGGCTGGGTGCCAGCATGGCATCGAGAATGCTGTCGCCGGCCCTGAGCCCAACCGCACCCAGCATGCTCGTTGCCGGCTCGTTGAGCGCAACGAGATGCCAGCGACGATCGTAGGCAAATGCCGGATAGGGGGCGTGCCGCGAAAGTGTCCAGTCGACCGCCGCACGGATGAAACGCATCTCCGTGGCGTCGAGATCGCGGCGCTGGTAGGCGGCGACGAAGCCTGCCGACTCGAGAAGCACATTGCGTTCGCCACGAGGAACCTCGAGCGCGTTGGAGAGCCGGATCACCATCGCCCGAGTGGGATGCGAGCGGCCCGTTTCGAGGAACGCGATATGGCGCGCCGAAACATCAGCTTCGAGCCCGAGCCGAAGTTGGCTCAAGCCGCGCCGCCGCCGCCAGTCCCTAAGGCTTTCCGCGAAGGGCATGGGTGCCTCCGGTGTTGCTCGCGTGTTCTCATAACGATGGACGCTATCGCAGGCGTCGTCGTCTGGCACTTACCTCCGGTGTAATTGGCAGCCGATCGGCTCTGACCTAGCTCTCGCTCATCGCAACGCATAGCCAAGGAGGCTCTGTCATGACGATGATCAAGATCCAGGCGGGGACGAAAATTGCGTCAGCACTCGTGATTGGCGTGGGGATCGTTCTCGCACTCGCAGCGCTACCGGCGACTGCCGGCGTGACCGCGCTTCTCGCCGACCTGATCTTCTGGCCCTACGACGGCTATCCGGCGCTCGACTCGTCCGCGACGCGATTGCTCGCGGCAATCTCGGGTGGGGTGATGGTCGGCTGGGGTGTCCTGCTCTGGCAAGTCGCAACGCGCATCCTACCAGTTGATGCAGCGTTAGGCGCGAGCCTCATCCGGACGAGCGCTATTGCATGGTTCGCCGTGGACAGCATCGCGTCCGTGCTCGCGGGCGCGCCTCTCAACGTTGCCTTGAATGTGGTGTTCCTGGCAGCCTTCCTGGTGCCACTCGCGTCGGCCACGCCGCGCGCGGCAGCGTGACCGTTTAGGGCCGCGGTCTTGTGTCGACGCGGCCCCCTTTCGCCGATCAGTCGCGTCCAGCGATGAGGCCAGCGCCCCGATATCCGCCATCGACCGCGAGCACCTCAGCGGTGATGTAGCTCGACTGCGTGGGATCGAGCAGGAAGCGGGCGGCACGCGCGATCTCTACCGGCTCCGCATAGCGGTGCATGGGGATCGTGCGTGCATAGAGCTGGCGATCCTCCTCTGTATGATGGGCCTTCACCATCGCCGTCTCGACTGGTCCCGGCGCGATCGCGTTGACACGGATGCCGAGAGGAGCGAGCTCGTTCGCCATCACCTTCGTCAGCACGATCACGCCGCCCTTGGAAGAGCCGTAGGCCGACCGTTTGAGCGAGCCTCGCAGGCCGGAGATCGACGCAATGTTGACGATGGAGCCGCCTGTTTGCCGGTCACGCATGATACGGGCGGCGGCGCGCCCAATCATGAAGGTCGCAACCAGGTTGAGCTCGAGAACTTTGCGGAAATCGGCGGTGGAGGTCTCGAACACGCTTTTATTCAAGCCCATCCCGGCGCTGTTCACGACGCCGCGGAGGCCGTTGAAAATGCGCGAAACTTCGGCCACCGCGCGCTCCACGGCGTTCTCGTCAGTGACGTCGGCGGTGACATACTGAATGGTCTTCTTTTCGCCGAGCCGCTCCTTTGCCTCAGCCAAAGCCGCATCGTTCTTGTCGAGCAGCGCCACCGACCAGCCGTCTTCGAGAAGAAGCTCTGCCGTCGCGCGCCCGATGCCGGAGCCAGCTCCCGTTACGAGTGCCGCCAGTTTCTCTTGCTTCGGCTTCTTTGCCACCCCGTCCTCCGATAGTTGTCGCTGATTGGATTGAATGATCCGCATTGGCTAGCCGATGCGTCAACCGGCACCTGTCCGATGCCTGCCGAAGCTCTTGCGCTGACACGTGATCAGCCGGACAATGACATAACGATGCAGCGACGAGAGGAGGCTTGCGTGTCAACGCCTGCCGACGAAGAATTCGGTTTTGCTCCCGATTACGATGCGCCGATCCCGTACATGCACCGGATCCGCACCTATTATCAGACCCTTGGATATGGAGCGCCGTATCGCTGGGCGCACTATCGCGACGTGCCGTTCACGCCGATGACGAAGTCGCTCTCCGAGGCGACCATCGCGCTTGTCACAACGGCCGCACCATATCGCCCAGAGGCTGGGGATCAGGGACCGGGCGCGCCATACAACTCGGCTGCCAAATTCTATACGGTTTATTCCGGCGACTCCTCTCTCGATCACGATCTTCGCATTTCGCATATCGGTATCGACCGCAAGCACACGACGGCGGAAGATTCCGGGACATGGTTCCCGCTGCCGGCGCTGCGGGAGGTTGCCGCCAGCGGCATGATCGGCAAGGTGGCGCCGCGCTTCCATGGCCTGCCAACGAACCGCAGTCACAAGACAACGCTTGATGTCGACTGCCAGGAACTGTTGAAGCGGGTTAAGGAGGACCGCGCCGATGCGGTGCTCATTGCCGGTAATTGACCAGTGTGTCACCAGACCGTGAGTCTGGCCGCTCGCACACTCGAAGCCGCAGGCATCCCGACGGTCGTGATGGGCTGCGCCAAAGACATTGTAGAACACGTCGGCGTGCCGCGCTTTCTGTTCTCGGATTTTCCGCTCGGCAATCCCTCTGGAAAGCCGAAGGACAAGGCATCGCAGCGGTCGACGCTCGAACTCGCTCTTCGGCTTCTGCCAGCCGCCATCGGTCCGCGGACCACGGTCCAGAACCCGATCCGGTGGGACGACGCCGGCAAATGGAAGCTCGATTATTCCAATGTTGAGCAATTATCGCCGGAGGAGATTGCGCGCCGTCGCGAGGAATTCGACAAGGGCAAAGAGATCGCCAAGCAGCGGCTCGCCGAGGACCTGAAAAGGAAGGGGGCTGCCGAGTAGCGAGGGCTATTGATCGCGAGGCGCCCGCCCGGGCGCCTCGCGATGCGCCGTGTGCGCACAGCCACATTGCCTCGGGTTTCTGTCGGACCTATTATGTCCGGACAAGTTTTCGCGTGGGCGAGGCGGCGTAACCGACCGCCGCGCCGCGTGTTCGGCTTCTGGCCGATAGTCAGGATCATCGGGATTACGCAGGAGGCAAGATGGTTAATGTCGCGACGCATGGGGTTGCAACGGCTAAGACCTCAGCAGGTGCACTGGATGCGATTATTGTCGGTGCAGGCCTTTCGGGAATGTACCAGCTCCACTGCCTGCGTGACCGGCTAGGGCTGAATGCTGTCGTCCTCGAGGCAGCGGATGGTGTTGGCGGAACATGGTACTGGAACCGCTACCCCGGCGCGCGGTGCGACTCGGAAAGTCATTCGTACTGCTTCCAATTTTCGGACGATCTTCTGAGCGAGTGGGAGTGGTCGGAGCGCTACCCAGGGCAGGCCGAGATCCTGCGCTACATGAATTTCGTCGCCGATAAGTTCGATCTGAAGCGCGACATCCGTTTCAATACGCTTGTGGTCGGCGCGAAATACGACGATGCAGCCAATCGCTGGACTGTCACGACCGAGTCGGGACAGAAACTCACCGCCAAGTACCTGATCACGGCCGTGGGCTGTCTTTCGTCCGCGAACGTTCCCAATATTCCAGGACTCGAGACGTTCGAAGGCAAGTGGTACCACACCGGGCTTTGGCCCCACGAGGGCGTGGATTTCGAAGGCAAACGTGTCGGGCAGATCGGCACCGGCTCGACCGGCATCCAGGCGGCGCCGGTGATTGCGCAGACGGCGACGACGCTGACGGTCTTCCAGCGTACCGCAAATTACAGCGTGCCCGCCCATAACGCACCGCTGTCTCCCGAGCGCAAGAGCGAGCTCAAGGAACGCCTCGACGAGACGCGACGCACCGTCCGCTCGACGCCGAACGGCCACCCGTTCGTCATCCAGAATCGCTCCGTCTTCGACGTCTCCGACGACGAGCGGCGGCAGATTTTCGAGAAGCAATGGGAGATCGGCGGGCTGCAATTCCGCGCCGCTTTCAACGATATTCTTCTCGACAAGAAGGCCAACGACGAGGCGGCGAATTTCCTCAAAGGCAAGATCCGTCAAATCGTGAAGGATCCCGAGACGGCCGAGAAGCTCGCCAATATCGATCACCCCTATTCGACCAAGCGTCCGCCGATCGACACCTTCTATTTCGAGACGTTCAACCAGCCGCACGTCACGCTGGTCGATGTCCGGTCCGACCCGATCGAGGTGATCACGCCCAAAGGCGTGCGTTTGAAGAGTGGCGCGGAACACGAGCTCGACATCATCGTTTTCGCCACTGGGTTCGATGCGATGACTGGCTCGCTGCTCCGGCTCAACATCACGGGCCGCGGCGGACAGCCTCTTTCCGAGGTGTGGAAAGCGGGGCCGAGCAACTACCTGGGCCTCCAGGTAACCGGATTTCCGAACATGTTCACGATCACGGGGCCCGGCAGCCCGTCGGTGCTGTGCAACATGCCGGTGCCGATCGAGCAGCACGTGGAATGGATCACGAATTGCATCGATTATATGCGGCGCAATGACATCGAGAGCATCGAAGCCAAGCCGGACGCAATGGAGCGCTGGGTGGCGCACGTCAACGACGCGGCGAACGCAACGCTCATGCCCCAGGCAGGCCATTCCTGGTATCTCGGCGCCAACGTGCCCGGAAAGCCGCGCGTATTCATGCCGTACGCGGGTGGCATGGCCCGTTATCGCGGCATTTGCGACGAGATCGCCGCCAAGAACTACGACGGCTTTGAGCTGGCGCGCGCGCCCGCGATGGCGAAGTAGCGGGAAGCATCCTGTCACCCAGGGACGCCCGCCCCCCGGGTGGACGGCTGCCGCCATGCTTCGCATCATCTGATCGGGCGTCGATACCGGCGCCTGGCTTTTTGTACCCGCCCTCGCCTTATCAACACGCGGAAGACCATCTCTCCATAATGTCGTCCCGTCCCGCAGCGGATTCTCGTTAGTCTTTCGAAAGCTCATGCCGTCATGTCCAAGCCCTTCACGAATGTTCGCGTTCTCGATTTTACGCAGGTCTTCGCTGGCCCATTCGGCAGCTACCAACTCGCCCTGCTCGGCGCCGACGTGATCAAGATCGAGCGGCCGGGCGGCGACGACATGCGCTATGGTCCGCCAAACAAGGAATGGTCGGACCGCGGCCTCGCGACGGGCTGGATGTCGATCAACTCCAACAAGCGCAATATTGCGCTGGATTTGACCAAGCCCGAGGCGATTGCCATCGTGAAGCGCCTCGCTGAGAAGGCTGATGTCGTGATGGAGAACTTCCGGCCGGGCGTCATGGAGAAGCTCGGCATCGGCTGGCCGCAACTGCGCGAAGTTAACCCGAGACTGATCTATGCCGCCGTCTCGGGCTTCGGTCAGAATGGTCCAGAGCGCCGCTCTCCCGCCTATGACGGCAAAATCCAGGCAATGAGCGGGCTGATGTCGATCACGGGGAGCCCCGAGAGTGGTCCGACGCGCGCCGGCTTCGCCGTCTGCGATGCGATCGGCGGCATGACGTTGGCATTTGCGGTCTCGAGTGCGCTTTACCAGCGTACGCACACCGGTAAAGGCCAACTCGTCGACGTCGCCATGCTCGACGCGGCGATGACATTCATGTCCTCGTTCTTCGTCGATTATACGGTGGGCGGGCACGTGCAAGGGCCAAGCGGCAACCGTGCGCAGAGCCGCCTGCCGACGGCAGACCTGTTCAAGGTCAAGGGCGGGCATATTCTTCTCGCCGTCAACAACGAGAAGCAATTCGCGGCGTTGTCGAAAGCGATCGGGAAACCCGACCTCAACACGGATCCACGCTTCGTCGATTGGCCGACGCGAATCGAGAACGAGGTGGCCCTGCGCGAGATCATCGAGACGGTGTTCGCCGCCAATGATGCCGCCTACTGGGACGAGTATCTGACCAAGAACGACGTGCCATGCGCACGCGTCTGGCGCATAGACGAGGTTGTGAACAATCCGCAGCTCGAGCATCGCCCGGTGCTTCAGGAGGTCGACAGTCCCTATGGCCGCCTTCAGCTTCTTGGCTCAGGGTTTCGCTTCGAGCATGACGGCGGCTCGATCGAGTTCCCGCCTCGGTTGCCCGGCGCCGATACCGATGCGGTACTCAATGAAGCGGGATACTCCGCCGCTGAGATCGACGGGTTTCGCAAAGCTGGAGCCGTGAGCGAAGGCATCGAGCTCGATCGGCGGAAGAAGTAACGTTTTCGCCAACGCGTCGCGTGTGCCTCATTCCGTCATGTCCGAAGCGTTAAGGCATATAACGCGCGCTATGGGATCGCGCGACGCTAAGGTCGTCCGTCACGCTTGCGCGAACGCGTCCCGGTAACCCACCATAGGTCTCGATCCACGACCTTTTTCGTCCTCTCCAAAGCAACCGGAGCAACCCCATGGCCGACGCCGTAACCTACCAGTCCAAGGATAATATCGCGGTCATCACGCTGAACCGGCCGGACAAGATGAACCGGATGGACAATGCGCTGATGGACGGACTGTGCGAGGCATGGCAGCGCTTCGGAGCCTCCGACGACCGCGTCGCTGTGTTGACGGGCGCAGGCACCAAGGCCTTCTGTGCTGGCGCCGACCTGCAGAACCCGCCGCGCGGCCTCTATCACGGTGTTCCGGGCATCGGCGTCGCGGTCGACAAGCCGATTATCGCGGCGGTTGCCGGCTGGTGCGTGGGCGGCGGCATGGTGCTTACCACCATGTGTGATCTGATGATCTGCGCGGACAATGCGATCTTCACCTACCCGGAGGTGCGCGTCGGCTTCTCGGGCGGGCTCATCACGAACCTCGTGACGCGCATCCCCCACAAGATCGCGATGGAGCTCTTGCTGATCGGCGAGCAGATCGACGCGAAGCGCGCCTATGAGGTCGGCTACGCGAACAAGATAGTGGCAGTCGAACAACTCATGCCCGAGGCGATGGCGTGGGCCGCGAAGATTGCCGCCAACGCACCGCTGCCGACGCGGGCGCTGAAGACATGGACCAACCAGACTCTCCCCAAAGGGCCGACCGAGATCGGCGGCATTGGGCGCTACATGACCGACGTGATCGACCGTTCGGAGGACTGGGTGGAGGGTCGCACGGCCTTCAAGGAGAAGCGCGCGCCGCAATTCAAGGGCAAGTAGGATCGCAGTAGCACCGGTTGGAACACCGAAGTGCTGAGCCGACCGGGCAACCAGCCCATCAGGAGGAAACATGCGCTTTCAGGACCAGGGCATCGTCATAACGGGTGGCGGCAGCGGCATCGGCCGTGAAACGGCAATCGAGTTCGCGAAGGAGGGCGGCGTGGTGGCCGTCTCGGATATCGACGCGCGGGGCGCCGAGAGAACGGTCGAGGAGATCACCAAGGCCGGCGGCCGCGCCTACGCGTTTCCGCTCGACACCACTGATCCCAAAGCGGTGCAGACGACGTTCGATGCGATCGAGCGGCGGCTTGGCCGTCTCGACGTGCTCATCAACAGTGCGGGAATCCGCGAGATCAAGCCGGTGGTCGAGCTTTCGCACGAGGAGTTCACGCGCGTCGTAAATGTGAATCTGACCGGTGTGTTCCTTACCTCGCAGGCGTTCGTGCAGCGGCTCATCAAGGCAGGGAAAGGCGGTGCGATCGTCAATCTCGCTTCGACGCTCGGCGTCACGGCGGCGCCCAACCGGCCCGCTTACACGGCCTCGAAGCATGCGGTTGTCGGTCTCACCAAGGAAATGGGGCTCGAACTCGGCACCAGTGGCATCCGCGTCAATGCCGTCGGTCCGGGTGTCACGCGGACGGCCCTGACCGAGCGCTATTTCCAGGATGCGGACATGGCCGAGACGGTGAAATCAGTGCACGCCATGAACCGTTGGGGCGAAGCGCGCGAGATTGCGCGCGCGATCCTGTTCCTGGCGTCGGACGACGCGAGCTTCATTACCGGCACCACGCTTGTGGTGGACGGTGGGTGGACTGCCGGCAAAAAGATGTGACCAGACAATGCGGCGCGGCGGACGATCAATTCGCGCCGTTCACTTGCCGAGGCGGTCGCGCGTATAGCGAACCGCTTCGGCAACCGTATCGAACGCTGCGACAGGGCCGTCGCCAGCGACGAAAAGCTCGAACTGGCCGTTTTGCCATCGCCAGATGCCCGCCTCCGATTGGCCGAACGCCACCGCGACGCCACTCGGATCTTCGAAACGCGTGGCGATGCCTCGATCTGTCAAGGCGATGTCGCGCAAGAACGCTGCGCGTAGTCGTGCTTCCATGATGGCGCTTGCCATGGTCGTCGACACCTTGAGTGCGTTTACCTGCCGTTCACCGGCAGGCACCCTGCGCGTCGGCTCGTCCTGGCTTCATTCCAAAGAACGCAATCCTAAACGCGCGTGGGGCCTCAAAGTTCACCTGCAGCGCGCGCTGCATCGACGACCGCTACCGCGGCCATGTTGAGCAAACCGCGTACTGTGACCGAGGGCGTCACGATGTGAACCGGCTTTGCCGCACCCAATAGGATTGGGCCGATGGCCACGCTGCCTGAGACCACCTTCAAAAGGTTGAAGGAGATGTTCGCAGCGTCGAGGCCCGGTGCGATCAGCAGATTGGCCGCGCCGTTCAGCCGGGAGCGCGGAAAAACTTCCTCGCGGATGAAGGACGAGATAGCGGCATCAGCCTGCATCTCGCCTTCGACCTCGAGTTCTGGTGCCCAATCCATCAGCTTGCCGAGTACGTCGCGCATCTTTTGGGCCGACGGCGTGTTTTCGCTGCCGAAACTCGAATGGGAAAGCAGCGCGACGCGGGGCTCAATGCCGAAACGCCGAACAACATCGGCTGCGAGCAGCGTGATCTCGGCAAGTTGCTCGGGAGGCGGATCGTAGCTCACATGCGTGTCGGCGATGAACAGCGGCCCGCTCGGTAAGATCATCGCGGACAGAGCTGCGAAGCCGCGCACGCCTGCCAGCTTGCCGACGACCTGCGAAACGTGCCGCAACTGTGTCTGGTATCGGCCGACGGCTCCGCAAATCATCGCATCGGCATCGCCGCGCCTCAGCAGCAGACCAGCAACGACCGTCGATCCGTTGCGCACGACGCGCTGGGCGTGGGAGGGCGAGACGCCGCGTCGCTCGACGAGCCGGTGGTACTCCTCGGTGAGTGGCGCGATGCGCGGATCGGTAGCCATATCGAAAACGTCGACATCGCGCCCGATCCTGATACGCAGGCCGAGATGCGAGATCGAGCGTGCGATCGACTCGCGCATGCCGATCAGGATCGGGCGCGCCAGCCGCTCGCTGACCACGTGCTGCGCGCACTGAAGCACGTGAGGATGTTCGCCCTCCGCAAAAACGAGACGCTTCGGCGAAGTTTCGGACGCGCGCCGGGCGGCCTCGAACACCGGCCGCATGACGAATCCGGACCGATAGACGAAGCCGTTCAGCTTGTGCCGGTAGGCTTCGAAGTCGGTGATCGGCCTTGTTGCAACACCCGATTCCATGGCGGCCTTGGCAACCGCCGGCGCGATCTCGGTAATCAGCCGCGGATCGAACGGCTTCGGCAGGATGTAGTCGCGCCCGAACACGAAGGATTCGACTCCATAGGCCGCCAGAACGATGTCGGACGCCTCATTTTCGGCAATGCCGGCGAGCGCAGTGACGGCGGCTGCCTTCATGTGTTCGTTGATGGTGGTCGCTCCCGCGTCGAGCGCGCCGCGGAAGATGAAGGGGAAACACAGGACGTTGTTGATCTGGTTTGGATAGTCCGATCGTCCCGTGGCGATGACGGCATCGTCCCGCACGGCGTGCACGTCCTCCGGAAGGATTTCGGGCGTGGGGTTCGCCAGGGCAAAGACCAGCGGACGCTCGGCCATCGACGCGACCATCTCGCGGGTGACGACGCGCGCTGCCGAAAGCCCGAGTAGAATGTCAGCGCCCTTGATCGCGTCCGAAAGCGTGCGCCAAGACGTCTCGTGCGCGTAGACTTCCATGAAGGCGTTCATGGCCTCATTGCGGCCTTTGTAAATGACGCCTTTGATGTCCGTGAGGGTCACGTTTTCGCGGGGAAGGCCAAGTGTGACCAGCAGGTTGACGCACGCCAGAGCGGCAGCTCCGGCACCAGAGGTGACGAGGCGTGCGTCCTCGATTTTCTTACCCACGACCTTCAAGCCGTTGAGGATGCCGGCCGCGACGACGATGGCCGTGCCATGCTGATCGTCGTGGAACACGGGAATGTTCATACGCTCGCGCAGAAGCTTCTCGATCTCGAAGCACTCGGGCGCCTTGATATCCTCGAGATTGATGCCGCCGAAGGTCGGCTCGAGACGCGCAACGGCCTCGACGAACGCCTCCACTCCTCGTTCGTCCACCTCGATGTCGTAGACGTCTATGCCGGCGAACTTCTTGAAGAGCACAGCTTTGCCCTCCATCACCGGCTTGGCGGCAAGAGGCCCAATGTCGCCGAGGCCGAGGACCGCAGTGCCGTTGGTGATCACGCCGACGAGATTGGCGCGGGCCGTGTATCGGGCCACGCTCGTCGGATCGGCGGCGATCGCTTCGCAGGCAAATGCCACGCCGGGGCTGTACGCCAGAGCAAGATCGGCCTGGTTGGCGAGGGGTTTGGTTGGCTGAATGGCGACTTTGCCCGGCGGATCGGCCTCATGATAGTCGAGGGCAGCGCGTGCGGTATTCTCGTCGGGCATGGGACCTCACGTCGTTTCGTGTGGTCGACCATAGCTCCGACCAACCGTCTCGACCACCATGCGGCATTGCAACACAATCAGCGGTCGTCGATGGATGGACGCCGTCCGGCGGCGCACCTAGATTGCGGCCTGTCGCGACAACGGCAGAAAGCCAGCCGAAGGTTTCTACATTCATGAACGAGCATTTGCCCCAGCCTGCGGTCGAGCATGACGAACGCATAGCAAGCGAGCCCTTCTTCGGCATCGGCGATCCGGGTGCGCTGGAGGCGTTCTTCGCAGGTGAAACCGAAGAGAGGGCGCCACGCCGAGGAAACGCTGCGGTCGGCAATGGCGGTGCTGAGGTCGCCCTGATCGAGGCCTATCGGACTCGCGGTTTCCTGAGGGCCCGGCTCGATCCTCTGGGCTTGGCAGAACGCCCTGTGATCGCCGAATTTTCTCCCTTGCAGTATGGGCTGACGCCGCAGGCTGCACAGCCGCTCGTGGAGAGGTTGGAGCGTGCTTACTGCGGCACGATCGGCTGGGAATTCGGTCACATCCACGACGGAGCCCGGCGCGCGTGGCTCGCCGCCGAAGCGGAAGCGACGGAAACGGCACCGGATGACGCCACGCAGCGGCGGCTGCTCGCGTTGCTCGCCAAGGCGACCGCGTTCGAGGCTGGCCTTGCGCAACGCTATCCCGGCGGGCGTCTGTTCGGTTTGGGCGGGGCCGAGACATTCCTGGTCGCTATCCAGACCATCCTGGCGGAAAGCGCTCAGATGGGCGTCGAAGAGGTCGTGATCGGAGGCATGCACCGCGGCCGCTTCAATCTGCTTGCGAATGTGATCGGTAAGCCGATCAATCAAATGGTGGCGGAGATTCTCGGCAAGCCGGCCGTGCCTGACGGAATAGCGTGCTCATCCGACGTATCGTATCACCTCGGCTACTCGGGGGATCTTGATGTTGCCGGCATGCGAATGCACGTGTCGGTGTCGGCACACCCCTCGCATCTGCAACTTGCCCCGATCATCTCGCAGGGTCGTGCGCGGGCGAAGCAATCGATGCGGGGCACGGGCGGACGACAGGCCGTGCTGCCACTGCTGCTGCACACGGATGCCAGCTTCGCCGGGCAGGGGCTCGTCGCGGAGATGCTGCAGCTTTCCGGCGTCGAGCCGTTCGACCTTGGCGGCACCATCCATGTCGTGGTCAACAACCAGCTCGGCTTCACGACGATGCCGGAGGAGGGCCGCACGGCGCGCGGCGCGACCGATATTGCACGGCTGATCGAGGCGCCAGTGCTGCACGTGAACGGCGATGATCCCGAGGCGGTATGGCGGGCCGGGCTTGTCGCTGCCAACTGGCGTGCGACGTTCGGCAGCGACATCCTGATCGATCTCGTCTGCTATCGCCGCCCCGGCCACAATGAGATCGACGAGCCGCGTTTTACACAGCCGGTCATGTATGAGGCGGTCGACGCACTTCCGCCGGTCGATAAGCTTTACGAAAAGGTGCTCACGGTCCAGGGCGTCGACACATCCGGTGCTGATGCAGCGCGTGCCGCCATGCAATCGACCATCGCAGAGGCTTTTGCAGGCGCCAAGTCGTGGCGCACGAACGCCGCCGACTGGTTTGATGGTGCATGGAAAGGCCTCAAGGCCGGTTCGGTCTCGGACATGCTCGCGCCTGCGGCAACCGGCGTTCACACGCAACGGCTGATCGCGATCGGCCGGGCGATCACGGCGCCGCCAGCCGACTTTGTCGTCGATCCAAAGGTGCAGCGCTTTCTGGACGAGCGCCGCCGCTCGATCGAGACGGGACAAGGGATAAACTGGGCGACGGGAGAGGCGCTGGCGCTCGCGACGCTGGTCGCCGAGGGGACGCCTATCCGGCTCGGCGGTCAGGACACCGTGCGCGGTGCGTTCACGCAGCGTCATCTCGAAGTGCACTGTCAGGAAACCGGGCGCAAGCATCTGACATTGCGTCCCGCCGCCGCTGACGATGTCGCGGTCGAGGTGCACAATACGCCGCTGATCGAGCATGCGGTCGCTTGCTACGAGTACGGTCTGTCGATGGCCGACCCCCGTCGTCTGGTCGTCTGGGAAACGCAGTTCGGCGAGTTCCTGAATTACGCGCAGGCCGTATTCGATCAGTGCATTGCTTGCGGCGAGGATCGGTGGCTGAGGTCGTCCGGGTTGGTGATCTTGCTGCCGCACGGCATCGACGGTGGAGGTCCCGATCATTCCACCGGTCGGCCAGAGCGGCTGCTTGCGGCATGCGCGGGCGCCAATCTGCAGGTCGTGAATGCCTCGACGCCGGCCAATTTCTTCCACGTGCTCCGGCGGCAGATGCACCGTGCGTTCCGCAAGCCGCTCGTCGTGTTGTCGCCGAAGGCACTGCTCCGCGCCAAAGCATGCGTGTCCTCGCTCGCGGACTTCGCCGAAGAGACGGGCTTTCGCGCGGTGATTCCAGACGAGGCGGTCAAAGGCGCGCGCCGCGTGGTCATGTGCAGCGGTAAAGTTTATTACGAATTGGCCGAAGCTCGCGCCGCACGTGGGTTGGAGAAGGACATCGCGCTGGTCCGCCTCGAACAACTCTATCCGCTGCCCGAGGCCGAGATCGCGGCTGCATTGGCGCCGCACGCCAACGCAGAGCTGGTCTGGTGCGAGGAGGAGCCGGAAAACATGGGCACCTTTGCGTGGCTGGATCGGCGCCTCGAGAAGATCGCGGGCAGAGCATTCCGCCGGGCCGGCCGCCCTGCCAGCGCAACGCCGGCAGTCGGCGTCAAGTATTGGCACGAGGCCGAGATCAAGGCGTATCTGGACGCGGCGCTGGGTTAGAGCAAGTTCAAATCGAATAGACGCGACGGTCTGCAAAAAGGGGCACCGCCTCATCTCCCCTCCTCTTGACGGGGAGGGGCCGGGGGTGGGGTGAACGTCTCGCTTCATCGCCCATGATAGCGAGCAGCCTAGTCCTTCCACCCTAACGCCTCCTCGCGAGGGGGAGGGAATCCGGCGTCAGTGCCAAGTCTCACAAGAAATCAACGTGATCCATACTCCAGTCGGACGAATGCCAAGCCGTCAGTAATGGCGCGGCGGGAGAGTCGGCCGACTCCCATCCCGTTCTATCGCCACTTCACCACGGGTGGCATCGACGAGAGGATGGACGCGACGTTGCCGCCCGTCTTCAGGCCGAACACGGTGCCACGGTCGTAGAGCAGGTTGAACTCGACGTAGCGGCCACGGCGCACGAGTTGTTCCTCGCGCTCGGCCTCGCTCCATGGCTTGGCGAAATTGGCGCGAACGAGACGCGGATAGATATCGGCGAAGGCGACACCGACGGATTTCGAGAAGGCGAGTCCCATGTCCCATCCGCCCTCGCCCTCCGATGGCGTGAGGTAGTCGTAGAAGATGCCACCAGTGCCGCGAATCTCCTGGCGATGCGGCAGGTAGAAGTATTCGTCGCACCACGCTTTGTAACGGTCGTAGTCGACGGGCGCCTGGAAGCCGTTGCAGGCACCCTTCATAGCGGCGTGGAAAGCGACGGTGTCGGGATCGTCCTGCGAGCGTCGGGAAGCGAGCGTCGGCGTGAGATCGGCGCCGCCGCCGAACCACCACTTGGTCGTCACCACCATGCGGGTGTTCATATGAACGGCGGGAACATGCGGATTCTGCATATGCGCGATCAGCGAGACGCCGGAAGCCCAGAAGCGCGGATCATCCTCGGCGCCGGGGATCTGCTTGCGGAACTCGGGCGCAAACTCGCCATGGACGGTCGACGTATGGACACCGACCTTCTCGAAGACGCGGCCTTTCATCATGGCCATGCGCCCGCCGCCGCCCGGTTTGCCAGTGTGGTCACCCCGTTCCCACGGCGTGAAAACGAAGCGCCCTGGCGGTTGATCGGAAAGGGGCGCACTGGCAGGTAATTCGTCCTCGAGCCGCTCGAATGCGGGGCATATGACCTGGTCGCGCAACTCCTCGAACCAGGTGCGCGCTGTGGCCTTCCGCGCCTCGAGCAGATCATCGGTCATGGCGGGCCTCTTGATTTTTTGCGAGTTTCAGCCTAGCTGGCCACTACACGCGGGAGCCTTGCGCCGGCATTGACAAGCGTCATCGCGGCGTCCCTTTTGAGGGATAGGCGGTCCCAAATCCAGAGCTGTTACGATCCGAGCGCCCGGCAGACCCCGAAGGCCTGCAGTCGAGGCGTTTGTCTGATCGGCCCAACCCATTCGAGGCCACATGTTCCGCTGGTTCGAAAACCGCATCGATGCCTTTCCCGACGATCGCCCCGAGCGGCCGCCGACACGGCTGCTTGATTTCTACTGGTATTACGTCAAGCCAGTCTGGCCCGTCTTCCTGCTGCTCCTGATCGTGGGGGGGATCGGATCACTGATCGAGGTCGCGCTGTTTGCCTTCGTCGGGTCCATAGTCGATCTTATGCGTCAGGCCAAGACGCCGGAGACGTTCTTCTCGGACCACGGTACCACCCTTCTATGGATGGGACTCGTGGCGCTGGTCCTGCGTCCGTTGGTCTCGACGGCGCACGATCTCATCAAGAACCAGATCATATCCGGCCCTTTCACGACCCGTATCCGCTGGCTGACGCATCGCTACGTCGTGCGCCAGAGCCTCGGCTTCTTCCAGAACGACTTCGCGGGCCGCGTCGCCAACAAGGTGATGCAGACGGGGACAGCGCTGCGGGAATCCGTCGTCCAAGTGGTGGATGCCATCTGGTACGTCGCCGTCTACTGGACCGGCGCGCTAGTGCTGTTTGCGCAGGCAGACTGGCGATTGACGTTGCCGCTCTTTGCCTGGCTGGTGGCCTATGGCGTGGCGATCGTCTACTTCGTGCCCCGCATCAAAAAAGCCTCGACGGAGGCGTCTGAGGCGCGGTCGATGCTGATGGGCCGCATTGTCGACAGCTACACCAATATTCTGACGGTGAAACTCTTCGCGCACGCCGACCGCGAGGATTCGTATGCGCGCCAGGGCCTTGCCGAGCAGATGGGCAAGTGGCAGGTCTCACTTCGGCTGCTCACGCAACTCGAGCTTGTGCTCTACGCGATGAACGGGCTGCTGCTCGTCGCGGCGACGGCGCTCGCGCTGTGGCTCTGGACAGGCAACGTGATCACGATCGGCGACATTGCGCTGGCGACGGGGCTCGTGATCCGCATCGTCAACATGTCGGGCTGGGTGCTGTTCACGGTTGCCGGTATCTTCGAGAACATCGGTGTCGTCCAGGAAGGCGTCGATACGATCTCGCGCGCCAACGAGGTGCTGGACGCCGAGGACGCCCGTACGCTTCACGTGACCAGGGGCGAGATCCAATTCGAGCGTATCCGCTTCAACTATGGGCTGGCCGAGCGCAAGATTCCGGATGGAGACGGCAATCCGAAGCTTCGGCCGCGCGTCATTCGCGACCTGTCGCTAACGATCCGGCCGGGCGAGAAGGTTGGCCTTGTGGGGCGTTCGGGCGCAGGCAAGTCGACGCTCGTCAACCTGCTGCTGCGCTTCTACGATCTGGAGAGCGGTCGCATTCTCGTCGACGGGCAAGATATCCGGCATGTCACGCAGGAGTCGCTCCGTTCGGCGGTCGGGATGGTGACGCAGGACACCTCGCTGCTGCACCGTTCCGTGCGCCATAACATTCTCTATGGTCGGCCGGAAGCGGGTGAGGAGCGTGCGATTGCGGCGGCGCGGCGGGCTGAGGCACACGACTTCATCGTCAATGCGTCCGACATGAAGGGGCGCCACGGCTACGACGCCCACGTTGGCGAGCGCGGCGTGAAGCTCTCCGGCGGGCAGCGTCAGCGTATCGCGATTGCGCGTGTGTTGCTGAAGGATGCGCCCATTCTCGTACTCGACGAGGCGACGAGTGCGCTCGACTCGGAGGCTGAGGAGGCGATCCAGGAGCAGCTTTTCAACCTGATGCAGGGAAAGACGGTGATTGCCATCGCGCATCGCCTTTCTACGATCGCGGCGATGGATCGCCTTGTGATCATGGACCAGGGCGCAATCGTGGAGGAAGGCAGCCACGCCGAGCTGATCAAGCGTGGCGGCCTCTATGCCGAACTCTGGGCCCGGCAGTCGGGTGGGTTTCTGGCAGAGGCGGCGGAATAAGAGCCGCGTCTTCCGGATTGACAATTCGGCACCGGTCGTCGGTCAATCCAGTCTAGCCTGAGCCGATCGGGCAAGAACCGGAGAGAAGCGCCATGCCTATGCGCCGTCGAGAGTTTCTCACCGTCGCCGCGAGCGCCGCACTGGCGGCCCCTGCCGTTGTCCGAGCCGACGAGAGCTGGCCCAAGCGCGCCGTCAAGCTGGTCGTGCCCTACGCACCTGGTGGTTCGACCGACCTCGTCGCGCGGCCCTGGGCGGAGAAACTCTCCGAGGCGTTCGGAGAGCAATTCGTGATTGAGAATCGCGGCGGCGCCTCCGGCATGATTGGAACCGAGGCGGTCGCGAAGGCGCCCGCCGATGGTTACACGTACTTGGTCGGCACAACGACCTCCCTCGTCACGCTGCCGCTCCTGCGCAAGCTTGCCTACGATCCGCAGGCATTCGTACCGGTCGGCCGCGTCGGCGATGCGGTGACGGGCTTCGTTATTCATCCCGGGACGGGTATCAAGACGTTTCCGGAAATGGTGGCGTACGCCAAGCAGAACCCAGGCAAACTTGCGTTCGGCTCATCGGGCGTCGGAACGGCGCCGCATATCCGCTTTGAGCTGATGAGGCAGGCCGCCGGCATCGACATCCTCCACGTCCCTTATCGTGGCGGCGCCGATACCCTCAATGATCTCCTGGCGGGCGCAATCCATCTGATGAACGAATCGTCGAGTCTGCCGCACGTACGCGCCGGGAAGCTGACGCTGCTCAATGTCAATTATCACAAGCGAATTGCGGAGTTTCCGGACGTGCCAACGCTGACCGAGCTTGGCTACCCGGGCATCGACGGTGGTTCTTGGTTCGGCGTGCATGGGCTCAAAGCAGTTCCGCGCAGCATTCTTGAGAAATTCAACGCGAAGCTCGTGGAGATCGGCCAGACAGCCGAAATGCAGGATCGCATCCTGAAGGCCAACGCCATTCTCATGCCGCAGACGCTGGAGGAGATCGCGAAACACATGGAGCACGAAGCCGAGATCACCATTCGCGCGGTCAAATCGGCGGGTATCAAGGCCGAGTGATGCGAGGGGCGACCTGGATACGGGGCAACTAACTCAACACCCCGCCACCGTCTCCTCCTGGATCCAGGCCTTGACCTGGGCCAATGCGTTCGGAAGCGACAGGCCGCTCGCCAGGGCTTCCCGGTAGATCGCCATCTGGCGGTCGGCGCTAGTACCGTCGGCGATAATGCGCTCGACGCCATTGAGTTCCGCCGCTGTGCCGAGGGCGTTCGCGTGCGGTCGGACAAGCTCGACCAGCCGTCTGGCGGCATCGGGGACTGAAACAGATGGATGCTCGCGAAGGGGATCGACCAGTTCCGCAGCAAGACCATAGCGCTGCGCACGCCATTTGTTCTCTTTGGCGAGCGCGCGTTCGGCCGACGTCAGGCCGGCATTCAATCGCCGATCCATGACAAGTGTGCGCACGAGCGCCTGGAATAGTGCGGCAATGGTGAGGCTGTCCTCTAAGCGCGTGCAGGCGTCAGCGATGCGCAGTTCGAGCGTCGGATATTTGTGTGACGGGCGGATCGCCCACCAGATGTAGCTCGGATTGTCGATGATACCGGCGCGGCGCAGCACCTCGATGTAGGACTCGTACTCACCCCACGAGTCGAACAGCGGCGGCAAGCCCGTTCGTGGCAACTCCTCGTAGGACGTCAGCCGATAGCTTGCGAAACCGGAGTCCATGCCGCGCCAGAAGGGCGAGGAGCACGAGAGCGCCATCAGGATCGGCAGGAAGGGGATGGAGCGCCGCATGACGTCCATCCGGGTCTCGTTGTCGGAAAGCCCGACGTGGACGTGCAATCCACAAACCAAGTTCCGGAAGGCAAGGAGCTGCAACTCGCTCACCACTTGATGATAGCGTTCTTTCTCGGTCTGGAGTTGATCCGGCCACTCGGCGGTCGGGTGCGTCCCCGCAGCTAGGACTGAAAGGCCGAACTCGTTGCCGGCTCGGGAAAGGCCGGAACGCAACCGCCGCAAATGGGCACGCGCCTCGCCGAAATCGCGGCAGACCGGCGTTGCCGTCTCGATCTGGCATTGCAGAAGCTCGGGATGGATGCCGCCCGCGGCCAGTTCGTCCGCGCGTGCAATAAAGCGCTGATGCGCCTGTGCTTCGACCAGGAGTGTGCGCTCATGGACGACGAAGAACTCTTCCTCGATACCGAACGTGAAGTCCATGCGCGTAGCGTCTCCGGTCGCGCCGAGATCGGGGCGACGCCGTTCAAGTCTGTCCCTTCACTCGGCCCCGACGCATCGAGGGCCGAGTGACGAGCCATTCAGTGAGCCTCGGCCGCGTGGCGCCGGCGCATCATCCAGCCGGCGACGACGACGAACGTCGCACCCACCCCGGCGGCGATCCGCTCGAGCGTGTGCATGTCGACGCCGAGCGAGTGCGCCGCGGCCTCCGCATGATGATGGAGGCCCGGATCCGAGACGATCAATTCGCCAGCGATCCATCCGAGTAGTGCCGCGCCAGCCCAGACCAACACGGGCATGCGATTCAGCAGGAACATGACGAGCGTGGCGCCGAACACGATCAGCGGAACCGAGATCGTCAAGCCAAGGATGATCAAGGACCAACTGCCTTTCGCCGCTGCGGCGATCGCAAGCACATTGTCGAGGCTCATAACAAGGTCCGCGATCGCAATGGTTTGGACAGCGCCCCAGATGTTGGTTGAGTCCTTGATGTTTTTATCGTCGGCGCCGTCCTCGGCGAGCAGCTTGACCGCGATCCAGAACAGCAACAGGCTACCGACCACCTTGAGCCAGGGCGTCGTCAGCAGTGACGCTATGCCGATAGTGAACACAATGCGCATCAATACGGCGACGCCGGCGCCCAGGATGATGCCCCAGGAGCGTTGAGACGCTGGTAGCGAGCGGCATGCCAACGCGATCACAACGGCATTGTCGCCCGATAGGATCAGGTTGATGAGCATGAGCTGACCAAGAGTTGGCCAGAACTCCGCCGCTGGCATGCCCCCCATGATTAGGTCGAGAAAGTTCGCGGAATCGGCAACCAGCATCACAATAATCTCTCCCTGCCCATATGTTCGTGGATGCCCCGGTGATCGCCGCGGCGCGGCGATGGGTCGCCGACTTTGGCCATATGCGCGGCGTCAAGCGCGCAGCCTAGCGCTTCCTTCAGACTTACAGGCCGCTCTTGAAGCGTGGCAAGCTAATTTGGACAGCGCAAGGTCTGCCTCTCGCACTGCCGAAATGATCTGTAGAGCGTTGTCGCACACGACACGATCGGCTGCTGCTTTGGAGGTACGGCCTGGACGTGTCGCCGTTGCTCGACAGCGTCTGCAGCAAGAGTCTAACTGTGGCGGTGTGTGAGGCGCAACAGATGCGGCCAAGCGGCGGCGGAAGGGGAAGCGCGCTGTCTGCGGCTGCAGCATCACAGATCCAGGAGTTCGACCATGATCGGATACGTAACGGTTGGCACGAACGATCTCGAAAAGGCCTGCGCATTCTACTCCGCTCTTCTCGGGACCGTCGGCGCAAAGGAGCTGATGCGCTTCGAATCCGGCGCGACGATATTCGGACCGAGCTTCCAGCAGCCGTCCGTTTGCGTGTTGAGGCCCTTTGATGGAAACCCTGCTTCGGTCGGCAACGGCATGATGGTCGCCTTCAGTGCCGGATCGCGCGCCAAGGTCGATGAGCTTCATGCGCAGGCGCTGCAGCTCGGTGGTAGCTGTGAAGGTAAGCCCGGACTCCGCGGGCCGGATGAGCCAAACGGCTTCTACGCGGCTTACTTTCGGGATCTCGACGGCAACAAACTCTGCGCATTCCACGTCGGACCATAAATCAGCTTCGTGAACGAAGGCGCGAGTCACTTTTCGCGCGGTGAATTTGGCCGCGATGGGTGACTCGCGCTATTGCGGGACTTCCTTTCTGGGAGGTCCGACATGCTCGTTGCCATTCTCGCTGCTCAGCCTTTTGCTCCGACGACGCAGGCACTCATCGTGATCGGCGTAGGCGTGGTTTCGACACTTCTCGGCTTCGGTCTCATTCCGGCGGGCCTCGACCAGAAGAAGGCAGCCGCTTGGCGCAAGCGCTACGCTGGCAACTTCCGTCTCGGTGGACCTCTCGTGATCGTTGCAGGCCTGGTGTTGCTTGCGCGTGCGCTCTGGTTCTGACGCCGTTTAGTTAAGCCGTCCGCAATTGGTGGCCCAAAGCTGAAGACGCGCCCTCTCCTGGCGGCAACGGGCCTTATATCCAATCGGTCGCCCCATAAGGTTGTTTGAGCATCTTCTCGAGTTTTTTATTCGCCGCCGAAGGAGAATGAGGCGTTTAAGCATCGCGTGTCGCGAGCTGTTTCCCACATTGCAGAAATGCTGTTCACAAAACGCTGCAGTCCCGCTTATTCTACTTCGCCTACTAAGAAAATAGGCGAACTAGGAGAGGGATCCCGATGACGTTCTTAAAGACCTTGCTGTTGGCAACTGCCCTGGCGCTGCCAATCACGGCCACACACGCGGTGATGACGGATATCACCGTCGAGGCGGCAACAAAGAAAGCCGCAAAGACCAAAAAAGTAACGAAGGCCAACAAGGCAACCAAGGCGAAAAAGGTCAAGAAGGCAAAGAAAGCCAAGAAGGCCAAGAAAGTCGCTTATAAGCATTGCGGTACGTATAAATACTGGAAGGGCGGAAAGTGCATGGATGCACGCGCCAAGAAGGCGTAATCGGGTAGGTTGATAATCGAGGGTGGGTCCCGCGTGGCCCGCCCTTATTATTTTATCCGTACATATACGGAGACATTGCAAAGCGACGCTGCCATCTCTCATCGAAATAGCCGCTGCCTGAGAAAACTTTGAACGCTTTCTCCTGGACACCTGGATTTCGCAGCGCCGGCTCAATTTTATCTTCCGGCTCGTCTCCGCGCATCACGCGACCAACAGTGCTCATAGCGCATCTTTACGTCGGAGCCAGTCGAATGGTGCGCGCCGCTGGTCGCGGTGCGTCATGAAACTGTCGCGCCGTGCGGAGGACCTCAGGAAGAGAAACGGAAGGCCCGTAACGCGGTGTGGCCGACTCGAAATCAATCGAGCCGGCCACAAGCTCCCCGCTATTCAGGCGACTCGGCACCGATCCTGTCGGATGCCCCCAAAGCACCGAGTCACCTTCGTGTGTCGCACCACACCAGCAGCCCTTGGGCCGCATCCCCTGGCAAGTGGCACGACACCCCCGCAACCGCCTCATCCCCCCGGACGGCAAACTGGTTAACGAGGATGGGGCACCATATCCAGGATCGGTCCTGGTGCAAGCCCATCGTCGCCAGTGATGAGGATGGCGAAGTCCCGGGATTCCTAATGATACCATATGTCCGATGAAAGATGATCTGTTAGGGGAGTGAAGGTCAAGCACGATACCTAGTCTCTGCGAGCTCCCCCACAACAACTTGCGAAGACGAGAGAAAGGCCGGCGATCGGGAAATTGCGTTTGCGGCGCGCGGCGCGTTGGGGAAACTTATCCACAGGCAGTTGCGGATGTGCCCTGGAATTTGATCGTGAGCCACGACAAGGCCGCGATCGGTCGTGAGGCGTCACGCGTTCAGGCGGCAATCGCTGCTTCCAACAAGGCGCGCACGGGTGATGGCGGCGGTACCGAGGTTCGCGTCTCGAGGTCGAAAAAAACGTTCACACTTTCGGCCGTTGCGTGGCAGGTGTCGCCAATGAACAGGCCATAACCCGTCGTGATGGATCGGTTGCCGAGCCGCGTGAAGCGCGAGCCGACCTCGACGGTTCCCGGATAGAAGAACTCCTTCCTGTAATCGATCGCCACCCGAGCGAGGACGAAATCGATGCGCGCGGCCTTTCCGCGCTCCGTCAGTCCCCCTTCGGCCATCAGCTTGTAGAACAGCTCGCACCGACCCGCCTCGAAGTACGACGCCACGGACACGTTGTTGACGTGGCCCAGCATGTCGGTGTCGGAGAACCGGATGGTGACAGGGGTAAACAGGCCAAATGTCGCCCGCTGTGTCAGATCGAAAGCCTTCTCAGCCATCCCGCCTCGCGCCTATGGTGTTGATCACGGGCATATCGTCCGGATGTACGATCGAAATCAAGGCTCGGCTGCGTCGCGGCGGCTAACGGAAGTCAGGCTACTGAGAGGATGACGACGATGGACGGGGCAAAGCCGCTCGCAGGGATCACCGTGCTCGACATGAGCCAGGGAATTGCGGGGCCGTCGTGCGCCAGCCACTTTTCGGCTTACGGCGCGCGCGTGATCAAGCTCGAGCCGCCTGCAGGTGATTGGATCCGGCAACTCGGCTCGCGCATTGCAGGCGCGTCGGCCGCAACCATTGCCTACAACCGCGGCAAGGAGAGCATCGCCGTCGATCTCAAGACGAAAGAGGGGCGCGAGATCGCTCTCGAAATCGGTGAGAAGGCCCAGGTCGTGCTCGAGAGCGCGCGGCCCGGTGTCATGGAGCGATTGGGGCTGGGATTTGCGGCCTTCCGCGAGCGCAATCCGGGCATCGTCTATGTCTCGGTGTCTGGCTATGGCCAGCGCGGGCCGAAGCGCGAAGTGGCGATGGTCGATACGGTCGGCCAGGCTTTTTCCGGCCTGATGAGCGTGATCCGCAGCCGCGAAGGCGCGCCGGTGAAGATCGACGTACCATTGATCGACGCCATCACGGGGCTCTATGCCTTCCAGGCCGCGACGATGGAGCTGTGGGGTCGCAAGGCCGACCAGCCCGGCCGGCACATCGACATCTCCCTGATGCAGTCGGCTGGGCACGTGCAGGCTCTCAATATCATCGAGCACGCGTTCCTCGGCCGTCCGCCAGCTCTCATCAATCCGCCAGCCGGCAACTATCCCACCGCAGATGGTTGGATCGCGATCACGCTCGTGACCGAAGCGCAGTATCAGGCGATCTGCCGGGCACTCGAACGGCCCGATCTCGGCGTGGACCCGCGCTTTGCCACGTTCGCTGCCCGCAGCGAGAACCTGGCGGCGCTGCGACGCGAGATGGATGCGGTGCTCAAGACGCAGCCGACGCAGCACTGGGCTGCCGCGTTCGCGCGGGAGGGAGCACTCGGCGCACCGATCTACGATTACGGTGACTGGCTGAGCGATCCCCATGTGCAGGCCATCGATGCCGTGCCGAACTACGGCTTACCCGACGGCACGACCGTAAGGGTTCCGCATCTGCCCGGCGGTGTCATGGACGACGCGGCGGTGCCGGTGATCGGTGAGCACTCGCGCGCCGTGCTCGGCGAACTGGGGTATTCGCGGCAGGAGGTCGACGACCTTGTCGCACGCAACGTAGTCGTTGATCTCGGCGCCCAGTAGGTTCGCGTCGTCGTAGTGGGAGGCGCAGTCTATCCCGCCCAGAGTCATGTTTTGAGGAAGCGAGAAGCAGATGTCGGCACCACGCAAGGACGTTCGTCAGGCACCATTCGGGCCGCAGCGGTATTTCGAGGACTTCGAAGTCGGCGAAACTTTTTACATACCGTCGCGCACTGTTACGGAAGCTCACTTCGCGGCCTTTCAAGCGGCCTCGGGCGATAATCATCCGATCCATTACGATCGAGATTACTGCCGTCAGCATGGCCATCGGGATCTGCTGGCGCACGGCTATCAGGTCGCCATTCAGACAGCAGCGGGGGCGGGTATCTTCCCGTTCCTCGTGCAGGACAGCCTTCGAGCGTTCATCGAGCAGTCGACGCGTTTTCTCGCGCCTGTCTACGCTGGCGATACACTCTACCCGCTGCTCGAGGTGGCCGAGCTCAAATCGCAACGCACGACGGGCGTCCTCACGATGCGCTCGACCATCCACAACCAGGACGACGTGCTCGTTCTCGAGGGAATGCAAAGGTATCTGCTGAAGAAGCGAGGAACCTGAACGACGCTAGCGCGATAGTTGGGTCGAGCTGCGCGAAAAACCGGCACTTATCGTGGGACGCGCCAGGCCTTCGCGTAGCATCAACTCAACTTGCGCATCTTCCCCGTCGTTACGCGGCGACGTAACCGCCGTCGACGTTGTAGTTGGCGCCGGTCACATAGCTCGCGCGGTCCGAGCAGAGCCAGCACACCATTTCCGCGATTTCATCGGCTGTGCCCATTCGACGTGCCGCCGTCGAGCGCAGGATGTCCTCGCCGCGGCGCTTCATCACCTCGCGGGTCATATCCGTCTCGATGTAGCCGGGGCAGACGGAATTCACGCGGATATTCTGCGTCGCATATTCGATCGCGGCCGTCTTGGTGAGGCCGACGACACCATGCTTGGCTGCGACATAGGCCGACGAGGTCGGCAGACCGACGAGTCCGGCGATCGACGCGGTGTTGACGATCGCGCCGGAGCCTTGCTTCAGCATCACCTCGATCTCGGAACGCATGGCGAGCCACACGCCCTTGAGATTGACGGCGATCATCCGATCGAAGGACTCTTCCGACCATTCGGCCGTCTTGAGGCCGCCCGCATTCACGTTGTAGCCAGAGATGCCTGCATTGTTGAAAGCACAATCGAGGCGGCCAAATGCGTCGACGGTGCGCGCAACCATGGCGCTGACATCGGCGGCGTTCGAAATTTCGACCTTGATCGCGATGGCTTGGCCGCCGGCCTTGTTGATCAGCTCGACGGTCTCCGTAGCACCGGCTTCATTGAAATCGGCAACAGCGACGCGCGCGCCTTCCTTGGCGAAAAGTACGGCTGCGGCACGCCCGATCCCCCGCGCCGCTCCCGAGATCAGTGCCGTCTTTCCTTCGAGCATGCCTGCCATGGGCGTTTCTCCGTCGAATGGTGACTGCGGTCATGATGCGACGGGGAGAAGCAGTGGGCAATCGCTCTGACGGCGCGATGCAATTGTCGTCAGGCGCCGGACGGGATCGATCGACGTCCGGTGCGTGCTGGTTTGTGGTTCTCGGGGAGGCTTAGAACTCGATGTGGCGGAGGAAGTCGCCGAGTTGGCCGTCCCATAGGCGAACGGTTTCGGTGAATACGTTCTCTGAGACGCTGCCGAGCATCACCACGTCCATACGCAGAGCCACGTTCGAGTCGGTGCGCTGGACAGCGTAAGCGTGGCGCTTTTTCAAGTTCCAGGTGTTGAGGTCTTCGAGCTTCGATTTGCGGGTCGGACGGAAGGCCGAGTCGAACGAGATCGAGTTGCAATTTTGGCCGTTCTCGCAACCATAGAAGTAGATGCTGTAGCGCGCGCCCTGAGAGCTGGTCGAGATGAAGGGATCGCCGTCGTTGTCCGTTCCAACTTGTGCGGCCTGTCCGCGTCCCCGCAGGTATTCCGCAATCTGCTGGGGATCGGCGGAATAACTGGTCGCATTGGCTGCCGGCGTCTGGACGGCTGCGTTCGAGAGTCCCATCCGCTGCGCGTTCGCGGACAGAGGTGCGGCGAGGACGACGAATGCGAGAGCCAGAGCGGCGAGCGTGGTGGGTCCCTTCGACATGACGCTAAACTCCTCGAGATGGCAGCGGAGGGTGGCAGGGTGCAGATCAGTCTGTGATCGTGTATGGGATTATAATAAACATCGTTCATTAAATGTCAATACGGGTCGAATCGTATCATAATAAAAAGTGCCGCGGGAAGAGCACGCGGTTCCGGTGCGTGCCTGTCGCCCTCGCCGGCCGCATGCGGTCGGTCAAAAAGCCAGAAAAAGCGTTGCCCGCGCCAGCTCAAATGGCATGATCGCGGCCAGTCGAACCCTCCATCGAAAGCGTGTCCCATGCCCTTCGAGCCCGCCAGCGACGTTCTCGCCGACTACACTGTCCTAGATCTCACGCGCGTCCGCTCCGGTCCGACCTGCGTGCGCCAACTCGCTGACTGGGGTGCCAACGTCATCAAGATCGAAGACCCGGAGTCCGACAAAGTTGGGCTTGGCGGACCGCGCTCGGGCTCGGATTTCCAGAATCTGCATCGCAACAAGCGCTCGATCTCGCTCAACCTGAAATCACCGGCCGGTCGCGAAGTGTTCATGGCACTGGCCGCCCGCGCCGACGTGATCGTCGAGAACTATCGGCCGGACGTGAAGAAGCGGCTCGGGATCGATTACGAGGCCGTCGCGAAGATCAACCCGCGCATTGTTTATGCGTCGATTTCCGGCTTCGGGCAGGACGGCCCGCTCGCCAAGCGTCCGGGCTTCGATCAGATCGCGCAGGGCATGGGCGGTCTGATGTCGATCACGGGTGAGCCGGGGAAGGGGCCGATGCGCGTCGGCATCCCGATCGCGGACCTTACCGCCGGTATCTTCTGCAGCCAGGGCATCCTGCTTGCGCTGATGGAGCGCGAGAAATCGGGCAAGGGGCAATGGGTGCAGACATCGCTCCTGCAGGCGCAGGTCTTCATGCTCGATTTCCAGGCCACGCGCTGGCTGATGGATCAAGAGGTTCCCCCGCAGGCCGGCAACGATCATCCGACTTCGATTCCAACTGGCGTGTTCAAGACCTCGGACGGCTACATCAATATCGCCGTGGCTGGCCAGAAGATGTGGGAGAAATTCGCCGCGCTGTTCGATGACGAGGGCTTCAAAAGCCCTGATTTTGCCAATGGCAAAAGCCGCTCGAAAAATCGCAAGGCGCTCAACGCGTTGATCGAGAAGCATACGATCCAGAAGTCGGCGGCGTACTGGATCGAAATGCTCAACGCCAACGGTTGTCCCGCCGGCGAGATCAATTCGATCGATCAGGTGTTTGGCCTGGAGCAGGTGCGCCACCTTGGCCTGGCCCAACCGATGGACAGCCAGGAGCGCGGCAAGACCGAGGTGCTCGGCCAACCCATTCTGATGAGCCGATCGAAGGCTTCCGTAAGGCGAGCGCCGCCGAAGTTGGGTCAGCACACCGAGGAAGTTCTCTCCGAGATCGGCTACGAGCCCGACGCCATCGCAAAGCTCAGAAAAGACGGTGCTATCTGATAGACCGGCCGCGGCAACGGTATCGTCCGGAGCCGTCGGCTGCAACTGACGTGAAGTGGCCGGATCAGAGCCTGAGCGCGACCGATGCGAGGCCTTCTCGACGACAGCATGTTAGCAGCGTGGTGGGCGGACGTCGGTCGCGTCAAGCGGACGGCGGTTCTGATCGTTCTCGGGCTGCTTCCGCTCGCGACTGTGTTTGCGCTCGCCGTCATGGGGCCGCGGCTGGTGCGAGAAGGATCGCTGCTTTGGTTTGGCGCCCACACAGTGGGAACGGTTCGCGAGGCGAAAGTCGAACAATCAGGGTCGTTCAAGGGCGGAGAGCCCAAGTATCGCCTCGTCCTGGCTTACGAGTTTTCCACTCCGGACGGCCGCCGTCACGTTGGCACCGGTATTCGCAACGATCTGCGGTATCTGCCGAACTTGCCGCCGGGTAGTCACATCGGCGTCTTTTACGATGCCGCGAACCCCGCACGATCCGTCGTCGAGTACAACTTGCGGACGGACGTTTATGCGCTCGTCCTCTTTCTGCCGTTTCTCGGCGTCGTGAGTTTTGGTTTCCCACTGTGGTACGCGCTCAAGCTGGCCCGCGTACTTCGACAACGAAGCCCCGGCCAAGCGCGATGAGCCGCGCGCCTCAGCTCACCGTGAAATTGGTGGCTTTCTCGCGGACGAGGCCTTCTTGAGCGACGCTCGCGACCAACGTACCGTCACGGGTGAAGACGCTACCACGGCACAAGCCGCGCGCCCCGTAGGCGCTCGGGCTGTCCTGTACATAGAGCAGCCATTCATCGGCGCGGAACGGGCGGTGAAACCACATGGCATGATCGAGGCTCGCGAGTTGGATGTCGGTCTCGAATGCCAGTCGGCCGTGCGCAATCAGGGCGGTGTCGAGCAATGTGAAATCGGACGCATAGGCGAGCACGCACTGGTGGAATGTCGGCGCGTCGGGAAGCCGGCCGGTCGTTCGCATCCAGATCATCTGCACAGGAGCCCGCGCCTTCCGCTCGAAATAGCGAGAGGGGTCGACGAGGCGCACCTCGATCGGGCGTTCACGCTCCCAGTAGCTTCGCATGTTGTCCGGCAGATGCGGCATCAGGCGCGCGAGCAGATCCTTTTCGCTTGGCAGATCCTCTGGCGCCGGCACGTTCGGCATTTCGGACCCGTGATCGAGTCCGGGCTCCGCTTTGTGGAATGATGCGGTCAGTGCGAAGATCGGTCGCCCGTGCTGGATTGCTTTCACGCGCCGCGTTGTAAAGCTGCCGCCGTCGCGGATGCGTTCAACGTCGTAGACGATCGGTGCCTTCGGATCACCGCCGAGCAGGAAGTAAGCATGGGCCGAGTGGGCGAGGCGCCCTTCCGGTACCGTCCGCACCGCCGCAACCAGGGCCTGCCCCAGAACTTGACCACCATAAACCCGTTGCCATCCGACGCTTGGGCCGCGGCCACGATAGAGGTTCTCCTCGAGCTTCTCGAGATCGAGAACCGAAAGAAGCGTCGCTAGAGCTGAGCTCGCATCGGCTGGCGTCATGTCGCATCGCCTCGTGCGTTTCCCAATCGCTGTCGCGTGGGCCATATTGCGTGCAGTGCACAAAGAGGCTCCCTTGCCGTCCATGTCAAGATGGGCCGCTGCAAGGCAGGTCAGCGCTTAGCGCCCGTTGTCCATGCGCCGAAGGAAATGTCATGGCATCGATGATGCGACCCACACACGACGTTCTGATTGCCGGTGGCAGCTTTGCGGGACTGGCACTAGCGCTTGCCCTTGCGAGGGCGGAAGGCGGGGGGCCGGACATCGCGCTCGTGGAACGCACGCCACTTGACCCTGATGCCCAAGTCGCCACCCGCGATCCACGCGCGTTTGCGCTTTCGTCAGGCACCAGGCGGCTGCTCGATGCCATCGGAGTTTGGGGGGCGGTCGAGCACCATGCTCAGCCGGTCTCGGTGGTCGACATCACGGATAGCGCGCTCACCGACGCCTTCCGGCCGATCTTGCTCAGCTACGAGACGATGGCCGACGGCGAGCCGCAGATGCTGATCCTCGAAGCCGATCGGTTGCGACAGGCCCTGCTTCGTGCCGTCCGCTCCGAGCCCCGCATTGCCGTCATTGCGCCGACCGAGGTCACGGGCATCGATGAGACGGCTGGCGGGCGCGCAGTCATGCTGGGCGAGGACGAGGCTAGGAGAGCTCGACTTCTGGTCGCCGCCGATGGCGCGCAGTCGCGGATCAGGTCGATGGCGGGCATCGGTGTTGTCGGCGGCTCGTTCCATCAGCGCGGTATTGCCGCCATCGTGGGGCATGAACGCGAGCATGAAGGTCATGCCGTACAGCACTTCCTGCCCGCCGGGCCATTTGCATTGCTGCCGCTCAATGGGCGTCGCTCTTGCATCACATGGTCCGAGGGAGAGGCGCGCGCACTCGAGATCATGGCTCTCGACGATGCGGCCTTCTTGGAGGAGGCGCAGCAGCGAGCCGGCTGGAGGCTCGGGGCGCTGACGTTCGACGGCACGCGCGCCTCATGGCCGCTTGGCAGTCACGTGGCGCGCAGCCTTGTCGCGGCCCGGCTGGCTCTGATTGGTGACGCGGTACGCAGCGTCCACCCGATTGCGGGACAAGGCGTGAATCTCGGGTTCCGAGACGTGGCAGCTCTGGCCGAAACGATCGTGGAGGGCATGCGCCTCGGACTTGACCCAGGCGATGCAACTCTTCTCACCCGTTACGAGAGGTGGCGACGCGCTGACGGCGTACAGTCCGCCGCCGCGTTCGCCGCTCTCAATGCCTTGTTCGCCAACGACTCGACGCCCGTCCGAATGCTGCGCGGCGCCGGCCTCGGCGTGGTCGATCGCTGGCCTGGATTGAAGAGTGTCCTAGTCGCCGAGGCAGCCGGGGCGACGGGGGACGTGCCCCGGCTGCTCCAGGGGCTGCCGCTATGAGGCGGCAGGCCCGCGGGGGCTACCACGTACGCCGGGGTCCGGTGTCGATGTGGAACAGCCCACCGCCGTAGTGCTTGAAGCCGCCGACCAGGCCGCGAATGAAGCTCGACGCCGCGCCCCAATTGCCGTTGATCCGGAAATCGGCCGCATCACCCGTCAGATGCTTGGAGCGGCGGGCGCCACCGACGCGGGCATTGCGAGAGCGGCTACGGCACGTCGAGTTGACGGTGACCGATCCGAACCGGGATGCCACCTGGGCAAGTACGCCGCGCAACGATCCATTCAAGCAACCTGAGCTTGCGGCCCATTTGATGGAGCCGCCACCCGCAATGCTGCGATGGGGCTTCGAAGGTGGCACATAGGTCTTGCCGAGGCTGGCAACCCGAACATGCTTCTTATGGCTGTGAGCCTTGCTGTGGCGCTTGCGAGCCGGGCGGTCGTCGTGACTTCTCGTAATCGATGGGCGAGGCGCCTGACGGCGCGCTGGCCTTGCGTCTTCGTCATCTATGCTTGAAAGGGACGCGGTCACCGTAGGGCGCTCGGTGCGGAACTCGCCTGCCAGGTATTCTGCAGTATCGGCCTTCGCAACATCGACTATGCCGATGAAGGCACTTGCAGCAACCAGCGCAAAAAGGCCGGCCGACGCTGCCAGGCAGCGGTGAGGTACGCGGTCGGACATAATCGAAACTCCCCTGCGTTCGCCGAGCGGACGAGCCAACGAGCTCGAGACAAGGGGACCCGCGCGGCCATTCCCCAACAGGGGCGGCCAAGTAGACGCGTCTGTGCTAAATGGGCACGCGCAAGTGCCCGTATGGTTTACAGGCGTGGTTAATGTTTCGGTTACCCTGTGGGGGTTCGATCTCATTCGCTCAGCGGAGCGGGATCTACAATTTTTCGCTTACGTCAACACATTGTCCGGACGAGTTCAGGCGCAAAAAAGCGCCCGGAAGGTGCGTCCGGGCGCCGTTAACCATGAATCGACGTGAGATGCTCAGCCTAATGAAGGCTGGCAATCTCGAGCTCGCCATCAAGCGCGTGACCGACCGCCGCCTGCCGGCTGTCTGTCAGGGCGATCGGCGTGCCGTCTGCGGCATGCAAGGCATAAAGATCAATGCCGCGTGGCAAGCCCTTGACGGTCGGGAACATGCGGCGAGCCTCAGCGCTCGTCATGGCCCTGATGTAGGCCACCTGGCCATCGCCCAGGCGCGCCAGCTCCAGCTCGGTGATCAGCGCATGACGGCTGTCGATGGAACGGAATGTGCGCGACCGGCGCGCGGTCGCACGCTTGGTGGTGGGGCGCTTTCTTGTCTTCTGCATGACGCCACTCCTTCCTTGCCGGTTTCCCGGGCGGGGCGCGAGCATGTCATCTCTGCAAACGCCTTGACAGGCGATGCAGTTCTCACCATGCCCTGCGATCATCGGATGATTCGCTTAGCGGGACTGTAACTTAAACGGCTCAAACACCAGGTTTCTGTCGCCCGATCTCAATCCTGCGTACCATTCTGTCGGGTTCGTGGCGTACGAGATCCACAGTCAAGAGGCCATTCTCCAAGTCGGCGGAGCGTACCTCTATGCCTTCCGCGAGCACAAACGTGCGCTGGAACTGGCGGGCCGCAATACCCCGGTGGAGATATTCGCGATCGCGATCGTCCTCTTGTTTACCTCGTACAATCAGTTGGTTGTCTTCTACGAGGACGTCGAGCTGGTCACGTTTGAAGCCAGCGAGAGCGAGTGTGATGCGCAACACGTCCGGGCCGTCCTCCGACCGATTGATCCGCTCGATATTATAAGGCGGGTAACCGTCGGTTCCACTCTTGCCTACGCGCTCGATCAGTCGCTCGATTTCCTCGAAGCCCAGCAGCAGCGGGCTCGACATCAGGGTCATTCGGGTCATGCTCGTCAAAGTCCTCGTCAGAAGCGACCTTGGATGCGCTGAGCGGGTATCCACCCGCTGCGACCGGCCCGTTCGAGGCGCCAGCGCGCATAGCTCCAATATGGGACTCCACACGAGGAAATCAATTGCCAGGCAACAGGGGTGTTGCCGATTCGCGACCCACAGTTCAGTCTGATCGCGCACGGGCAAAACACCGGCGCGGCCAAGAAGCCGGTCGGAGTGGCCCTTGCAATCCCTTGGGGCGCTATCCCGTCTTAGCTGCGCTGCATCTTCTGGGCGGCGTCGGCCATCAAACGCCCCAGGTCCTGCGCCTGCTCCGCATAGGTGCGCATTTGGCGCTGGGCGTAGCGGGCTTGAATCTCCATCGCCTCTTTCAAGTCCCGGGCGCGCGCGAGATCAGCTGCGAAGTCAAAGTTCGCGTCCATATTATCCTGCGCGTAACGCAAGGCCTTCGTTTGTGCCTCGCGAGCACTGTCGGCCGCCGCGCCACCCGAGCGCGTCATCATGTCCTGGGCCTTCTTGGCCATATCGAGAAACTGGTTATAGGCCTGCCGCGCCTGATTGACGTTCTGCTCGGCAAGATCGCGCATTTGCGGCGGGATATCGAACTGTGGCGTATCGGACATGAAGCTCGGGCTCCGTTTCTGGGTCTCGAGATGCTTCAACATAACACAGGCATAGCGCATGGCGAGCGACTTCGCGGCGTCTGCGCCGACTTTCCAGATCGAGCGATCGGGGACTACATGGCCACGCGCGCAGTAGAACGTGAGGTCGTAGATGCCCGCTGACGATCATCGACAACTTCATGGCATCACTGGCGAGATGCTAGGCCGATTCAATGCGGACCGACTCGTGCACGAGCTTCGCACGCCTCTTGCCGCAATTCAGTCGATGGCTGAGGCGCTGGCCAGCGGGCATCTCGGACGTATGGAAAACGAGCGGCACGCTGGCTATGTGCTGTCCATGGCGGAGACGGCCAAGCATGCTCTCGCGGTCCTAGAGGCAATGCTCGTCCAAAAAGCCGAGAACGCCCGCCATACGGATGAATTACCGGTCGAGATCGATGCTTGCGGCCTCGCGAGAGCGACAGTCGAGGGGATGCTCATTCTGGCTGCGCGGGCAGGTGTGCGCCTTGAGTTGCGCGAGAGTAGCCCGCCGATACTGGCCAAGGTCCGCGCGACCGATGTTCGCCAGATGCTTATCAATCTCATCGCGAACGGCATTGCACACGCCGGCGGCGGCTCCACGGTTCTGATCGATGCGGGCCTGCGGGATCAATTCGTTTGGCTCAGGGTTACCGACGACGGGGCCGGCATACCGCAATCTGTGATCGATCGTCTTGAGATGGGGTTGCCGCTCGACAATGGTGGCGGCTTTCCGACGTCGCGGCTAAGACTTGGTCTGACGTTGACGCGCGCGCTTGCCATCACGAATGGTGGCGGTCTCGAAATCAAGACGAGCCCCGCTGGAACCGAGGCGTGCATCATTCTTCCGGCCGTCCAAGCGAGCGCGGCAGTCACTGGATAAGCACGCTGAGATGCCCGGTTGTCACTTTCAGGCTGCGTTCGCCTGAGACAGAAAGCGCTTATTGGGTACGCTGTCCGGGCGAAACGCCAGCCGTTCGTTGGCGAGTGCCACGGCGATGCTCCTCATTCCCGCGCGAGCGGCTGCCTCGTTCAAGGTCCATTCGACAACGTCGCGCTGAGCGTGGCTGCCGCCGATCCGCCAAAGATGGTAGCGCGACGCGAGCAGCTTCTCGGTCGCCTCTGCGTAAGCGCGACGGTCGAAGGCCATGAGACCCTCGACAATCGGCAGGCCAATCTCGCGATAGGTTGACGACACTTCACTGTCGCCGGCAGCGGTCACTCGCATCCCCGCGAGCAAGCGATCGAGCTCGGCACCATCCTGAGCGCGGATGGCGGCCATCGCTGCGTGAACGTCCGCAAACAGGCAGATCTCTCCATTCGCATGGCCGGCCCAAAGTTTAGCGAGGTCTTTCCAGCGGCTTCCGCCGTCGTATCCCAGTATCTCGAGCCGCCACAGCAATGCGGAACCGTTGGTGAGGCTGATACCCGTCGGCCGCTGCGTTTCGGCAATCGGTCCATCGTAGAGCGCGAGCGCCGCGTCGTAGTCGCCAAGCTCCACGTGAAAGAGCGCGTTGTGCCACCAGATGTGGGTGCGGCTCATGTTGTCCTTGCCGGCCCAAAAGGGCATGCGCCCCTCCATCCACGCGACGCCCTCCGCGGGCCGCCCCGTCATCTCGAGAACGTGCGAGACGGCATGATGCGGCCAATACCCGTAAGGCTCGAGTTCGGCCGCAGCGCGAGATGTCTCCTCAGCCCTCGCATAGTCGCCAGCTTCTTCGAGGCCGAAACCATAGAATGAGAGCATGATTCCGTAGCCCGGCATCGACGCGGACCACTGCGGCAGCGCACGCGCCGAGCGGTCACGCACGTTTGCGAACCGGCCCTGGAAGGCATCGAGCAGCATCGCTGCAAAGTGACCGAGAAGATCAAGCGGTTCGCGCATGAGGTAGGGGTCGAGAATCGCCGTCGCAGATGCACGCCGGCCTTTGATGGCGTGTTCGAGCGCGGCGAGATGGGCCCTTTCGCGTGACGTCAGCGGGAGGGCGCGTGCGGCTTCCATCAGTGGACGTGCGCCCGTGATGAGCACGGCATCGTTGGCGAGAGCAAGAACCCATGCCTTGCCGATGTGCGCCATGGCACACTGGGGCGCGGCCTCGCGTGCGGCATCGAAGGCAGCGAGCGTATCGCCATAGGAAAGCGCGAAAGCACGCACAGCTCTGTCGAACGCCTCCGCAGCCTCGACCGTTGCGCCCGTCAATTCGAGTCCTTGCGCGTTCTTCGGCATCGCATTCTCCTCCCGCGTAATTAGTTGGAATTTTTTCCCATCGTAATGCGGCGTTGAAGGAGGACAAGTCTGCGGAAGCAGAAGCCGCCTACCAGGTAGGCGGCGTCCATTCGGTGCTCTCGTCGATCGGGTAAGAGGGGCGGGGGAGGTGGTTGAATTGAAGGCGCTCGAGGATCGGTGACGCGAGACCAACCGTATCGATCTCGTAAACATGCTCAGGCGGGAACCAGGGCAGGAATCCAGACCGGAAATGCCCGCGCGACTTGACCACAACGGTGTGCGCCTTGCCGATGTCGAGGCCGAAGATCTCGAAGAACATCGGGTCGAGCGTTTGCGTCCGGTCGGAGATGATCACGGCAGTGACGCCACCGATCTTCAACGCCGCCGACGGTCCGAGATGGACGGTCCGGCCTTGCGCTGATCCCAGCCGGCCGACGAATGTCCCGTCGTGCAGCCCCACCACCTCGGCTTCCGCCTCGAACGGCGCATCGCAGGGCAGGCCGGCATGCCGGTTGAATTGCGCCTTGAAGCGCGCGCCGACGCCAAGCTTGTGCGCTTCCTCGGCGAGCGGCCGATCGAAGAACGAGCCCATCAGGACGTTCTCGGCGCCGGACCACACCAGCGCCGAAAGCAGCTCGGTCGTGCGTCCCGTGCCGCCGCCACCTGGATTATCGGCCGTATCGGCGAAGATGACCGGTTTGCGGTCTCGCTTTTGCGCCAGCGCGACGGCGTCTGACAGCGGCGTCAGCTTTTTCCTGAAACGTGAGCGATTGGCCCAACCGAATTCCGCGATCTCCTTGGCCAGCATCTGGGCGCGTGCAAGGTCGTTGCGCGCGGTGACGACGATCGCGACGCCGTTCTTGGTCGAATCCGAAAAAACGAAGCCGCCGAAGATCGAGACGTTGAGGATGTCGCCCGCAAGCTCGGCGCGTCGCCGGGTGCCGAGGTCGATCATCTCGCCGTAAGGGCCGCTCGCCGTGAGCAGGTTGACGGTCGCAGGGGTCAACGGCAACCGGATGAACGCGGCCTTGGGGTTGGCAATTCCGGCCAGCATCAGTCGCAGGGCGAGCGCGGCTTCCTCTCCACGTTCGATGTAGTCCACGTGTGGGTTGGTCCGATAGCCCACGATGAGGTCGGACTGCTTGACCATGCGCTCGGAGATGTTGCCATGAAGATCGAGCGTAACGACGATGCGAGCCTCGGGGCCGGCGATCTCGCGCGCGAGCGCGATCATTTCGCCATCCGGATCGTCGCGATCTGTCGCGACCATGGCGCCGTGGTTGGAAACGTAGACGGCATCGAGCGGCCCGGCAGCCTCGAGGCCGGCACGCATCTGCGCGAGGTAATTGTCCATCAGCGCGCCGTCGATGTATCCGGCAGGTTGACATGCCGCGAGCAGGATCGGCACGGGCTCCCAAGGGCCGGTCGCATCCATCGTCTTCACGAATGCCGCGCTCTCGCCCAAGATGTAGGGATGCTCCTTGCGGGCTTCCGAAAGGATAGCCTCTCCCTCGAGCTGATAGAGGCTCTTGAAATCCTCTTCCTTGGCCACCGGCGCGAAGCGGTTGCTCTCGAGCCAGACACCGATGATGGCAACGCGCGGATTGGTCTTGGACATGAGAGGCTCCGGACGGTTTAGGTTCGCTGAACGCCGCCCAGGCTACGACGGGTCCACAGGGTGTGCCATCTGTCGGTCGAGGCATTCGCGCCGGCCAACGACCGTCCGTCAAGGGCCGCCCGGCATCGCGATGAGGGCCACTGCCATGTCGCTCGGCTTACCATCGAGTTCGCTTTTGGCGAGGGCCAGCGCCTGCTCCAGGTCCTCGACACCGGTGAGGTCGACCAGATGGCGCTCGTGGAGAAGTACCAGGCCAGGATGCGCGCGAACTTGCTCGTCGGATCCACCAGCGGCGTGCCAGAGATCGGACAGTGCGCCGGCAATGCCCGCTGCAGTGGCGCTCGTGGCGAGCGCACGGCTTCGCTGAACACGAATAGCGCCTTGCCAATCGATCACGCGCAACGATCGCGGACCGTCGCCCGCGGTTTGATAAACGCGGAACCCGGGCGTGGCCGCCGCAAGCGCGACCCCATCGGCGGCCAGATCGAGCGAGCGTGCCGCGAGCGTACGTGCCTCGCGTTCGGAAATGGCTCCGCTCGCATCTTTCACGTGCATTTCGGCCGCGCCCATGGCGGTGGCCCGGACGCGGTGGGTCTGGGTATCGACCTCGACAGTGACATCGACTTGCGCCGGATCGGCGCCGAGGCGCACGACGGCTTCGAGTGCTTCCTTGCGGATCGCGAGCAGGTCCTCCGGCTGAGGATGCGGGACGATCCGCTCGACCACGTCGCGCACGAGGGCCAATGCCACGCCGATCGATGAAATCACTTCCGCATCACGGCTGATCTCGTGCCGGAGGCTGGCCTGCTCCGCAGCATAAGGAACCAGCGCCGCGGCCCCGCCGCCTTCGCCGATCAGCATCTGCTGGTCGGCGTCGAGCTCGTACTCTTTGATGAGATCGGCCACGACGGGCAGCACCTTGGCGACCGCGCAGTCCAATACCTGACGCGCGGCTTCCTCGACTGTGCAACCCAGGAACGTTGCCAGCGGCTCGAAAGCGCGCTTCGCGGCCTCCGGGTTTCCGAAAGCATGGTTGCCGGGCTTCGCGTAGCCGAGCACGTTGGCCGCGCACGTATTGGTCAGGGCGAAGCGGCGACCGTCTTTGGTGCGGATGGCGACGTGATTGGCGCCGTCACCGGGCTTCGGCTCGAAGAGTTCGAGCGTCGCCCCGTCGAAGGCGTCCGGATCGGCGAATGCCGCATAGGCGAGCCCTGCGATGTGAGCGCTTCGCGGGCCGACATCGAGAAGGCGGCCGGCCTCGGCCCGGATGAGACTTCCGCCCGCGATGCCGATGACGCGTACGTCGAGCGAGGAAACATAGGTCTCGTGTCCGCCGACGCGAGCATAGGCAACCGTCGGTCGGCCGTTCTTGATCACCCCGATATTGGTCGATGTGCCGCCAACCTCGAAATAAAGCCCATCGGCCACCTTTAGGTGCATTAGGGCTCCTGCGACGCTCGCTGCAGGCCCCGAGAGCATCGTCATGGCCGGACGCCGCCGCATCTCCTTGATGTCCATCACGCCGCCGTCGCCGCGCATCACCATGAGGGGCGCCTTGATACCGGCTTCGCGGACGCTCGCCTCGGTCATGTCGGCGGTGGCGATCATGCGCGGCAGGATCGACGCATTGATGACGGCCGTGCGCGTACGTGTCGTCAGGCCGTAGAGGCGCGTGATCTCGTGGCCGCAGGTGGTCGGTAAGCCCGCTTCGGCGCCGAGAGCGCGGACCAATTCCTCCGTGCCTGTGTTATCGACGCCGAACGCGGCGGATGCGACGAGCACGCGCGACCCCTCGGCCTGGAGCTCCGCGATAGCCTCGCCCACCGCCTCGTCCGCAAGGCCGTCGGAGACGAGAAACCGGTTGGCTGTTCGGAGCCACCGACCCGGAGCGAGCTCGATGGGCGCGATTTTTGCCTGTGGCTCAGCCAGCGCGGCCGCCGCCTGCCCGGCCATGGCAACCACGCCGACGGATGCGACATCCCCTTCCAGCAGCGCGTTCGTCGCCTGGGTCGTCGAGTGTGCGAGAAACACCACCTGATCCGGAGAGACGCCCGACGTCTCGAGGACCGTTCGGAACACCTCGACGACGCCAGCCGCAACGCCGCGCACGTGGTCGTGCGTGGTGAGGACAGATGACCTGCCGATCACCTCGCGAGTGGCGGTATCGATTAGGACTGCTTTGGTAAACGTGCCGCCAACGTCGATGCCGATGCGATAGGCTCGCTTAACGCTCATTGCAGAAGGCTCGCGTCGTGGGGCTTCGGGCAGGGCCGCGCGGGCCGATGCGGGGGCTCAGATCTCGGTTCATGCGGGGTTCCGCGGGATTGGTCGATGCGTATCGCGCGGGAGACTAAGCAGAGTTTGCTCCGGAATGCGAGCGGCACAACCCCTTGCAATGCTGAGATGCCGGATTCGCGGCCGGATGCCGGGCGTGACTTGGAATCGTTCTAGAGCCCATTGCCGTCAGCGGGGGCCTTTGTGTAGAACACGATTGGAAAACGCTCGACTCCCTTGCGGCCGGTCCTTCCGGAGGAAGCTTATGGACAAGTTTACGACCCTGAAGGGCGTGGCAGCGCCCTTGAACATGATCAACGTCGATACCGACATGATCATCCCGAAGCAGTATCTGAAGACGATCAAGCGCACGGGGCTCGGCAAGCATCTCTTCGCTGAGATGCGCTACGACGAGCAGGGCCGTGACAAGCCGGATTTCGTGCTGAACAAGGGGCCCTATCGCGGCGCAACCATTCTGGTCGCCGGGCAGAACTTCGGCTGCGGTTCGAGCCGCGAGCATGCCCCCTGGGCGCTGCTCGATTTCGGCATTCGCTGTGTGATCGCGCCGTCCTATGCCGATATCTTCTTCAATAACACGTTCAAGAACGGCATCTTGCCCGTGATCTTGCCGGAAACCCGCGTCAACGAACTGATGCGGTTCCTGCTAGAGCTGCCTGGCGCCGAGGTCACGATCGATCTCCCGGCTCAGACGGTCACTGGTCCTGATGGCAGGACGGACAAGTTCGACATCGACCCGTTCCGCAAGCACTGCTTGATCAACGGCCTCGACGACATCGGCCTCACCCTCGAGCAAGCACCTGCAATCACCTCTTACGAAGGTCGGATTTCAAACGATCGTCCTTGGGTCTAGCACTTCGGGAGACGCCGACAATCCGGTCTCTTGCGACAACGCCCGGCCGCCTCATCGGCCGGGCGTTGTCGCGTCTGTTCCTGGGTAAATGTCAGCCGCGGAAAGCACCTCTCGCCCAGTCCGCCGAAGACCGTTAACCTCCGCATCTGCCGGATGCCAAGCGGCCCGAAGAGGTCGTTCAGCCGGCAGCTACCTGGAGGAAACAAATGAAACTTCTAAAGTCTCTTGCGGTCGCGTCCGCAGCGTTCGGGCTTTGCACTGGCCCCGTCGCAGCGCAAAAACATGGCGGTACGCTGCAGGTCTACATAAGTGCCAATCCCTCGAGCATGTCGGTCCTCGAGGAGGTGAGCTACACGACGGTGATGGCGGCAGGCGCTATTTTTAGCGGTCTGGTCACATTCGATCCCATGAAACCAATCGGCGCTCTGGACACGGTCATTCCGGAGTTGGCCAAGAGCTGGTCCTGGGATGAAACCGGCACCAAGCTCACGTTCGAGTTGAACGAAGGCGTCAAATGGCACGATGGCAAGCCGTTCACGGCGAAGGACGTGAAGTGCACGCTGGATTGGATCACAGGCAAAGTGCCGGGCTATTTCCGCAAGAACCCGCGCCGTATCTGGTACACCAATGTGAAGGAGGTTACAGCCGATAACGATTATCGGGCGACGTTTCACCTCAATCGGCCGCAGCCATCCGTACTGGCATTGCTGGCCTCTGGTTTCGGCGTGATCTATCCATGCCATGTTGCGGCGAAGGATCAGCGCACCAATCCGATCGGAACCGGACCCTTCAAGTTCGTGGAGTTCAAAAGCAACGAGCGCGTGCGCGTCGTGAAGAACCCCGACTACTGGAAGAAGGGCCTCCCTTATCTGGACGCCATTGACTACACGATCATCGGCAATCGCTCGACGCGCGTGCTGGGACTTATTGCGGGCAAGTTCGATCTGACGACGACCGGCGATATCACTGTGCCGATCATGAAGGATATCGCCTCTCAGGCCCCACAAATCGTGTGCACGCTGGGGCCGACGAATGTCTCGGTCAATGTATTGATCAACGACAAACGCCCACCGTTCGACAATGTGAAGCTGCGGACCGCCGTATCGCTTGCGGTCGATCGCTTGGGCATGCTCACCATCACCTCCCACGGCGCGGCATCGATCTCGGGCGTGATGATGGCACCTCCGGAAGGCATCTGGGGAATGCCGCCAGAAGTCATTGCAAAGTTGCCGGGTTACGGCGGCACGCTGGAGGAGCGCCAGGCCGAAGCGCGTAAGATTATGGAAGAACTGGGTTACGGTCCTGGGAACAAGCTGAAGGTCAAGGTTTCCACGCGCGACCTGGCATCCTACAAGGATCCCGCCGTGATCATGGTTGATCAGCTCAATCAGGTGCATTTCGAGGCGGAGCTCGAAATCATCGAGTCGACGGTGTGGTTCGGCCGGGCGGCGCGCCAGGACTACGCGGTCGCGTTGAACCTCACCGGCTCGAGCGTCGACGATCCTGATGCAACGCTGGTCGAGAGCTACGCGTGCGGGTCGGAGTACAACTACTCCAAGTACTGCAATCCGAAGCTCGACAAGATGCTCGCCGATCAGTCATCCGAGCGGGATACTGAGAAGCGTAAGAAGATGGTTTGGGAAATCGAGCGCTTTCTTGCCGAGGAAAACGTGCGCCCGGTGCTTTACCATGGTCGCACGGCGCAGTGCCGCCAGCCTTACGTCAAGGGCCACGTGCGCTCCGACAACAGCATCTATTCTCACTGGCGCCACGAACAGGTGTGGCTGGACAAGTAGCGTCGCGGAAGTGACCGTTAAATTGCCGGAAGGCGCGCAACGCGCCTCTGGCGTGCTTACGAAAGAGATGCGGCCTAGAGCAAGTTCAAGCTAGATAGACCCGACTCTTGGCCACGAATGCCACTGCTCCCCTCCCCTCCCCTTGACGGGGAGGGGCGGGGGTGGGGTGACCGTCTCGCTTCATCGCTCGCGATAGCGACCAAATCTGGTCGGATGTCTTGCTTCGTCATTGGCGATCGAGCAGTTCAATGGCCCCCCCCC
>JBFWOB010000002.1:0-268334 GCA_050250755.1 Hyphomicrobiaceae bacterium
AGTTCAGACGTGCGTTCCGACGCTTTCACAAATATCGTTATGTCCCAGCCGTCGCTCAACTCAGGCCGCTGAAGAAACGTCCCATCGACAACAAGAATGCCATTGGCTGGGGCCAATTGCGGTTCCTGTTCGACAGGCATGTCATTTTCGAGATCAAAGGATTGTGTGCGATACAGACGATCACCGTTAGGCCCCAATGGAACAAGCAGCAGCTGCATGACTGCAGGCAAATCACGTGCATCGTAATAATAACCTTCAGCCGAATAGCGGCCACGAGCATAGCGCTGAGACTTTGGGCGATGAAAGCCGTCAATTGACGTTCTGATAACAGGATAGCCCTTGCGACGAACAAGAGTCGCAATCTCATCCGCCAGCGTGGTCTTGCCAGAGCCTGTTCGGCCATCAATCGCGACCCTGACAGGCCGTCCCAACAAAACACCCGTTAGCCTGGTTGCAAGTCCTTCCAGGACGGCTGTTCTATCCACGGTCATGCGCGATTCCTCACACCCTCGTAGGGGAACTTGACTGAGGATCAGCGTGACTGCAATTGGCCCGTCCCGTCGACTGACCGACGGAAGCTATCAAATCATTGCGCTGGTAGGCGGCGCCGTCGGCGTCGCCTACTCGCTAGAAACCGGTGGCAGCCACGTAGTCCGCCCCAAGATGGTCGATCCCAATAGCCGCCTTCCCATTGGGTTCGATCTGCGACGCTTAGAGCGCCGCCGGCCATGTCCGGTGTTCGTGGTATCGGTCCATGGCGGCCGGACGCGACCCCGTCGCCGGTGGCGGGGATGTAGGCCTCATTGCGCCATCGACCGCAGCTTACCATTCCCAATGCACTGGTTTGAGCCCGCTCACGGGCATGTCGATGACCGGCAGCCTCTTGTCCAGGAGAAGCCCGAGGTAGGCCTTGCGAAGATCCGGGCCGAAGAACGCGAGGCTGGAAATATGAGCAAGCTTCTTCCAGGCGTGGCGGTCGAGAAGCGAGCGCTGCAATGTTCCTGATTGAAAGGCGGCCTCGACTTCGGCGACGTGCGAAGGATCGTTGTCCTCCAAGACGATTTGCGGTTTGCCGTCCAGGGCGACACGGATCAATCGGTTTGTGACGATGCAGGTGATCCAGGCCCCGCCTTCGCTGTCGATCGTGAGGCCATCGGGGAACTCGCCTACGCCCAAGCGCGTGACGACCTCGCGGCCCGACAGACTTCCATCTGAGCCGATACGAAAGCGTGTCAAACACCGCGCGTAGGTCTCATTCACGTAAAGCCATTGCCCGGAAGGATCGATCCGGCACTCGTTGGCAAAGCCGATGCCGTCGGCAACGATGCGGGCGCCCTTGCCGTCGATAAGGACGACGTAGCCGTCCGCGATGCCCGGCTTGAATGCGTCGACGCGGGGATTGTGGCGCGTGCAGACCGTGATCCAGATCCGCCCGCCATGGTCGAGCAAAACGAAGTTCGTCACGTCCAGATCGCGCCCGTCAACCTGTCTCAGCACCGGTACGAGGCGGCCGTCCCGGTGCAGCCGGAAAACGCCGCCCTCCCCATCGACGAGCTGAGCAATAAGAAAGCTGCCGTCGCGATCAAGCGCGATGCCGTTGGGATGTAGCGGCCAGGACAGATCGAGCGTCGCGCCTGTGTAAAGTTTGTGCTCGCCGTGCGGCGTGATGTGCGAAACGCCGCCCCGGCGGTCGGAGGCGAAAACGTCCCCGGCACGCGTACACAGAACGCATTCGGGTCGCGCAAAATTCGACCCGAAAAACTTGACCGCGTCGAGCGGTATCAGAGGCTGCTGCATGCCATCGCCGTCCTTCCTGGTGTCTGCGGTGGATCTGAGGCTCGCCCCATCATTTGCCGCAGGCCGAGAAGCGAACCTCCAATCCGGAAAACCACACTAGAAACGCTATGTTGCCGGTGTTCCCATTGATTCCGAAGCTGGTTCGGTGCCTGTCGCAAGGCATGACGACCTTGGACTCGGGACGCTAGTGCGCATACATGGCGCCCGGCAACCAAAGCGCTATGCCCGGCACAAACTTCAAGAGGATAACGAAGCCAATGATCAGGCCGTAGTACGGCACCGTTCCCCTGACGACGTCGCCGAGCGGGGCTCCTGAAATCTGCTTGATCACGAACAGGTTGATGCCGAAGGGCGGGGTCAGCTGACCGAGCTCGATCAGCACGACGAGCGCAACGCAAAACCAGACCGGATCGATGCCGTACGCGAGGATCGTCGGAAACAGGAGCGGCACGGTGATCACCATCATGGCAATGCTTTCCATGAGGCATCCCAGGATCACGTAGAGGAAGAGAAGAGCGAACAGAAACGTGTCGCGGTCCAGCTTCAGGGAGAGCAGCCATTGCGTGAGGTATTTGCCGAGGCTGGCATTCTCGAAAGCATAGGCGAATACCATCGCCGCCATCACGATCGCGAGAATGGCAGCGCTGCTGCGCGTTGCGACGCTGAGTGCATTGACGAGCATCCGCACACTCAAGCCACCCGCGAGATAACCGATGACGAGCGCGACAGTGCAACCCAGAGCGGCCGCCTCTGTCGGTGTTGCCCAGCCGAAATAGATGCCGCCGAGTATGATGAACATGAGGCCCATGAAGGGCAGCAATTGCAGGACGACCTTGGACAGGGGCTCCGGCCTGTCCTCGGCTCTGATTGCCGCTCCTTTCATCATGTAGCTGCGAATGCCGATGTAGCTCATGAACAGCGTCGTCAGTATCAGGCCGGGGACGACGCCTGCCATGAACAGCTTGGCGACCGACGTCTCGGTGAAGCTGCCGTAAAGGATCATCGGGATCGACGGGGGGATGAGAATGCCGAGAGTGCCTCCCGCGGCAAGAGATCCGTACGCCATGCGCATGTCGTATCCGCGCCTCTCGAGATTGGGCAGGGCGACGGTTCCGATGGCGGCAGCCGTAGCAACGGACGATCCGCAGATTGCGGCGAACAGCGCGCTTGCGGCTACGTTTGTCTGCAGGAGACCGCCCGGGATCGGCCGTGCAAGGCGGGCAAGAGCCGCATAGAGAGGCCCCGTGACGCCACATTGGAGCAGGATCTCCGACATCAGAATGAAGAGCGGGATGGCCGTCAGCGTAAAGCTGTTCATGCTGCCCCAAAGCACGAACCCCAAGGCGTTCATGCCGGCTATGCCGTCGGCGAGAAAGATCGATGCGAGCCCGGCGGACAAGATTGCGAACGGCAGCCACATGCCGCCTATGAGCAGGCCAGTCATGAGACCGATAATCAGGACGAGCTGAGAGCCCCATTCCATGTCAGTGCTTTCCCAGGAGCTGGCGCACGCTGCCGGCCATGGACAAGCAGATGGCAAGTGCGAGAAGCGTCAGGCCTATCGGAATCGGTAGCTGGGGCAGCCATTGCGGCGTCTCGAGAAACGTCGAGGCGTTGACGCCCCTGTTCCAGCTCGAGATGGCGAAACGCGCCGAAAACCAGACCAGAACCAGAGTGGCAGAAAGAGCGATCAGGTCATAAACGAGGTCGAGGCAGGCCTTGGCGCGCCCCTGAAAGCGATCGTAAACGAACTCGATGCGCATCATGACCTGTGCGCGATACGCGTCGGAAATGGCGAAGAAGGCCATGGCGACGAGCAGATAGCCGCCAAGCTCGTCGGAGATTTGCAAAGACGGCCCGAAGATATTTCGAACGGCGATCTCAAGCGTAATGACCACCACCATGGTGGCGAGTGCCAAACCTGCAATCAGACGAGCGGCATCAAACAGAACCTGCGCAGCAGATCTCATCGGGGGCGCTCCGGGAAGAGGATGACGGCTTCCGCCTGTCGGCGGAAGCCTCGCCAATCAGCGCTTGATCGCGGCTCGGATGGCGGCGAGCGCCTCAGGAGCCTTGCCGCCCTTTTGCTTGGCCCAAGCTTCCCAATAGTCCGATATCGCGGCTACGGCTTTGGCTTTCTCCTCGGCCGTCGGCAACGTGATGACCATGCCTGTTGCCTTGAACTTCTCGGTCGACGAGTCCTCCGTCGTGCGCAGCTCCGTCTCGATTGCGGCGGCAGCATCCTTAGCCACCTTGTTCAGCTTGGCCTGCTGATCCGGAGTGAGCTTGTTCCATACGGACTTGTTCACGATGAACATGCTGTTCGTCCAATTAACGCCCAGCCTGTAGTTGTGCGTGAAGAAGTCTCGCCATTGGAGGCCGCCCCCGGCGCTCGCCGTTAACACGCCGCTGACCACGCCGGATTGCAGCCCGGTCGGCACTTCCGGAGGGCTGAGTGTGACAGCGGTTCCGCCGAGGCGCTTGATCACCTCGCCCTGCTCCGCCGACGACACCCGGATCTTGCGACCCTTGATGTCCTCCAGGCTCGTCATTTTTTGCGAGGAGAAGAAGACTTGCGCGGGATAGTGGTAATCGGACAACCGCTTGACGCCCATCGCGTCAAGCTCCTGGTCGACGTATTTCAGCCAGATCTCGCGAGCCTGGGCGTATTCCGTCTCGTTCTCGATCAACGACGGAAGCCGGATCAGCCCGCCGATGCGAAGATTACCGACGAAGGAAAAATCATCCGCAATCTGCAGCACGCCATCGGCAACGGCCTGGGTGATGTTGCTTGCCTTGATCGGCAATGAGCCGCCGGCGTTGGGCTTGATGGTTATGGCGCCGCCGGTCTCTTTCTCATAGTCGGCGGATAGCTTCTCGAGGCCACGGTAGGCGGGCGTCACTACGGAATCGACGTAGGTATACGCCTTCCATTCGACCGCTTCTGCCGAGACGACACTCTGGGCTAGCCCCAAGCACGCGGCCAGGGCGAGATACGCAAAATGCTTCATTGTGACTTCCTCCACCTGTACTTTTCTTGTTGTGGGTTCGCTGCCCGTCAGGATGTCGCGACCGCGATCCCGAGGTCGGCTGCCGTTCTCAGGACTTCATCAACCACCGAGTGGCTGAGGGTGATGCCTTCCGCCCGCTGCTGCGTCTCGCGCCGGAATTCAATCTCTCCCGGCATGAGGATCTCGGAGAAGCCTGGTGCCAGCTCAGACGATTTCATTTCGACGATGTAGGCATCCATCCGCTGCTTGAAGATCGCAACATCCAGGAACGCACCCACGTTGATCGCGATCACGAACTGGCCATTGCCCTGCGGCTGATGGAGATCGTCGTAGAGGTTTGTGAGCTCCCGGCCGAAGGGGCCGCCCGTCAGAATGCCCGACAGAATCTCGCACATAAGGATGAGGCCCCATCCCTTGTGCCCGCCGATCGGCAAAATCCAACCGCCGTTTTTCACCCAGTTCGGATCATTGGTCGGGCGCCCTTCGGCGTCCACCAGCCAGCCGTCCGGGACGGGCAGGCCCTTTTCGGCGTGGTATAGGATCTTGCCGCGCGAGCTCATGCCGAGGGCGGCGTCGAGCACGATCGGCTTTTGCTTTGCCGTTGGCACGCCGACCGTGATGGGAAGAGGGCCGGTGAGCGCCGTTTTGCCGCCCCACACGGGCATAATCGGCGAGCCGTTGGTCGTGGCGATGCCGATCATGTCCTCTTCGACGGCGCGGAGCACGTAGGGCGCGCCTTCGCCATTGTGGTTGCTGTGCGTGACGCCGACGGCGCCGATCCCGGTCTGGCGGGCCTTCGAAATCGCCAAGTCCATCGCGCGCACCGTGAGGACGGCGCCCAGACCGTCGTGGCCGTCGATCAAGGCGGTGGAGGGCGTTTCACGGATCACGTTGCTCGCCGTCGATGCGGAAAAGCCGCCCTGCTTCAGTCGCTTTATGTAGACCGGCAACCGCAGAATGCCGTGAGAGTTCATGCCGCGCGCATCGGCGCCGATCAGGCTGGCCGCGACGATCGACGCATCCGCTCCGGGGACACCGGTTCGCGCCAGCATTTCCTCGACGAGGGATTGAAGCTGGTCGGCCTCCAGGATGTAGCCGCCGTCCGCAGGCCGAAGGCGCAGCGAAACGCTTGCTGCTTGCATTTCCCGTCCTCTATTTTTTATGCTCTGAGAGCTTATGATGTGCGCTAACATTTTTATGTTAGCGTCCAACATTTCTTATCGTCAAGCATCGATAGGTAGCGATGAAGAGCGACTCCGCAGGCCATGGTGAGCGATCGCGCCGCCGCCGGCTTTCAGCGCGGCAAGCGAGCATGGCAGACGTCGCCGAGCGGGCCGGCGTGTCCATGATCACGGTATCGCGGGCACTGCGTCATCCGACGCGGGTCGCTGCCGAAACGCGCGAGCGCATCGAAAACGCGATGAGCGATCTCGGATATGTGCCGAACCTGATCGCCGGCGGTCTGGCAGCAACCGAGACCCGCATCATTGCCGTCATTATTCCGTACATCACGGACGGCGTCTTCGCCGAAGCGCTTCGCGGCCTCAATGACCGGCTGACGTCGGAAGGCTATTGCGTGCTTCTCGGGAACAGCGATGGCAGGGCGACGGGTGAAGAGCGCATCGTCAGGGCTCTACTGGGGCACCGGCCGGCCGGTATTGTCGTCCAGGGCGCCAACCACACGGACGCGACGCGAAGACTGCTCGAGGCCGCAAGCATCCCTGTGGTCGAAATGGGCACTTTGCCGGGAAACCAGATCGACCTCGCCGTCGGGTATCGCAATATCGACGCGGCGGAAGCGATGACGAAGCGGCTCATCAAAGCGAAGCGGCGCAGGATCGGTCTCGTCACTGCCGACCCGCGCAGCAACGATCGACACGCGGACCGCCTGGAGGGCTACAGGAGAGCCATCGTGGCGGCAGGGCGGACGTTCGATCCGGATCTGGTCGTCCATGCCGAATTCAATATGCCGGAAGGGCGACGCGCGCTCGCTGCCCTGCTGGATGCAGCGCCCGATATCGATGCCATATTTTGCGCGTCCGATATCTGGGCGGCGGGCATGATCTTCGAGTGCGCCCGCAGGCACATCGCCGTGCCGGACAGGATTGCGATCTGCGGATTCTCCGATTTGCCCATTGCGGCCGAGACGGTGCCCTCGATCACCACGATTCGTGTGCCGCGATACGAGATCGGTGACGTTACGGCGGACCTCATTCTCAGGCGCATCTCTGGCGAGACATGCGCCCTTCAAATCGATCTCGGCTTTCAGCTCATTGTAAGAGAGAGCGGGTAATCGGCGTTCGGCGCGCCACGTCGGGCTGATGAGCCACGCTGTTCCAAGCTCGATAGTGGCGAAGTGTAGCAATGTTGTATCGCATGTGGATGCTCCCGCTCACGTGGTCGCGGAGCCCAGTCGCCGAATTTCATATACCTCGTGGCCTGAAACACTCCTGACGATCCAATGCGCACGGCCTCCATAGCGCCCGCTCCATGAAACCTCCTTGGCGCCCTCGCTGACCCCGCCGTGATACGTAGCGAACGGCTCGTCGTATCTGCCCTTGGCCAGATCGATTTGCCATCCGGGTTTCGGCACGGGGCTGGCGCCGACAACGCCTTCTGGAAATTTCACGCGGCCTATAGTGGTTAGCGAGGACGAGGCCACCGGCGGCATCAAGTTGAACATGGAATTGGGGTTCTGCGCCCTGGCGCTGACGCCCAGCGGATGCTGGTAGGCATCGCCTACTCGCTAGAAACCGGTGGCAACCACGTAGCCCGCCCCAAGATGGTCGATCCCGTGCTTGTGTGAAAACGCCAAGTCAGCTTCCGCTGTGCGTAATATCGGGATGCTGACGATGGCGCGGTTCTACGCGCGGTTTTCACACAGCCACTCTGCAAAGCCGATGTGGTGGCACTGTCAGAGAGATACCGCCTCTCCCGCGCATGGTTTGGGAATAGGCAAGAAAACACCATGTAAGACAATGTGAGATCTGTTGAGGTTTGGGAGCACTAAGTGCCTGATTCCTCAGGCTCGGTGCCATCCCCTCGGCTCCACCAGAACAACAGTGTTGTTAAGATTTTCCCAGGCCTTGGCGAGAACTCACCTGCCGTGCCGACATGCGGTCAGCTCACCGTTGTGCGCGTGCAGGATGGTGCGCTCGCGGACTGGGCTGATCGTGAAAATCCCATCAGCCGCCATCGCACCTTGCGCGATCTACACGCGGATGTTTTCGCGAACCATGTCCGTACTTCGAACCATCGGGTCGGTAAAGAGCCACGTGCAGAGGGGCGGTGCCCTTCGGGGGCTACCCGTCGCATAGCTTGGATCGCCCCAAAATCCTGCATGGCGACGGGGCGCCCGAGATCTAGACCGGTTTCGGTGCGGCCTTGAGCTCCTCGGTGAGGATCTGCGTCTCGTGCGCCCGCGGCTTCGCGAGCGGCGCCAGGATGCGGTAGGCGACCGGAACGAGGAACAGCGTGAAGATTGTCGCGAAACCCAGGCCGCCAATGATCACCCAGCCGAGGGCGAGACGCGCCTCGGAGCCCGCACCCGTCGCAATGACGAGCGGGAAGGCGCCGACCACGGCGGCAAGCGCCGTCATCATCACAGGTCTGAGGCGGGTCGTGGCCGCTGTGCGGATGGCCTCCGCGACGGTCCAGCCTTCGTCGCGCCGTTGATCGGCGAACTCGACCATGAGAATGCCGTTCTTGGCCATGACCCCAACCAGAAGCACAAGGCCGATCTGGCTGTAGACGTTGAGTGAGCCGCCAGTGAGCAGGATTGCGAAGATCGCGGCGGCGAGGCCGAACGGAACTGTCACCATGATGACGAGAGCGCTGACGACGCTCTCGAACTGCGCAGCGAGGACCAGGAATACGATCAGGAAGGCCGTTGCGAAGACGAAGGTCGTGCTCTGCGAGGTCTCGCTTAACGTCTTGGCCTCGCCGAGCAGGGTGATCGACATGTCGGACCCGAGCACTTCCGGCGCAATCGTGCGCAGGGTGTTGACGGCATCGCTCAGATACGTGCCCTCGGCGAGTTGCGCGCTCACTGGCACGGCGCGGCGTCGGCTCTCACGCGCGAGCGTCGGCGCGATGGCGACTTCCTCCATCTTTACGAGCGTCGAGAGTGCAACGAAGCGGCCGTTTCCGGTCTTCACGAAGAGGTTGTTGAGGTCGGAGGGGTCGTTGATCGGACGGCCGCCAGGCTTGATCTGCACCTCGACGATCTCCTCGCCAATGAAGAGATCAGCCGCCTTGGAGTAGTCGACCATGGTGTTGATGAGACTCGTAATCGCGTCGATCGGCACGCCGAGCTTGGTCGCGGCCTCGCGGTCGATGCGCACGGAAAGCTGCGGCTGCGTCGTCTCGAAATCCGTGCGCACGGTACGGAAGCCGGGCGTCTGCGAGAGGCGCTGGGCGAGCGCCGTCGCGCCGTCGGAGATCTTGGCGTAGTCGTTGCCCGTAACGGCGAAGCGCAGGCCCTGACCGCCACCGCGAATGCCGAGGCTGTTCGGCGAGCGCGTCGAGATGGAGAGGCCGGGGATCTCGGCGAACTTCGCCTGCAGCTCGGCCTGGATGTCCTGTTGGCTGCGTGAGCGCTGGCGCCAAGGGGCGAGTGGCGCGACGATCGTCGCGCGATTGGCACCGCCGCGACCGACGGTCGTCAGCACGCTGGTGATCTCACCCTTTTTCTTGAGCTCATCGAGTACGCTCTCCACCAGGGCGACCTTGCGCGAGACATATTCGAGATTGCTGCCCTGCTGCGCCGAAATGTTGATGTTGATGACGCTGCGATCCTCGGTCGGCGTGATCTCGCTCGGCACGAGGCGGAAGGCGATATATGCCGCCGCGCCGAACGCAAGGCAGCCCGCGACGACGAGCCAGCGAAGGCTCAAGCACCAATCGAGCGCGCGCCCGTAGAAACCGCCGAAGGCAGCGGCAACGCGGCCGAAGCGGCCCGGCGTCGCAGTCTCGGCGGCATGATGCCCGGTGCCGATCTTGGCGGCGAGCATGGGGCAGAGCGTCAGCGCAACGAACGAAGAGACAATGACCGAGAAGGCCATCACGAATCCGAACTCGGAAAAGAGGCTGCCGACCACGCCGGGCATGAACGATACGGGAATGAAGACGGCCACGAGAGTCGCCGTGGTCGCAAGCACGGCGAACACGATCTCGCGCGTGCCGATGACGGCTGCGGCGCGCGGGCCGGCGCCGAGCGCGCGATGACGCGAGATGTTCTCAATGACGATAATGGCGTCGTCGACGACGAGGCCCGTCGCCACGACGAGGGCCAGCAGCGTGATAATGTTGAGCGAGAAGCCGGCCATCCAGATGGCCGCCAGCGTGCCGATGAGGGAGATCGGGATGGCGATCGTCGGTGCGATAGTCGCGTGGATGGAGGCGAGGAAGAGCAGGATCACGATGACGACGATCGCGCCCGCGATGATGAGGGCGACCACGACCTCGTGTACGGCCTCCTCGATGAACACGGCGTCGTCGGAGATAATGGAGATGTCCACGCCCTGGGGCAGGCTGTGCTTGAGCTCGTCGATGGCCGCGCGTACGCCTTCGGAAATCCCGATGGTATTGGACTGTGCCTGGCGGATGATCTCCATGCCGACGGCCGTGCGGCCGTCGTGGCGCGTGATGGCGGTCGCCTCTTGGTAGCCCCAGCGGACGAAGGCGACGTCGGAGACGCGGGTCGTCGCATTGAGCTCGAGGGCACCCACTTCCTCCGGTGTCTGGATCGGCGCCTCGGCCTTGACCAGAAGCTGCTGCGTCGGATTGTCGAGCGCGCCCGAGGGGCCGGTGATGGAGGCCTTGCCAATGGCGCTCATAAGATCGGAGAGGGCGAGGCCGCGTCCGGCAAGCGCCACCTGATTGACGCGCACCTCGATCGTGCGCGCGCGGAGTCCGAAGGACGTGGCCGAGGCGACGCCTTCGACGGCGGCGAGACGATCCTCGATGACGTTGTTGACGAGATCGGTGAGCTGGGCCTCGGAAAGTTTCTCCGCCGAAATGACGAGGCGCATGATGGGCGACGCATCGGCATCAGCCTTCACGACCGACGGGTCGTCGCGCATGTCAGCAGGAAGCTGGCCGCGGATCGCGGCCACGGCATCGCGCACATCCATAGCCGCGGCATCGAGCTTCGTGTTGCTCGAGAACTCGATGGTGACGCGACTCGAGCCGTATGAGGAGTTGGACGAGATCGCGGACACGCCCTGCACGCGCGAGACAGCGCTCTCGATGATCGCGGTGATCTGCGCATCCATGGTTTGGGGCGTCGCGCCCTCGTAGGTCGCACGCACGGTTACGATGGGCCTGTCCACGTCCGGCAGTTCGCGGATCTCGATGCCCTGCAACGCCGTATAGCCCGCGATGATGATGAGCAGGTTCAGCACGATCGTAAGGACGGGGCGGCGGATGAACGTGCCGACCCAACCACCGTCATCCGGCGGCATGGGGCTTTGCTCAGGCGCTGTCGACGTCATGGCAGAAATCTCTCGGGGATGTCGGAGTGGAGGGCGGCGTGAGGGGCCGAATGACGAGCACTCTGCTCAGGAGCTTTGCGGCTGTACGGTCTGGCCGGCGCTGAGCTGGTCGCCTCCCTCGAACACAACCTTGTCACCCTCTTTGAGCGCGGCATCGACCATGACGCGGTCGCCATTGCGGGAGATGATGGCGATGTCCACGCGCTCGACCGTGTTGTTCGCGCCGAGACGCCACACGAAGGCGCCGCGCCGGTCCCATTGAATGGCGAGACCTGGCACCTGCGGCGCGTTCTGTCCCACGAGGCTGACGCTGATGGAGAATGTGGAACCCGGGATCAGGACGAGCGTCGGATTGGGGATCTCGCCACGTACGGCGAGCGTGCGCGTGTCGGGATCGATGCGCGTGCCGACGGCGTCGATCGAGCCCTCGTGGATCTCGCCCGAGCGCGTGACGAGGCTCGCACGGAGCGGCAGGCCCTTCTTGATCTGCGGCGCGACGGACTCAGGCACCGTGAATTCGACGAGGAGGGCCGTGCGATCATCGAGCGAGGCAATAGCCGTGCCGGCGCCGATGTAGTCGCCGACCTGCAGATTGGTCAGGCCCATGATCCCGGCAAAGGGCGCGCGGATGGTCATGCGGTCGACCTCCTCGCGGGCGCGGCGTAGCGCGGCATCGGCTACCTTGAGCGCGGTATCGGCTTCGGCGCGGGCGACGCGCGTGACGACGCCCTCGTTGAGCTGCTTCAGGCGCTCGACGGAATCAGCCGCCTGGGCGCGCTGGGCTTCAGCAGTCTCGACGGCAATCTGCTCGGTCTCGGCGTGGAGCTGGACGAGCGGCTGGTTCGCTTTGACCATACCGCCACCCTCGAAAAGCACTTTCGCGACGAGGCCGGCGTAGCGGGTTGCGATCGTGACCTGACGCCGTGCGCGGCCAGAGCCGACGGCGGCAATGCGCTCATTGACGGGGACGATCTTGACATCGGCGATGGTGACCGGCGGGGGCCCGAGGGCGCGCCCACCGCGGCGCTGTGCATCGGCAGTGCCGGCTGTCGTGAGCTGGAAGCCGCACACTGCTATGATCATAAGGAGAATCGGTCGAATAGCGGTAAATGCCATGAGTTTGCGGTTCCCCCTGCAGACGTCCCCACGCATTGGTGCATACCTGAGGGAAAACGCAACCCGCGCCGATATCCGTCGCGATATCTGTAGCCAAAACCTCGATGAGTGAGGCGCTACTTGGCTCCGGAAGTATCCAATTCATCAGCGTCGGGACTGCTCCCTTGGCTCCGCTAATTGAATCAAATACTTATCTGCGATCATCTTAGTGGTGCGCCGATCTCGTACTGATGCGGTAGCGCGATACAGAACGTGGGGCCGCATTCGGGAGGGAACGCGGAGGTTCACCATTTGGACCGTCCATCGCGCAGCGCTACGTACTCATAGATACTTGATCGTGTGACGAGCGAATGGGCGTTCGCAGAAGAGCTTCGGCAGCCGCCAGCAACTGCGCGCTGGTAAAGGGCTTCGCCAGAATGCTCGTATCGGCAAATCCGCCTTGGCAGGCTTTTGCTGCCAAAGCCCGTGACAAACGTGAATGGTATGCCACGCCCTTTCAGGGCAGCAGCTATCGTTTCCACGGTCTTAGGAACTGGCGTGGCTATCCCCGGGTTTATTCGAAACGGTCCACACTCTCCCCCGGAGAAATAGCCATGGGACTCTTCAGCAAAGATATTAAAACAATGGACGATCTGTTCCAGCACACGCTGCAGGACATCTATTACGCCGAAAACAAGATCGTGAAATCTCTACCCGACATGATCGACACAGCCAGCGACCGACAACTCAAGCAAGGTCTACAGGCACATCTGAAGGAAACCGAAGGGCACGTGAAACGCCTCGAGGAAGTTTTTCAAATGATGGGGCACAAGGCAAAGTCTGTGAATTGCCCGGCCATCGACGGGATTATCGAAGAAGCGGAGGAAGTGACGGGCGAAGTGGAAGACAAGGACGTGCTTGACGCGGCGGTTATTGCCTGCGGGCAGGCGGTAGAGCACTACGAGATCACACGCTACGGCTCACTCATTGCCTGGGCCAAACAGCTCGGCCGGAGCGATATCGCAGACATCCTTGAGCAAACGCTGAGCGAAGAGAAGGCGGCGGATAAGAAGCTGACAGGCATCGCCGAAAGCAAGGTGAACATGAGAGCCGCGAGCTGAACGGAAGCGCAAGCATTCCCAACACGATCGGGCGGGCGTCTTTACGGCCATGAAGATCCGCGAAGGCACCCGTCACCTCCCGCGACTGACCCCAGCGCCAGCCGCAAGGGCATATTGCTTCGTGAGGGCGCTCGCCGCTACCACCGTCGATATGAAAAGCGGTCGAACTCAACCGGATCATAGAAGCGGCGGGTCATCACGCGCTGATCCGAGCTGACCACCTCTCGGCCGAGCGGCCAGAGCGTCAGGAAAGCGAGCTTCAAGTGAGCCCACGCGAACGGGATGCCGATAATCGTGATCGCCAATCCGACCGCGGTAATGAGATGGCCCAGCGCAAGCCACCATCCGGCGAGGACCAGCCATAAAAGATTCCCGACCATGCCCGCCGCGCCGCCGAGTGGCCCCATCGGCCGATCGACGACCTTGAATCCGAATGGCAAAAGCGTGTACTGCGCAATCCGCAGAGCAGCCTTCGCCCAAGGCAGCCCGATAATGGTTATTGCCACGATCAGAGCGGCAATAAGCCAACCAGCAGCCATCCAAAGACCGCCGGTCACGATCCAGAGGACGTTGAGAAGAAGACTGAGGGCACTCACGGCTATTCCTCGCGCGATGGCATATCGCGAATATAACGCGCGTGAGATGACGTTAGTTCAGCTTGTCCGAAAGGCGATACGGTTCGCCGTCCCGGCGTCCGGTGTTAAAATAGAGGCACAATGACACGGCTACTTCTAGCGGCACTCTCGATGATGGCGATCTCCCAAGTCGCAAGCGCGGCATTGGCGCCGAACTACCAGCGCGCCAAGGAGATGACGGCGATCATCGAAGCCGTTGCCGCCCAATTGCCCCAGCATCCCATCACCAAGGTCATCTATCAAAAGACGGATGAATACCGCATCATTGCGGGGCCATGCTCGATCAGAGCGTCGATTGTCTCAAAGCCGTCAGCGGGTGGGCTGGCCGGACCGCGTCAATTCGAGGTGAAACTTGGCAGGGCGCGGTGCAGATAGCCTCGCTGCAGGAGGACGAGCCTCCTGCCCTTCGGATCCGCCCGACGAGGCAAATAGTGGCCAGTGGCTCGTCCGGTTGCCTCAATAGCCCCGCGTACGGTCCACCTGCTCCTTCAGCGGCTCACCGCCAAGGTGGCGCCGCACGTTTTCCGTCAGCAGCGCCGCAACCCATTTATCGCGATCCGGATGGCCGCCGCCGATGTGTGGGAGCACGGTAATATTTGGCGTTTGCCAGAATGGATGCTCTGAGGGCAGCGGCTCGGTACGAAACACGTCGAGCACAGCGCCGGCGATATCCTTGGCGTTCACGGCGGCAATGAGATCGTCGTCGACGATCAATGCGCCGCGGCCAAAGTTGATGAGCCACGCGCTAGGCTTCATCTTCTGCAGCCGTTGCCGGTTGAACATGCTCTCCGTCTCAGGCGTCACAGGCAGCAATAGGACAACGAAATCGCTCTGGGCCAGCACCTCATCCGTCTCGTCCGGCGCGTACACCTTCTCGACGTGCTGCATCGGCGCTGGTGTGCGGCGGGTGCCGATGACGTGCATATCCAGTGCCGAAGCTTTCCGCGCCAGTTCCGCGCCAATCGCTCCGAGACCCAGAATGCCCAGCGTCTTTCCGGTGAGCGTCGCTGACTGGGAACGAACCCACTTCGATTGCGCCTGGTTCTCCGCGATCGTGTGATAGTGCTTCGTAATGTGAAACAACGCGCCGAGGATATTCTCGGGCATCTGCGGCAAGTGGGTTCCACGCGCCGCCGAGAGCGGCAGGTCGGCGGGCAGATCCTTGCGGCCGATCCAGCCGTCCACTCCCGCCGTCATCGACTGGATCATCTTCAGGTTCTTCATTTCGCCGATGACACCCGGCGGCATGCCGAACGCCAGAAGCACCTCGCAGCGCGCGAGTTGATCGGCCGTCGGCTTCGTGCCGGGTGGGACGTGCGCCATCTCGAAATTGTCGGCAAGTCCTGCTTTCTCGAGACTTTCGCGAAACGCCCCCGGATTTGCCACCGCGAGCAACATGAGCGGCTTGTTGGATAGGGTCATTGTTGGCTTGTCCTCACGCAATCTTTCCGCCGAGTTCATCTTCGATGTGGACACGGATGATGTCCTCGAAACTCGGGTCCGCCTTGAAACCTAGCTCTGTCGCGCGGCGCGCTTCCAAATTGCGGGGCCAGCCCGCGACAATCTCCTGAACAAAGGGATCGGGCTCGCGTCGGATACGCGCAACAACCTTTTCGCCTGCGATTTTGCGCAAAGCCTCGATTTGCTGGCCAACAGTAACCGCGAGGCCGGGCATGGAAAGATTGCGCCGGGCGCCGAGGCGCGCACCGTCGATCGTTGCGGCATGCAGCAGAAACCCAATGGCCGCCCGCGGGCTTGCGTGCCAGTGCATCACATCATCCGACACCGGGAGCACGGCCTCCTGGCCGGCCAAAGGCTCGCGCATGATGTTCGAGAAAAAGCCCGACGCCGCCTTGTTGGGCCTGCCTGGGCGCACGCAGATCGTCGGCAGCCGAATACCAACGCCATCGAGAAAGCCTTTGCGGGTATAATCAGCGAGCAGCAATTCACCGATGGCCTTCTGCGTGCCATAGCTTGTCAGCGGCGTGAGAAAGAAATCATCGGGAATCATCTCGGGGAATGGTGCGCCGAACACCGCGATCGACGACGTGAAGACCAGGCGCGGCTTTTTCGATGAGCCATCGTAGGCACGGTGAATCGACTCGAGCAGGTTCATCGTGCCCTGCAGGTTGATCCGATAGCCCTTCTCGAAGTCCTGCTCCGCCTCTCCCGACACGATTGCCGCCAGATGGAAGATCACGTCCGGTCGGGACGCGACAAGTTTGTCGGTTTCGCTAGGTGCGGGGAGATCGCCGGTCAGCGTCTCGACGGGAAACGACGCCCCTGCCGGCTTTTGTGGTGCGACCACGTCGTAGAGCGTAAGGGCGGAGATCGGCGCATCCCCGAGACGCCCGTCTCGCACGAGGCGCTCGGCGAGCTTGCGCCCGATCATCCCTGCCCCGCCAAGGATCAATACCTTCATGCCGTGCCTCCGCGTATCAATGTTCCGCGAGACTACAGCACGCTCGCGGGCCGGCCGGCAATCGGGACTCGCCGCCTCAGCTCACGCCCGGCAATCCTTGCGGTAGCGCCTCACCCCTGACGAACGGCTCAACGAGCTTCATGAACGTGTCGAGTTGGTCGTGATGCACCCAATGCCCAGCGCCCGCAATCTGTACGAATGTAGCGTCCTTGAAGTGCCCGGCACGACCGTCGGTCCGCGGATCGGAGGCCCAGCTCTCCTTGCCGTAAACCATCAGCGACGGCGAGGAAATGTTGTGCCATAGCGCCTCGATGTCGGTTTGAGGCATATCGTAGGGCAGGAACACACGAACGTAGTTGTCAAACTTCCACGTATACGTTCCGTCCTCGTTCTGGACGACCCCGTGCACCGTCAGATGGCGTGCCTGCTCCTCGGAAAGATGCTTGTTCTGCTCCTGCATCCGCGCAAACGCCTCCTCGATCGACTTGTAGCGGCGAGGCAAGCGGCCTGCAGCCTGGCGCTGCTCGTCGATCCAGGAGCGCATCTTGTCGACCATGCTCTTGGTCGCGTTCTCGGCCTGCGATTTAGGCGAGCGCCCAAGTCCCTCGATTGCGACGAAGCGCTTCACGTTCTCAGGATAGATGCCCGCATAGCGCACCGTAATCGCGCCACCGAGCGAGTGCCCGACGATCGTCACGGGCGACAACTTCAATTGATGGATGAGCTGCGCAAGATCGTAGACATAACCGGCCATGGAATAGTTGGCGCTTTTGGACCAGTCGCTATCGCCATGCCCGCGCAGATCCGGTGCGATGACGTGCCAGTCCTTGCGCAGCCGGCGCGCTACCCAATCCCAGTTGCGGCAATGGTCACGCCCGCCATGCACAAGCAGCAGCGGCGGTGCGCCATGATTTCCCCAATCGACATAGTGTAAACGCAGGCGCTGCGAGTAATAGACGCGTGATGCGGGACCCGTATCGTCGGTGCTCACTGCGGCAAATCCTTCAGAAAGCGCTCGATGATCGCATTCGTCTCGTCCGGCCTCTCGAGCTGCGGGAAATGGCCGATGTCGGGAATGACCTCAACCTTCACCCCGGGCTTGGTCCGCTTCAGGAACTCCAGATAGTCGGACGTCTGGCCGGCCTTCATGGAGACGCGCTTGCCTTCCGAATTCGTGAGCGTGGTCTGGATGGCGAGCATCGGAACTTTCACCGCGCCGACGACGCGTTCCAGGTTTTCAGCGTCGTAACGGCCGATATCGCCAAACAGTGGCCCACAGATCGACGCATCGCGGTCGAGCGCGCGCTGCACGACTGGATCCGACTTGGCCTTGTCGAAACCGGGCGAAAACATGGCTTCGAACGCGCTGCGGATAAACGGCTGATAGCCTGCCTCTTCGAGTGCCTGTGAACGTTTCAGGTACGACGTCGAGCCCGTCTCGCCAAGGCGGCTGCCGTCAACCAGCACCACCGCCTTGATGCGCTTGGGCACGCGCAGGGCGGCATCCATCGCCACGCGACACCCCATGCTGTGACCGAAAATAACGGCGGGCGGCATGTCGAGCTCGGTGAGAAGTTCCGCGACGTCCGCGCCATGCGTCTCGATGCGCCGATGCTCTTGAGTCCCCGGCGTCGTCCCGTGTGCGCCGAGATCGACGGCAACGGTCTCGTGGCGATCGCGGAAATGGGCGACCATCGCATCCCAATCGCTGCGAGCACAGCCGAACCCATGCACGAAAAGTAATGGCGGGCGACCGCTGCCGACCCGCGTATATTGAATCAAGGCCATTCGCCGTGGCTCCTTCCATTCGGTGCCGGGGGAGAACCGGCTCGGCCGGATTGTCCTCGCGGATGACAACGAGCACAAGTCATCACGCGCGATCAGAGGCAATGGCATCGATCCAAGCGCTCCGAAAACCCCCGACAATGGCGGCGCGTGGCGACCCTCGCGTCGCCCCCCTATCGTCGCCTCGTGACCACAGAAGGCGATCGGATTGCGAATTTTCTCTTTTCCCCCTGGAAATCACCCGATTCGCATGCAACATTCCGGTCAGGGTTCAACAACGGAAAGGAGGTGATCCAATGTCTAGCAATTTACGCTACACCTTGCGGGTGCCAGCTAAGGCCTTGGTATCACCGGCTTACGGGGCATTCTGAAGGAAGTAGCAGAATTGCTGAAGCGGCTCGGGGCAGTTCCTGAGGCGGCAGAGATGGGGCGATGCCTTATTGATGCGCCAGGGAGCTGAACCGGGCCGCTTTATCTTTTGCTGCGTTGACGAAGCATTCGATAAGGTTGTCCGACACCGCCCAATTCAATTTCCGGGCACCTTCCCCTGCTTGCGCACAATCCGAATATATCAGTCGTCAATGGGGGCTCGATGGCCGATCGGCTTCGAGCCGCAGATAACATCGTCGAGGCGTTAAGCTCAGCGTAAGCCAGTAAGGACCGGCAGGAGCCAAAACATCAATGGCGCGCCCCGCGTCCGACATCCTGACACGGCAATTCAATACGCACATAGAGCAGGCAGGCTGGCTACCTCTCTTCTGAGCCGAGCGATCGGACTCCGTTGGGTCGGTCGCACGCCGAAAAGCCAGGCACTCGACATAACGACAGAGGCAAAGGGGTTGGTTGGCCTCTTCGCGCTTCCTGCATGTCGGATGTCCCGCAGCCCCACGGGATAGGTCGTACGTAATATGCGGCGCGATCTTGAATAGCGCGGCCTAAAGGCAGCGCGATCCGCGACGGGCCTATGCTTCGGCCTCGACCGAAGCATCTAATCCTCAACCCGTGCCAGCATCCGGACTGCATCGTCAGAGGCGAAATATCCCGACCTCGGCCGCACCGGCTTTCGCTCTAGCCGCGATCAATCAGCTCTCTTTCAATTGCGGAGAAATCTGTGAAGCCGCCAGCCTTTCGGGCGTCCGCTCTCTTTGTCACCGCCGCTCTCTCCTTCGGTCAGGTTGCAAACCTTATCTCTGCTATGGCGTTTCCATCGGTGCTCCCCAGTGCCGCGGCAGCATGGCAACTGAGCAGTGCAGAGGCCGGCTGGATCGGAGGAAGCCTTTTCGCAGGCTACGCGGCTGCAGTGCCAGTGCTCTCCGGCGGTGCCGACCGCGTCGATGGCCGGTGGATCGTTTTAGGGTCATCCCTGCTGGGCGCATTATGCAGCCTTGCCCTTGCGTTCGTGGCTGAGGGCTTCTGGTCGGCTCTGGCCATCCAGTTCCTGGGGGGTGTCGCATTGGCTGGCGTTGTGATGCCAGCCTTTGTCTTGCTCACCCACCTTATCCAAGGAACGCAACAGCCCCGGTGCGCATCGATCTATTCGGCAAGCTACGCGCTCGGCAGCGCTGGTTCGTTCGTTGTTGCTGGCGTCGTTGACGCGATCTTCGGCTGGCGTGCTGTGTTTATTTCGGGAGCGGTTGGGCCGCTTCTCGCAGCCACCGCAATTGCATTCTTGCCCCGAGCGCCACGTCATTCGGGGTCGGAAGGGAGCCGTGGCGGATTCTCTAATGCACTCAAGAACAAACGCTTCATGGGCTTTGCAATAGGCTTCGCCGGCAATGCCTGGGAGGTGTTTGCCATTCGCGTCTGGTTCGTCGCCTGCCTCACATGGACCTCCCAGCTTCCCGGCAACGAGCTGACATTCCTCAATCCGGCCGTCCTTTCCGGCATCGCCGCCCTGCTGGGCGTGCCCGCCAGCATTCTGGTGGCCGAACTGGCAGCGAAGTGGGGGCGAGCCCGCGCTATCGTTGCAACTTGCATCGTGTCTGGATTGGTGTGTCTCTCGCTAGCAGTTGCTGCTGGCGGCCCGATCATCCCGGTGCTGATCCTGCTCATGATGCTTCAAATGACGAGTTTCGCCGACGTCGCAACGCTTTCGGTGGGCGCGGTAACATCTGTCCCACCACAGCAGCGGGGTGCTGCAATGGCGGTTTACTCACTTTTCGGCTACGTTACCGGCTTCGCCAGCTCCGTCGCCTTCGGTCTTTTTCTGGGGTGGTTTGGAGGAGCGCATACGAGCAGCGGATGGTCTGCAGCATTTTTTATGCTCATCCTGGGACCGACGGTGACTTCGATTGCTGTTTGGAGGGCGCGCCAATCTCATCTCAACATTCAGACCAGCCAAACCCGCGCCGCAGCCGCTGATCCTGATCCTTCGTGATCAACGGCCAGATTGTTGATTGAGACTTAGGGAAAGGCCTATGAGATCGCGCTTTTCTACACGCCGCGATCGATCCATCGCCCTTGCTCGAACGCATCAGCGCCGACACCGCATCCCTCCGCGTGCTCGACCGCTGGAACCGCTCGATGTTCCATATCGTTCAATGTTCACAGCGTCGCATCGCCATTCGGACGGACACAAGCTTGCGACGCCCGGGCCCCGTCAATCGCCAACCGCCTTGCGGCGGGGCCCGGTTAAGCGACGGCGAGTTCATCAGCAAGCGCGAGTTTCGGTTATTGCGCGCTAGCCACGACCAGAACGTCACAGGCGGCTTCTGCAAGCACACGCCGAGCTACGCTACCGAGAAGGGCTTGCATTGCTGCGCCCCGGCGATGCGTTCCCAACGCCAGCAGATCGATACGAGAACGCTTCGAGAAGCGTACCAGCGCAGGGCCGGCTTCACCATCGAGGATGCGGACAGGAAGCTTTTCAGCTCCCAGAACCTCGCGCTGAAAAGCGGATAGCTCTTCGCGCGCCTTGCCGGTTCTCGCTGAACGGTACCGCGCCATTTCAGCCTGCGAAGTGCCGGCGCGCAACATCGCTTGCTGGAATGTCATCGGTATTTCGATGGCATGGAGCAGTTGCGCGTCCGCTTCGGGCGCTAGCCTAAGTGCTTCTGTAACCACTCTCGCCGATTGCGCCGATCCATCGACGGCGACGGCCAGGCGTCGATACGGCTCGGACGATGACCCCTTTGCGACGAGGACCGGTGCAAAAGACATCCTGATCACCCGGTCCGCCGTCGACCCCAAGACCTTGTCCTTGAGAGTGTGCCCCTTGCCCGGCCCGAGGACAATTATGTCTGCCTGCTGCTCCCGCGCAACGCGCTCGATAACCTCATGGGCAGAACCAAATTCTACGCGCACATCCGTCTGGCGCACACGTCCGTTCTCCAAGAGCAACGGCTCGAGCGCAGCGACGGCATGCCGCTCAAGTCGCTCACGCAATTCGCTTTCACTAAGGTCCCAGTATGAACCCGTTTGCGGAAGTAGCCCCTTTTCGATGACGTGGAGAACGATCAGTCGAGCCGCGTGCTCCGCCGTCAGTTGGACAGCTCGCGCCAACACCGCTTCGCTACCGGCTTCAAGGTCGAGGGTAACGAGGATCGTGTTCAGCTTCTCCATAATCCCTGTTCCTCGCATACGGGCAGCTTATTGCGATATTAAGGTGGTCAATCGACAGCGAACTTCGAGGCTTGCGACGTCGTCGAGTTCGCGTCAATGACGTTGATGCTAGAGACACCGTAGCCGGAATATCGGTTCGTTCCTGCATCACTCCTCCCGCAGTGGAACCAATCGCGCTCCAGGCGCATTTAACCCCCAGCTCGCGTGCGGAGCCGGACCTTCGACCGCCCCGTGCGCGATGTAAAAGACCCCGCGGATGCCCCCTCGTCCGCGGGGTCTTCTTATGCGACGCCCGGCAGGAACTATCTCGAAATTCGAGCGTACCCCAATTGACAGATGACAAAGGGGGCGCAAATGGGCGAAGTTCTGCCTTTCAAACGACGTTCCCCGACAAGCGTCACGGACGTCGAGCGATTGCTGTTCAACGCGATCAACGGCAGTCCGTTTATTCGCGAGAGCGGGGTTTCTGCGGTTCCTTGTGAACCGAATGGCGTGACGGTCATGCGGAACGGTTCATCTCTCGGGACGTGGTACCGGTGGAACGATCGGTTGCTGTTCATGCCGTCGGTCCCGACCGGCGCTGTGGCCAACGTGAGTAGCGTCACTGCCGCCCTCGATGCGATGGTGGCAATGTGCCAGAGGCTCGACCCCGAGGGCGATTGAGCCTCACAATGTTCTCGCTCGGCTTGGGGCAGCCTCACCAGCGCATCCAGCTCGACATGTTGAGGAAGCCGCGTTGCGCGCCGATCTCACGAAGGGCCACCGGGCAGGGTTGCTCTTTTCGTTCTCCAGGTAGTCTGGATTGGAACCCAAGGTGTCTATGCACAGTTTTGGGCATATGACCGACCTAGAGCACCCCACCGTGTGGCAGATGATGGCCGCGTTCGCGTCGGACGAGTACGAGTTGCGCGAGATAGCACCCGGCGAGTTCGAAATTATTGCAACCATGCCGAACAAGGAGGCCGAGGCGTCGAATATGACGTCAGACGAGGTGCAAAGCGCCGCGGCCGTGGCTGAGCCAACCCGCGTTTTGCAGCCCTGATGTAATCAGGCGGCGAAGCTCGATCGAAGCTGAGCCGCCCATCGACCGTCGATACAGGCGATCACCCAAAGCGACCGGAAGCTGCCGAGCGCCGATCCATCGTTGCGATACCGCGTAAACGAAACGTCGAGATGCACCTTATCGCGACTGACCGCAACGGGAGCGAGATAATTCCACGACGTGTGGGACCATCCATTGCCGGCGCGAGCAAGAAAATCGGCGAAGTAGCTCTCCGAACTCTCCCAGAGTTTCAGTTTGCCACCGGACAACCGGTAGTGCGGAAAATGCAGCGTCGCTGCGAGTGCAATCTCATCACGCGCATTAAGCGCGGCCAGATGTCGGTGCATGACATCGCGGGCAGCAGACGTCGCGGCAGCTAACTCCAAAGCACAAAGCCCTTCCGACATTCGAACCTCCGGTTCGGTGGCGCATGCGAGCATCCCGCATTTGACTCCCGGCAGACCACCTCGCACCCTCGCCTTTCTATCGCATTACAAGAGGTCCCGGTCATGTCGAGCACGCCAGCCTTCAAACACCACTATGCCGAGATCGGCGAGGTGATGCTGCACTATGTGACGCTCGGCTCCGGTCCACCGTTGGTATTGCTGCACGGCTGGCCACAGACTTGGTACGAGTGGCGTCTCGTCATGCCGAGCTTGGCCGAACGTTTCACTGTGATCGCACCGGATCTGCGAGGCCTCGGCGATAGTTCGCGCCCGCTCACCGGCTACGATAAGCGGACGGTATCGAACGACGTATGGCGCCTGATGACCGAGAAGCTCGGGTATGCCTCGTTCGATCTCGTCGGCCACGACTGGGGCGGCCCCACCGCCTACGCGCTCGCCGCAGCGCACCCCGAAGCCGTGAAACGCCTTGCAATCGTCGATGTCGTGATCCCTGGCGACGGCGGCGATTTCAGCCAGGGCGGTCGGCGGTGGCACCATCAGTTCCACATCACGCCCGATCTACCGGAAGCCCTCGTCACCGGTCGCGAGCGCATCTACCTACAATGGTTCTACCAGACCTTTGCCTACAGGCCCGGCTCGATCGACAACGCGGCACTCGACGAGTTCGTGCGCACCTACAGCCAGCCAGGAGCCCTTCGCGCAGGCTTCAACTTCTACCGGGCGATGCAGGAAGATGCGAAGGTCAACGCGGCACAGCTCGCCACCGGCTTCCGTCTGCCCATGCCCGTGCTGGCCGTCGGAGGCGGCGTCAGCTATCCACACGGACGCGGCCGAGGGGCGGACGTGGAAGCCAGCATGCGCCGCGTCGCGACCGATGTCAGAGGTGCGGTGATCCCTGAATGTGGGCATTTCGTTCCCGAGGAGGCCCCCGCCGAGCTTTCCCGGCTCTTCCTCGAATTCTTTAGCTAACCCCTTGCAACGCAATGCGCGAGCATCGCGCTGATGGTGTGGCGCTACCAACGATAGCCCCCTCCGGATCAATGGCTTATAGTTCCGGCTCCGTTCACCCGTTTCCCCGCAGGCCCCCATGAAATTCGATTGTATCGTGCTTGGCGCCGGCATGGTCGGCATCTCGTGCGCACTCCATCTCCAGAGCCGCGGCCGTTCCGTCGCGCTCCTCGACCGCCGCGGACCAGCCGAGGAAACTTCCTACGGCAACGCCGGCATGATCCAGCGCGAAGGCGTCGTGCCGTATATGTTCCCGCGGGAATGGGCGACGATCTTCAAATATGCGCTCAATAATACCTCGGAAGCCTACTACCATCTCTCCAGTCTGCCGAGCATCGCGCCCTGGCTCTTCCGCTACTGGGCGGCGTCCACGCCCGAGGGAGAAGCCGCGAGTGCCCGCGCGATGCTGCCCCTCGTCGAGCGCTCCATTAGTGAGCACGAACCGCTGATCGAAGCTGCCGGGTTGCAGAGCCTTGCACACCATGGAGGCTATCTGCGCGTCTTCCGTACCGAGGCCGCCTTGGAGCAGGCACGCCAGAAAGACGAAAAGGTACGCCAGCTTTACGGCATCAATAGCGACGCCCTCGACCGCCAGAAACTCGAGGGAATGGAACCGCATCTCTCGAGTGATCTCATCGGTGCGCTTCACTTTACCGATCCGGTCAGCATCTCCGATCCGGGCGCACTCGGCCAAGGCTATGCAGACCTGTTCGTAAAGCGCGGTGGCACGCTACTGGAAGGCGAGGCCCGCACGCTCACGGAGCTTCCCGGGGGAGGATGGAAGGTCGCGACACGCTCTGGCTGGGCCGAAGCGCGCGAGGTCGTTGTGGCATTGGGACCGTGGGCCAACGATCTCATGAAGATCCACGGCATCAAGGTGCCGCTCGGCTGGAAGCGCGGTTACCATATGCACTACAGGCCCGACGGCAACGCGATACTCAACCGACCGGTGATCGATGCGGAACGCGGCTATTGTCTTGCGCCGATGACAAAGGGCATGCGCCTAACCACCGGTGCCGAGTTCGCGACACGCGATGCGCCCGCATCCCCGATCCAACTCGGCCGAGCAGAAACGGCGGCGCGCGAGATCTTTCCTCTCGGAGATGCGATCGATCCCGAGCCTTGGCTCGGACGGCGTCCCTGCCTGCCCGATATGGTGCCCGTAATCGGTCCGACTCCGGGAAAACCCGGGCTTTGGCTAGCATTTGGCCACCACCATCTCGGGTTTACACTCGGCCCAGCAACAGGGCGGCTTCTCGCCGAGATGATGACGGGCGAAACGCCCTATACCGACCCACGGCCCTATCGCGTGGATCGCTTCTGATCGCGCACCGGTCGTCAGGAGCGCTCGAGCGCACGACGCAGAATCGGCCCGATGCGAGGTGAGTCGCACCGGCTGAGCGGACCGTTCCAGGCCCGTCCTTCGTCTAGGCAGGCCTGCACCATCCGTTCGCGATGGCGCAGCCAGCCGAGCAAGCCGACCAAGACGGCAAGCACCAGCACGGTGGCGATCCATCGACCGCGCGTCACGACAGAGTTCCCCCGCGAAATTTGTCCTTCCAGGCCGGCAAGGCGCCAGCAAACGGCAGGGCCGTCGCTTCATAGACGCCTCTCGCGATAGCCCGCGCAAGACAATCGGCAGCGACATGCCCCAGTTCCGCAAGCTCGATCGGGCTTACCAGCGGACGTTGCTGGGTTGCCACCGCGAAAACCGTATCGCCGTCCATCGGCGCATGCACCGGCCGCAAGGCTCGGGCCATCCCATCGTCGGCCATGATCGCAAGTCGTTTCGCTTGCGCCTTCGTCAGCGTCGCATCCGTGGCGACAAGGGCGATCGTCGTCGACGGCGGAGCCCCACCCTTCATGCGCATCGCCAGATCCCGCGCATCGATCTTCGCTGGAAAGCCCAGTCCGCCGAATTCGCCATTGCGCTCGTAAGGTCCCGCCCAGAAATGAGGCCCGTCGCCGATCACGGCGGAGCCCACGGCATTCACGATGACAATGGCACCAACCGTGGCGCCGAATGTCGTCGTCGCACTGGCTGAGCCAAGGCCACCTTTGAGGTTAAGTGTCGTCGCGCCGAAGCCGCCACCAACCGTCCCAAGACTGAACGCGCCAGCTCCGCTTGCCGCCACCGCCTTGCGACCGAGTGCGAGATAGGGCGACTCCGTCCCCCATGACTTATCACCACCATTGAGCAAATCGAAAACGATAGCTTGCGTGACAATCGGCACCACCGCTGAGCCAACCACAAGACCGACTCCGGCCTCGCGCAAAGCGCCCATGACTCCGCCCGCCGCATCGAGTCCAAACGCTGATCCGCCAGACAATACGACTGCATCGACACCGTCGACGGTCATCTCGGGCTCGAGCAGAGTTGTATCTCGATGCCCGGGCGCTCCGCCCCCTGTTGTTGCCGACGCGACATTGGGGCGGTCGAACAACAAGACCGTCACGCCCGATGCCAGTCTCGCATCATCGGCGTGGCCCACCCTTAGACCTTTCACGTCTGTAATGAGATTTGAAGGCGCAGACATTTGCTACACTTTTCACATACCGTTAAGGTCGTCACCACATGAGCACGGCTCACAGCCAAAATTTCGGTCGACTCCTGGCAAAGTGCCATTGAGAGTGTAACTTTGAACGCTATTGCGAGCTATGGCGACTGACAGTCGCTTACGAAGTTCGGCGGCGGCCCGCAATCGAGTTGCGCTATTTTTTGGCCGATATTGGTCGGCAGTGATGTGTGCGACGCGCCCACCGTCCACTGTAATTGGTAAGGAGGCCCACATGCAGCGCTCCGGAAACTCTGGGACACCCCACAAGGTTGTCGACATCACGATCCGAGACCTCATGGCCTGCCACGATGCAGGGGAAGATCCACGGCACACGATCGCACGCCTCAATCAACGAATTGTGGACTGCCAGCGGACCGGGGCCGATCTGCCACCGGGCTATCTGCGTCTGTCGCGACGTCTAGCAGCCGAGTGCATCGCACAAAGTCAGGATCGCTACTGAGCACTCAATTCGGGCTTCGCCAATCAAGGCGCGGCCTCCATTCGCCTTTTCGCCACGTACTCGCAACATAACCCGGGACCATTGCGTCACCCGCCTCATCGAATTGGAGAGGGCCGACGGTCGTCGGTGTGATGTACGCTCGGGCAGCGGCGGCGACCGAACGTGTGTCTGTGCTGCCGGCTCGCTTTGCGGCTGCGGCCCAGACCTCGAGCGATGCTTCGGCGCGCCGGCGCACGGCCTCTCGGGCGTTATCGCCATTTCCGGCTTCAGGGCCTTCGCTTTCACCGCTCTCGAGCCCAGTCCATGGCATCATCACGACCAGCCGATCGCCCTGTCTCTCTGCCGTCGTGACCAGCGCAGGTACGGCGACAATCTCGCTTCCAATGATCGGCACTTCGACGCCGGCGCGACGCAGGCTTCTCGCCACCACGCCCAGCTCGATAGGCTGGGCCGGCATGACAACGACACCCGCGCCACTCTCACGCAGGCGCGCGGCAAGCGGATCGTAGCTCTTTTCGCCCGACTCGATGCGCACATCGAGAGCCAGCGCAACGTGCTGACGGCGCAGCTCCGCGGTCATGCTGTCGGCAAGTCCTCGTCCTTGCCGCGTGCGGTCTCCGATCACCGCCACGCTCTTGCCCGCATGCCATTGCTTGATGAACCGCACCGCATCCACCGCAAATCGATCGTCACGTCCGGCGAGTCTCAGCAAGAGACCGCCAATGGCGCCCGACTTTGTCAGTGCCGGATGACGAACACCCGGCACGATCAACAGCACGCCCCCCTTCCCATAAATGGGCGCCGCCGCGAGAGCCGCACCCGCGCAAAGATGCCCGATCACCACGGACGGCTTCAGGCGTGTAATTTCCTCCGCGATCTGAGCTGCCCTCTCGCGCGTGCAGTCTTCGTTCCAAACGACGAGCCGCACCGGCGCGCCGAGGACGCCGCCATCGGCGTTGATCCGATCCGCCGCGGCCGTAACGCCGACGAGCACCTCTTCGCCATAAGGCTGATGAACGCTTCCCTTTGTGGCCACCACCGCAACCAAGTGCTCAACTGGATCTGCCAACGCAGTCGCCGGCATCGCCAACACGGCTGCAAAGAGCCCAGCGACAGCCCACAAGATGCGAATAGGGGTCGCGCGGCACTTCGGTTCGACACCCACCGTCGCCCCCAAAAGCGCAATGGCTTGCCTTTTACCGTTCGCCACCATCCCGTGAAACGCTCCCCCGGCCAGGGTCTCCAGCAGCTAGCGACCCAGCCTCTTCCGGTCAATAAACCGCCGGCACCACGCCCGTCCACGTCTTAGCACCTTGCCCTTGCTGCTCGCGCTGATCATGCTACGTCGACACGAGCAGCACCACGACATGCCAGGAGAGGAAACACATGGCCGGGCTCTATTTCGAGGAGTTCGAGATCGGAAAGATCTACGAGCACGCGATTACTCGAACCGTCACCGAGATGGACAACGTCCTGTTCACGGCGCTGACCCATAATCCCCAGCCGTTGCATCTGGATGCTCATTTCGCGGCAAAGACCGAGTGGGGCCGCCCGCTGGTCAACTCGCTGTTCACGCTAGGTCTCATGATCGGCGTCTCCGTGGGCGACACGACCCTCGGCACCACGATCGGCAATCTCGGCATGACCGACGTGAAGTTCCCGAACCCGGTCTTCCATGGCGACACGATCCGCTCCACGACCGAGGTCGCAGCCAAGCGCGAGTCGAAATCCCGCCCCACCGCCGGCGTAGTCGATTTCATTCACCGCGCCTACAATCAGGACGGCAAACTCGTCGCCGAGTGCCGCCGACAGGCCTTCATGCGCAAGAAGCCGACGGCCTGAGCCTGCCGGAAGCAAACCGTGCGCCGCGCTCTCGATAAACATGCGATGGCACGGCCCGAATGTGGTTGCGCACTTCGCATCGCGAGAAACCGCACGCGAGGCACTATCACGCCTCGGGCCTTGGCATCGCCTGACACATGAAAGGAAGCGCTCATGCGCTCAATGCTATTCGTCCCCGCCGACAGCGAGCGGAAAATGGTGCGCTCGCTGGAATCGCCGGCTGACGCACTGATCCTCGACCTTGAGGATTCCGTTGCGGCCGAGCGACGCCCGATCGCCCGCGAGATGACCGCAGCCTTCATCGCGGATGCGCGTGCCAAAGGCGCGAAGGCCGAACTCTGGGTGCGCATCAATCCGCTCGAGGGCTCAGATTGGGAGGCCGATCTCGCCGGCGTCATGAAGTCGGGTCCCAATGGCGTAATTCTGCCAAAGCCGTCGTCAGGAGCAGATGTGAACAGGCTCTCCATCTCTCTCGGCCATGCGGAGACAAAGCACGGCCTGAAGAGTGGACAGACGCGTATCCTCCCCATCGTCACTGAGGTGCCGATCTCTGTCCTCCAGCTTCACACATATGTCGGCTCGTCGACCCGCCTCGCCGCGCTTTCATGGGGAGCGGAGGATCTCGGCGCTGTCATCGGATCGTTGGCCAACCGCGACGAGACCGGCGACTTCACCTCGCCCTATCGCCTCGTCCGCGACCTCTGTCTGATCACGGCGTCCGCGGCGGGTGCCCAACCGATGGACACCGTCTACGTCGATTTCCGTAACGACAAAGGCCTCGAAGCCGAGACGCGGATCGCCAAGCGCGACGGCTTCACTGGCAAGATGGCTATTCATCCGGGCCAGGTCGCAACCATCAACGCCGTCTTCACGCCATCGTCCGAGGAAATCGAGCACGCCCGAAAGGTGGCAAATGCTTTCGCCGCCAATCCTGGCGCGGGCGTCGCAAGCCTGGACGGCAAGATGATCGACATGCCCCACCTCAAGCTCGCCCAGCGCGTGCTCGCCCAGGCCAAGGCTGCAGGACTGGCGTGAGTTGGTTGAGAAAAATCGCGACTGCCGGGGGCCATTTATCCCCGCCCCCTCGAACTGAGTTATCGTCGCGGACCGTCCAGTCTTGAGGCGGCCCCGTGAGTTTGACGCCCCAGTGCCTGCGTGTCAGCTTTCGCAGGCAAAATGAACAATGATGGAGAGATCTGATGGGTTGCATGGACGGCAAGGTGCTTCTTGTCACGGGCGCGGGCCGCGGCATCGGCCGTGAGATGGCCATTCTCGGCGCCAAGGAAGGTGCCAAAGTTGTCGTCAACGACCTCGGAGGCTCCGTGGACGGCGAGGGTGCGGGCAACCAGCAGCCGGCCGAGGAGGTGGTCGAAACCATCCGCAAGGCCGGCGGCCAAGCCGTCGCCAACTTCAATTCCGTTGCCGAACCGTCGAGCGCACAGGCCATTGTCCAGTCGGCGATCGATAACTTTGGTCGTATCGATGCCGTCATCAACAACGCCGGCATTCTGCGCGACCGTATCTTCCATCGCATGTCGGTCGAGGACTGGAAACAAGTCATCGACGTGCACTTGAACGGTGCATTCTATGTGTCCCGCGCGGCCGCCAATTACTTCAAGGATCAAGAGTCGGGCGCCTTCGTCCACTTCACGTCGACGTCGGGCCTCATCGGCAACTTCGGGCAAGCCAACTACGCAGCGGCCAAGCTCGGCATTGTCGGTCTCTCGAAGGGCATCGCGCTCGACATGGCCCGATTCAATGTCCGCTCGAACTGCGTCTCGCCGTTCGCCTGGAGCCGCATGATCGGCACGATCCCCACCGATACGCCGGAGCAGCAAGCGCGCGTCGCGAAGATCCAGAGAATGACCCCCGACAAAATCGCTCCGCTCGCGATCTTCCTCGTGTCGGACTTGGCCAAGGGCGTCACTGGTCAGATCATGGCTGCACGCATGCACGAGCTGTTCCTGTTCAGCCAGCATCGCCCGGTGCGCTCGGTGCACTCCGAAAGCGGATGGACGCCTCAGAAGATCGCCGAGATCGCATTGCCCGCGATGAAGTCGAGCTTCACGCCGAATGACCGCTCGGCCGACGTCTTCTCGTGGGACCCGACCTGACGCACAGTTTCCAGCGTGCACTCACGGACGCACCGTCTCGCGCTTGGCGAGCGCCTTGTAGAGATCGTTTACGCGGCGGGTCAAAGGACCCGCCGCACCGCCGTCCGAGTGTGGAGAAAGTGGCCGCGTCGGATGGCCGATACGCCGCCCATCGACCTCGATGGCCGGTGTCAGGCCAGCGAACGTACCCGTAACGAATGCCTCATCGGCCCCGTAGACGTCTGTCAGCGAGAAGTCGCGCTCGAACGCGGGGATACCTGCTTCTCTGGCTGCGCGCAGCACATTGCCACGCGTGATGCCGCCCAGGCAGTACATGCCGCCTGATGTCGGATGATGAAGAAGTGCGTCGAGTTGCATGTCGCAACGTGCCCATGCGGATCGAGCATCAGCGCCTCGTCGGCCCCGGCCTGCGTCGCCTGGATGCAGGCCAGAATGCAATTCAGTTTGGAATGCGAGTTGAGCTTCTGGTCCTGCTGATCGGGCCCCGTACGCCGCACGTGAACCGTAAAAAGCCGCAACCCCTTTTTCGCGATCTCGGGCTTTGGGTTTTTGTACTCGGGGATGATGACGATCGTCGGCGGACCAATAGTGATCCGCGGATCCTGATACGGCGTGCGCTTCACGCCGCGCGTGACCATCAACCGGATGTGCACACCATCCTGCATGCTATTGGCGGCAAGACACTCGAACACGCGGCGCTTCAGATCATCGGGCGTGAGGCCGATGTCCATATAGATCGCCCGCGCGCCTTCGTAGAGGCGCTCCATGTGCTGATCGAGAAACGGAATGCCACCATCGGCGAGACGCAGGCCTTCCCACACGCCATCGCCGAGAATGAAGCCGGAATCGAATACCGAAACCGTCGCCTCGGGGCGCGGCACGAGCTTGCCGTTCAGCGAGATCAAAATCGTCGCGTTCCGCGGATCGTCGACGTACTCGTGGGTGGAGGCCCCGGTGGTCTCGCCGTCCTGCATCGGTTCGTCTCCCAGTGGTTGTCGTGAGCGCTGCTCGGATTGTGCGCCAGAGTGACGTGAAGTCACCTATTGCCATCCTATCGCCGTTGCGGGCACCGTTCTCCGAAAGGAACATCGAACGCGGGAGCCGCGCATGGCCGACTACACACTGAAGTCTTCGATCGAAACGGTCCACTGGGGCTATTTCGATGCGGCCGTCCCCCCAGCGCTCACCATCGCGCCGGGCGATCGCGTGACCATCGAAACGGTTACCGGCGCGCCCGACGTGATGCCAGCGGCAGGCTCGGGCCATGTCATTCCGCCGGAACTGCTGGAAATTCACGCCAAGGTTCCCCGCAAATTGCCGGGGCATGTGCTGACAGGACCAGTCGCGGTGAAAGGTGCAATTCCTGGCGACGCCCTCGAGGTCGAGATCGAGGCCATCGAATGTCGCCAAGCCTGGGGCTACAATGCCATCCGCCCGCTTGCCGGCGCGCTACCCGGCGAGTTCGACCACGTCCGTATCGTGCACATCCCGATGGATCTTCAGAAAAAGGTCGGCAAGCTCGCCTGGGGCGCCGAAGTACCCTTGAAGCCGTTCTTCGGCGTCATGGGGGTCGCTCCACCGCCGGCATGGGGCATGGTCTCCTCGCTGCCGCCGAACAAGCACGGTGGCAACCTCGACAACAAGGAACTGGTGGCGGGAACAAAACTTATCCTACCGGTACACGTTCCTGGCGCTAATTTCTCATGCGGCGATGGTCACGGAGCGCAAGGTGATGGCGAGGTCTGCGTGACGGCCATCGAAACCGCTCTGACCGGCACATTCAAGTTCGGCCTGAAAAAAGGCCTCAAGCTCAAGTGGCCCCGCGCAGAGACGCCGACGCATCACATCACAATGGCGTTCGATCCGGATCTCGATCAGGCCGCGAAAGAATCGCTTAGGCAAATGATCGCGCTGCTCTGCGAGCGCAAGAACCTGTCGCGCGAGGACGCCTATATGCTGTGCTCACTCGCCGCTGACCTGCGCGTTACGCAACTCGTGAACGGCAACAACGGCTGCCACTGCATGCTTGAAAAGCGTTACTTCGAGTAGCTCCCGTCGAGGATGCGCAAGGTCCTCGATCACGATCTCGATCTGGCGAAATGACGATTGCGAAGCCGTCGCCACCGATGGCGGAGCAGTCGTCGTCGCCGCCCTCAATGCTGCAGGATCTTCGACAGAAAGTGCTGCGCCCGTTCGCTACGCGGCTTGCCAAAAAAATCATCTTTGGTTGCGTCTTCGACGATCTCACCGCGATCCATGAATATAACCCGATCGGCGACTTTTCTGGCGAAACCCATTTCGTGCGTCACGACCATCATTGTCATCCCGCTCTTGGCGAGTTCGACCATCACATCGAGCACTTCGTTCACCATCTCGGGATCGAGCGCAGACGTCGGTTCGTCGAACAGCATGACGATGGGATCCATGGCCAACGCTCGCGCGATCGCCACCCGCTGCTGCTGACCGCCGGACAGTTGCCCTGGGAATTTATTGATGTGGTCGATCAGCCCAACGCGTTCGATGAGCTGACGAGCCTTCGCCTCTGCCGTCGCGCGCGAACGACCGAGTGCCTTTTCCTGGGCCAGGCAGAGGTTGGCCATCACGCTCAGATGCGGGAATAGTTCGAAGCTCTGGAACACCATGCCGACGCGAGTGCGCAACTTCGGCAAATCGGTTTTGGGATCGGACAGGCTGATGCCATCGAGCACGATATCGCCAGCCTGAAACGGCTCCAGCCCGTTGACCGTTTTGATTAGCGTCGATTTACCTGAACCCGACGGTCCACAGACGACGACAACTTCTCCTTTCCCGACGGACGTGGTGCAATTCTTCAAAACCTGGACTTTTCCGTAGGCTTTGCTGACGTTTTTGATTTCGATCATCGGCGGTGCTCAATGAATGATGGCCGTGTGCGTCTGCAGGCGTTTCACCAGACGGGACAGAACGAAAGAGATGATGAAGTAGACGACGGCAGCGAACAGATACATTTCGACGAGACGCCCGTCGCGCTGCGCGACCTTCGATGCCGCACCGAGAAAGTCGGTGATGGACAGAACGTAGACCAGCGACGTGTCCTGGAAAAGAATGATGGTTTGGGTCAGCAGGACAGGCAGCATGTTGCGGAATGCCTGCGGGAGAACAACATAGCGCATGTTCTGCCAGTACGTGAGCCCCAGTGCATAGCCGGCAGCGCCCTGCCCCCTCGGAACCGACTGGATACCTGCCCGCATAATCTCCGAAAAGTATGCAGCCTCGAACAATGTGAACGTGATCAACGCCGACGAGAAGGCGCCGACCGAAATCGGCCGCGACGCACTGGTGATCCATTGCCCGACGTAGGGAATCAGGAAATAGAACCAGAAAATCACGAGGACGAGCGGCAACGACCGGAGCAAGTTTGAATATCCGGCCGCGATCCAGGATAATGGGCCAATTCCGGAAAGGCGCATCATAGCGAGCAGCGTTCCGAGCACCATGCCGCAAGCGGTCGCGAGTACGGTCAGCATCAATGTAAATCGCATGCCCTCAAAGAAGAGATAAGGCAGCGTCCGCCAGATAATTTCGAAATCGAAAGAGCCGAACATCTCTGCCTCACTTCCCCATGCCGTAGCCGGGGACGGCTACGCGTTGCTCGAGGAAGCGCATGGCCACAACGACGACCACGTTGAGGGCGAGATAAAGCAGCGTCGCGGCTGTAAAGGCTTCAAACACCTGAAATGAGAATTCCTGCATGCTGCGGGCGCGGCCGGTAAGCTCCAACAGGCCAATGGTAAGTGCGACCGACGTGTTCTTGATCGTGTTCAGGAATTCAGAGGTGAGCGGCGGCAGAATAATGCGGTACGCCATCGGCAGAAGAACATAGCGATAGGTTTGCGCTGTAGTCAGACCAAGCGCTTTGGCGGCCATCGCCTGTCCACGTGGCAGCGCCCCAATCCCCGCCCGCACCTGCTCAGCCACGCGCGCCGACATGTAAAGGCCAATGCCGACGGCTGCGGTCCAGAAAGCGGCGTTCGGCAATTGCTTGAGCCACATGCCCGCCGCGCGAGGCAACAGCTCCGGCAGCACGAAGTACCACAGGAAGAGTTGCACCAGGATCGGGATGTTACGGAAAAACTCAACGTAGGCCGATGAAAAGAAACCGGCTGTTTTCGACGGCAGCGTGCGCAACACCCCGATGATCGAGCCCAACGCCAGCGCAATCACCCAAGCGACCAGCGCGGTTACTATTGTCCACCGAAGCCCGGAGAGCAGCATATCGAAATAGGTTCCGGTGCCCTCGGGCGAGGCTTCCCAGAATATTTGCCAATTCCAATTGTAGTTCATGGCTCCCCCGACGCGCCTCGAGATCAGTGCCGACGGGTGGTCGACCGCCGGCACTGATCGCGTTCGTTGTCGTGACTCAGTAGGTCGTCGGATCCGGGCTGTCGCTCGGGTTGGCGAAGATCTTCTTCATGGCCGCGCTCATCGGCACATTCAGGTTCAAGCTTTTCGGCGGGATCGGTTTGGTGAACCACTTCTCGTAGATCGCGACGCCTTCGGCGCTTTTGTAAAGCGCACCAACCGCGGCATCGACGACTTTCTTAAAGGCCGGATCGTCCTTGCGGAGCATGATGCCGTAAGGCTCGGGTAGCGAGAATGCGTCTTCGGAGATCGTGAAGGCTTTCGGATCTTTTGCACCCGCGACCAGGCTCGCCAGCAATATGTCGTCCATGACAAAAGCAGCGGCGCGATCCGTCTCGACCATGAGGAACGCCTCGGCGTGGTCCTTGGCCGGCAGAACGGTCATGCCCAGGCCCTTTGCGGCGTTGACCTCGCTCACCTGCTTGATGTTCGTGGTGCCCGCCGTCGAGATGACCGTCTTGCCCTTCAGATCGTCGATCTTCTTAATCCCCGCCGCAACCTTCGTGACATATCGGCTGGCCGTCAGGAAATGCGTGTAGGTGTAGGAGACCTGCTTCTGGCGCTCGGCATTGTTGGTCGTCGAGCCGCACTCCAGGTCGATCGTCCCGTTTGCCATCAACGGGATGCGTGTCGCAGAGGTCACCGGATTAAGTTTGACCTCGAGCTTGTCGAGTTTGAGCTCTTTCTTAACGGCGTCGACGGCCTTGGCACATATGTCCATGGCATAACCGACAGGCTGCTGCTTATCGTCGAGGTAGGAGAAAGGGATCGAGCTTTCGCGGAAGCCGAGAGTGATGGATCCGGTTTCCTTGATTTTCTTGAGCGTACCCGTCAGGTCTTGCGCGAGCGAAGGACCGCCCGAGAAGGCCAGGATCAGCGCCGGTAGCAGTAGTCGTCTCATCGTTTTCTCCGTTTCGATCTGGCAACTCCGTGCCAACGAGGTTTGATTGCGCTGTTTCACAATCCGCCGTTGGACCTCGTTTTCGAGGTGAGCACATAGCCTGTTTGATCGCCGGCCGCGAGTAGCACACTCGCGATAGCGAAGACGGCCCAGACACTCACTTTCGACTTCTCGAGGGATAAGGCGGGCGCAAATCTCTCGTCGTGACGGGACTGCTATATGCTCAATTGTTTTGTTAGAGCGAGGTTCCGCCCCTCCCTGGATTGCGCACGATCATATCGTCCAAGTCTCACACCGTCTGCGCAATAAATGGGCTAACCAGAATATCAGTTTATCTATATTTGGGGGTTGGACCGCCAGTCCTCGCCCAGTATCGGCGCCTCGAGCCCACCCTTCACACGGGTGGGGTCGCACGTTCAATCCGCGCTGCATCCGCCAGACGTTCTCGGCAACTGCCCGGCGACCACACGGACCTTGCGCGGGGCGGCCAGCCAGATGGCGACGGCTGAAATGAAGCAACAGATGATGATCAGGACAAAGGCAAGGCGATAGCTACCCGTCGCATCATGGATGGCGCCGGCAAACCAGGGCCCTGCGGCACCCCCGCCAATCAATGCCACCGTGATCGTCCCAAAGATCGACCCGAAATGCGGACCCTCGAATATTTCCGCCACGATCGCGCCCATCACGGAGGCAAGCGCATACCCAAAGAAACCTTGCGAGATGACCATCGCATAAAGAAACGCGGTTGATGGCGCATGCTCCATGACGATCAGTGCGGCGTAGCTAACGGCGAAGCCTCCACACCCCACCGTCCAGATCCACTCGCGCCCAATACGGTCCGACAAGCCGCCGAGAATGACCTGGCCTAGTATTCCGATGACGCTCACCGCACCGAGCGCCCATGCCGCGACGAGCGGCGCGAAACCGATCTCGGTCAGGTACTGCGTCTGATGCACCTGCACGGCGTACCACGCGACTAAGGCACAGAAGTACCCTATCGCGATCCACCAGAAGCGGGCCGTGCGCGAGGCGCGCGCCAGCGTCCACTCCGTTGCCGCCCAGTCTGCATCGACGATGTTCGAGTGCTGCTTTGCGGCCGCCGCCGGTGACGCTGATACCCCATCGGGCAGGAGACCGACATCTTCAGGCTTCTTGCGCACCAGCAAATTCGGCGGTGCCACAGCAAACAAGACAAAAAGCCCGATGGCCCAGCAGGCAGCCCTCCAGCCATGCAAGAGGATGATTGATTCGAGCCACGGCAGAAGGACGATCGCTCCGATGCCCGCTCCGGCGAATGCGATGCTGATCGCCAACCCCCGCCGCGCAACGAACCAGTTCGGCAGGAACTGGGAGTGGACGGTGTAAGTCATCATGTTGGCGCCACCGCCGACCAGGACACCGAGCGTAGCGTAGAGATGCCATGGCCGCTCAATGTACGGCGCCAGGAAAAGGCCTGCTGTCGTGAGGACCACCCCGCACATGATCACAATGCGGGGACCGCGCAAATCTATCACGCGGCCGACGATCGGGCTCAGAACCGCGGAGACCAGAAAGCCGAACGAGAACGCGCCAGCGGCAAGGCCTCGGTCCCAATGAAACTCGTCGATCAGTGGAGGCATCAGGAGCGAGAAGGCGGTTCGGGCGGTGACACCAATCGCCATTGTCACGAAGGCAATGCCGACGATCACCCAGCCGTAATAGAACGGGAGCCGCGACGACCAATGGGGGCCACGATCCGGCATCTTCTCGTCGCTCCACCTAAAGTTCGCCTGCGGATATCGTCCCCTGGCGCCGGCATCGACGCCCCACGCTGGCAACACCCGACTTTACACTCGGCACTATACCCACGCGGCTCCATAAACCACGAACGCATCCTGCCCGAATAGAGGTTTTGGGATACCGCAGAAACGGTAACAGCCTCAATTCTGGGCCGTGATCGTCAATAATTGTAGCCCATGAAATGGTGTGCTACCGAGCCGGCATCGCTCGTGTCATGCGACCGGGCGCGATCAGCAATACCGCGCCGGGCATGGGAACGATCGCATGGACACGTCCGTAAACACCAAACGCGTACGCCTGAGCACTTTGCGAACGGTGTTGCGCCAGGTTCATTTGTGGCTCGGGCTGTCGGCAGGACTGTTCCTCGCGTTGATCGGCGCAAGCGGAGCCCTTCTGGTTTTCGCTGAGCCTCTCGTGAAATGGCAGGCGCCGCAGCTCTATCATGACTCAGGCCCCGGCGAATGGCGTCCCGTGTCGGAGTGGATTGCCAGCGCAGAGAAGAAGTATCCGGAACTAGCCCCGCTGAAGTTTGTGTACGGGCCGGGTACCATCCCCATGCCGACCGGAGTTCCCATCATCTTTACGATCGGGAAAAAGAACGGGCACGAACGCCACGTTCTCATTCCGGTGGATCCCGTGAAAGGCGTCGCTCTCGATCGAGTGGATGCTGAGGATACGCTCGCCGGCCTGCTTGTGATCTTCCATAAGGAACTGCTCGCGGAAGATATCGGGATTCTGATTGTTGCGATTTCTGGCCTCGTCGGCCTAGTGTCGGTCCTTACGGGCATCTATCTCTGGTGGCCTCGCCCGGGCCGTTGGCCTATGGCGTTCCGGTTCAGACGCGGCGCGCGAGGCATCGCACTGCTGTACGATCTGCACAGCGTCCCGGGAGTGTGGCTCATGCTCCCGCTCGCGATCGCTCTATTCTCCGGCCTCTACCTTCAACGACCGGATTGGGTCGATCCGATCGTGAGCGTCGCCTCGAATATTCGAAACGTCGATTCCAAGACGGTCATTTCGTCGGCGGAGGGAGCATGCCCCAATCCAACAAGCGTTGATGATGCCGTCACACTCGCCAAGAAAGGGCGAGAGGATCAGGTTGTACGCCTTTTGTGGATGCCGCTGAGCAAATCAGGCGCGATCAAAGTGGAACTCCGCAAGCCGGACAGCAACTCACGCGCTGAGGGCACGGAAGTCTATGTCGATCGCTATTGCCCGCGGGTTCTGCACGTGTCCGCAGTCGAGGAAATGACAACAGGGGAGTTGGTGAAGGGGTGGATGTGGCCCGTGCACGCTAATCTCCTGCTGGGCATCATCGGCCAGGCGCTTCTGTTCCTGGCCGGGATGTTGCTGCCGGCATTGTTTGTGACCGGCGTTATATACTGGCTGAAGAGCCGTCGCTGACCTTCACCATTCGTACTTGAATGTCGCGAGAACCGAGCGGGCGGCCCCAAGCTGGCAGAACGCCGCCCCTTGGCATGTCGCAACATAATACTCGTCAAACAGATTGTTGACATTGAGCTGCAGCTTCGCGCCCTTCAGGTTCGGCATCGCGTATTTCAGATCGTAGGTCATCACGGCATCGACCAGTGTTGCTGCGCCACTTTGTTCGTATTGGCGGCCTCCGCAAATTGCGAGCCGACGTAACGCACGCCTGCTCCGACACCGAAGCCGGCCAGATGCCCCGTGTGCCAGGTGTACATCCCCCAGGCAGAGGCGGTGTGGCGAGAAATCTGCTGGAAATCATTGCCGATGTTCGAGGCAGGAGACGTGGCCGTGATGATCGGCTCGATGTAGCCATAACCGGCCATGACATCGATATTCCTAGTCAGGCTGGCCTTTCCTTCCGCCTCGAAACCACGCATCCGAACTTCACCAGTCTGCGAGACAGCTCCCGTTGCAACATCTGTGGTCGTGACGTTTTGTTGCGTGATCTGATACACGGCCGCCGAAAATACGATCTTGGTACCGGGCGGCTGATACTTGAATCCGGCTTCGTAGCCTTCACCCGTCGTCGGCTCCAACGGTTGTTGCGTTGTCGCGTTAATCAGAGAAGAGCCTGTCGCCGGAAGGAACGACGTCGAATACGAGACATAGGGCGCGAAGCCGTTGCTGAACAGATATGAGAGGCCAGCCGACCCGGTCGTTGCCTCGTCATCGATCCGCTGCTGAGGGACCGTGGCGTTGACTCGTAAATCATCGAGGTCGGTTGTCGCCCAATCGTGGCGAATACCCAATGTCGCAATGAAACCGCCGAGCTTGATCTGATCCTGCAAGTACAATCCTGTTTGCTCCAGCGTGCTGTTGCTTAGAACAAAGGGATTGGTGGTGAACGGGCTCAAGATCGGGCTTCCATAAACTGGTCTGTAAGCATCGATCGACGGAACGCCGGAGCGCACCCAGAAACCTGACGAGCTTGTCACGTGTTGGTAATCGAGCCCGCTCAGCACGCGGTGTTTCAGTGGCCCCGTGTAGAAGTCTGCCTGCAACTGGTTGTCGACAGCGAGCCCTTCGGCACTCGCGCGTACGGCATTGGCACTCCGGGTGATCGTGCGCCCATCGACCTGCACGCCAGCGGCCCGCATTGCAAGGATATCCTGATCCGTCTCGGAATAGCGGAGGTTCTGACGGAACTGAAAGGCATGATTGAAGCGATGTTCAAAAGAGTACCCGACCTGCCACTGATCCTCTTTATAGGTGTCGACGTCAGGTTCGCCGAGATAGGTCTTCCGTGAGATACGGCCGAACGGAGCGGAGTTGTTCGTTAATGACAGCGGCACGAATTGGAAGGGACCGAATCCACTGTCCCTCTGGATACTGGCGAGCACCGTTATGCTCGTGTCATTGGAGGGTCGCCACGTGAAGCTCGGCGCCAGATAATAGCGTTCCCGGTCGGCGAAATCGAAGTCGAAATCCGCATCACGCACGATACCGACGAGACGGTAGAACACATCGCCCGCGGACGTGGCTGGACCTGTGAGATCGAAGCCTGCAGCCCGTTGGTTATTGGTCCCAGCCTGAACAAAGGCCTCGTTATGCGGCACGTTCTGCGGACGTTTGCTGACCGCGTTGATGAGACCGCCCGGCGGCGACTGGCCGAAGAGCGCAGATGAGGGCCCCTTGAGGATCTCGAGGCGCTCCAGCCCGTACGGCTCAAGGCGGATACGCGCAAATCCGATGCCTGTATCTGTGGGAAGCAGAAGACCATCGAGGAAGATCGGCGCGGTAAAGCCCCTCACCGCAATGTTGTCGAGGATCGATCCGCCACCGCTCTGGACCTGAATTCCTGGCGTATAATTGAGGACGTCGCGAATCGATTGCGGTTGCTGGGTCGCGATCTGATCCCTGGTAACGACGTTGACGGTGCGCGGGACCTCGACCAACGGCGTATCGGTCTTGCTGCCAGTCGCGCTGCGTGTCGCAACATATCCGTCAACAGGACCAAGCGCGGTCTCGCCGCCGCGTCCGTTTTCAGGGGGTGCCGGCTGGGGCGGAGCCGGCTGCGTCACTGGCGCCGGCGCTGGTGCTGCGGCCGCGCGAGTACGAGGACCCTGAGCCCGCCCAGAGCGTTTCTGCGTTGCTCTCTTTGCTTTGGCCGGAGCAGGAGGTGCAGCTTTCTGCCCCTCTACTGAAATGGGTGGCAGCGTTACCGGCGGGGCCGCTTGTTGGGCTAGAGTTGCACTAACGCCAGAGAGCACCATTCCGGCGGACAGGGTTATTGTAAGGCCTCGCATCGCTTCCCCCGAATAACTACCTCGGTCGAGGGCTAAACCACGATGCAATTGTATACAATCATAGGTCGAGATTGAATTCCCAATCGACGATCAGGTGTTGCAGATGTACCGCAACAACGCAAAGCGTACTCCAATCCCCGCATGAAAAACCAGTCTTGGCGGACAAGATAAGCGACCAAGATAATAAGTACCATCTCTCAATGCCGAATCATTGAGACCTCAAGATCGGTATAAGCGACAGCCGCTCTATCAGTCCGGCAATGATGACGAAGATGGATCCCGAATGCGCCTGTCCCATTGCACGCGCAAGATTCAGGCTGACGACTCAGATCGTGCGAATCGATTGCCGTAGGGCTCTCTTTGCCAGCCCAACAGCGCATGATTCCCCAGGAATTATAGCCGGGCCTTCACACTCAGGATGGACCCGGTGAGACGTCGCACCCACGAAGCGGAACATTAGGCCCAGGCGCGCGTTGAGGCTCCGGCGCTAAGGCGTGAGACAAACCGCAAGGAGGTTTGCAAACGCGCGCCGCAAGTGACCGACGATAGTTGCGCGTGTCCGGGTCGGCGGACCATGACAGTGGACCCAAAATGAAAATCGCTCAGATCGCTCCCTTGATGGAGAGCGTGCCCCCGCGCTTTTACGGCGGCACGGAAAGAATAGCGAGCTACCTCACCGAAGCTCTTGTGGCTCAAGGCCACGACGTCACACTTTTCGCGAGCGGCCAATCCATCACCACCGCGAAACTCATCCCATGCAGTACACAAGCGCTCCGACTTAATTCCGCAGTCCGCGATCCTATTCCCTATTACATGCTGATGCTCGATAAGGTGCGCAAGGCAGCGTCGCAGTTCGACGTGCTCCACTTCCATATCGACCAATTCCATTTTCCTATTTTTCATGAGCCGCAGCACCGGACTGTGACCACATTACACGGCCGCCAGGATCTTGCGGACCTGCAGCAGCTTTACATCGGCTTTCCCGACATGCCACTCGTCTCCATTTCCAACGCCCAGCGGCTCCCAATCCCGGATGCCAATTTCGCCGGAACAGTCTACCATGGACTTCCAGCCGATCTCCTGAAGCCGACCCGGCACGGACGCGGCGGTTATCTTGCATTTCTCGGCCGCATCTCGCCGGAGAAGCGCGTCGACCGCGCCATCGAAATCGCGCGCGCCGTTGGCCTACCGCTCAAGATCGCCGCAAAGATCGATCACGTCGACGAAGCGTACTTCAACGAGCAGATCAAGCCCCTGCTCGATCAGCCGGGCATCGAATACATCGGTGAAATCGACGAGCGCCGGAAGATCAAATTCCTGGGCGATGCTCGCGCGTTGATCTTCCCGATCGATTGGCCTGAGCCATTCGGCCTGGTCATGATTGAAGCGATGGCCTGCGGGACGCCGGTCCTCGCTTTCCGCAATGGTTCTGTTCCTGAAGTCATCGACGCAGGTGTCACCGGCGAGATCGTGGACAGCACCGCGGAAGCAGTCTGTAAAATAGGACGCGTTTTGGCGCTCGATCGGGGCAGAGTGCGGCGTCGCTTCGAGCAGCGGTTCACAGCCGACCGAATGGCCCGGGACTATGTCAAGATCTATCAAAGACTGATCGACGCTGAAGACACCCCGGTCCAGAGAGCTTCGCTGCCGACAGCCACGATCGAGTCTGGCGAAGCGATGCATTGAATACTGCCGTCACATAGGATGACGAACACCCACGAGCGCTATCGCGAACGTGGGTGAGATCGCGAAAAGCAGGGGTAACCGGTGTTACACAACAACAAACTGGTATGGGGAGCATGTCAGCGTGAATGAGACGGCAAACAACCCCAACGGCAGTCCGGCCCCCGTTGAGACGCCATTCTACATTCCGGCCACCAATCTACCGGCACGACCGCAGAGAACGCTCAAGCACAACGATACTTTCGCCGTTTTCGACAGCCACGGCGATATCGGTGCGGCTAGCGGAGGCAACGACGGTCTCTTCCATTCCGACACCCGCTACCTCTCCCACCTCGAGCTTTTGATCGACGGCACTCAACCGCTCCTGCTTGGCTCGGCCATCAAAGACGACAATCTCAACTATTATGTCGATCTCACGAACCCGGACATCTTCGTCGATGACGAGATCGTTCTCCTCAAGAACACCGTGCACATCGGCCGGACGATGTATCTTTTCGCGGGCTCACTGCGAGAGCGCATTATTCTGACCAACCATGGTTCGGAGCCGGTGGAATTCAGCCTGTCGCTCACTTTCGCCAGCGATTTCGCCGATATTTTCGAAGTACGCGGCATCAGCCGGGATCGCCGTGGAAGGACGTGGCGGGAGATTCTCGGCAAAACCACGGTCGCGCTGTCGTATATGGGCCTGGACGACACCTTGCGGCAAACCGGACTGAGTTTCGAGCCTGCGCCTGATTTACTGTTGGACAGCGCAGCCACATATTCCGTGCGGCTTGCCCCCGGAGCCCGACGCACAATATTCGTCGCGGCTTCCAGCGGCCATATCTTGCCGGAGTCCATCCAGCCCTTCTTCAAGGGGCTTGTCGGCTTGCGCCGCGAGCGCCAGCAATCGACGCGCGGCATCACGACCGTGGAGACGTCGAACGAGGTGGTAAACGAAATCCTGTGCCGCGCGATGGCCGATCTTTCGATGCTGGTAACAATCACGCCGGAAGGCCGGTACCCGTATGCTGGCATCCCCTGGTACTCGACGACTTTCGGGCGTGACGGCATCATCACGGCGCTACAGATGCTCTGGATGGATCCGGATGTTGCCGCTGGCGTCCTGCGCCACCTGGCCCGCTATCAGGCGACAATGAACGACCCGATAAACGATGCCAACCCCGGAAAGATTCTGCACGAGATGCGCGGCGGAGAGATGGCGGCTCTTCGCGAAGTTCCGTTTGAACTCTACTACGGCAGTGTCGATGCCACGCCCCTGTTCGTCGTGCTGGCGGGATGCTATGCCGCACGAACTGGTGACTATGCTCTTATTCGCGAGCTTTGGCCGGCAATCGAGCGTGCACTCGCGTGGATCGATGGGCCCGGCGATCCCGACGGCGACGGTTTCGTGGAGTATATGCGCGCCGTATCGACCGGCCTAGCCAACCAAGGATGGAAAGATTCTCACGATTCGATTTTCCACGCCGATGGTAGGCTGGCTGAGGGGCCTATCGCGCTCGTGGAAGTGCAAGGTTACGTTTACGCCGCCAAGAGACTTGCCGCGTCTTGTGCACGAGCGCTTGGCGCCACCGATCGCGCTGCGGAGCTTGACACTCAAGCGGACAAATTGCGCGAGCGCTTCGAGGACGCCTTCTGGTGCGAGGATATCGGTACGTATGCGCTGGCATTAGACGGCGCCAAGGCGCCTTGCAAGGTGCGCACAAGCAATGCCGGCCAAGTTCTGTTCACTGGCATTGCCCACCCTGATCGCGGACATCGCGTCGCCGCTGGACTGTTCGATCCTGACTTCTATTCAGGCTGGGGCATCCGGACAGTCGCGCGGGGCGAGGCTCGCTACAATCCGATGTCGTACCACAACGGCTCCGTCTGGCCGCATGACAATGCGTTGATCGCCCAGGGGCTAGGTCGATACGGACAAAAAGGCGGTATCGGTCTCGTACTGGAAGGTTTGGTGCGGGCAACAACGTACATGGACGATCGGCGCTTGCCAGAGCTCTTCTGCGGATTTCGTCGCCGGGCGGGCCGCGGCCCTACCGTCTATCCATCGGCGTGCTCGCCCCAGGCGTGGGCGAGCGGAGCGCCATTCGCCGTGCTACAGGCCATGTTGGGCCTGGAATTCGATCACGGTGCACGAAGAATTGGACTCATCAATCCCACCGTTCCTGCTTTCGTGGGCGATATCACGATCCGAAATCTATCTATCGGAGACGCGACCGCCGACTTTGCCGTCCGCCAGGATGGCGGCGCGGTGTCCTTGCAGGTCCTTCGCGCAACCGCCGGCCTACAAGTCTCCCTCGTGCTCGATCCATCGACATAGAAGCTGCAACATCATTTGCGCATAGCCCGATCAGCAATTCCGCGCGATCACGCCCTCACGACGACTGCAGGCAGCATGCCACAATTAATTTGTGCTTAGATCGAGATCCAATTCTCCGCGACAGCTTTCGCAACAGCTTGTGTCGTGTTCGCGCAATTCAGCTTCTCTCGCGCGCTGTTGAGATGGAAGCGCACTGTCCGTTCGCTGATGCCCAGGATACGACTCGCTTCCCATGCAGTCTTTCCCGCAGCCGTCCATTTCAGGCAATCGAGCTCACGAGCCGACACGATCATATCGGTTTCGACACTGGCTCCGCTCAGGCGCAACATGTGGCTGTGATAATACGTCATGAGAATGCGAAGATCCCGCTCCGCAAAAGATTTTATATTTTCCCACGCCGCACCACACTTGGCAGCAACAATGCCGAACAACGCCGTTTCACCACGGACTGTCGCAATCTGAATCGTAAGCGCATTGACCTCGGTTGTCGGATAATCGGCCGCTGCGGCTACATCCTCCAATGCCCCCTCGAGATTAGGAGAAAGGCGCCAATCGACGGCACAGTCAGCGAGCAGGCCCATATTGGAGATGCGACCAGAGTCTGCGACCGTAGATGAGATCTTCTGTCTGATCTCCCCGATACCATGCAGGCTGTGGCGCAAAATAGTCTCACTTTTGCGGATGACCGGCAGATCGAGACTCAAATAATCGATTGCAAGCAGATCATATAGAGACGCCGTCGCCTTCAGAAATGCGACGCCGTCGTTCCTACCGGTGGCGTCGATACTCGTTTCGGTCGCTTGTTCGAAAACGGCCTGCAGCATAATCGACACCCTCGCTCAACAATTGAGCCGGATAACCCGGCCTCTGCACAGTGGAAGCGCAGGAAAAATGCTGTCCTGCCTTACTGCCCCCAGCCCGTCTCCCATCCACGCTAGCATTCGGATCAAGCCTCTCGAAATGCGCGCGAGAAGCTATCGAACACGGGGCGCATCAAGTATTCGAAAAATGTGCGGGCCTCGGTCTTGATATAGACGTCCGCCGGCATGCCCGGCGTTGGTCGGAAATCGTGGCCGATCAGTTCGCGATAGCTGTTGTCGAGCTGAACCCGCACGACGAACGATTCTCGGCCGCTGCCCTCGCCACCGCGTGCAGGCGACCCGCCCTCACGAATGGTGTCTGCCGAAAGATAGGTTACCTTCCCAGAAACAATTGGAGTTGACCTTCGATTGAGTGCCGAGAGACGGATATTGGCCGCCTGGCCAACTTGGACCTGAGCGATCTCTGTTGGGCTGATCCGCGCTTCGATGACCAGCCCGGCGTCGAGTGGCAAAAGCTCCAGCACGACTTCGCCGGGCGCAACAACGGCTCCATCTGTGTGTCGGTTGATCTTCACGATAGCGCCCTTGACAGGGGCCGTTATCTCGATCCTTTGCAACGCCGTGCGAGCAGCGCGAAGCTGTTCCTCGACGTCATCGAGATCGGTCTCGACGCTTCTCAATTTCTCGATCGCATTCTGATGCGCCGTTGAATGGAGGGTGACGATCTGCTTTTCGGCTCGCGCAATGCGCTCCCGCGAATCTGCAATTCGGCTACGCACCTGTCCGATTTCGCCGTGCAAGCTCGCTTCCGCCCGCTTGAGTTGCAGGAGATCGGAACGACGCACGAGCGCCCGATCAAACAACGATTGCTTGGCTGTCAGTTCCTCTTGGAAATAAGTCAGCCGTTCTTGTGTCGCCTCCGCTTGGCGCTCGTATCCGAGGATGCTTTGCGTGAGGCCCGCAATCTCCTTCTTGAGCACGTCCTCCTCGGCTATGAGCCGCTTGCGGCCTGCAATAAGCTCGACCTTCTGGCGTTCGAGAATGCCCTCAATCTCCGGAGATTGAAGAGCCGTTTTCCGGGAGGCGGGGATCGCAAACGTATCGCGTCCGGCAATCTCCGCTTCGAGGCGCGCCCGCGATATTGCAAGACGGAGAGCACGGATTTCGAGGCGACGCGCCTTCGCCCCAACATCAGTTGCGTCGAGTCGAACCAGAGTCTGGCCCGCTTCTACAATCTCACCTTCGGACACCAGGATTTCGGAAATGATGCCACCTTCGAGATGCTGAAGCTGCTTGTTTTGACCTGTAGCAACGAACCGCCCCGACGCAACGACGGCACCCTCCAATGGTGCAACCGCTGCCCATGAGCCGAACCCCATACTGCAGATCGCCAGCAGCGCGACACCGGCGGCGGTCGCCTTGCGGCTGCTCTTCGGCACGTCGGCATGCCACGTCTCATGTTCAGGCGAAGTCAGAAACATGCGCTCGCTCCCGAGATCCTAGGCTGAATGAGTGTTCGCCCTCTCACCTCTTATGCAATGGCAGCACGCCCATTGGTGCCTCCGTCCGATGCGGCCGCACCCCGATTTGAGCGGGTGTCGCCTGCTCCATCACGATCGCCGACGAGGCGGCGCAGAACATCATTCGGTTCACCGTAAGCTTCGGCTCGGCCGGACCGCAGCACCAAAACCTTGTCGACGATATTGAGTAGCGCCGGTCGCTGCGTAATGACGACAACCGTTACTTTCTCCGATTTCGCTCGCTTCAGTGTTGCAGCGAGTGCTTGTTCCCCCGACGCATCGAGGTTCGAGTTGGGCTCGTCCAGCACGACGAGCGAGGGACGGCCGAAGAACGCACGAGCGAGCGCGATGCGCTGTTTCTGGCCGCCCGATAGCGGCGAACCGTTCCGGTCGAGTTGGGTCTCGTAGCCACTTGGCAAATGACTGATCATCTCATGGACGCCGGCAATCCGCGCCGCGGCTACCACATCCTCGTCGGCGAGATCCGTGCGCATTCGGCACACGTTATCCTTGATGGTGCCGGGGAACAGCTCGACCTCTTGCGGGAGATAACCAACGCTCCGCCCGAACTGTTCGCGGTCCCAGTTGCGCAACTCGGTTTCATCGAGACGGACTTTTCCCGCCGTCGGATACAGGCAGCCGACGAGCATCTTGGCGAGCGTAGATTTGCCCGATCCTGAATGGCCGACCACAGCAACCAGCTCACCCGGCTCGATGCTGAACGAAATGCCGTTGAGAATGGGCTCCTTGCTGCCAAGTGGGAGAAAAAGCAGGCGGTCGGCAGAGACATGCCCCTCCGGCCGCGGAAGGATCAGCCGGTCAGTGTGAGATTGCACGGTGGCAACCGCCTGCCTGACGTTCGCGTAGGCTTGGCGCGCCTGCATCACCTGGCGCCACCCCTCGATCATGCCTTCGAGCGGCTGTAGCGCGCGGCCAGCAATAATCGACGCGGCGATCATCATGCCGCCCGTGAGTTGGCCATTGAGCGCAAGATAAGCACCAGTCCCCAGGATTGCGATTTGGGCAATCAGGCGAATAAATTTCGAACTGCCGCTGATGAAGACATTGCGCTCTTGCCCTTCCAACTGATGGCGCATCGCGCGTGCTTGCTCGCTGCCCCAGTGCTTGAGGCTCTCATTGAACATGCCCATGGCATTGATGACCTGGGCATTCCTCGCGATCGCGTCGCCGTGAGAATCCGCCATGACAGAATGCGAGCTCGCCTTCGATAGCGGCTTCACGGTCAGCGTCTGGTTTACAATTGCGATAACAGAAAGCGCGACGCCAGCGGCAAGAACGAGCCAGCCCAGCACCGGGTTGATCAGGAAAATGACCGCGAAATATATTGGTGCCAGCGGGGCATCGAACAGCAGCAGCATCGTCGGACTGGAGATGAACGTGCGCAACTGATGCAGGCTGCGCAGGGGCTGCGTATCACCTCCGACGCCCGTTGGAGCGCTATTGACGATACTTCCGAGCACGGCGCCACCGAGTATGGCTTCCGTCTGCATCGAAAGGCGCCCAACCACGATACGCCGCAAGATATCGAGCACGGAGAGAATACCAATCAGACCGATCGCCAGGATCGACAGCATCAGCAGCGTGTCCATGCTCTTGCTGGTAAGAACACGGTCGGAAATCTGAAAGAGATAGATCGGGAGCGTCAGCATCAGAACATTGACGAAAACCGAGAAGGCAACCACCACCATGACCGTGCGCCCCACGGCCACCCGCCATTCCGCCATAGGATCGCGCCGTCGCCGACCAGGAACGCCGGTCTGCGGGACGTCTTCTGCTTCGCGTGTCGCAGCGGTTCCGGAAGCGAGCGTCGGTCGACTTGTTGGGCTAGGCAACGGCTTCGACCGCGGAGACATTGGCTCCAGAGAATCCGCGCTATCGACATCGGATAACATCGGGCGGACCGGTGGCAGCACGTTTGTACCGGCCGGCGCCAACTGGTCGATCGTGTCGATTCCTCGAAATTCCCTCATGACGCCCACCGCTCCTCAAGAATGCCAAACCAGGTCGGTGATAAGCGGCGTCGCCGTAACATCGTCGAGGATTGTTTGCGTCAGAAGGACGGTGTGCGTTGATCCGCTGCTATCGTCGTGCCCACCTTCCAGAAATGAGACCACCCCACCGAAGATTCCAGTCGGGCCAGCCTCGACAACCTCGCCGATATGTGCGTCTGCGGACGCCTGCAACTCAATGCGATAGGTGCTGTAGCCAAGCGTCAGGGCGGGACCTCCGGATGCACCATCAGAACCCGTGAGGATCGGCAAGGCGCCACTGCCGACCACTCCGTCGAGAAGCCCAAACCCACCAGCGACGACTCCGCTGGTGCCCGGCAGTAGGGAGGTATCATCCAGCAGATCGACAACCGAGGCCCCAAATGAGTCCACCGTTTCCAGAACAGGAGACGTAACCGATGAGGTGAGTGTCTCCGCATCATCGACCAAGTTCGCGAGCGGCGCAGGCATCGTTTGCTTCACAAGGCCGAGGGTGCCTTCCACAGTGCTCTGCAACGTGGAGCCGACGTCGCCGATCAACTCGTTGAGGTCGAGACTAAGCGCGAGGTCGAGGTCGAGCCCGGATTCAAGACCGAGGCCAAGATCGACGTCGAGGCCACTTCCGAGACCAAGGTCGAGCCCGAGACCAACTCCACTCCCGACGTCGATATCGAGATCGATAGCCACCTTCGGCCCGATCGGGAGATACGGAATCTGATCAATGATATCGCCGTCAGCCGCCCAATCGCTCCCGCCATTATTCCCGCCCGGGTCGAAAAGGTCTGCAGCACTCGAGCCGAGGTCCGCAGAGCTGGCAGCGACCTGATCGCCGGATTGCGCACCGCCGCCGTATCCTCCGGTCAAAGAGACTGCGGCCTCCACGTCTGAGTGTATCGCAGCGCCACCCGCGATGATCGATGCGAGAGACAGTGGAACGCTGTGCGTTGCTGCAAGCTCAGCAGCGTGGCTCTCGCTGGCAGCCGTCGACGATTCGGCCTCGGAGTTGATCGCGGCATCGCTTCCCAACTGGTCGTGCGCTGGCGATTCGGCATCCTTCGCGCTCGTATCGTTGAGCGCGAGGTCATGATTCTGTGCATACGCCGCTCCGCCAAAGAAGCCCTCGGCTGCGGTGATCTGGGCCAGGAGAAAAGACCAGGTCAAAAAACTCCAGAGGCTACGTTCACGGTCGTGGCGTACAATCGTGGGGTTCTGCTCTTCCCTAAGCCCGTCGATCCTTCCGTCAGCCACAAAATCCACAGCGTTTAAATCAATCATTTCATCCTCAACCGATGTATATTATTAATAACTTTGGATTTCTTTTAAATCCACGGCGTAGGCAGGTCATTAATTCCAGATTAACAGGATGAGTGATTCACTCATCCTGTCGGTTTCGCGCTTCAGCCATGATGGCCCAAGTCGAAAGTTGGAATATCGATATTGAACAGGTTTGCTTCGGCGACGAGTGCATCCACGGTTCCATGGACGAAACTGGATACATCGATCGAGCTGATCGCAGCTCCGACATTGCTGAGATCGGCATCGAAAGCGTTGGCGGTCAGATCAGACAGATCGAATGCTGATAGCGATGCGATCGCGTTTCCGACATCTGCTCCGAGCAATGCGCTACCGTGGTTGCCGGAGAGCAACCCGTTGATGTCACCGAAGTCACCATCTGCGAGCACTTGCACGAGTTGGTTCCCGATGCTCGCGTCAAGGACATCCTGCAGGATCGTGTTGCCGACCACATTCAGCGGCGCATCGACTACGTCGCTAATATTCAGGACATCGGTGACACTCGTCAGAGCTGACATATTACCGATGTTCAGTGAGTCGCTGACATCCCCTACGGAGACGAGATCGCTGAGGATGTCCGCGTCCAGCGGAGCCATGACCATAGGGGCGATCGTGCCGGAGAGGACGTTGGCATCACCGCCAATAAGGGTAATATCTCCGACATTGAGGTCGGGGCTGAGCACGTCTCCGATCTGGGTGATATTTCCGCTGAGGACATCACCGGAAAGGATCGAGTTATGGTTTAGAATATTGTCGATGATGTTGATGCTCGAGCTGTGGTCGGATGTCGGGCAGTCGTCATTGCAATTGTTTGTCACGGGTTCACACTCCTCTTGAGGTGGGGGGCAGCTAGGCGGATCTGGATCACAGTCCTCGGGCAGCGGTGGCGGCGGACACTCACAATCCTCCGGCGGAGGCGGAGGTGGCGGGCACTCGCAATCTTCAGGCGGAGGCGGCGGAGGTTCGCAGTTATCGGGCTTTTCCTCACAATCCCACTTCATAATAACCTCCTTCAAGCGGATATATGTTTCATTCATCCGCCGATGATCGATGACTTGAGATTAGGTGGCAGATAAATTTTGCTCACCTGTCGAATTCGGCAGTCGCCAAAAAGATCAAACCCACGAATATAACATAACTAATAAGACATAAATATATTTATATCTATTTTCGGCAAAACAATATCATTATTGCCAATTTCACGAAGCCATAATCACGGCACCAGACCGTTATGGCGTGAGACGCCGAGTGCAATGAAGCGCCATGCCGGATTGCTGATCCGAGAGCTCGCTGCTACGAAGCACATGCTCGGCTCATTGGGCCGTCTCGCAGATTATTCTGCGGCGGCGCGAGTGGCGGCACGGGGACATGCACACCATTTTTGAGCAAGAGTAGGGGCAAGGGTTCGGTCTGAGGCCGTCAGAGCCGACTACCGTCGGATGGGGATGCTGACGTCCCGGTCTATCCAGTGCTTGACAGCTTACGCCACTCAGCAAGACCCTTGCCGTTCAGCAGTTCTTCCCACGTTCCAACCAAAGAGGCATTCCACTATGATCAGGACGATCCTCGGCGCAGCCGTAGGACTGACACTGGGTGTCAGCGCCGCAATGGCGCAGAGTTTTCCAGACCGCGCTATCAACCTCATGGTTGCTTCTCCGGCCGGCGGTTCGACAGACGTCGGCGCACGGATCGTGGCCAGCATCGCGGAAAAGCTCATCGGCCAACCCATCGTCGTCGTGAACAAGGCCGGAGCAGGCGGTCAGGTCGGCTGGACCGATCTCGTTCGTCAGAAGCCGGACGGCTACAACGTCGGGTTCGTTATTCTGCCGGGCACCAACACGACCTACCTCGATCCGCAACGCCAAGCGCTCTACACCAACGAAAGCTTCACGCCGATCATCAACCACGTTCTTGATCCCGGCGTGATCTGGGTAGCGGCTTCGAGCCCGTTCAAGACTTTGAAGGATGTTCTGGACGCGGCCAAAGCCAAACCCGGCGAGCTGAAGGCGTCAACAACCGGCATTCTTTCCGACGATCATCTTGCGATTCTTATGGTCGAAGAGGCGGTGCCGGACATTAAGTTCCGTCTTGTGCACTTGCTTGGCAGTGCGGCGCAGATGAAGGAGACGCTCGGCGGCAACATTGATGTGTCTTTCGACAATGTCGGCTCGATTGTTAAGCAGGCGCAGGCAGGTCAGGTTCGAGTGCTCGCCGTGCTGGATACCGAGCGGTCGAAGTTTCTGCCGGATGTCCCGACCTTCAAGGAACTCGGCTACAACGAAGTCGTCTCGTCCTCCACGCGCGGCATCGCCGGGCCGAAAGGTATGAAACCCGATGTCGTGGCCAAGTTGGCCGACACATTCGAGAAGGCCATGAAGGATCCCGAGCACCAGAAGAAAATGGATGAGGTGGGCCTCGCAGTGAAGATCATGAAGGGTGCCGATTACCAAAAGTATTTTGACGACCTCCACGCAAAATCCAAGAAGTATGTGGAGTGGGCGAAAAACCGTCAGCAGAAGTGATCTCTTGGCTCGGAAGGGCATCGATCACGCGACACACGAGAACGCGATAAGTTCGCTGATGCCGGTGACCAACCACCGGCATCAGCGAGTTATACTGGAATATTCCCACTGGGCCTGCGCCCGTGAGAACTGGCGCTGACATCCGCCGCGATAGGCTCAGACAAAGTTTCAGCGCCCGGCGCACCGACGGGCATTGTGGCACCGCCTCGCGCTACCCGTTTATCTCTGCTCAGAATCTCATTCAACAGCAGCCGACCGCTGGCATCCATGTTCGCCAGTTGGGAGATTGCGAGGCCGGCCAAAGCCTCCCCTAAAAGCGCGAGCCCCACTTTTTCTTCGAATGATCGTAAGCCGGCGGCACAAACCGCCGCTAGCGGGGTTAATGCACGTTGATCTGATCATCAGCTAGGCTACCAGCACCTCGCGAAGGAGAACAACATGTCGAGGCATATTGGAGCGGGAGCCCGTGCGTCTTGGTTCTCGATTTTCGCCCGGAAAGCGGCCGACTGGGCCGGCCGTCCAATGATGTTTACGGCGGCTCTTGCGCTGATTGTTCTATGGGCCGCTTCAGGGCCGGTGTTCGGCTATAGCGACACCTGGCAACTTGTGATCAATACATCGACAACGATCATCACGTTCCTCATGGTATTCGTGATACAGAACTCTCAAAACCGCGATAGCGAAGCCATTCAAGTCAAGCTCGACGAGTTGATACGCGCGATCGAGCACGCCAACAATAAGCTGCTTGATCTGGAAGAACTCGACATTAAATCGATCGACGACATACGAGAAGATTATCGGCGTCTGGCTGCCGAAGCGCGCGAACGCTAAAAAAGCGAGCTGGTCGGGCATTGAGGTAGCCGGGCGCGGTATTTACCGTGCTACGGTTTGACCTGCGTCCAGCGAGCCACGGCAATACCGCTTTACGATTGGTCCTTCGCGGACACCAATTAAGGCGGCGGAACCCACTTGCACACCACTCGTTTTCCAGTGGAGCCGCAAATGGAGTTAACCCATGGCCTATTACGATGATCATGCTCGCGGAACGAAACGCCCGTCTTTATACCGAGGTATAGGGGCGGGTGGCCCGTCTTCCATTGGTATCGTGCTTGCTCTGGGTGTACTGATCCTACTGGGGTTGATGTTTTTCATGGGGGCAGGAAGTAGTAGGGACAAGGGCACTACGCGGGTGGACACCTTGACACCTATTACTCCCGTGCCTCGCGCGCCTGCATCCACACCTTCGAATACATTACCGAATCCAAAATAAAACCCGCGCACCAGGATCGGTCAGGGAGATTGCCCGTGTTAAGCCCAAGACGTAGTCAGCGCAGCGGTACTCGCGGCAGCGCTATGACTATAATCGTTCTTATTCTCGTTATTGCGGGCATTCTGGGATGGGCAATCTACGATAGCCGACAATCGATATCTGTCCGGCAGGTACCTACCGAAAAGATCACCGTGCCGCCTCCTGGTGCGCCTCAGGGATGACGTTTTGAAATGCACCCCTGGTGGTCCACCCAACAGGCGATCACACCTCGCAAGGGTCAAGCTCACAATTCTTCTATTGGCGCTTGATGACGGCTGATATAGGCGGCAAACGCCGCGGAAGCATCTTATCGTCAAAGCAAGATGCCATATTCACTGCCCGCCTTCGCTTTGCAACCACAGCTCCAATAACAACGAAAACACACCATCAGATCGACGAGGCGTCTCTTATCAACCACTACAGCTAACCTCGGCGCTAAGCGCCGAGGTTGCAATGTGCGTTGCTTAAGCCTGATTAGCCATCACCCGACTTTACTTCGTGGTCGGTACGGCCGGTGAACCCGGCGCTCGCTGCGGCTGCTCGCTGCGACGCTTCTCAGCCTCGCGCTCAGCGACAACGTCTGCCTTGGACTTAAACTTTTCGGCCGCTTTGAGATCATCGCGCGATGCATTCAGACTGAGTTTCGTCTGTCCGTCGGGCTGCTCCTGAAGCTGTATTTTATCCCATTTTACAGCGACCGAATGCGCACCGAGGCCGAGGAATCCGCCAACACTAACAACGACGCCGTCAATGGAACCATCCGTCTTGATAATGACATCCGAAATCTCCGCGGTGCCATCACCGTCGGCTCCAGTCACGCGCGTGCCGATCAATGAGCTCGCAAGGACTGTATTATCACTTTGCATCATAATGAGACCATCCACCGGCTTCGGCGGCGGCTTAGCCTGCTGAGTCGGTGCGGGAGAAGATCCCGGCGTTCCTGGAGCACCGCTTGTCCCTTGGGCAAAGCCCGGCCCCGCGCCGAGTGCAATCATCAGTGCCGACGCGCAAATCGACGATGTGAAGCGCATGTGTGCCTCCTGTAAATCAGCTTGTGCGGATGAAACTCCGAAATTCATCTCGAGGTTCCGAATGCTGATCTAGCGAACGGCCGTCGCCACTGGGATCAGTGCGTGAAATTAAGCCTCTGTACGGCACACCATTAAAAATTAGGAACCCGCGCCAACTCATTCGGGTCACTGCTTCGAGGCTCGACAACTGACTGCTGAGTCGTCGCCTCTTTTATGCCGAGCATCCGATATTGTGCGAGAGCGTGTGCTCTCCAATCTCCAATGAAAGCCCTCTCGCCGAAATACTTTAGGTTGGGACTGGCTGGTCCGAGTCCTCTCCGTAATGCTCTCCCATGTGCGCAAGGAGCGCGCGCGTGAGAGCCTCGACATCGTTCGGATGCTGAGCCGCCAGCGCTAACGCCGAACGTGCAAGTTGCAACCTCACATGGGCAATATCCAGTTCGGAAGAGTAACGATCCTTGATGGCTTCCCATGCCTGGTCGAAGGCTTGGCGTAAAACAGCCAACGTGTCTGGCTCCAAGATCGCTCTTTCGATCAACTCACGCGCTTTCACTCATGATCTCCTGCCCAGGCGTGATAACAAACCTTGCTGGCGGACCCGAGACCACCGCTGCAAGTGCCCAGAACAAACTCGAGGCCGTACCACACTAGGCGAGACGCGCCGGGCGGAGTTTATCAAATGATAAACTCCCGAAATGAACCAAGTTGCGTCTATTGGGTTCTGCGTTCGATGGTAGAAAGCCCCCGATACGTAGCTCTTCGCAACGTTTCCGACCTGCTCTTGGCCAAGGCGAGCCAGCACGGCACGCTTGACGCTGCAGACCGGGCCGCAATTCGTGACATGCGCTCTCGCGTTAGGGTGCTCGCCGCGACAGAGGATATCGTGCACCAGGGCGAGCGACCCGACGTTGCGGTGCTCGTGCTTGGCGGGATGCTGGGGCGCTACCACACGCTGCCGAGTGGGGATAGACAGTACCTGTCCTTCCATATTTCGGGTGACATGCCGGACGTCCAGTCGCTGTTTTTGATCGTAATGGACCATTCCGTCTGCGCCATGAACCGATCCGAGATCGCACTGTTTCCGCACGATCAATCCTTCGACGGAGATGTGTGCTAAGCAGGCAAGGCCCACTAACGCAGCCTCCAAAGACTTATTTGATCAATAGGAGGGCGCTGGAATGAGTGTTGGTCATGCCGCAGCACGGGGTTGGGCAATTCTCTCGGATAGTGGGAAGGTCGCACCGTTCGGAGCGGCGTCGCTCGGACTAGCGACCGCGCTTGTGGCGGTCGGCGCAAGTGCACAGCAAGCTCCCTCGCAACAGCTTCCACCGATCGTCGTGGAGGGGCAGGCCAAGGCGCCCCCAGCAGCCGCTAGGAAGAAGTCAGCCAGTGCGCCCAAAGCTGCTCCAAAAAGGCAGCGAACGGTAGCACCTCCGGCTCCGAGCCAAACCCAGATTTCGGGCCCGGTGCAACCAGCAATCCAGCAGCCCGGCACCTTCTCGACCACGCCCTCGTCTGGCAACACGCTTGAGTCGGGCACAGGTATCGCTCGCTTGCCCGGCACCGTCCAGGACACCCCTCAGGTCGTTAATGTCGTTCCGCAAGAGCAGATTAGACAACAAAACGCGACGAGCGTTGACCAGGTGTTGCGCAATGTGCCCGGTATCACGGTTGCAATCGGCGAAGGTGGCGGTGGCTTTAACGGCGATCAATTCCGAGTCCGCGGCTTCGAAGCGAAGGGCGACATCTACGTCGACGGCTTGCGAGACTTCGGCGTCTATGTGCGCGACAGCTTTGCCACCGAGGACGTGAGCGTTCTCAAGGGTCCTTCCTCCGAATCATTCGGCAGCGGAACGACCGGTGGTGTCATCAGCTTGCGGCAAAAGTCGGCGCATCTCGGTGACGCCGGCAGCGTCGAGGCAAGCATTGGTTCCGGGATGATGTACCGCACCGTTGTCGACATCAATAAGCAGGTGTCCGAGACGTCCGCAGTACGCGCTGTCGGCATGTACCATAACCAGGATATCGTCGACCGAGATCACGTCTATTCGAATCGATGGGGCTTCTTAGGTTCGATCGCGCTCGGCCTGAAGACCGATACGACCTGGGTCGTCAATTACATGCATCAGACGTTCGATCGAATGCCTGACTATGGTGTGCCAATGGTCGCCCGCAATGGTGCGACGCGCGGAGGTTTGCCGGTCACCGAGCTTGGAGTCGATCGGTCTACATTCTACGGCCGCTCGATGGATCACGACGAAGGTACGGCCGACATCCTTACATCTCGGTTTCAGACGAAATTAAACAGTCAGGTTACGTTTCACAACGATACGCGCTTCGCCTTCTACCAGCGCGATTTCTCGACGACAGTTCCAGGGTGCTCAAACGCCGACCCAGGCGGATGCGCTGATCAATTTCTGGATGGCGGCAATCCAATCATCACTTACGGCGGCGGCAACCCGACCTACAAACAGGACGTCTGGGGCATCCAGAATGTCAGCAGCATGGTGGCGAAGTTCCATACGGGTCGCCTACGCCACGAGGCGGTCGCTGGTGTAGACGTCTTCTATCAGGAGGATGACCGGCCCGGCTGGTCAGTCAGTGGAAAAACCGCCAACGCGACCATCCGCAATCCCGAGGAGCGTTTTCGCGACACATTTACGATTGGTCCCAATCCCGTAAATTATCGCTACGGCGACGGTAGTGAGATTGGTCTCTTCGCAAGCGATCGAGTTTGGCTGCTGCCGCAATTCTCTGTGCTGGCGGGCGTCCGTTGGAGCTCATTCGAAAGCGCCTTCCATCAACCGAATGCGGCGCCTCCTGTTCATCGCGAATCGAGTTCCGACTATACGTCGCCCAAGGTGAGCTTGATCTGGGAACCGACGCGTCAGCAGACCTATTATGCGTCATGGGCGACAGCCGCTACGCCCGTTGGGCAGTTCGTGACCAATTCTCTCAATCCGATCGGTTCGGACGCCCAGGAGAACTTGCTGGAAGAACATGAGTCCTGGGAGATCGGTGCCAAGTACAGTTTGTTCAATGGCCAACTTGGGCTGACAGCAGCAGCATTCGAGGTCACCAAGGACAATGCCGCCGCAACGGATCCCGCTACCGGCTTGACGGTTCTGACGGGTGAAGTGCAACGAGTTCGCGGTATCGAGCTCGGAATTGCGGGTTCGATTACGCCAGCCTGGAAGGTCAACGCGGGTTATGCGTACCTGGACTCGGAGATTTTGGAATCCGCGACCGCCAGCAACGTTGGCAATCGAATTGGTGGTGTCCCCGAGCATAACGCCAGTCTTTGGACGAGCTATAACTTGTCGAAATATCTCATCCACGGCCCGGGCGAGTGGCTCGTCGGCGCTGGCGTCAGATATCAGAGCTTCATGTATGCCTCCAACAACAGCGCGAACCTCTATGGAATTCCGTCGTCTACCACCTTCGACGCGATGGTTTCCTACGAACTGGATGGCTGGAAGGCTGCCGTCAATGGCTACAATCTGACAGACGAGCTCTATTACGATGCGTCGTTCAACAACCGCGCAATTCCAGCGGCAGGCCGTGCAATTGTCTTGACGATCTCGAAAAAGTTCTAGGTTGCATCGAAGAAATCAGAGATCCGGCGGGCTCGCGCTCGCCGGATCTCGGTAAAACAGTCCGTGGATGTATAAGTATGCTCGTGCATCTCCCGGCGGTGTTATCCGTCGATGAAGTTTCGAAAATCCGAGACCTTCTCGAGCGCGGAGCTTGGGTGGACGGCGCGGAAACTGCTGGCGAGCAGGCTGCAAAAGCAAAACGCAATCTTCAAATACGGGATGGATCAAAAACTGCAGTGGAGGCCGGGGATGTCATTTTGCGCGCTCTCGCGCGAAATCCCGTGTTCAATTCGGCCGCCTTGCCAATGCGCGTGCTGCCGCCAATGTTCAATCGGTATGACGTTGGAATGAAGTTTGACGATCACGTCGACGGAGCCATTCGCATGATCTCTGGCGCGGGCGTCAGGATGCGCGCCGACGTATCGTCCACGCTCTTCCTGACTCCACCGGAAGACTACGACGGTGGTGAACTGGTGGTCTCCGACACATATGGATCGCACAAGATCAAGCTTCCAGCGGGCGACATGATCCTCTACCCCGCAACGAGCCTGCACAGCGTGACGCCTATAACGCGAGGCAGCCGCTGGTCTTCATTCTTCTGGACCCAGTCCATGGTGCGCGATGACGGTCAACGAACGCTGCTCTATGAGCTCGACAAAGCAATAATGGACGTGCGATCGCAGCTTTCCGACGAAAACCGCGCCGCTGTCGCGTTGACCAGCCACTATCATAACCTGCTGCGGCGATGGGCCGATCTCTGATGGCGGCTATTTGCGTTGCGCAGGACGCGAAGCTTGTCGTTTGCCCGCAATTCCATTGCGCGCGCGCTGGACGCACGACGGGTGGCCTGTGAGCCGCCGGGATCGAAAATCGGCAGTCGTCTCGGCGGGGAATGCCAACCGTCGTGCGCTTTGGATGCGTCAACTTAGAACATGGCACTGGATCAGCGGAGCGATCTCCCTGGTCACTACCCTCATGTTCGCAATCACCGGAATAACACTTAACCACTCGTCGAGTATCGAGGGCAAACCGGCCGTCACTGCTTCAACGGCGAAGCTCGATACCCCTGCCGTCATCGCGCTCGCGGCGGGGCCGGCAAAGGGCGTCGCTCCCGTTCCACGGGAGGTCGTTGAAAACATTTCCGATCGCTTAGGCATCGACCTCCGACACAAATCGGGCGAGTGGTCGTCGGATGAGCTCTATGTCTCATTGCCTCGTCCCGGCGGGGACGCCTGGCTGGCGATCGAACGTGACACTGGAACGGCTCGCTATGAAGTGACTTCGCGGGGTTGGGTCGCCTATCTCAACGACCTGCATAAAGGGCGCCACACGGGAGTGGTGTGGTCGCTCTTCATCGACATCTTCGCAGGAGCCTGCGTCGTCTTTTGCGCGACGGGCCTTCTGCTCTTGCAAATGTACTCGGCGGGCCGCCCGCTCACTTGGCCGCTGGTCGGGTTCAGCGTTGCGCTTCCGATTGTGCTGGCCATTCTGTTGATCCACTGAAACGAGGCGCGTAATGAGGAAAGTTTTCACCATTGGTGTCGCGGGAGCCTTGAGTTCTCCCGCCATGGCCGCGGAGCTTGAGGTCAATATCGAAATTCCTCGGCTTGATGTGGTCGAGTACCATCGCCCGTACGTCGCGATATGGGTGGAACCCGTCGATCGCACCGCCGCCAAGACGCTCTCCGTATGGTACGACGTCGACCACAATAAAGGGGAAGGCGACAAGTGGCTGAAGGATCTGCGCCAATGGTGGCGTCGGGCGGGACGTGAGTTGAAAGTGCCTGCCGACGGGATTACTGGAGCGACCAAGCCTGTCGGAAAGCATGCTGTAAGACTCGATGCCACCAACAAGGTGCTGGCTGAGCTGGCACCGGGCAACTACGAGGTGGTCGTTGAGGCCGCACGTGAGGTCGGCGGACGCGAGATCGTACGCCTTCCTTTGAAATGGCCTGTGGAAGGGCCCGTGCAGACGGAAGTAAAAGGCAAAGACGAGCTTGGAGCGGTATCGCTTAAGGTAATCCCGTGAGAGGAGTGCAAAGCATGAAAATTAAAGCATTTGCCAAAGCCGCAGCCGTTCTCGCCATTATGTTGCCGACCGTCAGTTACGCGCATCGCGCTTGGCTTCTACCGTCAGCAACTGTCCTTTCCGGCGATAATCTGTCTGTTACAATAGATGCAGCTATTTCGAATGATCTATTCTATTTCGAGCATCGCCCCATGCGGCTCGACGAACTCGTCATCACGGCGCCGGATGGATCGAACGTCAAGCCCGAGAACATGTCGACGGGAAAATACCGCACGACATTCGACATGCCGTTGGGCCAGCCCGGCACGTATCGGGTTGCCCTTGCGGGAGATGGAGCTTTTGCCCGGTACAAACTCAACGGCGAGATGAAACGCTGGCGTGGCAATCTGAGTGATGTCGCCAAAACAATCCCAGCAGATGCAGCAGACGTTCAGGTCACGCATTCACAGCGTCGCATCGAGACGTTCATCACGGTTGGGAAGCCGTCGGACACACTTTCGAAACTCACCGGAACAGGGTTGGAGTTGCTGCCGGTCACGCATCCGAACGACGTCGTCGTGGGATCGGACGCCACATTCAAATTCATGCTGGACGGCAAGCCGGCCGCAAATATGAAGGTCGTATTGATTCGCGGTGGGATCCGCTATCGGAACAACCTCGATGAGCTGAACATCACGACCGATCAAGAGGGTAAGGTAACGTTCAAGCCGACAATCGCAGGTATGTATTGGATTTCAGCCAGTGCTCAGGACGAGAAGTCGGATATCCCGAACGTCAAAAGTCGCCGCGCGACATATGCCGCGACCTTCGAGGTGCTGCCAGAGTGAGTTTGAGTCACCGCACTCGAAACGCCGCCCCTCCAGTTCAGGCGCGGCAGATCCTCGTTCCTCGACATATTGCTCCTGGTCAGCGGAGTTCGCGCAACGTACAGCATACCGTCAGGTATCTCGACGGTTTGACGATGGGGACGACGTGGGGCGTGAAGATTGTAGCGGCGAGGCATCAGCCACTACATGAGATCAAACTGGGTATCCAAGCGCAGCTCGATCGGGTCGTCGCCCAGATGAGCACATGGCTGCAGGCGTCGACCATTAGCCGTTACAATATGGCTGCCGCAGGGTCTTGGCACATCATCGAGCCGGAGTTTTTTACTGTTCTGACTGCAGCCCTGGAGGTGGCGCGAAGCACAGGCGGCGCGTATGATCCGACGATCGGCGAGATGGTTGCGTTATGGGGCTTCGGACCCCAGGCTTTCGAGGGCACACGGCCAAGCCCGCAACAAGTTGAGGCCAGTGTCTCTCGAAGCGGGTGGCAAAAAGTTTCCATTGAGCCCGCCACCAGACGTATATTTCAACCCGGTGGCGTGGAACTCGATCTTTCATCCATCGCCAAAGGGTTTGGCGTCGATCAGGTCGCAGCGTTTCTGAAGCAAAAGGGGTTCAGTGATTTTCTCGTCGAAGTCGGGGGTGAGTTGCGTGGCGCGGGCTGCAAACCCGATGGCACGCCGTGGTGGGTGGTGCTCGAGGTGCCAGATGATGTGCCCCCCTTGAACACACGGATAAGTGAAACTTTGTTAGCTTTGCACGGGGTCTCCATCGCCACATCAGGCGATTATCGCCGCCGGGTCTTTATTGGCGATGAGATATTTTCGCATACGATCGACCCATTGAGCGGGATGCCGATCTCTGGGTCGCTTGCGTCTGTCTCGGTCATTTCTTCTGAATGCATGATGGCTGATGCGCTCGCCACAGCCCTTTTTGCTCTCGGACCCGAGGCTGGGAAAGCCTACGCCGAGCGCCATCATATAGCGGCCCGATTCCTCACGAGAACAGAAACAGGATTGCGCCAAACCATGACGCCGGCGATGACGACCATGCTATTCTAAGATAAAGAACTGATCTAAGATAAAGAACTGATTATCCGGGTGCAGCCCTACGCGGAAGACATACCCTTGTTTGGCTCCACACGAATGAACATTCCCGTATCTTCACACCACTGGATCATCGATGGTCGATGCTGGCTTTGCCAACTTGCGCAGTGCATCGACATCGCCAATCTCTATCCTCGAACCGCAAACGGCAACTTCATAGGGCACGAGCGACGCGAACGAACGGGAAAGCACTTCCGGCGCCATACCGAGATGTGACGCGAGGACTTTCTTCGCGAACGGCAGCGTGAAATGGCCTTTGGAACCCGCCTCGAAATCGCGCGCGAGCAGCCAGTTCGCAAGCCGTTCAATATTTGACCGCAATTTCTGGCTCTTCAGCTCCTTGACAAGGCCACGGTAAGCACCGGCGAGTTCCTGTGCCAAGGCGCGCGCGAAGGCGCCATCAGCGGCGAACACCTGACGCGCTGCCGTCGCCGGAATCAGGAGCACACGCGCTGACGATAGCGACCGTGCAGACTTTAGATAAACCTTGTCGAGGATCACCGCGGCAACAATGAAGCTGTGTCCGGGGCCGAGAACAGAGACGGTTGTCTCGCGGTCGCGATAGGCTGAAAAGATCTCGACTTGCCCGTCAACAACGACATGCAAGAAATCGGCCGAATCTCCTTCGCGCACCAGTTCGACATGGGCGGGAAAGCGCTGAAGGAACGAAACCCGCAGCAGCATTTCGATATGGGCGGCGCCGACACCGGCAAACAACGGAAGTCGACGTGCCTCCTCTGCCTCTTCGGGGCGCATGATCAAATCGCTCCAATGTACCAGTTGCGAGTCCGGTCGTTGCTAGCTGCATCAGGCAAGTAATGAATTGACTTATATCATTTCAACAAATGACCTTCGTGAACTCATTGACTGCATATCGTTGATATAATTTTTGATATTTACATTCAATGCCTTGCAACCTCTCGCCCCGGCAATATCCGTTGATCGGCATCAAATACGGTTTCGGCGTTCCGCTTCACCGTCCCCTCGTCAGCGCGCTTCAGCACAGAGGGTGAGCATGTCGAGCGCCGTTACCGATCCCGCCGATCAAAGCAGGGCTCTTTGGCTCTCCACGATCGCCTTCACTGTCTGCTTTGCCGTGTGGACGATCTTCGCGATCATCGGCATCCAGATCAAAGCCGATCTCGGCCTCAGTGACACGCAATTCGGTCTGCTTGTCGGCACACCGATTCTGACCGGCTCGCTGATTCGCTTGATCCTCGGTATCTGGTCGGATCAGTACGGCGGCCGCATCATTTACACTCTGACGATGCTATCGGCGGCCGCGATGACGGCCTTGCTGACCTTTGCTTACGATTATCCGACATTTCTGCTCGCAGCCCTGGGAGTCGGTATCGCTGGCGGATCCTTCTCGGTGGGTGTCGCCTACGTCGCCAAATGGTTTCCAAAAGAGCGGCAAGGGATGGCGCTCGGCATCTTCGGCGCCGGCAACGTCGGCGCAGCCGTGACCAAGTTCGCCGCGCCGGTGATCATGGTCGCCTACGGATGGCGGACCGTGGCCATTGTGTGGGCGGCAGGCTTAGCGATCATTGCCGTCATTTTCTTTCTCTTCACGAAAGATGACCCCGACCTGGCGCGCCGTCGTGCGACGGGCGAGAAGCCCGAATCTCTTTCCGCAATGCTGACGCCGCTGAGAAGCGTCCAAGTCTGGCGTTTTTCGCTTTATTATTTCTTCGTCTTCGGTGCGTTCGTCGCGCTGGCGCTGTGGCTGCCGCGCTATCTCATCGGCGTCTATGGCCTAGACATCGCGACCGCAGGCGCGATCGGGGCGTTGTATTCGATCCCCGCATCTGTGTTCCGCGCCTATGGCGGACATCTCGCCGATAAATACGGCGCCCGGCGCATCATGTACTGGACTTTCTTGGTCTCGGTCGCGTGCACGTTCATTCTGTCCTATCCGCCGACCCACTACGTCATCGAAGGCATTCATGGGCCGGTTGCCTTTTCTACGCGCATGGGGCTCGGCGGATTCATTGTGGTCGCATCCATACTCGGCTTCTTCATGAGCCTCGGGAAGGCGGCGGTCTTCAAACATATTCCGGTCTACTACCCTGATCGCGTGGGTGCGGTGGGCGGGGTCGTCGGCCTCGTCGGCGGCCTCGGTGGCTTTCTGCTGCCGATCGCCTTCGGTGCACTCAATGATCTGACCGGTGTCTGGCAGAGCTGTTTTTGGCTGCTTTTCCTCATTGTCGCGGTCTCTCTTGTTTGGATGCACTTTGCCATCCGCGAAATGGAGAAATGGGCGGCCGAGACCGGCGTGCCGATACGGAGACTGCCAGAGTTCCCGGAAATGCAGCCGGTGCACGGCACGGCCCAGGAAGGAGCGCTGGCTGGAAAGGGTGCGATCCAAGACTGGCGGCCCGAAGAGAAGGAGTTCTGGGAAAGCCGCGGGCGGTCGATCGCGCGCCGCAACCTGTGGATCTCTGTCCCCTGCCTGCTGCTTTCGTTCGCGGTGTGGATGGTGTGGTCTGTGGTCGTGGCAAAGTTGCCGGCTGTCGGCTTTGCCTTCAACAACGATCAGCTCTTCTGGCTCGCCGCGCTGCCCGGTCTCTCGGGCGCAGCACTGCGGATCGTCTATGGCTTCATGCCGGCCATCTTTGGTGGCCGCCTGTGGACGACGCTCGCGACATGGTCGCTGATGATCCCGGCACTCGGCATGGGCTTTGCTGTCCAGAACCCCGACACGCCCTACTGGATTTTCCTCGCGCTCGCTCTGCTCTGTGGTTTCGGCGGCGGCAATTTCGCCTCCTCGATGGCCAATATCTCATTCTTTTTCCCAACAACCGAGAAGGGCAATGCGCTCGCCATCAACGCCGGGCTCGGCAACCTCGGCGTCAGCGTCGTGCAGTTCGTGGTGCCGCTAGTGATCACCGCCGGCGTTTTCGGCGGGCTCGGAGGCGATCCGCAGACGGCTACCATTGGCGGTGTCACGACGACGCTGTGGCTGCAGAACGCCGGTTTCATATTCGTGCCATTCATCGCCGCATCAGCCTTTGCCGCCTGGTTTGGCTTGGACGACATCGCCGCGATGAAAGCGAGCTTCGCCGATCAGTCCGTGATTTTCAGCCGCCTTCACAACTGGATCATGTGCTGGCTTTACACGGGCACGTTCGGTTCATTCATTGGCTTTTCAGCGGCGTTTCCGCTTCTAGCAAACATCCTTTTCCCCGAGGTAAATGCGCTGCGGTACGCCTTCCTAGGCCCGCTTGTCGGCGCTGTTGCGCGTGCCGTGGCAGGCAAACCTTGCGATCGTATAGGCGGCGGGCGCATCACGTTCTGGGTGTTCATCGCATTGAGCCTCGGCGTCGTCGGCATTCTCTACGCCATAAGCATAAAAGGCAGTCCGAGCGCATTCCCGGTATTCTTCGTGAGCTTCCTGTTTCTGTTCGCGGCCACGGGCGTCGGCAATGCGTCCACTTTCCAGATGATCCCCACGATCATGCACAAAGAGGTGGCGCGCCTCGAACCCCAGCTTTCCGCGTCCGATCGCGCCAAGCAATCCGGCAAGGAGGCAGCCGCCATCATCGGCTTCACCTCCGCGATCGCAGCATTTGGCGCATTCTTCATTCCGAAGAGCTTCGGGAGTTCGATCACCATGAGCGGCGGCGCAGAGGCGGCGCTCTACGGCTTCCTTGTCTTCTACGTCAGCTGCATCGCGATCACGTGGTGGTTCTACACGCGCCGCGGTGGCTTGCTTTTCGACAGCGAACGTGGCGGAGGACCGCAAGCCCCGACGTCCGCTCTGACACCCGCCGAATAACCAATCTCGACAAGCGAGGCGACCGGCCATGAGCCACTTTCTCGACCGCCTGACCTTCTTCAGAAAAGCTTCCGAACCATTCGCAAATGGTCACGGCATGACGACCGCCGAAGACAGGAGCTGGGAGGAAGGCTATCGCCAACGCTGGCAACACGACAAGATTGTCCGCTCGACACACGGGGTGAATTGCACCGGCTCATGCTCTTGGAAGATCTACGTCAAGGGCGGCATCGTCACCTGGGAGACGCAGCAGACCGACTATCCGCGCACGCGACCCGACCTGCCGAACCACGAGCCGCGCGGGTGCTCGCGCGGGGCGAGCTATAGCTGGTACCTCTATTCCAGCAACCGTGTGAAGTATCCGCTGATCCGCTCGCGGCTGCTTCACCACTGGCGCGCGGCACGCAAAACCTTACCGCCGGTCGCTGCTTGGAAGAGCATCGTCGAGAATCCGAGCAAGCGACAGGATTACATCTCCGTGCGCGGCCACGGCGGTTTCGTGCGCGCCACGTGGGATGAAGTTACCGAGATCATCGGCGCCGCAAACGCCTACACGGCAAAAACCTACGGCCCCGACCGTGTGATTGGCTTCTCGCCCATTCCGGCGATGTCGATGGTCTCGTATGCCGCCGGCTCGCGCTACCTGTCGCTTCTCGGCGGCGTGTGCATGTCGTTTTACGACTGGTACTGTGACCTGCCGCCAGCCTCGCCGCAAACGTGGGGCGAGCAGACCGACGTTCCGGAAAGCGCAGATTGGTATAATGCTGGGTTTATCATTCTGTGGGGATCAAACGTCCCCCAGACCCGCACGCCCGACGCGCACTTCTACACCGAGGCCCGCTATCGCGGCACCAAGAGCGCAGTGATCTGTCCCGACTACTCCGAAGCCTCGAAATTCGGCGACATCTGGCTGTCGGTGAAGCAAGGCACGGATGCCGCCCTCGCCATGGCGATGGGCCACGTTATCCTGAAAGAATATCACGTCGACCGGCAAGCCAAGTATTTCCGCGACTACGCCCGCCAGTTCACGGACATGCCGATGCTGGTGAAGCTGGTGCACCAGGATGGCAAGCTCGTGCCCGACCGCTTCCTGCGCGCGAGCGACTTCGCCCAGGGACTTGGCGAAGCGAACAATCCAGAGTGGAAGACCGTCGCCTACGACGAGACGAGCGGCACCATTGTCGTGCCCAACGGTTCGGTCGGGTTCCGCTGGGGCGAGACAGGCAAGTGGAACATCGAGGAGAAAGAAGCGGGCGGCCGGGCTACTTCACTTCGCTTATCGCTTGCCGACGTGAAGGACAAGTTCGCTGATGTCGCTTTTCCGTACTTCGGCAACATTGAAAACGAGCACTTCACGCACTCGGATCATGCCAGCGTACTCGATCGCCGCGTCCCGGTGAAGAGGCTGAAACTCGTCGACGGCGAAGTTCTGGTCGCGACCGTGCACGATCTCTTTATCGCCAACTACGGCGTCGATCAGGGCTTCGGCGGCGACAACGTTGCCACATCGTATGACGAGGACACGCCTTACACGCCGGCCTGGGCGGAACGCATTACCGGCGTTGCGCGCGACAAGATCATCCAGGTCGCCCGCGAGTTCGCAACCAACGCCGAAAAGACCAATGGGCGCTCGATGGTGATCATCGGCGCCGCGATGAACCATTGGTACCACTGCGATATGAACTATCGCGGCGTCATCAACATGCTGGTCATGTGCGGATGCGTCGGCCAATCGGGCGGCGGCTGGTCACATTATGTTGGACAGGAGAAGCTTCGTCCTCAAGCCGGATGGGCGCCGCTCGCCTTCGCGCTCGACTGGGGTCGCCCGCCGCGTCAACAAAACTCGACATCGTTCTTTTACGTGCACACCAACCAGTGGCGCTACGAAACGATGCAAACGAAGGACATCCTCTCGCCAACCGCACCGCCAGGGCCGTGGGATGGCGCGATCATCGACTACAATATGCGCGCCATCCGGATGGGCTGGCTACCGGCTTATCCGACCCTGACAGAGAACCCACTCTCGATCGCGAAGAAGGCAGTCGACGCAAAACTGGAACCGAAGGACTATGTCGCCAAGGCGCTCAAGTCCGGTGATCTGTCGTTTGCGTGGGAGGATCCGGACAGCCCACAGAACTTTCCGCGCAATATGTTCGTCTGGCGCTCGAACATTCTCGGCAGCTCGGGCAAGGGCCACGAATATTTTCTCAAGCACTTGCTCGGCACATCGCATGGCGTGCTCGGCAAGGATCTCGGCGAGGAAGGCCGGGAGAAGCCGCAAGAGGTACGCTGGCACGACGACGCGCCGCGCGGCAAGCTCGATCTGCTCGTCACACTCGACTTCCGCATGTCGACGACATGCGTTTATTCCGACATCGTGCTGCCAACCGCCACTTGGTACGAGAAGAACGACCTCAACACATCTGATATGCACCCGTTCATTCACCCGCTCACGAGCGCGGTAGACCCAGCCTGGGAAGCGAGGTCGGACTGGGAGATCTACAAGGCGATTGCGAAAGCGTTCTCGAAAGTCGCGCCCGAGGTGCTCGGCGTCGAAAAGGACGTCGTGCTGACGCCACTGATGCACGACAGTCCCGGCGAGATCGCGCAATCCGCGGAGCCGAAGGACTGGAAGAGGGGAGAGTGTGAGCCAATTCCCGGCAAGACGATGCCGGCGGTGACAGTCGTCGAGCGCGACTACCCGAACCTCTATAAGCGTTTCACGTCGCTGGGCCCGCTGATGGGAACGCTTGGCAACGGCATCAAGGGTATCGCCTGGAAGACCGTACACGAGGTCGAGCATCTCAAGCATCTCAACGGCGTTGTGACGGAGGCCGGCGCGACCGAAGGGATGGCGCGCATCGACAGCGATATCGATGCTGCGGAAGTGCTGCTGATGCTGGCGCCAGAGACGAATGGCGAGGTGGCGGTGAAGTCGTGGGAGGCGCTGTCGAAAACGACCGGTCGTCCCCACGCACATCTGGCGCTGCCCAAGGAAGACGAAAAGATCCGCTTCCGCGATGTCGTCGCGCAGCCACGGAAGATCATCTCGGCGCCGACCTGGTCCGGGCTCGAAAGCGAGAAGGTTTGCTACAATGCCGGCTACACCAACGTCCACGAGTTGATCCCGTGGCGCACTCTGACTGGCCGCCAGCAACTCTACCTGGATCACTTATGGATGCGCGCTTTCGGCGAGGGCTTCTGCGTCTACCGCCCGCCGGTCGACCTGCGCGCCATCAAGCCCGTGCAGGGCATGAAGCCCAACGGCGAGAAGGAGATCGTCCTCAACTTCATCACGCCACACCAGAAGTGGGGCATCCACTCCACCTACACGGACAACCTGCTGATGCTTACCCTGTCACGCGGCGGGCCAATCGTCTGGCTCAGCGAAACGGACGCGCGGAAGGTCGGCATCGTCGATAACGACTGGATCGAGGCCTACAACGCCAACGGTGCGCTGGTCGCCCGCGCGGTCGTCTCGCAGCGCATGAAGGAAGGCACGGTCTTCATGTATCACGCGCAGGAGAAGACAGTGAACGTGCCGGGCTCCGAGATGACGGGGCACCGCGGCGGCATCCATAACTCGGTGACACGCACCGTCCTGAAGCCGACGCACATGATCGGCGGCTACGTCCAGTTCGCCTACGGCTTCAACTACTACGGCACGATCGGCACCAATCGCGACGAGTTCGTGATCGTGCGCAAAGTCCGCAACGTCGACTGGCTGGAGCGCCCACTGCAAAGCAGCGCCTCCGCGGTCCAGGCTGCCGAATAAGGGACGAAACAAATGAAAGTGCGCGCTCAAATCGCGATGGTGCTGAACCTCGACAAGTGCATCGGCTGCCATACCTGCTCGGTCACCTGCAAGAACGTCTGGACCAACCGCGAAGGCATGGAATACGCGTGGTTCAACAACGTCGAGACCAAGCCTGGCATCGGCTATCCGAAGGAGTGGGAGAACCAGGACCGCTGGAATGGCGGCTGGAAACGCAAGCGCAACGGCAAGATCGAGCCAAGGATCGGCGGCAAGTGGCGCATTCTTGCCAACATCTTCGCCAACCCCGACCTGCCAGAGATCGACGATTACTACGAGCCTTTCACCTTTGATTACGAGCACCTGCAGAAAGCGCCCGAGCTTCAGGCTTTCCCGACCGCGCGCCCGCGCTCACTGATTTCGGGCGAGCGGATCGAGAAGATCGAATGGGGTCCAAACTGGGAGGAAATTCTCGGCGGCGAGTTCTCGAAGCGCTCGGCGGATGTCAACTTCGAGGGCGTACAGAAGGAGATCTACGGGCAGTTCGAAAACACGTTTATGATGTACCTGCCGCGGTTGTGCGAGCACTGTCTCAATCCCGCTTGCGTCGCCGCCTGTCCATCCGGTGCGATCTATAAGCGCGAGGAGGACGGCATCGTTCTCATCGATCAGGACAAGTGTCGCGGCTGGCGCATGTGCGTATCGGGCTGCCCTTACAAAAAGATTTATTTCAACTGGTCGAGCGGCAAGAGCGAGAAGTGTATCTTCTGTTATCCGCGCATCGAGGCGGGCCAGCCCACCGTATGCTCGGAGACGTGCGTCGGCCGCATCCGTTATCTCGGCGTGGTGCTCTATGATGCCGATCGGATCGAGGAAGCGGCGAGCGTACCCGACGAGCAGGACCTCTATGAGTCCCAACTCGGCATCTTCCTCGACCCTGCGGACCCAACCGTGATCGCGCAAGCGCGGTCGGACGGCGTGCAGGAGGCATGGCTCGAGGCCGCTCGCAGATCGCCGGTCTGGAAGATGGCAATGGAATGGAAGGTCGCCTTTCCGCTCCACCCGGAATACCGCACACTGCCGATGGTCTGGTACGTGCCGCCGCTATCGCCGATCACGGCTGCGGCTGAAGCCGGCAAGATGGGGACCGACGGCGCGATGCCCGACGTGCGCTCGTTGCGGATTCCGCTCAAGTACCTAGCCAACCTGCTGACGGCCGGCGACGAGAAGCCCGTAGCGCACGGATTGGAACGGATGTTGGCGATGCGCGCCTACATGCGGGCCAAGACCATAGACGGCGTGATCGACGAGACGATCGCGCGCAAGGTTGGGCTCAGCGGCCACCAGATCGAAGAAATGTACCACGTGATGGCGATCGCCAATTACGAGGACCGCTTCGTCATTCCGACTGCTCACCGGGAGGTCACCGAGGACGCCTACGAGTTGCGCGGCCAATGCGGCTTCACGTTTGGTGACGGCTGCATGCCAAGCGACACCAAGGTCAACCTGTTCGGCGGCGTGAAGCTCAAGAACGATCGCCCGAAAGTGGAGGTCTGAGCCATGAGGACACTGAAGGTTCTCTCCGCGTTGCTGACCTATCCGACGGGCGAGCTGCAAGCTGCCGCCGATGAGCTCAAAGCGGTGCTCGCCAAGGAGGCTATCCTGTCCAGACGCGACCTCGCCGCGGTGGGCACCTTGATCGACGACATTGCCAGCCGCGATCTGTTTGATGCGCAGGAACGCTACATCCTTCTCTTCGACCGCACGCGCTCGCTGTCGCTGCATTTGTTCGAGCACGTTCACGGCGAAAGCCGGGATCGCGGCCAGGCGATGGTCGATCTGATCAAGCTTTACGAAGATGGCGGCTACACACCAACGACAAAAGAGCTGCCGGACTTTCTTCCACTGTTCCTGGAATACGCTGCGACGCGCCCACCGCAGGAAGCGATCGAGCTGATTGGCCAGCCGGGCCATGTCTTGGCGGCGCTTCGGGAGCGGCTCGCAAAGCGCCACTCTCCCTATGAAGCCGCGTTTGCCGCACTCGTGGCTGTAGCCAAATCGAAGCTCGATCACGCAGCGCTGATGGCACTGCAGTCCGAGCCCGATCCCGAGCCGGACGACCTCGAGGCGCTCGACGCGGCGTGGGAGGAAGAGGAGGTTATCTTCGGCCCGGGCGCTGCGAAGACAGCCTGCGGCATCGACAGTTTGGCCGCGAAGCTGCGCCAGGCCCGCCGTCCGGCACCGGGTATAGAACCGCAACCCGATCGCGGCCCTCGCACTGTTATTGCCCCCTCACCGGCCAACCGCGCATAAGGAGCCACGCCATGCGCGACACAATCTTTCGTATCCTCTTCGTCTGGTATCCTTACATCTGCCTGACGACCTTCATTGTCGGCAGCCTGATCCGCTTCGATCGGGACCAATACAGTTGGAAGGCAAGTTCCAGCCAGATGCTCCGCAAGAGGCAACTCTACTGGGGCTCAAATCTCTTCCATTTCGGCATTCTCTTTCTCCTGTTCGGCCACACGGTCGGCCTGCTGACGCCGACGTCGGTCTACACGCTCGTGATGACCGTGCCACAGAAGCAGCTCGTAGCCGTGATCGCCGGCGGAATCGCGGGCGCGATATGTTTCGTTGGACTGACGCTGCTGCTGCATCGCCGGCTGTTCGACGCGCGTATTCGGCAGACGTCCACAGTGATGGACCTCGCGGTACTCATCATCCTATGGCTTCAGCTCACGCTTGGCCTGTTGACACTGCCGTTCTCGCTTGGGCATCGCGACGGCTCCGCGATGCTGGCGTTGTCGCACTGGGCGCAGGGGATCGTGACCTTGCAACCGGTCGACGCCCGGACGCTGCAGGGACTCGAATGGCCATTCCTGACCCACCTCGTCCTCGGAATGACGATCTTTCTCCTCTTTCCCTTCTCGCGGCTCGTGCACATTTGGTCGGCGCCGGTCTGGTATCTCGGGCGGCGCGGTTATCAGGTGGTACGCACGCGGCGTCCCCTCCCTCACGGCGCCTCACGACGGCCCACCGGCTTCTCCGCGGAGTAATGACAATGAGCATGTCCGCAACTGGGACGGGCTGCACGATCAGGCCAGCCATCCCCACGAAGCAGAAGACCATCAGCGTGAACGGTGTGGTTATTTCGCGCGCAGCGATCGCAAGGGAAACTCAGAACCATCCTGCATCGAAGCCGATCGAAGCATGGCTGGCGGCGGCTCGCGCCCTCGTCATCCGCGAGATGCTCCTGCAGGAGGCCCAACGTATCGGCATCAACCCGATCCCGCTCAACGATGCACAAGGGCGCCGCGAGACCGACGACGAGGCGCTGGTGCGCATGCTCGTCGAGCAAGAAGTCGTCACACCAACGGCCGACGAGGCCACGTGCCGGCGCTATTACGATATGAATCTTTCGCGCTTCCGCACGCCGGATCTCTATGAGGCAAGACACATCTTGCTGGCCGCGGCGCCGGGCGATTCTGAGAAGCGAAAGGCCGCGCGCCAGCGCGCCGAAGCGATCATCGACGCACTGCGGCACGATTCCTCGGCGTTCGACAGCCTCGCGCGAGCCGAGTCGGCCTGCCCTTCGGGCAAGACGGGCGGCAATCTTGGTCAGATCGGCCCAGGACAAACGGTTCCGGAATTCGAGCGTGCACTGGCACCGATGTCGATTGGCAAGATCGCCGATCAGCCGGTCGAGACGCGATACGGCTTCCACGTGGTGGCACTCGATCATCGAATATCAGGACGCGAGCTGCCATTTGAGATTGTGCGCCCCCGCATTGCAGCTTGGCTCGACGAGAAGGTGCGTCGCGTGGCAATCCGCCAGTACATCGCCATTCTTGCTGGATCTGCGGAGATCACAGGTATTGCGCTCGACGCCAGCGCCACACCGCTCGTGCAATAGGAGCACCCCATGGAACTCGGCACTCTGATGGATCGGCTGGGCTTCGAGGACAATGCCGCCGCTGCACTCGAGGCGCTCGGCGACATCGTCCTGTTCGCCGAAGTGCAGGCGATGGGAGAGCGCTACGATGAAGATCCCGGCGAGTACGTCGCCAATGCGGCTCGCCGTTTTGCGGCGCAAGGCAGCGACGAGGATTGGCTGAACTTGATGACGGTCATGGAGCGTAGCAACGATCCGGCGCGCGCCGCGCTGGAGCGGATGCTCCGATGGTCGCTGAAGCATGACGTTGCCGAAACGGCGCCTCAGAACGCAGGCCAATGCTCCTGTGGAGGCGACAGCGACGGATGCCGCAAAGACGAGCGCTGATCCAGCCTGGCAACCACTTCCGGAGGGCAATCCATGTCCCGACTTCAGCCACATGCACCGATCACGGCCATCGTTTATGGCGACGGTGCTCGCATTGCAGCCACAATCGACCGGATCACCACGCATCTCTTCGCCCAAGGTTTCCGGCTCGCCGGCCTCGTTCAGCGCGACGTCGAGCGTGTCGGCAGATCTCGCTGCGACATGCTGCTGGAGGACCTGGCGACCGGCGAGACCATCGCAATCTCGCAGGACCGCGGCGAAGGCGCGCGTGGCTGTCGTCTCGATGTGGAGTCACTATTGAAAGCTGTCGCGCGCACCCACAGTGCACTCGTAACGGAGCCGGATCTGATGATCGTGAACAAGTTCGGCAAAACCGAATGCGAGGGTGGAGGCTGTCGATCCTTGATCGCGGACGCGATCGAGTGCGGCGTCCCGGTCCTTGTCGCCGTACCTCAGGACAATCTCAAGAGCTGGCGCAGCTTCGCCGGCGACCTCGCGGTTGAGTTCGCGCTCGACGAGACGCCGTCGGAGGGCGCGCATCTTTGTCGAAATCTGGGGCTAGTCGGAACCGTGAACGAGCCGGTGACGCCCATCATGCGCGACGTCTCGAGCCTCAATGAATGCCTGTCACGTGTCGAGTGAGCGGAGGCCTCCAAAGAAACGATCATGACCACGAGCGCTGCACAGATCCGCGCCTTCACCGGCCCGGCATTGTTAAGTTACGGCTTCCGCCCCTTCTTCTTGTTCGGCGCGTTGTGGGCCGCCCTTGCCGTTGCGCTCTGGATTCCAATACTAACCGGTCATCTCGTGCTGCCGAGCGCGCTCGGACCTGTTCAGTGGCACGTGCATGAACTCGTTTTCGGTTACGTCCCTGCGATCGTCGCCGGCTTCCTGCTGACCGCCGTCCCGAACTGGACCGGACGCTTGCCGGTCGTCGGAACGCGTTTGGCGACTTTGTTTCTGGTCTGGGTTGCGGGCCGGATTGCAATCTTCTGCTCGCTCGAGATCGGTATCGTGCTCGCGGCCGTGATCGACCTCTCTTTTCTCGCAGCACTTGGACTGCTCATTGCGCGGGAAATCCTCGCGAGCAAGAACACGCACAATCTTAAGGTTCTTGCTGGCGTTGGGTTGCTTCTGCTGGGCAATGCACTGTTCCACCTCGAGGCAATCGCAGGCTTCGGCGACGGCCACGGCACACGAGTCGGCGTTGCAGCGATCGTCCTGCTGATCATGCTGATCGGCGGGCGTATCATTCCAAGCTTTACGCGAAATTGGCTTGCGCGCCGCGGCGCAGGCCGTATGCCGGCTCCATTCGACCGGTTTGATCTTGTCGTCATGGTCGCAAGTGGCATTGCACTTGCCACCTGGGTGGTCATGCCAAGTGCCATAGCAACGGCGGCAGCAGCCGCCATCGCCGCTGCCCTCAACGTGACGCGTCTCGGACGCTGGGCCGGCGAACGCACGACCGCCGAGCCGCTCGTCTTGATCCTCCATATCGCTTATGCGTTTGTCCCGATCGGTTTTGCGCTGCTCGCACTGGCCATAGTCCGGCCCGACATCGCAGCTTCGTCCGGTGCCTTGCATGGCTGGACGACGGGCGCCATCGGCGTGATGACACTCGCCGTCATGACGCGCGCGAGCCTCGGCCATACGGGACAGCCGCTGACCGCCACGCGCTCGATCCAATTCATCTATCTGGCGGCAGTGGTGGCGGCGCTCGCACGAATTACCGTGGCTTTCGACATTCTCCACGATCCGATGCTGCATCTGGCAGCAACCGCATGGGTCTTGGCATTTGGCGGTTTCGTCATCGTCTATGCACCTCTCCTGATGCGACGACGCACCTAGCAGCTTCCTCTATCCACGTTTTCACCCACTTACGCCCGCACCGTCGCCCCGTTGCGTCTGAACGGCTATCTCGTGCCGAGCCGGAGCAGTTCCATGGTTTTCTGATGCACAAACGGAAAGGCTCGCGATAATTTCAGAGGCTACGCTGTTGTCTGCAGCACCAGGGAGAAAGCAAGGAATGGATATCGCGCCACTCAAGGGCATCAAGGTGCTGGATGCTACTCAGGGGATCGCCGGTCCCTACTGCGGCACATTGCTGACGCGTTACGGCGCCGATGTCGTCAAGATCGAGCCCCCGAGCGGCGATTGGGGCCGCTATATGGGCAAAACCGCGGGTGGGCATTCAGCACTATCCGCCGTCTACAACGTCGGCAAGCGCGGCATGGTGCTCGATCTGAAGAAGCTGGAGGCCGTCGAGCTGTTTCTCGAACTCGCCGAGCAATGCGACGTGGTGATGGAAAGCAGCCGTCCCGGTGTCGCCGACCGCATCGGTATCGGCTACGAGCAAGTCAAGGCAAGGAACGGATCGGTCGTCTATCTGTCGGTGAGTGGCTTCGGCGAATTCGGCCCCTATGCGGAGCGACCCCTTACCGACACAATCGCACAGGCCTTCTCGGGGCTCATGTCGAACAATCTCGGCATGGACGGCATCCCGCACAAGATTGACATTCCGGTGGTCGATGTCTGCACGGGGCTCTACGCGTATCAAGCCGTCTCGATGGCTCTGATGGCGCGCGCGCAGACGGGCGAGGGAAGATATTGCGCCGTGAGCCTGATGGGCTCGATCGCCGAGGTGCAGGCCCCGAAGCTGATCGACTATCACCTGGAAGGCGGTCCCCCAAAGATGATCAATGCACCGGCCGGAGCCTACATGGCGCGCGATGGCTACGTCGCACTGACCACTTTGAATGACGCGCACTACGCAAATGTTTGCCGAGCGATCGGAGCCGAGCACCTGATCGAAGATCCGAGGTATCTGCGCCCGGCTGACCGGATCGAAAACAACTTGGCGCTACGCCGCGACATCGAAGCCCTCCTGGCAACAGACACCCGCGAGGCCTGGGTGAAAAAGTTGCAGGCAGCAGACGCGCTAGCCGATCAAGTCAACGACCTTGGCGACTGGATGAAAAATCCGCACGTGCGGGCCACCCAGGGCTTCACGATGACCGAGCAACCCGGTCTCGGCATGATCCCGCGCCCGGCACCAGCGGCGGGTTCAATAGCCAACACCACCCCGGCCCCGACGATGGGTCAGGACACCGATGGCATCCTTGCCGGCTTTGGGTTAGACGCCAAGCGTATCGCCGCTCTGCGCGAGACAGGGGCGATACGCTAAGTCGGCATACGCGGAGGGTGAAAATTCACTCGTCCTTGATGAGACGGCCGATGCGATCCTTCTGGATCTCATTCGTCCCGTCTGCAAATGCAGCAACCTTGGCGGCCAGCATGTGCCGGGCGATTGGGTATTCCGAGCGAAGCCCATTCGCCCCCAGCATTTGCATGCACTCGGGCAAGCATCTGGTCGCCATCTCGACAGCCACCTTCTTTGCCATAGCGGCAGCCGATACGGCGTCTTCTCCGCTTTCGATCAGATTGGCTGACCGATAGGTGAGGAGCCGCGCGGCCTCGAGATCGGTCGCAACATCGGCGAGCTTCCAGCGCAGGCCCTGGTGCTCGATGAGAGGCTGCCCAAACGATTTCCGGTGGCGGGCATAGTCATTAGCGATGGCGAGCGCCTCGCCTACCATGCCACAACACATCGCAGCGACGTGTGTGCGTGCCCCATTGATCGAGCCAAGGGCTTTCGCGAACGCTTGCCCAGGCGGCATGAGCACGTCGGCATCGGGAACGAACACGTCTTCGAGTGTCAGGTCGCAAATGCCAGCAACACTTCCGGACTCAAGCGCATAGGGCGCGGAAAATGTCGCCCCCTTCCCCTTGAGGTCGACTAGGAATGACGCCATACCCTTGCCGCGCTTGCTCGGGTCTGTCTGAGCATAAACAATACCGAGATTGGCAATCGTCGCGTGCGTGACCCAGGCTTTACGACCGGTGAGCTTCCAGCCGCCATCCACACGTTCCGCCTTCGTTGCCGTCGCTGCGAAGTCGCTGCCCGATTGTGGCTCTGTCAGGCAGAGTGCGTTGATCGTCGTGCCCTTCATCAGACCTGGCAGGTAGCGGGCGCGCTGGTCGTCGCTGCCGTTCTGCACGAGGCGCACCGGGCCATTCAGCAGATTGACCAAAGCAAACGACGACGGGAGGCACTGCCGCGCAATCACCTCGACAATGCCGATCTTGGCCAAAAACGAGGCGCCCCCACCCCCGAGATGCTTCGGCACACACGCCGTGAGCAATCCACTCTCGGCCCAAGCAGAGATCACCTCCGCCGGGACGCCCGGCTGGCGTCGCCGCTCCCATTCGCCCGCGCTCGGACGTACGAACGTCTCCGCGAACCGCTCTGCGCGCCCAACATAATCCTGGTCGACATCTGACAACCGGCAATAATCCCGGATATCGGCTCTCGCTTTCATGGTGGCTCCCGATCAGCATTCCTGCTGATCTTCGCACCCCGTCAAACAATGATCCAGGGTCCGATCGGACGCATGTTCGCGCCGCGACCATGGTGTGATCGAAGACGGTTTTTCCGTCGCCGATCACACCCACAGAGCGGTGTCCCCTGAGCTTCAGATGACGATCCCGGCGCGAATTCAGCGACGAGCGAAACCTTCAAGCTCGTTCTTCGCCCAATCGATCGTCTCTTTCGGCGTGCGACCCGAGACTATGCGCGCCACCATCTGAGGGATCACGTACTGTCCCCAGATCTGTTCACCGATCTCGGGTGGGGCACTCGACGCTACGATGTAGTATTCGGCGTCATGGTGCGGGCGAACCGGGTAATTGTAGATCGTGCCTTTCGGTGGCCCGGTATCGGCCCAAACGGGAAGGTCAGCCATCGATAAAAATGGCGGGATATCGTAACCAGCGGCAGGCACGCTGAGTTTAGCCACGACGTCGCGCTGGCTGAGAAATGTCATCAAATCTTTTGCCGCCTGCTTATTCTTTGACCATTCCCAAATTCCCCAGAAATAAGGGCGGTGAGGCACTAGACGGCCCTTCTTGCCTTTGGGGTTGGGGAAATGCCAAAGATCGTTCCCGATCTCAGGTGCGTCGCGCCGTGCCACGGCCCACGCACTGGGCGGATTCCAGATCAGAGCCGCCTTGCCCGCGAGTAGAACCTTATTGTTCGCTGCATCATCAAAAGAAATAGTCGCAGACGGTAGATAGGGGACGAAGCGCTGGACATAATCAAGCGCCTCACGGACCGGATCGGAATCGACCGTGATATTGCCCTTGGCATCCACCAGATCCGCTCCGAACGCCCCAAACGTAGCGCCCCAGGTTTGATTGGCGTCCGTGCTGTTGGACCCGCAGCCGAGCCCGAATGTGAAGCCTGCCTTGTGGCACTTCTCTGCAAATTTAAGTTGCTTATCGTAAGTCCAGTCGGCAGCACCTTGGGTCTTGACGTCCTTGGCCGGATACCACTCAGTCACATTCTCGCCGGTGATATCCTTGATGACGGAGATACGCGCCACTGTCGGTAGCGGAGCCGTACCCCACGCCACGGGCACTCCCAACCATTTCCCATTCGCCTTGCCTAAATATTCGACAGCCTTGCTGACGGGGCCGTATTGCTTGAGCAGCGGATCCATGACGTCATTCACAGGCGTCAGCTTTTCACCATACCGATGAGCATTCCATTGGTCGAAAGCCAATAAATCGTGGCCGGATCGCGCTTGCGCCTCCGCTGCCTGCGTGAGAATCATCTTGTTGCCGGCTGAGGGAATAAAATCGATTGTCACCTCAACCTTGTTCTTGGCGCCCCATTCGTCGACCAACCCCTTCAGGACAGGATTTGCCGCTGGCACCCAATGATCCCAGATTCCCATCGTCAGCTTACCGGCGGCGTGCGCGGTCTGAACGTGCACCAGCGGCAGCGTCGCTGCCGCTGCCGCGCCAGCTCCGATTTTCAAGGCTCGACGGCGAGTAATCGGGTTAGTGTGTTTCATGGTATACTCCCTTTGACTTTTTTAGTTTTTCTCAGACGTTTTATTTGAAGCGCCTGATTGTCTACGCAAAATAGATGCTTTTACAGGATCGGTTGTCACGATCCCGAACGGGAACTTGATTTCAGATTTTGAGCGCCTCCTCCCTTTTCCGCGCGTCTCATTCTCGATTAATCGAGTAGACGGGCCATTCAGCCCGCAATTGCAATGCTTCTCCAATCGCCGCGCTCGCATGCGCGACGGCTTGTCTCGAAGGGCCTGCTGCGGCCGTCCATCCACGCGAATGCAAATCGTGAATTGGCCATCGACCGATAGAATTGGCTGCCGCTTTCGCGACACCAATGCAGCCAGGAGTCAGAGTTTAAGATCTAGCCCTAGAGCGGCCGCACGGCGTGCCGCTCATCGACCTTCTACGAAGAGTGCCGTGTACCATTCGTCTCCACCCTTTCGCCTTTTAGACGCCCCAAGTGGGCCTCAGGCAGCAACGTGAAGTGGTCCAGCTCGTAAGAAATTCTTCAGATCGGCCAAGATAGGCCCGCTCGCTCAGTCATCGCAATACTTTATCGTCGAAGTGTTCTCGTTCGCTTCGACGTCACGTCTCCATGAAATCGGTCGAAACCCAACGTTGTCATTTCCCGCCCTGACGGTCATCGAAGATATAGGGCGCCATCGTCTCCTGAGCCGCCATGCGCCGCCGGTGCCAACGCTCGCCGCCGCCGTAGTAAGCGAGGCTGCCCGGCTTCGCGTTGCCGTCGCCGTTATAGTACGAGATGCAGTCACGCAGCGGCGCTGACAAGAGATCCATCTCGGCGCAATGCTGCGTATATTCCTCCTCCGCCTCAGGCGTGACGTCGAGCGAGTGCGCGCCGCGCTGCTTCATCGTCTCGAGAGCCCAGACGATGTAGTTGGCGTGCATCTCGGAGACGCGCGTGAAATTGAACTGCCCCCCGCCGCCCTGCGGACCGTTCATGATCAAGAGGTTCGGGAATCCCGCCGAATGCATACCGAGGAAGGTGCGGGTTCCCTCACTCTCCCATTTCTCGCGCAACGTCCGCCCGTTACGGCCGCGGATCATGTTGAATGAGCCCGTTCCCATCCATTCGAAGCCAGTCGCGTAGATGAGCACATCGAGCGGATACTCTATACCGTGGTGGACAATGCCGCGCTCATTGATCTCCTTCACGCCGGTGGGCGCACAGTCGACCAAGTGCACATGCGGCAGGTTGAAGGTCGGCAGGTACTCGTCGTGAAACGTCGGCCGCTTGCAGCCATAGGGGTAGTAGGGCTTCAGCGCCGCGGCGGTTTTCGGATCCTTGACGATCTGATCCACGCGCGCACGGATCTGCTCCATGATGCGGAAGTTCGTGTTGAGCTGCGCTGCGATCAGCTCCTTCGGACTAAGTGGCGCTCCATGGCGCTTCTTCTCCTTGAAGGATGTGATCTTGCCCGAAAGGAAATCGTCGTTGGCCTGGAGCGCGGAGCGCCCCGCTGAAATCAGCGCATGGCGTTCTCGGCGGTTGACCGCCCAGTTGGTTTCGTTCGGCCAGGTCGCATACTCTTCCGGCGTCGTCGCCCGTTGATCGCGAACGTCGATGGAAGATGGCGTACGCTGAAAGACGTAAAGTTCCTTCACCACCTTCGCGATTTCTGGCACGACCTGAACGGCCGTAGCGCCGGTGCCGATGATGCCGACGCGCTTGCCCTCCAAATCGATGTGATAGTTCCAGCGGGAGGTGTGGAAGCTCTCGCCTTGGAAACTCTCCATGCCCTTGATGCGAGCTAAACGCGGCGTCGTCAGGATGCCATTGGCAAGTACCACGAAGCGTGCGCGCATGGCATCGCCACGGTCGGTCTTGACGACCCAGCGGGCAATCTTCTCATCCCATGTCGTTGCCTCGACAGTGGTGTGAAAGAGGCAGCGTTCGTAGAAGCCGAAGCGCTCGGCGATTGTCTGGCAATACTCGAGAATCTCGAAGCCCGAGGCAAACTTCATCGAAGGGATGTGTCCCATCTCCTCGAGCAGCGGCAGGTAGCTGTAGCTCTCGACGTCGCACGCGATGCCTGGATAGCGGTTCCAGTACCAGGTACCTCCGACGTCGCCGCCCTTCTCGCAGAAGCGGACATCGGTAAAGCCAGCCTGCAGTAGGCGGTACCAGAGCAGGAGCGCCCCGAAGCCAGCACCGATCACCAGGATCTCACACTCGTCGGCAAGCGCTTCGCGCGGCACAGGCGGCGCGGAATAAACGTCCTCGAGATAACGCGCGAACTGGCCCTCCATGGCCATGTAGTCGGCGGCGCCCGCCCGCGCCTCTTTGAACTCGCGGTAGCGGCGCTGCTCCTCGGCATTGAATGCTGCGCCGGGCGGCGGCGGCGGAAGCGTTCTGAGTGCCTCGTCGGTCACGATAGAGTAGCCCTTGCCGGCGATTCTGTCGCTGGCCTTTACCGCCCGCGTATTGAAAACTTTGCGGCCGGTTGCGGGGTCGCTGCGGATAGCGGCGCTCATGTCTCGATCAGTCCCGGCTGTGTGGAGGATGACCGAGTATGGGGGCATTCTGCGGGCACATCAATCGTCTTGGCACCCGTGTCTCCCGGTTGTTGTCTGGGCACCACGGAACGTCGGAGCAACGCCGCGACCTCGACCGTCCGGCGGCGACAGATGGCGGCTCTCTTGAAAAGCCGCGACAGACTGCTGAATTCGAACGGACCCACAGGTCCAGACGTTAGGGGTTTATTCTTATGCAGCACCAGCAGCCCCAAGAAGGCTGGAACCATGACGTCACCCAGGCTTCGCGTCAGAGATCTACTTCCGAATGCCGGGGCCGAGCCTGAGTCGCTCGACGCGCTCAATGTCATCATCACGGCGTCCGAGCCTCTGGTAACGGGCGCGACGCGGGCCGTTTTGGGAGAAGGCCCTATAGGGGCGGCCATAGCTTTCGTCGGCGAGCAACCAGGCGATCAGGAAGATTTGCAAGGCAGGCCATTTGTGGGTCCAGCGGGTCAACTCCTCGACCGGGCCATGGAAGAAGCGGGTCTTGATCGGCGCTGCATCTACATCACGAATGCAGTCAAGCACTTCAAGTTCAAACCGCGCGGAAAGCGGCGGATCCACGAGAAGCCGACGGTCGGAGAGATCAAACACTATCGGTGGTGGCTCGATCAAGAGCTGAAGCTCGTTCATCCCAAAATCACGGTAGCGCTAGGCGCTACGGCAGCGCTGGCCCTCGCCGGAAAGTCTGTCTCGATCGCCCGCTTCCGCGGTCCCGCAGATTTCCAAGGCCGTCCGGGATTCATCACGGTGCATCCGTCTTACTTGCTTCGTCTCCCGGACAAGCGCGCGAAAGAGCAAGGATATCGCGACTTCGTCAGCGACCTCCGAAGCATCCGCGAGCTGGCAGCGAGAGCCGGCGCCCAAGAGGGCGCTTGAAGATAACCCCGCGGCATCCTTTCGCGGGCACCGCTCTTCACTCTCTCGCGGCATGAAGGAACATAGGTCGACAGTGTGGGTTCACCGAATTGAATGCCTACAGGAGGCAAACATGAACACCGAGCACTTGGAACTTGTGGACGGTCCGGATAAACCGGCGTTGCAATGGGCTCTTGCATATCCCAATAGTGAAAGCGTCCGCTTTAGTACCTCGGACGACAGTATTGATGCAGAAATACGCCGTATCGACGAGCTCGCCGATGGTCTCAGTTTTGAAATTTACGGCGTCATACGTTCAGGCGCGAATAAAGATCGTACGTTCAAGGCAACGTATAGCGTCGAGGGGCGAAGCGGAACTTTGAAAATCGACGCAAATGGACAATCCGAGTTGCGGAACCAACGAAACAAGGATGAGTTTAGGCTGTGAAGCTCAGGAGATAAGGTGGGTGCTATGCCAAAGAAGAGTGAGAAACCAAATGGCAATGGCGCTCATGGCCGCCAGCCTGAGCCCATAATCGCCACAACATTGAATCATTACGAAAAGCTAAAGACGCTGCTCGACAAGGCCATATCCCAGAACGAAGATGACGACACGCGTCGTACAAGCTGGATCGATTTCAACCAAATATGGGGTGATCAATCATTTATCGAAAGAAATGATCTGGCTCCGGTAATTCAGGAAAATGAAGAAAATCAAGACACCTTGACGAAATTCAAAATTGAGCACGATTTTATTTCGTTGCTGATATGCGAAATTAATTCGCGACCATTTTTGAGTGAATTAGCATCTGTCGAAATGAATTTTCTAAAAAACCTGCTGGACAATAGATCGGCCAATTTCTCGGAGGCGGGAGACGGCGTCTTGAAGCAGGCGCGAAAGGCTGGCGTGGATTTCAGCAAATTGGAGCGGGAGGAAAGGCGGCAGCCTACAGGCGAAGCGAAGCGACTGGTCCTGTGGTTGTTGAACGGCAACAGCAGAATGGAGACCCAAGACATGCGGATGCGAGGAAGGGAGCGAGATGATTATGGGCGGTTCATGCCTGAGCATGACGATGACCGTCGGGCCCATATGACACGTGGCGGCCGATACCCAGACCGGGACGAACATGGCCGGTTTATTTCCGACGATGATGACGATCGGCGGTCCCGCTCGTCACGTTCCGCATCTCAATACCGCGACCGTGACGAGCAAGGGCGTTTCGTCTCGGAAGACGACGATCGCTACGGCAGGCATAGCCCGCGGAGCCGCTACGACGACGAGGACGACTACCGGCGATCGCGGTCCGCGCGTCATGATTACGACGAACGGCGCCGACCTGGTGGATGGTATGGCGACTCCGAAGGCCACAGCCAGGCAGCCCGCCGGGGATGGGACGATCGTGATCACGGACCGAGCGGTTGGTACGGCGACAGCGAAGGTCATAGCCGAGCAGCGCGGCGCGGCTGGGATAATCCCGATCACGGGCCGAGTGGTTGGTACGGCGACAGTGAAGGCCACAGTCGCGCGGCCCAACGGGGTTGGGACGACCGTCAACCGTCCCGGGACTACTATGACGATGACCGTCGGCGCGGACCATACAGGCGGCGCGACTAGGCGACGTGCTGTCCGTTTGTAGTACGTACTCCCGGCCCGGTGGCTTGTGTCTCCGGGCCGGATAAGTCTGGCAGCTTTGTGAGAAAGCTCCGTCGGATCAGCGTCTGGCGCCCAACTCAATCTCCGCTGCGTGTATTGATTTCGATGACCTCGAACCCGGTTCGGGCGCGCTCCGTAGCGCCTTTAGGTCGATGCGTCGTGTAAAAGTTCCCCATCACAAGGACGTCCATTGCGGTGCGTAGGAAACACGAGATCGCCTCCTCCGGCCGCGCGACGATCGGCTCTTGTTTATTGAAGCTCGTATTGAGCAAGATTGGTACACCCGTCAATTCTGCAAACCGCGAGATGAGTGCGTGGTAACGCGAGTTTGCGCTTTTTGAGACGGTCTGAATGCGCGCCGTATCATCCACATGCACCGCCGCCGGCAAGCGATCGGCGAGATCGGGGCGGACACGCGGAGCGAACGTCATGAATGGATCCGGCTGCGCAATCTCAAAGAACTCCGAGGCCCGCTCCTCTAGCACGGACGGCGCGAACGGCCGAAACGGTTCGCGAAACTTCACCCGCTTGTTAATGACATCGCGGACGCCGACCAAGACAGGCGAGGCGAGGATCGAACGATTGCCGAGTGCCCGCGGCCCGATCTCGTAGCGTCCCTGAAACCAGCCGACCACACGGCCTTGAGAAAGATCTTTCGCAACGCGGTCGATGAGCGCCTCGTCATCGAGACGCTCATATGTCATGCCAGCCGCCGAAAGCGCCGCTTCGATCTGGTCGTCGCTATAGCCGAGGCCGTAATAGGCGTGGTCCATGCGAGTGCGTCGCGGCTCGCCGAGGGTTTGGTGATAATGATAGAGCGCGCTGCCAAGGGGAACGCCCGTATCGGAGGCGCATGGCGGCACCCAGATGCGCTCGAACCCCGCTTCGCGCAAAAGCCGCGCATTCGCGACGCAATTCAAAGCGACACCGCCGACGAAGCAAAGGTTTGCCGAAGGATGGCGGTGACGCGCAGCCTTGGCGACATGCAGGATCACGTCTTCTGCGACGGCCTGCAGCGCAAAAGCAAGATCCTTGTGATGGTCCTCGAGCGGCGCCCCCCGCAGACGAGGCGGGCCAAAAGTGTCCATGAACTTCTGTTTGAACGGACGGATCATTCCGTAGCGATCGTAGCTGAAATAGCTCATGTCGATCGAAAAGCCGCCATCCGGATCGAGCCGAACGATGTCCCGCATCCGGTCTACGAGACGGTCGCTGCCGAGCGCCGCCAGCGCCATGACCGTCCCTTCCTCGAACACCTCGAAGCCGAGATGTCGCGTGATCAGGGTATAGACCATGCCGAGGCTGTCGAAGAATGGGCCGTGCCAGTGTCGCTCGATGCGTCCGCCCGCGCCGGTGTAAACGCTGGTCGCGCTATCGTCACCGTAGCCGTCCATGACGATGATCGTGGCGTCCTCGAAGGGCGAAACGAAAAACATGGCCGCATGGGCGTCGTGATGCGCGACGTTGACGATCTTTGGGCGCGGCTGGCCTCGGAAATAGCGCCACAGCCCGAAGTTCACGCATTGGTTGATAAACACGGCAGCGCCGTCCTGGGTGGGATGGGCACTGTCTCGAATCAGGTGGAGACTCGCCGGCAGCCCGCGAAAGACGGCACTCGCAAATGTTCGACGCAATCGCTGCGGGTCCCATGGCACTGTAATGGCGTCGACGTCAGCAAGACCCGCACCATCGGGGCCGAGCATGGCTGCAAGCGAATGGCGAGGAAACGAAATTGTGTGCTTCTCGCGCGAGTGTCGCTCCTCCTCGAGCACCGATACGATTTCACCGTCGGCCACCAGCGCAGCGCCAGTGTCGTGGGTCAAGGTGACGAGGCCCAAGATTCTCATTCGTCCACTTTCGAGAAATGACGTCCGGATCGGAACGGGATACGCATCATAACCAGCGGACGATACTGCTTTTTTGATGGTCAACACTTTGGGTTAATGTCTGGAGCGCCTACCAGACGGCATGCTTCGCGGTTGCAGCGTGAGCGGCGACATAACCGCACAGAAAGACCAAAAAGTAGAAAGCTCGATACTTGGCGTCGAGTTCCTCTTTCCGGTGACGACGACAAACAGAAGCCGGAGGGACTAAGCGAACCCGCGATGTCCGTCAATCCAACGCAAGCCGTCGCGAGATCAATTTGGTTCGAGCCTTGTCGATCCGACAAAGCCCAAGCTACGCCGCTGGGCGATCGAGGCCATAGTGGTCCCGAAGCATGGTGCCGCGATACTCGTGCCGGAAACGACCACGGCGACGGAGGATCGGAACGACCTCTGCAGCGAATGTCTCAAGCATCAGGGGTAGCAGCGGCGGCATCAGATTGAAGCCATCAGCAGCACCGCTATCGACCCAGTCCTCCATCACGTCGGCCACCTGCTCCGGCGTGCCAGCCATCACGTGATGACCTCGGGCACCGGCAAGACGCCCAAGGAGCTGTCGCAACGTGGGGCGTTCCTCACGAACGGCTCGTAGGATGAGTTCAACCCGACCTCGACTTGCCTGATTTTGCTCGGGTTCCGGGAAATCTTCTGGCGACAGTGGCCGATCCAACGGCAAATGCGAGAGATCCATGCCATCGAAGCGATCGGAAAGTTTGATGCGTCCGATTTCCGGATCGGAAAGCTCGTTCAGCTCCCGCTCCATGCGCTTCGCCTCGGCCTCCGTGCTGGCGATCATCGGGCTGATACCCGGGAGCACAAGGACTTGATCCGCAGGGCGACCGAGCGCGGCGGCGCGCGCTTTGAGGTCGGCATAGAACGACTGGGCACTCGCCTTGTGCAGATGCGCAGTAAAGACGGCCTCGGCGTGTCGTGCTGCGAATGCAATCCCTGCGTCGGACGAGCCCGCCTGCACGAGCACCGGCCGACCTTGTGGGCAGCGCGGTATGTTGAGCGGTCCGGCGACCTGAAAATGCGGCCCAACATGATCGATGGCACGAATGCCATCCTGGCGCGCGTAGATGCCACGAGTTCGGTCGTCGACGATGGCATCGTCGGCCCAACTGTCCCACAACGCCTTCGTCACTTCGACGAACTCGTCTCCCATCTCGTAGCGCTCGGCATGGTTTCGCCGAGCTTCACTGCCAAAATTGCGGCTTGCGGCAGCACTGAAGGTCGTCACGATGTTCCAGCCGATACGGCCCTTACTGGCGTGATCGAGCGATGCAAGCTGGCGTGCTAGGTTGAACGGCTCGGCATACGTGGTTGTAGCGGTCGCGATGAGCCCAATGCGCTGTGTCGTAACGGCGAGCGAGCCGAGCGTCGTCAACGGCTCGAGCCATATGCGCGAGGCGCTATTGAGGTCTTGAGGCGCCGCAAGCGTATCGGCGAGGAAGATCGAATCGAAGCAAGCCGCCTCAGCCTTTCGAGCACAGTCGATATAGTACTCGATATCCGTGAGTGCGTGCGGCGTCGTCTGCGGATGACGCCAGGACGCTTCGTGGTGGCCTCGGCTGTAAATGAAGAGGTTGATATGTAGCTGCTTCTTCATACCTGTCTCCGTCGCCCCCACGGGAGCGCAACCAATGCCCCGACTCGGATGCCAAGCCCGAGGCCTAGGATCGATTGAAGTGTCATGCGATCAGTCGAGCAACCAGGGCGCCGCAGCGGCTTGCGCGATCTGGCGGACTTGCGCCATCAGCCCGGGGCCGACAGGAATGCCATCGCGAAGGCGCGCCTCGGCAAATTTCCACTGCGGGTCTCCCGCAACCATGACGGACTGCGTCGAGTCCATCGGCGTGGTGGCACGGAGCGCTCCAAGAAAGCTTGTCACATCGGCTTCGAAATCACCCGCTCCCCGGAAGATGGCGGGATCGATGGCCATGAAGAAATGCCCAATATCCATGCCGATGGGCTTCTTCGTGTGCTCCGGATCAGTGATGAGCGTTGCGCCGGATAAACACGACGCGAGAATGTTCACCATCACCGAAAGGCCGTAGCCCTTATAGCTCGAATTCTCCGGCGAACCGCCGAGCGAGGTCAGGAATCCGCCCTTCTCCTTGGCCACCAGAGGATCGTTGGAGGGGCGGCCGTCGCGATCCAGAACCCAGCCGTCAGGAGTTGGCAGCTTCTCGTTCGCCTTGTTCCGAATGCGGCCCGCAGCAACCGTCGTCGTCGCCATGTCGAGCAGGAACGGCACGCCGTCGGCACTCGGAGCAGCAAACGACCAGGGATCGGTGCCAAGTCGCGCCTGCTTCCCGAATGTCGGAGCCACCTGAATGCCCGACGCCGAAGTACACGCCATGCCGACAAGACCGGCGTTCGCGGCCATCAGCGTATAAAATCCAGCCGCACCGAAATGCGCGGAGCGTCGGACGACCGTAGCTGCCATGCCAACCGTCTTCGCTTTTTCAATCGCCGTCGACATGGCGAAGTGCCCAGGCACGTGACCAAGTCCGCCACCACCATCTACCACCGCCGACACGGGCGTCTCCGAGACGATCTGCGGCCGCGCTTCCATGCGCACACGGCCATTGCGGCGCAGCGTATCGTAGCCCGGGATCATCGAAATGCCGTGGCTGTCGACGCCATGCAGATCCGACCACGCCAGCACCTCGGCGGTGATCTCGGCGTTATCCTCCGGCATTCCCCAGGCGCGCAGGATGGCTTTCAACTGCGCGCAGTGATTGGCATACGTGGCGGGCATGGGCATTCCCTCAAGCTAACATTTCGACGCCCAGGCTCGACGATCCGCACGCACGTGGCAAGTGGCGGTATCGCGCAGGAAACAGCCATCAACCCTTCCCGCGAACGGAATGTGATTGGAGACCGATGCGACGAGGCGGCAACGCCGGATGAATCGGCTCGGCGAGAGCGCAATCGGTATGCGGGCCGCCGCCTGTCCATGTCATCGATTCAGCCAGACGTCAGTAAGGTCCTGGGAGAGGTAATGGCTCGGCGTCATGTTCCAGCCCTGCACCTTCTTGGGCAAAACGACGATGCGCTGCGACCACAGGAACGGCACCGCATAAGCTGTCGTCAGCACGTACTTATCGAGTTCATGCGCGATACGGAGGCGCTCGACGGGATCAAGCGCCCGCCGCTGCTGCTCGTACAGCTCGTCGATCTTGGTATCCTCGTGGCCCGAATAACCGAGCGGCGACAGCTTCTTCGTCAGGAACTTGACGTAGTTCTGTGTGGGATCGTCGAGATAGTCCGAGATGAATTCCATACCGACATCAAAGCTGCCGGACGAGAAAGACTCGAAATAAGCTTTGGACTCAAGCTGGTCGTGCGTTGCCGTAACGCCGATGCGGCGCCATTGGTCGATGAGATAGATGCCACCGGTCGTGTAGCTCTCGATGCCGGCGCGATTGAGAAACTTGAAGGACAGATTCTCGACCCCCGCCTCTTTGAGCAGGCGGCGAGCCTCCGCTCGTGCCTTCTCGGCATCCTTGCCAAAGCCCGGCAGCTTGACGAGTTCGGACTCCGGTAGCGCCAATGCGGAACCGGGCCGGCCGACACCGCCGACAAAACGCAGCGTAGAGATGCGCCCGATGTTCTCCCCGCCCGTCCAGCGGTCAACGGCCATGGTCAACGCCTGACGCACGCGGATGTCGTCAAAGGGCTTCTTCTTGACGTTGAAGATCAGCGTATTGCCCGCCATTAACGGCATCTCGTAGACGTTCACCTTGTCGGCGCCCATCTTCTCCACGAGCCTGTCGCGCTCGGGTGGCGTGATGAAGCGGAATTCAGCGTCGAACTGGCCGCCAAGCAGGCCCGGCACGAGCGCCGTCGACTTGACGAAGAAGGCTTTGAAGCCATCAAGGTAGGGCCGATCGGGGCGGAAGTAGCCGTCGAAGCGCTTGCCCACCCAGTGGGACCCCTGCACATGCTCGACGAACTGGAAGGCGCCGGAGCCCATCACCTCCTTGCGCGGATAGTCCCCACCCTGCTTCAGCTTGGCGGCGCTATAAATGCAGTTGAATGGCGATGCCAGGAGATCGAGCACGCCTGCAACTGGCGTCTTCATCTTGAAGGTAATGGTGTAGTCGTCTGGGGTCTCGATATCGCCGAAATCGGAATAGTAGGACTGGCGCGCCGACACCACGCCCGCTGGTGGCCGGATGATGCGCTCGTAGCTGGCCTTCACGTCTGCCGATGTCAGTGGAGAGCCGTCATGGAATTTCACACCCTTGTGCAGCTTGAACGTATGGCTCGTACCATCGGGTGCGGATGACCAGCTCTCAGCCAGATCTCCGGTCACCTTGGGATAGTTGGCACCGTCGATCTTGAGCAGCAGCGAATAATGAGGCGAAAGCACATGGAACGCACCGAAAGTAATTTCGGCGTGGCAATCATAGCTGGGTGGATTGGACACGACCGCATAGGTCAGCGTGCCACCCTTCTTGGGCGTCTGGCCCAGCGCCGGCGACAAGGCCAGAGGTAAGGCCATTGCCGCGGCGGCCAGACCGCGCAGGAGATAGGCACTTGTGCAATGAAGAGTGGGCATTTGCGGGCTTCCTCCATGGTGCCGTCTGCTGCGGCGTTGACCAAGCCTAGCTGTACGTGGAGGGATGAGGCAAATCTGTTCCAAATAAAAACACGGACGGCGCCGCGACGACGCACGCTATTCGAGCTGCTTCCCCGCCATTACCACCCCCTTCATTGTTTCCCCGCGAGGTGAATTCTTGACGTCGCGTGTAAATAACGCGAGGATTCGACGTCCGGCATTCGGCATTTGCGGCACGCGATGTCGTTTAGAGATCCGAGCGCAAACGAGTTCTATGGAAGAGGCAAGAGTGCGCGTTGCCGCCGGTCATGGGCGGCTCGAACCGCAAGCTGATGCGGCCAGGGTGCACGCGCTGATAGCCGCAGGCAAGGCGAGCACGGTTGACGCCGCACCTGCTCTCTGGCTTTGCGTGCTCGGAATAGGACTAGAGAGAAAGAGTGATATATGAGGCCGATCTCCGTCATCTGCAGATTGTTCGGGCTGGCGCTTCTCTTGGCGCTCCTGCCCCATACCCCTGTGCTGGCCCAGGGCGCCGATAAAGGTCCGGTCGTCATCTACAATGCCCAGCACAAGAGCCTCACCGAGGCGTGGGCCGCTGCCTTCACGAAGGAGACCGGAATTCCGGTGACACTCCGCCACGGGAGCGACACCGGACTCGGAAATCAAATCATCCAGGAGGGCAACGCATCGCCCGCTGACGTTTTCCTGACGGAGAACTCACCGGCGATGGTGATGGTCGCCGCTGCGGGCCTTTTCGAGCCCCTCGCCCCTGATGTCCTCGCGCAGGTTCCGGACCAGTATCGGCCATCCAACGGGCGGTGGATCGGCATTGCCGCGCGTTCGACCGTCTTCGCCTACAACAAAACGAAGCTGACGGCGGAACAGTTGCCGAAATCGCTTCTGGACCTTGCCTCCCCAGCCTGGAAAGGGCGTTGGGGCGCATCACCGGCCGGTGCAGATTTTCAGGCGATCGTCAGCGCCCTTCTCGACCTCAAAGGCGAGGCAGCGACCGCTGAGTGGCTGAAGGCTATGAAGACCAATTCGACGCCCTACAAGGGCAACGGCGTGGCGATGCGCGCTGTTAATGCCGGCCAAGTCGATGGCGCGGTCATCTATCACTACTACTACTTCGGCGATCAGGCGAAGACGGGCGAGAATAGCGGAAATGTTGGTCTCCATTACTTCCGCCACCAGGACCCGGGTGCCTTCGTCAGCATCTCCGGCGGGGGCGTTCTCGCATCGACCAAGCATCGCGATGCCGCCATGGCATTCATGAAATGGCTGACCGGCAAGAGTGGCCAAGAAATCCTGCGGACAGGCAACTCGTTCGAGTACGCGGTGGGCAACGGCGTGCAGTCGAACCCCAAGCTCGTGCCGCTTTCGGAACTGGATGCGCCCAAGGTCAATGCCGCGGAGCTCGACGGCCGTAAAGTCATCCAGTTGATGACGGACGCCGGCCTCCTGTGATTGCTGTCGCGGCTCTGGAACGACGATGGCGTTGTTGAATCAGACGGAAGCGGCTCGCCACCGCGCGCTGCAACGCCATCGGGTGGCGAGCCTGCGGACTGGAAGTTCGTCCCTGACATGGTTGCCAGCCGTCACGGACTGGATCGGCCTCGCAGCGGTTCTGGTGACCGCGACCGCGCTCGCGCCGGCCGTGTTTGTTGTCCAAACAGCGATAACGGCCGGGTGGTCTACGTTCGTCACCCTCGTCTTCCGTGCCCGTGTTGCGGAACTGCTCGTCAACACGGTTGCACTGATCTTCTTCACGCTGCCCGCATGCGGCGTCATTGCAGTGGCGTTGGCATGGCTCGTCGAGCGTAGCGATGTTCCGGGCCGGCGGTTGCTTGCATGGCTCGCGATCGCACCGCTCGCCATTCCCGCCTTCGTGCACAGCTATGCCTGGATCGGCGCATTCCCGGGCATGGGCGGCATCTGGGCGGGCGTATTCGTTGCGACGTTGGCGTACTTTCCGTTTCTCTATCTGCCGGTCGCGGCGACGCTGCAGCGTCTCGACCCGGCGCTGGAGGACGTGGCCGCCTCAATGGGCCTTGGCCCGAGACAGGTCTTCACGCGGGTGGTTCTGCCGCAGCTCAGAATTCCGCTGTGTGGCGGCGGGCTGCTGATCGGCATCCACCTGCTCGCCGAATACGGCCTCTTCGCCATGATGAGGTTCGACACCTTCACGACTGCGATCGTCGATCAATTCGAGGCGAGCTATAACGGCCCGGCCGCCATCATGCTCGCGCTCGTCCTCATTGCCGGCTGCGGTATGCTGCTGGCGCTCGAGGCGTTCGCCCGCGGAGACAGGCGCTATGCGCGCGTGGGACGTGGCGCCCCGAGACTCCATACGCGCATCAGACTCGGCCGAATGGCCTATCCGTCTTTGATCGGCGCGCTGTTCGTCGTCGGATTGGCCCTCGCCGTCCCGGTGCTGACCCTAGGTCGCTGGCTCTGGTTCGGCGGTATCGCAACTTGGGCCGATGCCGAACTGGCCTCGACGCTTCTCCACACGCTACAATTGGCGTCGATCGGAGCAGCCCTCACGACGCTCGCTGCATTTCCAGCGGCCTGGATTTCGGTGCGGCGGACCGGCATGCCAGCACGACTGGTCGAAGCGGCGAGCTACTTCGTCGGCGCAATCCCGGGCGTGATCGTGGCGCTCGCGCTGGTGGCGGTGACCGTGCACTACGCGCACCCGCTTTATCAAACGGAGCCAGCCCTCCTACTCGCCTACGGCATCATGTTCCTGCCGCGGGCCATCACCGGGCTGCGCGGAAGTCTCGCACAGGTCCCCAAGGCCTTGGAGGAGGTTGCCGGTAGTCTCGGGCGATCGCCGTTGCGGGCGGTACGCGATGTGACACTGCGGTTGGCGGCGCCCGGAGTCGGATCGGCTCTGGCCTTAGTGGCATTGGGGATTGCGAATGAACTCACCGCAACGCTCATGCTTGCGCCCAACGGTACGCGTACGCTCGCCACGCAATTCTGGGCCTACAGCAGCGAAATCGACTACGTGGCCGCCGCACCTTATGCGGTTCTGATGGTGCTGCTGTCGGCGCCGATGACGATCATGCTATGCGCCCGACGCTGACGGAAACTCGAGACATGCGGCTGCTAACGCTCAACTCGGTGAGCAAATCCTATGGAACCGTGAGAGCCGTCGACAATGTCTCTTTCGATATTGCCGCAGGCAGCAGAACCACCATTGTCGGCGCATCGGGCTCAGGCAAATCGAGCCTCCTCCGTCTGATTGCAGGATTCGAGGTACCGGACGCTGGCACCATTACGCTGGCTGGCCAGGTAGTCGCAGAGAACGGCACTTATATACCGGCCCACCTGCGCGGTATCGGCTACGTCACCCAGGACGGATCACTATTCCCGCACCTCACGATCGCTCAGAACATTGCATTCGGGATGCGAAACAGAGGTAACGAGCGCCAGCAACGGATCAGCGAGCTTCTGGACATGGTGGGCCTCGACCTCTCAGTTGGCCGCCGCCATCCCGATCAGCTCTCGGGAGGACAGCAGCAACGCGTTGCACTCGCCCGGTCACTGGCGCAGAGCCCGCGCCTGATGCTGCTCGATGAACCATTCTCCTCCCTCGACGCGGGCCTACGCGCCGCGACCCGACGCGCGGTCATGGACGTTCTGGCCAGAGCGTCGGTAACCTCCATCCTCGTCACACACGATCACGAGGAAGCACTGACCTATGCCGATCAGGTTGCCGTGCTCATCGACGGCGGGCTTGCCCAATATGGATCGCCGCACGAGGTGTACTGGCGGCCCAGAACACCCGAGATCGCCCGTCTTCTCGGCGAGGCGATCATCGTGCCCGCAATGATTGCAGGCGGCGTTGCCGAAACTGCGTTCGGCACGTTGCAGACTGACGCAACGGACACCGCTAAGCGGCGTAGCTTGATCATGTTGCGACCAGAGCAGATCGTCATCCTGGACGGCCTGGACAATCACGGAGGCGCTTCGGTGGAGGCACGCATCGCCGCTGTCGAGTTTGCAGGCGGGCGCAGCCGCCTTGTTCTGCATCTGCTGCCGACCCAAGGCGGAACCGCAGATGACGCGCACGAATCGGAGCTCGCTCTTTGGCATCGCGGCCCATCGCTTCCTGCTGTTGGAACGATCGTCCGTCTCGACGTTCTCGGGTGTGCTCATGCGCTTCAAACGCCTGGGTAGGACGCAAGAGGGCCAACGAAATGGACGCTGCTTAAGTGCGTCAGGCAAATCGCCCGCTATCACGACTTCACTCAGGAGCGTCGCCGGTCAATGACAAAACCAACCCCGAACGCTTCGATGTCCTACGCTATCCCTGGCGATGTCGTGTCTGCCGGCGATTATGAGCGTTACGCGCGGGAGCGGCTTCCCGCGGATATCTGGGCGTACATCTCCGGCGCGGGCGCAGATGGCCTGACACGGCGTTGGAACCGTGAGGCATTCGATAACATAAAGCTTGCCGGCCGCGTGCTGGCCGACATGAGCCAGGCGTCGACGGCCAGCACCTTGCTCGGCGAGCGGCTTCAGCATCCGATTATCATCGCACCCGTCGCGTTTCAGAAATTGGCTCATCCGGATGGGGAGCTGGCAACGGTACTGGCGGCATCAGCGAGTTCGGCCTGGATGACGATCAGCACGCAATCCAGCGTTGCCATCGAGGACATCGCGCGGCGCGCGCAAACGACACTTTTGTTTCAGCTCTACATGCAGGTGGAACGGCAGGCGACCGAGCATCTTGTGCGACGCGCCGAAGCGGCGGGGTGCAAGGCGCTCGTCGTGACGGTGGATGCTCCAGTGAATGGAGCCCGAAACGAAGAGCAACGCACGGGGTTTCAGCTTCCTCCCTCAGTCCGCGCTGTAAATTTGGATGGAATGCGCACGCCGGCTTCGCGCGCCGCCCCCGGCGAAAGCCCGGTTTTCCAGGGCCTTCTCGATCATGCACCGACCTGGGCCGATATCGGCTGGTTGCGCGCGCAAACCTCGCTTCCGATCATCCTCAAGGGCATCATGCACCCATCCGATGCAGAGCGGGCCATTGCCGAGGGCTTGAACGGCCTCGTCGTATCCAACCACGGCGGACGAACACTGGACACGCTTCCCGCCAGCATCGAGGTGCTGGAATCGGTGACGCGTTGCGTGGCCGGCCGCGTGCCCGTGCTGTTTGACGGCGGCATCAGACGTGGCACCGATATCCTCAAGGCCATCGCGCTCGGTGCAAGCGCCGTGATGATCGGCCAACCCATTATGCACGCCCTTGCCGTTGCCGGGCCTGTAGGGGTCGTTCACCTGCTCACGCTGTTGCGCGCCGAGCTCGAGATCGCTATGGCGCTCACCGGGCGAGCATCTTTGGACCAGATCGACAGAAGCGTCCTTTGGGGCGATCTGCGAAGTCCCTGACGTTGATGGAGCGAGATGCGATGCGTAATGGACGCGCTCTGCTCCGCGCGAACCCTGGCCGATCAGCCGACGCCGAGATAGATACGCTGTACTTCGGGGTTATCCGATAGATCGCTCGCGGTGCCAGAGAGCACGCTGCGGCCGACTTGAAGAACATAGGCGTAATCGGCCACTTCAAGCGCCAGATCGATCGACTGCTCGGCGATGAGCAGCGTCAGACCCTCTTTGTGCAGGCGCTGAAATGTCTCGTACATCGACTCGACGATCGCCGGGGCAAGGCCAAGGCTGGGCTCGTCAAGCAGCAGCAGGGTGGGCTCGCTCATCAGCGCACGACCCACCGCAAGCATCTGGCGTTCGCCGCCAGACATCGTGCCGACGAGTTGGCGCCGCCGCTCGGCGAGCCGCGGAAAGATCGTGTAGACGTGCTCGAGCAACTGCGGAACGCGCGATTTGTCCGAAATAGGCGTCGCTCCGAGGACCAGATTGTTCTCGACCGTTTGCTGTACGAAAAGGCGCCATCCCTCGGGCGATAAAGCCAGTCGTTTGCTGACAATGGAATAAGCGCGCAAGCCCGTTATGTCTTCGCCCTTGAAGAGAATCCGCCCATTGCTCGCGGGAACGAGGCCGGCGATCGCATTGAGAGTCGTCGTCTTGCCGGAACCATTGGACCCGAGCAGCGCAACGATGCGGCCTTGTGGAACTTCGAGCGAGACATCGGCAACGCCGATGAGATCACCATAGCGCACCTGAAGATTGCTGACGGAGAGCAAAGGTTCGGTCATGCGTTTCTTGCTTTCAGCTTTTGCGCATGTCGCTTGCCGAGATAGGCCTCGATCACTCGCTCGTTATTGGTCACTTCCCCGGGGCTGCCACTGGCAATCTGCTTGCCCTGATGAAAAACGACCACCCGCTCCGCCAGCGAGATGATCACCTCCATGATATGCTCGACGATCACGAGCGTGACACCGGACGCATGAATACGGCGAACGAGATCGATGGCCGTCCGGACCTCGGCAGGCGTGAGACCGGCCATCGCCTCGTCCAGCAGCAGGATTTTCGGCTCGGAAGCGAGCGCACGGGCGATCTCAAGGCGTTTCCGGCCGGGCGTTCCGAGACTCTTGGCTGGTGCGTTCGCAACAGGCCCGAGCCCGGCAAAGTCGATCACCTCGAGCGCCTTATCACGCGCCGCCGCCGTACTGGCATGCCGAAGGAAGGCGCCGATCATCACGTTATCGAGCACCGACATCGATTCGAATGTCAGCGGCACCTGGAATGTTCGGGCCAAGCCGAGTTCGGCGCGGCCCTCCGGCGTCATCGATGAAACGTCACGCCCTTCGAAATGGATCGCGCCCGACGTTGGCGTGAGATCCCCTGTCAGGCAGTTGAAGAACGTCGATTTTCCGGCACCGTTCGGACCGATCAAGCCCAGAATCTCGCCGTCGTTGATTTGCACGGACACATCGTCGACGGCCTTGAAGGCACCGAATGCCATCGTCACGTTGCGAGCATCAAGCAGCACGCTTCACCTCCGAGCGGTCGGTCGTCTCGGGTTTGCGGTTGAAAAGCTCGATCAGCAGAGGCAGCAATCCTCCTGGCAGAAACCGCGCAATAATGACGATGATGGCTCCATAAACGACGAATGTCAGACCCGCACCCTTGCCGCCAAGAAGGCTGTTGGAGATCTCTTCCAGCGGAACGAGGACCAAAGCGCCGACCAGCGGGCCAAACAGCAATCCCGCGCCGCCCAGAGCCGCCATGATCAACATCTTCACCGAAATGAGAATCCCGAGCCCAGATTCGGGATCCACGAACGTGAACATAGTAGCGTAAAGCGAGCCAGCGACGGCAGTCAGTCCAGCACTGAGCATAAAGGCGTAAAGCTTATATCGGCCCGCAGCTACGCCAAGCGATCTCGCCGCGCGCTCGGAATCTTTGATGGCGCGCAGATAAAAGCCGATGCGACTTCTTTCGATGCGCCACGTCAACAACAGAGTTGCCGCCAGGACCGCCAGGAACAGATAGTAGTACGGCATGGCGGAGATGAATGAGAGATCCAGCACGGTTCGGGGAACGGCGGGGCCGGCAATCCCCTGTGCGCCCCCCACGAATTCCCAGTTGGTCACGAGAACGCGCACAAGCTCGGCAACGGCAATCGTCGCCATGCTGAAATAGTGCCCTGAAAGGCGCAGTGTCGGCACGCCAATGACAGCGGCGATAAGAACGGCGACCAGCGCCCCGATCGGAGCGCCCACAATCGGTGGCAGTCCGAAATGCGTGTATCCGGCAATCGCCGCATAGGCGCCCGCACCGAAAAAGACGGCGTGCCCGACCGAGATCGCCCCAGCATATCCTCCAAGGATATTCCAAGCCGAAGCGCCGATCGCTGCCAGCAGCACAAGGGCGCCGAGCCGCTGATAAACGGGCGAACCCATCGTCAGGATCGGATAGGTAAGGGCAATCACGACGAGAATGCCCAGGATGAGAGTGCGCCGCATCATACCTTGCCCATGAGGCCCTGAGGCCTAGTCCAGAGAACGAGCACGAAAAGGCTGTAGACGATCACTTCCTTGAAGACGGGACCGAACCAGTAGGCAGACACCGCCTCGATGACGCCAATCAAGAGCCCCGCGACGAGCGCACCAGGGACACTGCCGAAGCCGCCGAGGGAAACCGTGACGAAGGCGACGATAACAAGCGCCTCGCCGACAGTCGGCGAGGTGTAGAAGAAGGTAGCAATCAGCGCACCCGCGATCCCGGTCGATCCTGCCGCCAAGCCCCAGGCAAGCGCCTGCATGCGCTCGGGTCGAATTCCCATGAGTTGCGCCGCCGTCTCATCCTCCGACACGGCCAGCATTTTGCTGCCGACGACCGTACGCGTCAGCAAGAGATGCAGAAGGAGTGCGACGACAAGGCCGACGATGCCTGCCAGCAGACGAGGTGCATCGATCCGAATTTCACCAATAACAATAGGCGGCCCGAGAATATCGTCGGGAAGCGTCTTGAAGTTGGCGCCGAAGTACCAGAAGGCCGAATAGCGCAGCAACAGCGCCAAGCCGAACGTGCCGAGGATCTGGGCGATCATCGGGCCGCGCATGATGTGACGAACCAGTAGGAAATAGCTGAGGATACCGATGGTCGCCAAAACCAGGGCGGCGATCGGGACCGATACGAGTGGACCACCGCCGAATACCGTCCACACCACATACGCCGTGTACATCGCCAGCATGACGAAATCGCCATGCGCGAAATTGATGACGTTCATCATCCCCCAGATGAGGGTCAGACCAGATGCGAAGAGAGCATACACCGCCCCGATCAGCAGGCCGCCGACGATGACCTGAAGTAAAATGGATGACATGCAGCCTAGCCTGTCGCGTGGGCTTGAAGGGGGCGATGCGCACCGCCCCTGATCTGCTTCGGGAAGGCGAGCTTACCAGCCTTTGTAAGGGAGCTGGATGTCTGCGACTGCCTTATCCTTCGGCCACACTGGGATATATTGCCCGGCGCGCATCTGCGTGATGAGACCCGAAGCCAACACATTCTGGCCCTTTTCGTCGAACTTCACGCCTTGGTAGCCGGTGACCATTTGGTTCGCCTTCAGATCGGTTGCCTTGAGCGCATCCCGAATCTTCGCAGGGTCGGTGGAGCCGGCGCGATTGATGGCATCAGCGAGCACCAGGAAGGCTTGCAAGACGCGACCGGAGACGTCATCCAGATCCAAGCCCGTCTTCTTCTTGTACAGCTCGCTTGCAATGGCACTCATCGACCCTGGCTTCCCAACCGCGAACGAAGACCGGTTGATTAAGCCTTCGACGAGGGCACCCGAGGTCTTCACGAACGACGGATCATTGAAGCCCGAATTATCAGCAATCAGAATGGCAGGCTTCCAGCCAAGATCCTTCATCGTCTTGGCGTAGAGGATCGCATCGGATGTATAGGAGATGAAAATAACGACGTCTGGGTTCTTCTCTTTGAGCTGCAGAACCTGGGGCTGCACATCCGTTGTGTTGGCCGAGTAAGGAACAACAGAGGAGACATTGAAACCGTCTTTGCCGAACTCGGAACGAATGACACTCGCGACCGAGTTCCCATACTCCGTGTTCTCGTGAACGATCGTGATGCTATCGACTTTCTGGCCGGCCGCCTTCTGCTCCTTCAGAAACTGAGAATAGGCCCGGGCGAAATCGCCAGCGACCGGCGTCACGCGGAAGAACCACTTGAACCCGCGCTCGGTCAGGTTGGCGGCAACGGATTCCGGATTGACGAAAGGTATGCCGTGACGTTCCGCCATGGCGCTGGCGGTGACCGTGATACCCGACTGATAAGCGCCCAGCAGAGCGTGGACCTTCTCTTCCGTAATCAACCGCAAAGTCTGGTTTTGCCCGGCCGCCGGCGTGCCTTGATTGTCGGCGAAAGCAACTTCAATTTTAGCGCCGTTCAAGCCGGGAAGACCGGTACCGGCGGCAAGTGGGATATCCTTGAGCTCTGGATGCGCGTTATTGACGATATCCATGCCAACTTCAATTGCGGCTTTGGCATAGTTGCCGGCACTCGCGGCGTTGCCACTCAATGGATAAACCGCACCAATCTTGACTGTCTGTTGAGCACTGGCAGGCGATAGGCAAAATAGCGTAGAGAGAGCGGCAAGCGCCGCAGATAACCGAATTACGCGGGCGAGCATGCGTATCCTCACTGGCGGTCGACTGTCTCGAGTGATTCGCCGACCTAATCGGCCTGCGCGCCGATAAACTAAGATATGGTTGACATCTGTCAATCCGGGAACCTGGGTGCCAACAGGCGATTCGCGCCGTAGATGACTACCGCTCAGATCGCAGCAAAGTTAATCCTGTCCCTGAGCTTTCGAGGATGGACGACCTACAGAAAAGTGCGCTTGCGATAACAACTTATGCGGGACGATTTTGGCTCCGACTATCGCCCCCGCAGCATAAGATCGCACCGTCCCCTTGATATTGTCATTGCGGATAGCAATATCAGGTCGAATTCGAATAGTGGCTATTTCATGGATGCGTAAAATTTGCGCAAGGATTTCAATTACATGAACACTCGGAATAACGTCCCCTGCGCATACGCCGTGCCTCAACAGAGAACTGTTCCTCATAACACAATCACTTGAAGACGCTCGAAAAGTCGCGCCCCTTCGTCATAGAGGGAACACAATGTCGCGGTCCTTTGCGACGGTACCCGCCATATACCATATCTCAGCAGGGGCTCATGGAACTCACGACGCTCGATCGAAGTATGCCGGAGTAAAGATCTTCACCGGTCGCCGCGCTCGAGCATCATATGTCGTCCGCACGCGGCATTTAAGTTTCGTCGCTTCCTCAGCAGAATATGTGGAGACGGTGCAAGTCAGAAACTCCGTTAACCTTCTCACAAATCCTAATTTGCGTGTCCGAAGGCGTGCGGGTGTTAGTGGCCCGTTGAGGGAAGCCCGTTTACGGTGCCACGAGGCCGAAACGGCCTAGTCAACGGCACACATCTTGAATGGAAACGAATAATCGGCGGTCTAACGCGTCGACCCTTTCGAGCGTGTGCCCCGGTATCGCGTCGGCAAGAGGAAAGAATGGCAACAACGTCCTGGAACAAAAAGTTGGCTGCAACTGTCGGCAGGTGGAGCGGCGCTCGAGCCGATGGCGAGGTCACCAGCTACCCGGGCAGCAAGTTTTCGGATTTGCCGACCTATAAGTCCCTCAAGAATTGGGAATCCGTCGGAAAAATGTTCGGCGTGAAGTCGCCATTCTTCCGCACCATCGAGGAAGCCCACGAGAACTACACGACGATCAAAGGCGAAGAGAAGCTCAACTTCGCCTGGTGCGATTATCTCGGCCTCAATCAAGAGCCCGCCGTCGCGCAGGCGATGAAGGACGCGGTTGATCGCTTCGGCCCCTGTACTTCCGCGAGCCGCATGGTCGCCGGCGAAACGCCGCTCCATCATGAGCTTGAGCGCGAGATCGCCGAATTCCTCGGCGTCGAAGCCGCCCTTCTCTTCGTCAGTGGCCACGCCGCGAACGTCTCGACGATCGGCTCCGTGATGACCGAGGACGACCTCATCATCCATGACGAGTTCGTCCACAACAGCGCCGTGATCGGCATGCGCCTTTCGCGCGCGACCACGATCAGCTTCCCGCACAACAATTTCGATCAACTTGAGGCCATTCTCAAGCGCGAGCGTGCCAAGCATCGGAATTGCCTCGTCATTATCGAGGGTCTCTACTCAACCGAGGGTGACGTGACCGACCTGCCCCGCGCGGTCGAGCTGAAAGAGCGTTATGGCTCCTGGCTGATGGTCGACGATGCGCATGGTCTCGGCGTCCTGGGCGAGAACGGCCGTGGCATCGCCGAGTATGCAGGCATCGACGCCAGCAAGATCGACATCTGGATGGGTACGCTGTCCAAGACTCTGGCATCGTGCGGCGGCTACATCGCCGGCAGCCGGGACCTGATCGAGGTGCTCAAGCACACGGCGCCGGGCTTCGTTTATTCGGTCGGCCTCCTTCCGGCCATGACGGCTGGCGCTCTCGCTGGCCTTCGGATCATCAAGTCGGATCCAGGCCGGGTCGCGCGGCTCCATTCGCACGGGCAGCTTTTCCTGAAGCTCGCGAAGGAACGTGGCCTGAATACCGGCATCTGTCGTGGCTACGGCATGATGCCCGTCATCGCTGGTGACGTGCTGAAGGCAGTCAAGCTCTGGCACGGCGTATTCGCGAATGGCATCAACCCATCCTTGATCATCTACCCTGGCGTTCCGCTCAAGGCTGGCCGCTTGCGCTTCTTCCTCACTTCGGCTCACTCTGAGGAACAGATCAAGCAGGCTATCGACGTGACAGCCCAAGAAATGGCCAAGCTCTGAATTGTATTGCGGCCGGAGCCCGCACGTCGGCGCTCCGCCGTGTCCGAAAGGGCAAACGCAAGAAGCCAATGCCCGTTACAAAGCACGCCGGTATTGCACTGGTGACCGGCACGTCGTCAGGAATCGGCAAGGCGGTAGCAAATCGCCTTGCGAACGACGGTTGGCGTGTCTATGGCGGCAGCCGTCGCGGTGCTGCCGCGCCCTCCACCGACCCCATCGCCTGGACTCCGATGGCGCTCGACGTCACATCCGGCGACTCTGTGGCGACGATGGCCCGCTCCATCCTGGATGCCGAAGGCAAGATCGATGTGCTGGTGCATTGCGTCGGCATCTCGGTCGCAGGCTCGATAGAGGACGTCAGCAGCGACGAGGCCACACGCCAACTCGCCACCAACTATCTCGGCACTGTCCGTGTGATTCAGTCCGTCCTGCCAACGATGCGCGAGGCCGGGAAGGGCCGCATCATCGTCATAGGCTCGATCGGCGGCCTTATCGGTCTGCCGTTCATCGGGCACTATTCGGCATCCAAGTTCGCGCTCGACGGCATGATCCAGGCCTTGCGGATTGAGATCGCGCCGTTCGGCGTCGAAGCTTCGATCCTACACCCCGGCGACATCCAAACGGATATCTCGGCGAACCAGATCGAAGGCAGGCGCACCGGAGCGAACTCGCCCTATCGGGAGCGCTTCGCGGCAACGGTCAGTGCCTATGACAAGGCGGTGCGCGCGGCCAGACCGCCGGCCGTGATTGCCAGCAGCGTCGCAAACGCCCTGCGGCGACGCCGTCTGCCCGCACGCATCATCGCCGGTACACTGAACGAACGCACCGGCGTCGTGCTCAAGGCTTTGCTGCCGGCCCGCGTTTTCGAAACGATCCTCCGTAAAACGTACGGTCTGTGAACTTAGCCCTAACCGTCAGCCGCTCGCGCCATCCGCTTCGGAATGGACGCGCGCTCGTTTTCCATCTCATCATGCGACGAGCGATGCGAGAGAAGGGAGCAGTCGATGCGGACGGTGGCCAGCGGATACGGTCTGATCGAAGGACCGGTGTGGGACCCCGCACGCGGGCTCTATTTCAGTGATGTCACAGGTGGCGGCATTTTCCTTCTCGACCGCACGGACCGCATTTCGACCGTAATCGAAAGACGACGCGGCGTAGGCGGCATGGCACTCCACGCTGAGGGTGGGCTGGTCGCTGGCGGACGCGAGATCGCGTGGCTCCGCGGGGATACTCCGCCACAAACGCTTCTCGACAGCCAAACCGCCGACAACGCCGAAGGTTTCAATGACCTGACGACCGATCAGACCGGTCGCATCTATGTTGGTTCGCTCGGATTCAAAGTGTTCGGTGGCGGGCCGATGAAGCCTGGGAATCTCTATTGCATCGATCTGGATGGCAGCGTGCGCAAGGTTTCGGACGGCGTGCTTCTGACCAACGGGCTCGGAGCCTCTCCGGACGGCAAGCGGCTCTACCATTCCGACGCGCGCCGGCAACTCGTTCGCATGTACGAGGTCGAGCCGGACGGTTCTCTGGGACATTGGAAGGCGTTCTGCGCCATGGGCGAAGGCCGCGTACCGGACGGGCTGAAGGTGGCGGCCGACGGATCAGTCTGGATTGCAGATGCTCATGGCGGACGCGTTGCCATTTTCGAGCCGGACGGCCGCCATCGCATGGATTTGCCGGTGCCACTCCCCATGGTGACAAGCGTCTGCTTTGGCGGTGACGATCTGCGCGACCTCTACGTCGTCACCGGTTCACGCGGCGGACCCAGCGATAAGTGCGGCACAATCTACCGCACGCGAGTGGACGTGGCAGGACTGCCGCTGGCGCCTTGCCGCGTCAAACCGACGTTCGCGTGATCCTGATCGAGCGCTGCAACCCAGGCCGCCATACCGCCTCTGTCTCAGCGCCCCTCGCGCCACCAAGCCAGTGAGACGAAAGCGAGAAGCGCCGCAAGCGCCATCAGACCGGAGAACATCGGCGTCAGCGAGACGCCCCGAGTCACATGCGCGTCCCGGTCCTTGAGGCCGAGCCATCCCGAGCCGGAGAGTACGCGCGCATTGCTCAGCATCGAGATACGTGGCACGTCGACCGCGTTACCCGACATCGACGCCAGCAACCCGCCACCGCGTGTCCAGTAGACGCCCCCGCCGGTCGCCTCGACAAGCGGCTGCATCTTCTGGTCCGTGGCCGTGACCTCGCTCATCTCGCGCGCATCCTCGAGGCCGGCATGCGCAACGGCCGTCAGCTTGCCCTGCTTGTCCGGGGCCGGCGTCTCAACCTTGTAAAGCCCAGGCGCTTTGACATCGATCGTCGTGCGCCACACGCCATCGCCTGCCTGGTCGAGCGTCACGGAAGACGTTTCGCCGCCGGGAGCCGAGACGGTGACGGGCGGGACATTAGCCTCCATCGATCGGCGCTCTATTGAAAGCTTGAGACCGCGCGCCGACGCCAGCAGCCGCTCCTCCTCGAGATCCGGCTCCTTCATCAGCCAGTGCGCGATGCGTCGCAAAAGAACCGTATGCGGTCCGCCGCCATCGTAACCACGCGCCCAAAGCCAGGCGTGATCGGACGTGAGCATCGCCACGCGCCCTTTGCCCATCCGATCGAGCACGAGCAACGGCTTCTGCTCGGCCCCCGTCATCAGCGTCCGGCCACGGCGACGATCGACCTCCACTTGACGGAACCAGCGGCCCCAGGTGGCATCGGTGCCCGGCGCTCCTGCCCCCGGCAGTCCGCGCGTCACGGGATGCTTCAAACCATCGCCATCGACCTTGGCCTTGAACGGTGTCTCGATGACCCGGCCCGAGGGAACCACCGGCAGCACCGATTGCAATGGCGTACGGAACAGGCTCATACGACCCGCGAGATCATCACCGGCAGCGACCAACAACGCACCACCATGACGCTCAACGTAGCGCGCAATGTTGTCGTAGTAGAGCAGCGGCAGGATACCTCGATGCTGATACCGATCGAAGATAATCAGATCGAAGTCCTTGATCTTCTCCGAGAAGAGCTCGCGCGTCGGAAATGCGATCAGCGAAAGCTGATGGATCGGCGTCCCATCTTGCTTCTCAGGCGGCCTGAGAATGGTGAAGTGCACAAGATCGACGGCCGCATCTGATTTGAGCAGATTGCGCCACGTGCGCTCGCCAGCATGCGGTTCGCCAGAGACAAGCAGCACGCGCAGGTTCTCGCGCACGCCCTCGGCCGCAATGACGATGCGATTGTTGGCTGCCGTCAGCTCGCCATCGACGGGCGTGAGCTCAATCTCGACGATGTTCGTGCCGGCATGCGGAAAACGCATCGGGATGCGGACCCGCTGATCAATCCGGGCGCGCATCGTCTCGTCGCCGGCGTCCTCGCGGCGCACATTGAGGCTCACCTCGTCGGTGCCGGAACGCCCACGCCGACCGGTTTCGCGGACGACGATCTCGATCTCGCGCGACTGGCCGACGATTCCGAATTTCGGTGCCTTGACGATCTCGATACGCCGGTCGAACTCATCCGGACGCCCGGTCAGCAACGCATGCACGGGCGCATCGAACCCGAGCGCTCCCGCAGCCGTCGGCACGTCGTGGACTTGACCGTCCGTGATGGCGATAACGCCGGAAAGGCGGTCAGGCGGCACGTTGGCGAGTGCGCGATTGAGATCAGCGAAGAGATTGGTGCCCGACGTGCCCTCGCCGGTAGGCCGCGACGACGACACCCACTTCACCTCGAGGTTAGGTATCTTCGCGAGCTTCGCCTCGAGATCGGCCCGAATGGCGGCCGTCTGGGCCGGCCGGTCGGCAATCGTCTGGCTGGTGGACTCGTCCACGACCACGATCGCGATGTTGGACAAGCTCTCGCGCTCTTCTTGCCGCAACGTTGGATTGGCGAGCGCGGCAATGAGCGCCGCAAGCGACAGCGCTCGCAGGCCCGCGCCACGCGTCCGCCGGAATACCAGCATCCCGACGAGAAGCGCGGCAACGACGATCGCGGCCCAGAAAACCGGTCCCGGGATGATGGGCTGAATATCGATCGACCAGTTCATGGTGCGGCTTACTCCGCTCGCGGGTTACTGACCCAACCGCTCGAGAAGCGCAGGGACGTGGACCTGATCTGCTTTGTAGTTGCCTGTCAGCGCATACATCACGATGTTCACGCCGGTGCGGAATGCTTGCTCACGCTGCGCCTCACCACCCGGCACGGTCGGATACATCGGCCGGTTGCCGTCATCGAGCGCCCACGCCGCCGCGAAATCGTTCGACGTGACGAGAATTGAGCTGACACCGTCCGAATGGCGCGCGCGCCGGCCCGGATTCGCCTTGTCCTCGGCACTCTCCGCCTCGACCCAAAGCTGCCCACCGTCCCATCGGCCGGGAAACGTGCGCATCAGATAGAAGGCCTTGGTCAGCACATGCCCCTCAGGCACGGGCTCGAGTCGTGGAATGTCGAGCCGCCCGAGCAAGCGCTGCAACGGCGTACCATCGTCGCGGCCGAGACGCTGGCCGGTCGGAACACCCTGACCATAGTCGCGCGTGTCGAATATGATCATGCCGCCTTGCTTCATATAGGCGTCGATCTTGGCGAGCGTCGGATCATCGAGGGCCTTGGCCGTCGCAACTACCGGCCAGTACAGGATCGGGAAGAACGCGATCTCGTCCGTCACGATGTTGACGCCGAACGCTTCGCCCGGCTCCACCGCAGTACGAGCCTGCAGCACCTTGCCAAGACCGGCGAGCCCTTGCCGGCTGGTCTCGTCAGTTTGCCTATCTCCGGTCAGCACATACGCGAACGTGACCCGACCGGTTGATTGAATGGCAATCTGAATATCGCGAGGCAGTCCCGGTGGCAGAGGACGACGAGTGTTTTCGCCGGCTGCCGGAGGATCACCGAAGCCCTGAGCTGCAACGGGCGATGGGGACAGGCATGCAAACCCAATGAACATGAATACAACGATGGCCGCCGAGGCCGGACGCTGGCGGCGCCAGAATGGACCCGCTTGCAGGAGCAGCACCGCCAGGATGTCGAGGAATAGAAGCCCCAACGCGAGCGCCAGCAACGTGGGCTTCATCGGCTCGGCAGTTTGGCCTTCGTAAGCCCGTTGCTCGGCTTTGGCCGGCAAAGATGGAAGCGGCGCGAGCACGGATTTGGCGTTGAGCACGTTCAACGCTCGCGGGCTTGCCTCCGGCCCGTAAAAGCCAGGAGGATGCTCGACGCCCGGCACCAGCGTCGCGATCTTGCTGGTCTCGATCGGCTGTGCAGTGGCAGGCGGCGTGCGTAGCACACCATAGCCATCGAGCACTTGACGCGGCGTCAGCACGTCAGCCGAGGTATCGCCCACAGCGGCTGAATTGTTCTGTGGCGCACCGGCCGCCATCGTCACGCCTCCGACAGCGACACCGCCCGGCTGACCGAGGGTCGAGATACGCCGCAGCATGTCGACGAAGAGGCCGGACAGCGGAAGGTTCGACCAGTCCGAATTTGCGGTGATGTGGAAGAGCACCATGCGGCCCTCGCCATGTCGTTTGGACGTCACCAGAGGCGTCCCGTCTTTCAACCGAGCCCAGATATCGACATCGGACGACAGAGCGGCCGGATCGGCAAGGACTTGTCGGTTGACAGTGATCTCACCCGTGGTGGGAAGCCCTGCAAAAAGGCTCTTCTCATCGAACGGAGCAAGCGGTTGCGGCGTCGACCACGAAAGGGCGCCGCCAAGTGCGCGCCCGCCAAGGCGCAGCGCAACCGGCAGCAGCGCGTCGCCACCCTTTTCGAGACGAGGACCGGCGAAACGAACGAGCACACCGCCGTTTTTCACCCACTGGTCGACCTCGTGCTCGACCTCGCCGGCCAGCGTCCCGATGTCCGCCAGCATCATCACCGATACGTTCTGCCGGAACGCGTCGCGCGTCGCTTCCTCGAGATTGGCGTTGCCTGGCTTGACGAGTTCCGAAAACGGCCCGAGCGCCCTGTCGAGATAGTACAGTTGCGCCAGCAGCGGCTGCGCCTGCTCGCGGTTCTCGCCCGAGATCAGCGCGATCCGGTTCCAGCGCGATCGCGCATCGAGCAGATGAACGGATCCCGCAGAACGCTCGCCAGCCAATTCCACGCGCGTCACCTGATTTCGAAGTTCGAGCGGCAGCGTAAAGGTGGTGGTGGCGCTCTTTGCACCTGTCGCAAGCGAGAACGGGATTTCGCCAAGCCGTTGGCCTCGCGCTGAGAATGCGAGCGCCAACCCATTGCGAGCGAGTCCGCCTGCTCGAAGAACCGTCACTTCGAGCCGTCCATCTCGCCCGAGACCCGCCGTCGCACCCAAGGCCTCCTGCCCTGACGGCTGCTCGACCACGACGAACGCGCCACTCGAACCGGACAGATCTGCCAGCTTGTTCGCAAAAACGCGTGCCTCGCTATCGTGATCGATACCATCCGACAGCCAGACGATTGTCGCATTGGCTTGACCGGATAGCGCACTTGCAATCTGCTGGGCCGCCTCCAGTCGCCGTGGAGCAAATGGCTGCGCAGCGAGCGCCGCTGCCGTCGAGCGCGCATCCGCAGGAGCCTCGATCCGCAAGCTTTGCGTTCGCGCCGGCGGCGCGGTCTGAGCAATCATCACGGGCCGGCTCTGCGCTTCGGCCTCGCTGATCAGCCGATCGACGAGACCGACACGATCGTTGAAGCGAGTCGCTGCCGACCAGCCGTTGTCGACCACCAGCACGACGGGTCCCGAGCCCTTCAGCGCAGCATCCCTATTGGGATTGAGGACAGGCTCGGCCAGCGCCAGGATCAGAAGCGCGGCGGCCAGCATGCGAATGAGCGTCAGCCACCATGGCGTTTTCGACGGCGTCTTGTCCTTGTTCTCGATGCCGACCAGGATGCGGGTCGCTGGGAACTCGATGCGCCGCGGCCGCGGCGGAACCGTGCGCAGCAGCCAGTAGATCACTGGCAACAATGCGAGCGCACCGAGTAGAGCTGGATTGAGAAAAGCCAGTGCCCCGAAACTCATGATGCACCGTCCCGCGAGCCGCTCGACGCTGCCGGCTGTCGCGACGTCGCCATGCCGCCAGGAATATCGAGCCGCTTGCCGCCTGCCTCGCCTCGCAGACGCATGGCGAGCGTGAGGAGAGGCTCGGTCGCGGACCGATCGGTATGATGCACGAGCAGCGTCCAGCCGAGCCGGCGCGCGACGTCGGCGAGAGCTTCACGATGAGCGGCAAGCTTAGCCTGATAGCGCTCCCGCAAGCTCTCGACACGATCGGCAACCCAATGCGCGCCATCTTCGAGCCCGATGAACTCTGCCCGCCCATCGTAGGGAAGCGTTTCCTCTGCGGGATCGAGAACTTGCACGAGGTGCCCCGACACATCCGAGCCGGCGATAGCCCGCAATCGCGCTGCGATCGTCTCCACCGGATCAAGGAAGTCGCTGATCAGGATAGCGCCCGAGAAGCGCGCGAGACGAACCTCGGGAGGCAGACTGTGTGCCAGCTCGGGCTTGTCCCCGTGAAGCGCCAGCGATTCGGCCAACAAGGTCGCGGTCCGACGTGCCGCCGTCGGCCGTGTCAAACCGAGCAAACCGACACGCTCGCCGCCGGCGACCAGAAGCTCGGCAGCCGCCAACGCAAGCACCACGGCCCGATCTCGCTTCGTCGTCGCCGACAAGTGGCTCTTGAAATTCATGGATGCGGAGAGATCAGGCCACAACCAGACCGTATGGGCGGCTTCCCATTCGCGTTCACGAATAAAAAGATGATCCGAGCTCGCAGACCGGCGCCAGTCTATCGACGTGGCAGCGTCCAGCGCACCAAGCTGACGAAACTGCCAGAAGGTCTCGCCCGGGCCTGCGCGGCGCCGACCGTGAATGCCGTGCGCAACCGTGCTCGAAATGCGCATGGCATCGAGCACGAGTTCCGGCAGACGATCAGCCAGCGCGTGCGCCTCGCCTTCAAGGCCGCCGAGTCCTTTGTCGCCCCAGCTTTGCTGGCCCGCTCCGGCTCTGTCACGATCGCTTTTCGCCACCCGCTCGTCCCGTTCTGCCTTAAGCGACTGCAGTCGCAAGGCGGCTGATGACGCCGGTGATGTTCTCGCCTTCGGCGCGCGCTGCAAACGACAGCGCCATGCGATGCTTCAAGACCGGTTCGGCCAGCGAAATAACGTCATCGACCGAGGGCGCGAGCCGACCGTCGATCAAAGCTTTCGCGCGAACAGCCAGCATCAGTGCCTGGCTGGCGCGAGGGCCGGGCCCCCACGCGACGAGACGATCCACATCGGGCGATGCACCGGTTCCGGGACGCGCCGAACGCACGAGCTTCAGGATCGCGTCGACAACTTTATCCGGCACGGGGATCTGCCGCACCAACCGCTGGATCGCCATCAACTCTTGCGCCGTGAGCGCCGTCTCGAGGCGTCGCTCCTCGGTGCCCGTCGTCGCGAAAAGCATCCGCCGTTCCGCCACTTCACCCGGGTAACCGACATCGATCTCGAGCAGGAAGCGATCGAGCTGAGCTTCCGGCAAGGGGTAGGTGCCTTCTTGCTCAAGCGGATTCTGCGTCGCGAGCACGTGGAACGGCGCCGGAATGTCGTAGCGATGACCGGCCACGGTAACGTGCTGTTCCTGCATGGCCTGCAGCAGGGCCGACTGCGTCTTTGGAGACGCGCGGTTGATCTCGTCGGCCATCAGAAGCTGCGCGAAGATCGGTCCCTTGATGAACCGGAAACTGCGCCGCGCGCCCGGAACACCGCCCTGATCCTCGAGCACCTCCGAGCCGATGATGTCGGACGGCATGAGGTCCGGCGTGAACTGAATACGCTTCGCGTCCAACCCGAGCGTCTTGCCAAGCGTCTCGACGAGAAGCGTCTTGGCGAGACCCGGGACACCGACCAGAAGCCCGTGGCCTCCGCACAGAATTGTCACGAGCGTCCGTTCGACCACCTGCTCTTGGCCGAAGATGACCGTGCCTACGGCGCTCTTCACGCGCTGAATTCGCTCGCCGGCCGCTTCGACGCGGGCGACGATGTCGTGGTCTGTTTCGATCACTGTGCTCATACGGTCATCTATACGCTCAGCTATGGTCGATCAGGAACAGGGAACGACCGAAAGTGTTCAGAATGTGAAAGTGTTGGCAGGATAGCAGGGCCTCTCGCGGCGGGTATATTAATCATGCGTAATGTGGTGGCACGGAGGCTACCGGGTCATTCACCACAGACGGAGACGACGGGATGAGCGCAACGGAAAATAGGGGTGGATCGGCATCCGGACTGAGCGGCCTCGAAGCCCTCCTGAAGGAGCAGGCCGGAAACAGTCTGCCACCCGTCGAGCGCTGGAATCCCCCCTATTGCGGCGACATTGGCATGGCGATCCGCCGCGATGGCACTTGGACCTACCAGAACAGCCCGATCGGACGGAAGCCGCTCGTACGATTGTTCTCGCGTGTTCTGCGTCGTGATCCGGATGGTCGGTTCTACCTCGTGACGCCGGTCGAGAAGGTGGATGTCGCGGTCGAGGACGCGCCGTTTCTTGCGGTCGAGATGGAAGTGTCTGGCACGGGGCGTGACCAGATGCTGGTATTTCGCACCAATGTCGATGATGTCGCCGCCTGCGGGCCCGAGCATCCGCTGCGTTTCGAAGTCGAAGCCGGAAGCGGTGGCCTCAAGCCATACCTGCTCGTCCGCGGGCGTCTCGAAGCTCTCGTCACGCGCGCCGTCTACTACGATCTCGTCGAGCTGGCTGTTCCCGACGAGACGGGCCGACTCGGCATCTGGAGCAATGGTCACTTCTACGTGATGGAGGGGTGAAACCCGGCCGCGAGGTCGGGATCGCGCAAGCGCCGGTCGTTTCCTCCGACACTCCGACTGTTCGTAAGGGGAGGCGAACCGGGTCGTCAGAGCGCTCGAAGTTGCGCGATCGTATCCTCAGCGGCCATGCGCTCGATGTCGTCCTTCGAGTGGGCGAGCGTCGCTTCGGCGGCCTTGATTTCGGCCTCGACAAGAGGCCCGCGTCCCGTGTCCCCGAGGTCAATCAGTTGCTGCGCCAGCACGGTGAGGCTGTCTGGTTCGACCTCGACAATTCCACCGCGCACGAAGACACGTCGCTCACCGGACGCGAGCTTGATAATCATCGTGCCCGGCCGCAACGACGAGATGACGGGCGCATGGCCGGCAAGCACCGTGAATTGCCCGTCCATACCCGGCACGATCACCTCGCTTGCATCTTCCGACACGAGCACGCGCTCGGGAGAGACCAGCTCGAATTTGAATGTGCCTGCCATACCAGCCCTCGGCCTAGAAGCGTCGCCCTACTCTCGACACTCGCGCAATGCGCGGCGCGCACGGCTCTGTCGAGACATTCGTCCGCCAGCGCGCTTATGCGGTGCCGGCACTTCCATTATCGCCGCCATCCGCCGACTGCAGGCGTGTTCCGCAGAACGGGCAGAAAATGATCGGCTCGAGAACGAGCGTCGGCTCGTCCTCTTCGATATCTGTGATGCCGACGGTGAGGCAAAGCACACCATCGTCATCCACCGTGAAGCAGGGCTCGAACTCGTCGGCGCTCAGTACCGCATCGAGTGCTGAGCAACACGCTTCGCCAGACTTCCCTGCCGGACCCGCCATCGGCTCAGGCCGCCTCGGCGAGCTTCTCGGCCTTTTCCATGGCCTCTTCGATGGTGCCGACCATGTAGAAAGCCTGCTCCGGCAGATGATCATAGTCGCCGTCGCACAGACCCTTGAAGCCTTTGATCGTGTCTTCGATCGACACCAGCTTGCCGGGCGCGCCCGTGAACACCTCGGCGACGTGGAACGGCTGGGACAGGAAGCGCTCGATCTTGCGCGCCCGCGCCACCGTCATCTTGTCCTCTTCCGAAAGCTCGTCCATGCCAAGAATGGCGATGATGTCCTGCAGCGACTTATACTTCTGGAGGATGGACTGCACCTGGCGCGCAACCGCGTAGTGCTCTTCGCCGACAACACGCGGCTCAAGGATGCGCGAGGTCGAGTCGAGCGGGTCCACGGCTGGGTAGATGCCCTTTTCTGCGATCGAGCGCGAAAGCACCGTCGTCGCATCCAAATGGGCGAACGAGGTCGCAGGCGCCGGGTCGGTCAAGTCGTCGGCCGGCACGTAGATGGCCTGTACCGAGGTGATCGACCCCTTCTGCGTGGTGGTGATGCGCTCCTGCAGGGCGCCCATGTCCGTCGCAAGCGTCGGCTGGTAGCCCACGGCCGAAGGAATACGGCCGAGCAGCGCCGAAACCTCGGAGCCCGCCTGCGTGAAGCGGAAGATATTGTCGACGAAGAACAGCACGTCCTGGCCCTGATCGCGGAAGTGCTCGGCGACCGTCAGGCCCGACAGGGCAACGCGCATACGCGCGCCCGGCGGCTCGTTCATCTGCCCATAGACCAGCGCGCACTTGGACCCAGCCGTCGAGCCGTTGTTTTTCTTCGGGTCGACGTTCACGTTGGACTCGATCATCTCGTGATAAAGATCGTTGCCCTCACGTGTGCGCTCTCCGACACCGGCGAACACCGAGTATCCACCGTGCGCCTTGGCGACGTTGTTGATCAGTTCCATGATCAGCACGGTCTTGCCGACGCCAGCACCGCCGAAGAGGCCGATCTTGCCGCCCTTGGCGTACGGAGCCAGAAGATCCACGACCTTGATGCCCGTGACGAGGATCTCGGCCTCGGTCGACTGCTCGGCAAACGTTGGGGCAATCTGGTGAATGGCGCGCGTGGCGCTGGTGTTGATGGCGCCCGCCTCGTCCACCGGCTCGCCGATCACGTTCATGATGCGCCCGAGGCACTCGTCACCGACGGGCACCGAGATTGGCGCGCCCGTGTCAGTCACGTCCTGGCCACGCGTCAAACCCTCCGACGAGTCCATGGCGATCGTACGCACGGTGCTCTCGCCAAGATGTTGCGCGACCTCGAGAACGAGGCGATGGCCCTGATTGGTGGTTTCGAGCGCGTTGAGGATCTCGGGCAGATGTCCGTCGAACTGGACGTCGACGACCGCGCCCATCACCTGCCTGATCTTGCCGACCTTGTTCGATGCCATAGCTGTCGTCCTCGTTCCGGTGTGTCGTTTCTCAGAGCGCTTCGGCGCCCGAGATGATCTCGATGAGCTCTTTGGTGATGTTCGCCTGGCGCAGACGGTTGTACTTCACCGTCAGCTTATTGATCATATCGCCGGCATTGCGTGTGGCGTTGTCCATCGCGGTCATCCGTGCGCCCTGCTCCGAAGCCGCATTCTCGAGCAGGCCGCGGAAGATCTGCGTCGAGATATTGCGCTTCAGCAGATAGCCGAGGATCTCGTCCTCGGAAGGCTCGTACTCGACAGCAGCCTGCGCAGTGGTATTGGCGCTGCCCTCGTTAGCCTCGGGAATGCGGGCCGGAATGAGCTGTAGCGCGGTCGGCTTCTGTGTGATGACGTTCTTGAACTCCGAGAAGTAGAGCGTCGCCACATCGAACTCGCCGGCCTCGAACATGGCCAGCACCTTGCTGCCGATATCCTCGGCATTCGAGAAGCCGAGTTGCTTCACCGCTCTCAGGTCGACGCGCTCGCCGATGTTCTTACCGAGATCGCGCCGCAGGTTATCAGCGCCCTTGCGTCCGACACACAGGATCTTGACCGTCTTGCCCTCGCGGAGAAGTCGATGCGCGTCCAAGCGGGCCAGCCGGGCGATGTTTGAATTGAAGCCGCCGCAGAGGCCTCTCTCCGCCGTCATGACGATCAGCAGGTGAACGTCCGATTTCCCCGTGCCGATAAGCAGCGGCGATGCACCTTGCGGATTGGCTCGGCTCGCAAGATTGCCCAGCACGCGCCCCATGCGCTCGGCGTAGGGTCGCGCCGCCGTAGCAGCTTCCTGCGCGCGGCGCAGTTTTGCCGCCGCCACCATCTGCATGGCTTTGGTGATTTTCCGCGTCGCCTTCACAGAGGCGATGCGGTTGCGCATGTCTTTAAGTGACGGCATGGGCTCCGACTATCCGAAATCAGGCCCCGCAAAGTCCGGGGCATCGCCTCGTGCATAACAACGAGGCCGGCAAAACACCCTGCCGGCCAACAGTGACTTAGACGAACTGCTTCTGCACCGACTCGACAATGCCTTTCAGCTTGTCGGCCGTCGCATCGGACAGATCCTTCGATGCGCGGATGTCCTCGAGGACTGCCGCGTTCGGCCCGCGCAGGTTGTCGAGCAGCGCCGTCTCGAAATCGCGCACCTTCGACACCGGCATCGGATCGAGATAGCCGTTGACGCCTGCGTAGATCACACAGACCTGCTCTTCCATCTTCAGCGGCGAGAATTGCGCCTGCTTCAGAAGCTCAGTCAGGCGTGCGCCGCGGTTCAGCAGACGCTGCGTCGTCGCATCGAGATCCGAGCCGAACTGAGCGAACGCCGCCATCTCGCGGTACTGCGCAAGCTCGCCCTTGATCTTGCCTGCGACCTTCTTCATCGCCTTCGTCTGCGCCGAAGAACCGACGCGCGACACCGAGAGGCCGACGTTCACCGCCGGGCGGATGCCCTGATAGAAGAGATCCGTCTCGAGGAAGATCTGGCCGTCCGTGATTGAGATCACGTTGGTCGGAATGTAGGCCGAAACGTCGTTGGCCTGCGTTTCGATCACTGGCAGCGCCGTCAGGGAGCCCTTGCCGGCTGCATCACCCATCTTCGCAGCGCGCTCAAGCAGCCGCGAGTGAAGATAGAACACGTCGCCCGGATACGCCTCGCGACCCGGCGGACGACGCAGCAACAGCGACATCTGTCGGTAAGCAACGGCCTGCTTCGAGAGATCGTCATAGATGATCACGGCGTGCATGCCGTTATCGCGGAAGAATTCGCCCATCGCGCAACCGGCGAATGGCGCGAGGAACTGCATCGGAGCAGGATCGGAGGCCGTCGCGGCGACAACGATCGAGTATTCGAGCGCGCCGTTCTCCTCGAGAGCCTTCACGAACTGGGCAACCGTCGACCGCTTCTGACCGACCGCGACGTAGACGCAGTAGAGCTTTTGATCCTCGGGTGCGCCAGCGCCGTTGAGCGGCTTCTGATTGAGGATCGTGTCGAGCGCGACGGCCGTCTTGCCCGTCTGGCGATCGCCGATGATCAGCTCGCGCTGGCCGCGACCGATCGGGATCAAGGCGTCAATCGCCTTGAGACCCGTCGCCATCGGCTCGTGCACCGATTTGCGTGGAATGATACCCGGTGCCTTGACGTCCACGCGTGAGCGGTGGTCGGCATTGATCGGGCCCTTGCCATCGATCGGATTGCCGAGCGCGTCAACAACGCGGCCGAGGAGGCCCTTGCCTACCGGGACGTCCACGATCGCGCCCGTCCGCTTGACGGTGTCGCCTTCTTTGATGCCGCGGTCGTCGCCGAAGATAACGATACCGACGTTGTCGGATTCGAGGTTCAGCGCCATGCCTCGCAGGCCGCCCGGAAACTCGACCATCTCGCCGGCCTGAACGTTGTCGAGGCCGTAAACGCGGGCGATACCGTCGCCCACCGAGAGAACCTGTCCGATCTCAGAAACCTCGGCTTCCTTGCCAAAGTTCTTGATCTGCTCCTTGAGGATCGATGAGATCTCGGAGGCCTTGATGTCCATCAGCGAACCTCTTTCATGCGTGTCTTGAGCGAATTGAGCTTGGTACGGAGCGAGCTATCGATCATGCGGCTGCCCATCTTGACGACGAGGCCACCGAGGATCGCCGGATCGACCCGGGTTTCGATACGAACTTTACGGCCGCCGGCCGTGCCCTTGAGCGCATCCTCGAGCGCAGCCTGCTGCGCCTCGTTCAAAGGATGCGCGGTAACCACGTCCGCTGTCACCTCACCGCGGAAACGCGCCGCGATCTCGCGAAACAGCTTGATCATGTCGCCGAGCGCAAAAAGGCGACGTCCGCGCGTCAGGACCTGGAGGAAATTCGACGTGAGCTGCGAGAACCCCGCGCTCTGAGCAATCGCGCCGATCGCCTTCCCCTGCTCATCGGCCGTGATGACAGGGCTGCGAACCATCCGCTCGAGATCGGGGCTTGCCTTGAGCATCCCCGCGAGAGCTACGATGTCCTTCTCGACGGCCTCGAGCTGACGCTCGTCCTTGGCGAGTTCGAACAGCGCGGACGCATAGCGGCCGGCTACGGTTGCCATGATGGGTTCGTCTGTCGCCACGTCGCTCTCGCTCTCGCCGGATTGTCTGGGCTACCGTGCCACCACCGGCCGTTATACAGCCTTTGGCAGGCTGGATACCCGAGGTGGGTGCCCATGTATAGGGAGGAGGCGATTCAAGCCCCGACCGCACGGGGGGCCGCGCGACCTCTTCTCTTGAATCCGCGGCCCACCTAGCATGCAGGCGAACAACCTTCAACCTCGCGTCCACAGGGCGGGTTGCCGCATCGCAACCGCTTGACGCCGATGAACGCTCGCCCGGAACCGAAAAGCCTGTTAACAGCGCTCAGATATTCCCTCTTTGGGGGAGCCATTGTGCCCAAATCCGTAAATATACCGAGACTACTCGTCACACTGCCGACCGACCTCCACGGCCGGGCGCTTATCGAGAAAGTCATCGGCGACACAGGACGTGTCTCCTATCTCGCCGGGTCGCCCGCAGAGCGCGCCGCTGCACTCGCGGGTGCAGATGTGCTCCTCGCTCGCAACACGGCAAAGGAGCTCCAACCCGGAGAAGCGAAACTCGTAGCCAATGCCCGGCTGATCCAGTTCATCACGGCGGGTGTCGATTACGTGCCATTGGGAGACCTGCCGCCGGAAGTCCCGATCGCCAACAACGGCGGTGCCTACGCCGAACCGATGGCCGAGCACGCGCTCGCCATGACGTTGGCGGCGCTGAAACGGCTATTCGTCGAGCACGAGAAACTGCGCAGAGGGGAGTTCGACCAGTTTCGCTTGAACCGGTCATTGGCCGGCGCAACGGTCGGCATCCTCGGCTTCGGTGGCATCGGCGTCGCGACGGCTCGGCTGATGCGCGCCCTCGGCGCCAAGGTCCACGCTATTAATCGTCGAGGTTCATCCGACGAGCCCACCGATTGGATCGGCACCGACACCCAGCTCGATGAGCTTCTGACGGCATCCGACGTTCTGATTCTCAGCTTGCCACTGACGCCGGCAACCGAAAATCTGATTGGCGCCCGCGAGCTGCGTCTGATGAAGCGCGATGCCGTGCTGGTCAACCTCGCGCGCGGCGAAATCATCGACGAAGCCGCGCTCTATGCGCATCTGCTGGCCGAGCCAGCGTTCACGGCGTGCATCGATGCGTGGTGGATCGAGCCGGTGCGTCATGGTCACTTCGCGATGAGCCATCCCTTCATGCGCCTCGCAAACGTCATCGCGTCTCCACACAATTCGGCATCCGCAGCGGGATGGCGTGACGTGGCCCTGACGCGCGCCGTCGAGAATGCGCGACGAGCCCTCGAAGGCAAGACCCCTCGTTTTCTTGTTCCACCGGGAGACCGGATGAAGTGACGCGCGTGGCCCGTCGCCTGTCAGCCACGACGCCGCAGTGCGGATGCCTGCTCCGCCAGCGCGGTGATCGCGTGCCACTTCCGTTCAGCGACCGCCGAGCTTGGCGCGACCCACGAGCCGCCCACAGCCACCACATTGTCGAGCCCCAGATAGTCGCGCGCATTGCCGAGATCGATGCCGCCCGTCGGACAGAACGTGATGCCGGCGAGCGGTGCCGCCAGCGCCTTCAGCGCGCGCACACCACCTGCCGCCTCGGCGGGGAAGAACTTCAGGCAGTGGTATCCAAGATCGGAAAGCGCCATCGCCTCACTCGCGGTCACGGCTCCCGGCAGAAACGGCACCGCCCAGCTCTGTGCCGCCTCGATCAGGCGCGGCGTCATGCCGGGTGACACGATGAACCGCGCCCCCGCCTCCATGGCCGATTGAGCCTGCTCCGGCGAAAGCACGGTGCCCGCCCCGACCCGCGTTTGCGGCACCTGCGCCCGGATCGCGCGAATGGCGTCCAGAGCCGATGGCGTTCGAAGCGTCACCTCGATGAGATCAAGTCCGCCCCGCGCGAGTGCCCTTGCGATCTCGACACCGTCCTCCGCCGACTCGAGAGTGAGTACCGGAACGATCGCCGCTCGGTAGAGCGTGTCGGCCAAGGCGCGATTGAGATCGCTCTGCATCACGTATCCTCGTTGGATCGCCCGGTTCTCTCGGGCGCTGATCGGTTCGTTAGATCCGACCCTAGCATGCCACTGAATTACGTGAACCGGGTGCGCCTAGGCGACCAGCAATCAGGCCGTTTGCGAGAAATCGAGATTGATCGGCTCCGGCAGATACGCGCCCGACCCGGCCGTGGTCTCCGCCTGTGCGCTTACCCGGTCGAGCGCGAAACCTTTCGCCCACACGCGCCCATAACCTTGCAAAAAGAAGCCGTAGTGAATGCTGGTCGCCTCGTCCGGAACTTCGAGGACGATACTTCGCTTCGTCCAGCCTTTCGTTCCTTTGAGCGCACCATTTTGGCTGCGCGTCATCATATTGTCGAACCGTATCGCGCTGCCCGGGGCGCGATCGACCCGCATCCAAATCGTGCCGGCGTCCGCGGCTTCCGTCTTGAGACTGGCCGTGAGCCTTACTTTCCCACCTCGATAAGCATCGGCGACGATACTCTGCATCAATACGGCATATTTGTCGCCCGTCAGGTCGACGCCGCTATCCCGATCGAAACGGCTTTCGATGAGCGCGACGCCCGGCAATACGGGATCAAGACCGAGTCGATAGTTCGTCAGTTCAGTGTGCCCAGTGACAATCCAGCCCTGCGGAAGAACCAGCTCTCTTGCATCCGACGTCGCAGCCGTGATGCGCGCCGCCAGCGTATTCCAGTCGGCGGCGCCGAACTGATGCGCGACGAGCTCAAGGCAATCGCCGTGCGTCAACCTCACGCTACGCTTTGCGAGATCATCACGAAGCGACTTGGCCATAACCTTGGCGTCGAGAAAACTTCTCATGGTTTGATCCCCTGGCTGGGCGACAGCAACAGCTTGTCAGTGCTCGCGTTGCTGACGGATCGCCCGAGGAGACGGGTTCAAACCGCAGTCAAATCGTGCATTCACCGTTTCCAAGAAGGATGCGAGCGGCAGGCTGCACGAGCCTGCCGCAAAGGTATCATCGCCGCATCCGGCGTCAATACAGCGTGAACCCGAAAAAGCGCTCTTGGGATTGCGGGGAGCGCTGGTTTCCTGAAAAACAAAACTTTCTGATTATATGATGCGCAGCCCGTCAAGCGCCGACCAAGGCGGAACAGCTCGACGCGCCGGCCGATCTAAAAGCGATCGGGTGTCCGCTGCACTTCCGCGATAAGCGATGAGAGGGAGCGATAGTTGACTGTACGCAATGCGTCCCGCTTATCGTCGTTCTTATCCGATTCCGACTTTGCAGCAGCCTCAGTTCTCCCGGCGATCTCCGTCGACCCGGTCGCCACGCTGCCAGATGTCGGCGACTTCATGGCTGGAGGCTGAACGGCAGATGCCGGCGTTGCCACAGCAGCATTTGTCACGACCTCATCAGGCCGAGCACGCGCCGCGGCGCGAACCATTCCCAGCACGCGCGCGAGCGAATCGAATGCCTCGCGCCCCGCCTCGGCAGGGGGCGCGGTTACGACCCCTTCACCCGCAGCAACGGGTGTGTCGGGAAGATCGGGCATGTAAAGACCGAAGCGCGCGTCCAACAGGTCGAGCGTGGTCGCAACGAAATCCAGGATTTGACTGAGACGAATGACGCCGCCGACGCGAAAACTGTCGTCGACAGCCAGCGTCTCGAACGGAGACGGAGCGGCCGCCTCCGGCGCGATCAATCCTCGCGAGCGGATGTAGGCGTGGCAATCGCCTGCCCGCGCCAGCACTCCGTCGGCGTCGCGCGTGGCGATCAGGTCGTGCAGGGCATCTGTCTGCACCCGAAAAAGAGATGCGACGCTTTTCATGGCCGGATCGCCGCGTCCGACCTCGATCGCCAGGCGCCGAGCCTGCAGCAAGCGGAGCACGAGCGACGCCTCGAGCTGCAGCAGCCGCTGGACAAACGCGTCGAGCGCCTCGGGGGCGCTCTGCGGGTCCACCTCATCCAGATCGGCGCGCGCCGGCAACGACGTCGCGACCAAGTCCTCTCCAGCAGCCAGCGCCGCATCGAGATGGTCAGCAAGCAAAGCAACGCCGGGCGGGCAGTCAGGATTAATGCCAATCATTCCAATTCCACTTTCACAGCCGTTCGTGCCGATCGCGGCGCGAGATGTTTCCGCCGCAAGCCTATCGAAGCAGTCAGTTCGGCGGTCTCGATGCCAATGCGAGGAGCAGGTCGAGCGTCGCCGTCAAATCATTGCCGCGCCGTGCGAGGTACTTGCCGAGCGGTGACCCAAAAGCGGCCAGCCAACGCTCGCGGGATCCGGTACGCGATGAGATTTGCGCAAGACTCACTGCAATACTGACGTCCGATACGCTGTCGTCGATCCCGAGCCGTAACCTCACGAGCTCCACCGGGTCTGGTGGCTCGTCGGTCAGTGGCCCGGTCCGTATCAACGCGGCAGCAGCCGCATCCAGATCGCCGGCCTCAACGGCCGGCTCAGACGCGGATTGCGGCGGACCGCCTCCGAGCGTTGGAGTGTTGGTCATGCGGTGTCTCCGGAGTCACAGGAACGCCACACGTGCCAACGCTTGAACGACTCACTGCTTAGCCGGATTCGTGGCTTTGCGGAGCAGACAAATGCCCATCTTATCCCCAGTGACATCGGGCTTTGACAGAACTGCAACAGGTTGCATGAACCACATAATTCAGGCCGGCGCCCCCACAAAAAAAGACCAATGACGTTGCCGATTCCCCCGCATACCCTCTCCCGCCGAAACAACAGTGAGAGGGTTTCCAGTGACAGGCTGGCTCTGGGCGGTGTTCACGATTCTAGCGGCCGGTGGCCAAACGCTGCGCAATGCCATGCAGCGCGATCTGACAGTCACGATCGGCACGATCGGCGCAACCCACGTGCGCTTCCTCTTCGGGCTACCTTTCGCCCTCATCTTTCTGGCGATTGTCCTCTCGTCGACCGGGGCCAGCTTCCCGACGCTGAGCACCCGCATGCTCATCTGGACGTTCGCCGGCGCCGCCACCCAGATCGCCGCCACCGCAATGCTGCTCGCAGCCATGCGCGACAAATCGTTCGTTCTTATCACCGCCTTGAACAAGATCGAGCCCGTGCACGTCGCGTTATTCGGCCTCGTCTTTCTGGGGGATCACCTGACTCTCCCACTCGGCATCGCCATCGTGACGGCCACGCTCGGCGTCGTAATCATGTCCTGGCCGAGGGGCGGCGCCGCCGAGGCGCTCGGCGTGAAGCCGATCGTCCTCGGCATCGCAGCGGGCGCCATGTTCGGCGCCTCGGCCGTTGGCTATCGCGGCGGCATCCTGACGCTCAACCATCCAAACTTTGTCGTCGGCGCCACCACAACCCTGGTCACAGGCCTCCTCATGCAGGTTGCGTTCCTGACCACCTACCTGGCCATCTTCGACCGCAAAACGATGAACGCCCTTATTGCCGCCTGGCGCCCGTCGCTTCTGGCAGGTTTCATGGGCGCCTTTGCCTCTGAGATGTGGTTTCTCGCATTCGCCCTCACCACCGCCGCCAAAGTGCGCACGCTGGCGCTGGTCGAGATCTTTTTCGCCGGCCTCGTCTCCCGCAATATGTTTCGCGAGGGCGTCGCCTCACGTGAGGGGCTAGGTATTGTCCTGATCATCATTGGCGTCATCATCTTGCTCAATCTCTAGCAGATCTTTGAGCAAAAATTTTGCACGATTGCCTCGAATAGGGCTAGCATAAGCCAAAGAAATCCTATAATCGGGCTGACTTAGCGCTTCTGTTTGCTGAAGGTCATCCGCCGTGCTCGATGCCATGGATTTGAAAATTCTCGCCATCCTCCAGCGAGACGCCACGCTTCCGGTTGCCGAGATCGGCAAGTCGGTCGGCCTCTCCACAACGCCCTGCTGGCGCCGAATCCAGAAGCTGGAGGAATCCGGCATCATCAAGCGACGGGTTGCCGTACTCGATTCAGCCAAAGTGAATGCAGGCGTGACGGTTTTTGTCTCGATCAAGACGGATCAGCACACGCTGGCTTGGCTCGAGCGCTTCCATGCAGCCGTGGCCGATATGCCCGAGGTGGTGGGATTCTACCGCATGTCGGGCGACGTAGATTACCTGATGCGCGTCGTGGTACCCGACATCGCGGCCTACGACGCGTTCTACAAGCGATTGATCTCGCGCATCGATATTGCCAAGGTTTCCAGCGCCTTCGCCATGGAGGAGATCAAGAACACGACGGAGCTGCCGCTCTCCTTCGCTCATCCCGCCAACGATGCCTGACGGCGGGCCGGCATCGTTGAACGTGGTGCGCGAGATCGAGGAGCGCGCTTTCAACGCGTGGCCGGCCCTCGAAACGCGCGTCATCTGCGGCTGGCTAATGCGCTTCTCTGCCGGCTATACGAAGCGCGCCAACTCCGTGAATGCCTGGCGCCCGGAGGGGCCGCTTGCACACATCCTCCCGCACGCCACTAGCCTCTATCGCAGTCGAAGCCTGCCTCTGATCGTCCGGCTGTCACCCCTCGCCGATGCCGATGCAGACGCCTTGCTGGAAGCGCGCGGCTTCTCGCGCATCGACGAGACGATCGTCATGACGGCTTCGCTGAACGAGAGCAACGCAGCCCTTGATTCTGCCGTCACCACAGCATCCACACCGACATCGGAATGGCTCGCAGGCTTTGCGACGGCGAACGGCGTACCGGATGAGCGACGCAAAGTTCACGATTCGATGGTAGCCAACATCGCCGCTCCCGTGGCATTCGCGCGGCTTGCGACGACCGGCCCCCCTGTGGCCTGGGGCATCGCCGTCATCGAACGCGACTTCGTCGGCCTTTTCGACATCGTCACGGCACCATCCGCGCGACGGCAAGGTGTCGGCCGCAGGCTGATCCGACACATGCTGCATTGGGCGAAAACACACGGCGCCACCTCGGCTTACCTCCAAGTCGTTGCTGCCAACACCTCTGCCCTCGCCCTCTATCGGCAGCTCGGCTTCCGCGAAGCATATCGATACCACTATCGAATCGCTCCCCAATAATCTCCACAAGAACACAGAACAAATGAGAACATACAGATTGCGCAATGAGAACATTTAGTGTACATTTGAGGTTAATTGCACACACATCGCCAGCGTGGAATAAGAGGGAGTAACGCCATGTCAGCACCTGAGCTTCGGCTCATCGAGGGAGAGAAGATGGACAAGTCGAAAGCACTCGACGCCGCGCTCGCGCAGATCGAGAAGCAATTCGGCAAGGGCTCCATCATGAAGCTCGGCCAGAACGACCGCTCGATCGATGTCGAGGCAATTTCAACCGGCTCCCTCGGACTCGACATCGCCCTGGGGATCGGTGGCTTGCCGAAGGGCCGCGTGATCGAAATTTACGGGCCGGAATCATCGGGCAAGACCACGCTCACCCTGCAATTAATTGCAGAGGCCCAGAAAAAGGGCGGCACCTGCGCTTTCGTCGACGCCGAGCACGCGCTTGATCCAGTCTACGCCAGGAAGCTCGGCGTCAAGGTGGACGATCTCTTGATCTCGCAGCCGGACACGGGCGAGCAGGCACTTGAGATCGCCGACACGCTGGTGCGGTCTGGTGCCGTCGATGTGCTCGTTGTCGACTCGGTTGCCGCGCTGACGCCAAAGGCCGAGCTCGAAGGCGAGATGGGCGACAGCCTGCCCGGCTTGCAAGCCCGTCTTATGAGCCAGGCTTTGCGCAAGCTGACGGGATCGATCTCCAAGTCGGGCTGTATGGTCGTCTTCATCAATCAGATCCGCATGAAAATCGGCGTCATGTTCGGCAATCCCGAAACGACGACGGGCGGCAACGCGCTGAAATTCTATTCGTCCGTCCGCCTCGACATCCGCCGTATTGGTTCCATCAAGGCCCAGGACGAGGTCGTCGGAAACCAGACGCGCGTCAAAGTCGTGAAGAACAAAGTCGCCCCGCCATTCAAGCAGGTCGAATTCGACATCATGTACGGCGAGGGGATCTCGAAAGTCGGTGAACTCATCGATCTCGGGGCAAAGGCCGGTATTGTGGAGAAGTCGGGCGCCTGGTTCTCCTACAACGGGGAGCGCATCGGGCAAGGCCGCGAGAACGCGAAAGGCTTCCTCCGGGCCAATCCGACACTCGCGGACGAGATCGAGAGGGCCATCCGTTCGAACGCCGGCATCGTCACCGAGAAGCTCATAGCTCACCCGGATGGCGACGAGGCACGCGAAGCCGACGAAGGCCCGGATGCCGATGGTGTTCTTCCCGACGTCGAGGACAGCCCCGTTGGCCGGCGCGCCCGCCGCTAGAACCACGGATCGTGCGAAACCGTAAGAGTGCTCGCACCCTCGAACCAACTGCACGGTGCGGGATCATCCTGCGCTACGATAAAGCTGCAAGCTTGTGACCTTGGCGTTTGCCGGTCTCGTCCGGAGTCGTGACGTGGAAGGCGCTTCAGTATCGAATAGTGGACAAGCGACCGGCGCACTCGTGCTCTTCTCGGGTGGGCAGGACTCGACGGTTTGTCTTGCCTGGGCGCTTGACCGCTTCTCCGTAGTCGAAACCATCGGCTTCGACTACGGACAGCGCCACCGCGTCGAGCTGACGCAAAGGCCGATCATCCGCGCCGCACTGCCGCGACTGAGACCCGAGTGGGAGGATCGCCTCGGGCCGGATCATGTGCTCGCCCTGCCCTCGCTCGCCGCTATTAGCGAGACCAGTCTCACGCGCGACATGGCCTTCGAGATCACCGAGAGTGGCCTTCCCAACACATTCGTTCCGGGAAGGAACCTCTTGTTTCTCACCTACGCTGCCACACTCGCCTGGCGCCGCGGGCTCGGCACCCTCGTCGGTGGGATGTGCGAAACCGATTTCTCGGGCTACCCCGACTGCCGCGACGAAACCATCCAGGCCATGGCACATGCTCTCAGCCTCGGCCTCGATCGGCCGCTCACGATCGAGACACCGTTGATGTGGCTGACCAAGGCCGAGACGTGGCAGTCTGCCTGGACGCTTGGCGGCGCGCCTCTGATCGACCTGATCGTGGCCGAGACCGTGACCTGCTACGCTGGCGATCGCACCAATGCCCATGCCTGGGGTTATGGCTGCGGCCAGTGTCCGGCTTGCGACCTGCGTCGGAAAGGATGGGAGGAATGGCACTCCGCGAGGATTTGATCGCCGCTGTCGATGCCGCGCTGGCCGGTCGTTGGGACGAGGCCCATACCCTTGCCCAAAGACACGAGGACGACGCGACCGGCTGCTGGCTCCACGCCTGCCTTCATAAGATGGAGCCTGACGAATCGAACAGCCGCTACTGGTATCGGCGCTCGGGTCACTCGTTCGAGGAATACACGGAGCCCAAGGCCGAGCTTGCCGCTATCCGTGCCGCGCTGACATATTGAAGACGGCTTGAAGGCGGTCGGCACATCCACGCCTGCACCGGCCACGCTTTTCACCGGTCGCCAATCGCGCGAGGACGTTGCACAATTCGGGATGGCAAGTGACGCGCAAGATGCGCAGAGCCAGTCAGACGGGAGACGGCGGCATGAGCGATGCACGAGATAGAACGGCCGGCACCGAGCCTCGCACCCTATCGCTGAACCCACAGGACAACATTCTCGTGGCGGTCGACGCCGTACCACAAGGCGCGAGCGTCCGAGGAGTCCGGGCGGCTGTTCGTATCCCGCGAGGCCACAAGATGGCCGCCAGTCTCGTGGCCAAAGGCGCGCCAGTGATGAAGTTCGGCCAGATCATCGGCTTTGCGACCGAGGACATCCTTCCGGGCGTCCACGTTCATACCCATAACTGCACATTTGCCTCTTTCGAGCGCGACTACGCATTTTGTCAGGATGCGCGGCAAGCGGAGATACTCGCAGTCGAGGATCAGGCAACTTTCGACGGTTACCGCCGCGCCAGCGGCAAGTGCGGCACGCGGAACTACATCGGCGTCGTGACATCGGTGAACTGCTCGGCCACCGTCGCCCGTTTCATCGCCGAGGCCGTCAATCGCTCGGGTATCCTCGATGATCACCCGACCATCGACGGCGTGATCCCTCTCGTCCACTCGACGGGATGCGGCATCGACTCCAACGGCGAAACTTTCGAAGTCCTGAAGCGCACCACCTGGGGCTACGCGACCAACCCGAATATGGCCGGTGTGCTGGTAGTTGGGCTCGGCTGCGAAGGTTTCCAGATCGCGCGCATGAAGGATGCCTACGGTATCGTCGAGTCAGACACCTTCCGTACCATGACCATCCAGGAGATTGGCGGCACCAAGCGCACTATCGCCGCCGGCGTTGAGGCCGTGCGCACGATGCTACCGATCGCCGGCCGGGCGAAGCGCGAAACACTCCCGGCCTCCGAGCTGATGCTCGCTCTCCAGTGTGGCGGCTCGGACGGTTACTCCGGCATCACCGCCAATGTCGCGCTCGGCGTTGCCGCCGACATTCTCGTCAGGAATGGCGGCACCGCCGTCCTCTCGGAAACACCTGAAATCTATGGCGCAGAGCATTTACTCACCCGTCGCGCCCGCACCCGTGATGTCGGAGAGAAGCTCGTTGAGATCATCAAGTGGTGGGAGGATTACACGGCTCGTGCGCGCATGAGCATGGACAACAACCCCTCCCCGGGTAATAAGGCCGGCGGCCTGACCACCATTCTCGAGAAGTCTCTCGGCGCGGCGGCCAAAGGCGGCTCGACAACGCTGAATGCGGTCTACCGCTATGCCGAGCCGATCAGCGAGAAGGGGTTCGTCTACATGGATACGCCCGGCTACGACCCCGTCGCCGCAACAGGCCAGGTCGCAGGTGGCTGCAATATCCTCGCCTTCACCACAGGCCGCGGCTCGGCCTACGGCTGCAAGCCGACACCGTCTTTCAAGCTGGCCACCAACACCGACGTCTACACACGCATGATCGATGACATGGATATCAACTGTGGCGATGTCGTCGACGGCGTACCTATCGAGCAGAAGGGCCGCGAGATCTTCGATTTCATGCTGAGGGCAGCCTCCGGCGAGAAAACCAAATCGGAGCAGCTCGGCTACGGCGATGCCGAGTACGTGCCCTGGGTGATCGGCGCGACGGTGTGATCAGGAGCTCGTTTCTACCGATGGGCCTGCTCACACTCGGGGGCGACATCCTGCTCGCCCTCGGCGATACCTTCACCGGTCGTCAGCGCCGGCGCTATGAGCACTGGATCGACATCAGTTCCCCGCCCGAGATCGTGTGGGAAATGCTGAAGGCCCGCGACCTCGTATTCGAAGGTCCGCTTTCGATCCGCGTGATCGGCGAGCCCGTTCCTGGCCGAAATGATCTCGAGCGCGTCCAGATTTTAGCCGGCAACGCCCGCCTCGTGATGCTCACGCGCATCGTCGACGAGCGACCGGGCTCCGCCATTCTGTATCAACTCCTACCGGAAGGCACCGATCCCGCGCTCATCGAGGGCGACGATGATTACATCGGCTTTGTTCTCACCGAGCTCGAGAACGGCACCCGCCTCAACCTGACTCGCGAGACCAGCCCTCGCGGCTGGCTCTCGCGGCTCACGATCCCGATGGGTCTGCGCAGCGGAGGCCGACGCTACAAGCGCAAGGCCGAAGCCATGCTGCGCGAGGCACTGGAACACACCCCGGAGCCCGGCACCGGATGACCAGCTTCCCGTATCTCGCCCCGCTCTACGCGCTCTGCTCCGCCTTTCTCTTTGCTCTTTCCAATCATTTCACAAATATCGGCCTCGAGGGAACGGACGCCCGCTCGGGCACCATTCTCTCCATCGCAGCATCCGCGGTCGTCTATTGGCTGCTGGCGCCCCTCTACGTCGAGAGCTGGTATTGGCTGACATGGGCATGCGTGCTCTTCGCGGCTGTCGGCCTCATTCGCCCTTCCCTGTCGTCGGTCCTCGCGACAAGCTCGATCCAGGTCATGGGACCGACGCTGACCAGCGCGCTCACGGCCGCGACACCGCTCTTCGGCGCGTTCTTCGCCATTACGTTTCTGGGCGAACATTTGACAATGCCGATCGCTATCGGCACGGCCGCCGTGATGGCAGGAGCCGTCGTCGGTGCGTGGAGCCCGCAAGGCGTCAAGCGAACCTGGCCCCTCTGGGCTATTACACTTCCACTCGGCGCCTCGTTGGTTCGAGCCATTGGCCACGTCGTCACCAAGACCGGCCTCGTCGAGGTACCGAGCGCTTCGTTCGCCGTGATGGTTTCGAACACCGTATCACTGGCGGTTGCCCTGGTCGTCTTTCGCCTGCAACACCGTCCCTTCATTGGCACCCGGCAGAGCCACGTCTGGTTCGTCGCGTCGGGCGTCACCAATGCGCTCTCGCTTCAGTTCCTGAACAGCGCCCTGCAGGTCGGCGACCTGGTCTCGGTCGTCCCGATCGTATCGGCGACACCCGTTTTCACGATGCTCATGGGCTATCTCTGGTTCGGCCGTGAGATCATCTCGACGCGCACGATCGTCACGATCGCACTAATCGTGCCAGGCGTTGTCCTCGTCGCCGTCGCCGGCCGTTGACGGCCACCGCACGCGGTTTTTTCGCAGCGCTTTTGCGTAGATCCACACCACAGCAATACCGTTGAGCAAACAGGGCCAAGGAAGCCCTCATCTCTTAGAGCGACTGAGCATCGACAGTCGCTTGACAGCACGGCGGAGTGCTCATATTTGTGCCAATCGTGGTGATTTGGCCGGCCGGCTTGCAGCCACGTTAAACAACTCGCTAAAATGGCCGCGCGCAACCCGGCAAGGGGTTCGGCCCGGCAGACGATGCGGGCGGACCGGCCGGGTTTTCTGTTGGACGGCTCATGCGAGGGGCCGAACGGAGGCGCAGATGACCGGATCGGGCATCGTTGATCATCCTGTCCCGCTAAAGTCGACCGGAGCGCACTCGAACGATGTCGTGATGGAGCACGCGCTGGAGCGATCGCTTCTGGCGTCGCGCGAGGTTGACGAGCCGTCGAGCCAAGTGACTCGCTTCACCGACCAGCCGCTAGAACTCGACGGTGGCCAAGTCCTCCAGTCGTTCCAAGTCGCCTACTGTACCTACGGAACGCTCAACGCCGAGCGTTCCAACGCCATCCTCGTTTGCCACGCGCTGACCGGCGACCAATACGTCGCGAGCCGCAATCCGGTGACCGGCAAGCCAGGCTGGTGGGAGGTCATGATCGGCCCGGGCAAACCGATCGACACAGACCGCTATTTTGTCATCAGCACCAATATTCTCGGTGGTTGCCTCGGTTCGACAGGTCCCGCCTCGAAGAACCCCGCAACGGGCCAGCCCTGGGGCCTCGACTTCCCCGTGATTACCATCGGCGACATGGTCAAGGCCCAGGCGCGACTGATCGACTACCTCGGCATAGAGCAGCTCTTCGCCGTTGTTGGCGGCTCGATGGGTGGCATGCAAGTGCTCGAGTGGGCTTCGCGTTACAAAGATCGCGTGTTTGCCGCTCTTCCGATCGCGACGGCAGCCTGGCATTCAGCCCAGAATATTGCCTTCCATGAGGTCGGACGCCAGGCCGTGATGGCCGATCCCGAGTGGTGCGGCGGACGTTACTTTGAAGACGGCCGGATTCCGCGCCGTGGGCTCGCGGTTGCACGGATGGCGGCGCACATTACCTATCTGTCGGAAGAGGCGCTGGAGCGCAAATTCGGCCGAAGCCTGCAGGACCGTGCTGCCAAGACGTTCTCGTTCAGCGCCGACTTCCAGGTGGAGAGCTACCTCCGCCATCAGGGCTCGACGTTCGTCGATCGGTTCGATGCGAACAGCTATCTCTACATCACCCGCGCGATGGACTACTTCGACCTGGTCTCTGCTGCCGGCGGCAAGCTCGCCAGAGCGTTCGAGGGTACACAGACCCGATTCTGCGTCGTCTCGTTCACGTCCGACTGGCTTTATCCCACGCGGGAGAGCCGCGAAATCGTCCAGGCATTGAACGCGGTCGCTGCCAACGTGTCGTTCGTCGAGATCGAAAGCGACAAGGGCCACGACGCGTTCCTGCTCGAAGAACCGGAGCTGTTCGCAACCGTGCGCGGTTTTCTTGGCGCAGCGGCTCGTAAGCGCGGCCTCGCGGCATCCTGATGAGGAATTGAAAACATGCTGGCCCGCGAGGAACCGCTCGTCCAACCGCACCTGCACCGCGTCGATCACCTGCTGATCGCCGACATGGTGGCTCACGGTGCGCGCGTGCTCGACGTTGGCTGCGGCGATGGCGCGCTGCTGCAGCTCCTCGAGGAGCGCAAGCAGGTGGACGGCCGCGGCATTGAGGTGACACGCGAGAAGGTCAACGCCTGCGTGGCACGCGGCCTATCGGTGATCCAAGGCGACGCCGATCGCGATCTCGACAAGTATCCAGACAAAGCCTTCGACTACGCGATCCTATCCTTGACGATCCAGGCGACACGCCACCCGAAACCGGTGCTCGAGAACCTGTTGCGCATCGGTCGGCATGCGATTGTGTCGTTTCCGAACTTCGGGCACTGGTGGATCCGTGCGCGCCTTCTCGCGACAGGCCGGATGCCCACGACCGTCAACCTACCGGAACCGTGGTTCGATTCACCCGATGCGCACTTATGCACGATCCGGGATTTTGTCGATTTGTGCCGGCTCGTCGATGCGCGCGTGGAGCGGAAAGTAGCATTCAACGCATCAGGGCAGCAGCTCGGGACATGGTTGCCGCTGGCAGCCCATAACCTCGTCGGCGAAAAGGCGGTCTTCCTACTCACGCGGAGCTGATTGCAATTGGTTCCGTGTCCGTGTGCAAAAGAAGCGCGGCGAAACAGCGCAAGATCTCGTTCAACGGACACGCTACTCTCTTGCGGCGCAGCATTCTCCCAGCAATTTCTACAGTCAAGGCTGCCTATAGGTTTGCTGCACTGCGACGAATGAAGGCTTCAACTCGTTCGGGAATGGTTGCATGTTGAACCGGGGCTTGATCGCGACGTCGGGAGGCTTGTGACCTTGGCTCGGGGGAGGATGATCGGCGCGGCGATCTCGGTTGCGCTTCTGCTGACCGGCAGCACATGGGCGATGGCCGGATCGGCGTCATATCGAGTGCTGACGCTCGGCGGTTATCCCGTTCGCTGGTTACCGAAAGATCCGTCGGGCCGCGTCGTACTCAACTACAAGATCGCCGACCGCGCCATCCATCAGCCAAACGCCATCAATTGCAAAGGTATGCGGCCTCCGACGACCGTGCTCAGCGCGTCGGGGATCGATTTAGGGGCATTCCGCGGGGCCCTCAGCGCCGCTTTTCAGCGGTGGCGGGACGCAGCGGATGTCACATTCGTCGAGGCCGCGCCCGATGAGCAGCCAAACATCATCATCGGCGAGCAAATCGATCCGACCGGATTTGCCTTCACGAATTTGGAGCTCGCCGAACCCAAGAATGGCATGCGCGAGATTGTCGGCGCATCGATCTGTCTGAACCCGAAACGGCACTGGAAGATCGGCTACGACGGCAACCTGGCCGTTTATGATCTCGTGCACACGTTCGCCCATGAAATCGGCCACGTGATCGGTCTGGATCATCCCGTCGGTCGCTTGAGTATGATGTCGTTCCGTTATTCAGAAAACCTGTCGGGGTTGTCGGAAGGCGACCGACTGGGCGCCACGTCTCTCTATGGGCCAAGCCGTATGCGATCCGAAGTGGTGGCGCTGCCCGCTCCGATCGGATCATCCGCCGCAACTCAAATCACCACGACGATCGGACGCAGCATCGAGGGCAGCGACTGAATTTTTGAGGGAACGCCTCGTCCTTCCCTGCGTTGATCCTGCTGCGGGCGCCGTAACTCGGCGCTTTCGTATCCCCGCAACAATGCAGGAGAAACATCATGAGCAGGCTCCTACCGGCTGTTGCGATTGCAGCCCTTTTCGCTAGCTCCGCCGCGTTTGCCCAAACCACTACTCCCAGCGACGCCCCCACCACCAATCCATCGGCACCGTCAGTCACGACGACGCCGCCATCGACGACGGCACCTGCCGAGCGCGCTCCGCCATCTGCGGGCACCACCATGGGCAGCACCGCAGCCGATCACACAATGACGGATGCTGAGGCGAAGACATGGGTCGATAAGGCTGTCTATAGCTCGGACGACAAGCATGTTGGCGATGTGGCCGCAATTCAGCGCGACGCAACCGGCAAGGTGACATCGATTCAGGCCGATATCGGTGGTTTCCTCGGCCTGGGCTCCACCCGCGTAGAGATCATGCCGTCACAATTCAAGCTGTCGGGTGATCGCGTTGTCCTCGATATGCCAGCCGATCAGGCTAAGCAGCTCCCAACGGTAGAGGCCAAATAATCGCTCGCTCGAAACGGCGACCCGTCTCGTGTTGGAGATGGGTCGTCAATTCGGCAGGCGTACGGGGAGCAGATCCGTCAATCTGCGCGTCAAGGTCGGCTTCAGTAGCGGCGAGGCCAGTTCCTTGCGCGCCTCCACCAGCAAAACGCCGGCAAAGGCTGGCGTGAGACGGGCGCCAAAGCGTTCGAGCGTCATAGCCGACCGCAGAACGAGTCTGTTGTCGAGCGGCGGCAAATGTAGCGCAGCACCCCAATCGACAGGGCTGAGAAGCGCCTCGGTGAGCAGGCGCTCGAGTTGCGATTGGCTATAGGGCCGGCCATATCCGAATGGCGTGACATCGAAACGCGCCCACACACCGCTGCGGTTGGGAACGATAATCAAAAGTCGTCCTTCCGGCGTCAGCACGCGCCAGATCTCGCGTAGAAGCGCACGGGCCTGATCTGTTGTCTCGAGGCAATGAACGACCAGCATCAGATCCACGGAGTTGTCCGGAAGGGGCAGATCTTCCTCGTCGACAACGACGGCGTTCACCTCATCTGACGACGGCCAGACCACGGCGCCCTGTGTCGAAGGCATGAGCGCGCCGAGACGCGCCACCTCACCTCGGAACGATCCGAGATAAGGCGTCGCGAAGCCGAGGCCCATCAAGGTCAGGCCGTGACAGCGCCGCCATCGCGCGCGGATTCGATGCGCCAATATCCGCCGGGCCATGCCGCCGAGCGGACTCGCATAAAACTCCAGAAGCTGCCTGACATCCGTGTGCATACCCACACATTATATCATGGCCGGCCTTTTCAATTCCTCGTGGAGAAAAATGCCGATGTCCGCGGATCGTTGCAATCGGCAGAGCCGCTGATACCTTGGGCCCAAGGCTGGCCATCGTGCGGCAAAACGAGAGCCGATCGCCACACTCCCGCAACCCGTGATTCCGGTGTCCAGACACCCGGATCGCCAATCCCCCAGGAGGAGCCACATGGCCGATCTCCAGATCCACCAATTCATGTGCTTGAGTGACAATTTTGGCGTTCTCGTCCACGACCCCGTCAGCGGAGACACGGCGTCGATCGATGCGCCGGAGGCCGACGCCGTACGCAAAGCCTTGCAAGATAAGGGGTGGAAACTGACCCACATTCTTGTCACGCACCATCATGCGGATCACACGCAAGGGATCGCCCCGCTGAAGTCCGAGACCGGTTGCACGGTGATCGGCGCTGCCGAGGCAGCGAAGAACGCCCCGCTGGACAAGACAGTTGGCGGTGGTGACAAGTTTACCTTCGGCGGACATGAGGTGAACGTGATCGACACGCCCGGTCACACGGCGGGGCACATCACGTTCTGGATCCCCGATCAGAAGGTGGCCTTTGCCGGCGATACACTGTTCGCGCTCGGCTGCGGCCGGGTGATCGAGGGCACGCCGCAAATGATGTGGGAGTCGCTCTCGAAGCTCGCCAAGCTGCCGGGCGATACGCTGGTTTATTGCGGGCATGAGTACACGCTGTCGAACGCGAAGTTCGCTCTGACCATCGAGCCAGAGAACGCCGCGCTGAAAGCCCGTGCCGACGAGGTCGCAAAGCTGAGAGCGGACGGCCAGATGACGTGTCCGACGCGACTCGACCAGGAGTTGGCGATCAACCCGTTCCTGCGGCCGCAAGTACCCGCAATCCGCAAGCGTCTCGGCCTCGAGAATGCACCCGATTGGGAAGTGTTCGCCGAAATCCGCGAGCGCAAGAACCGGAGCTGAGATCAGAGCAAGCTCAGTCTGATAGATCCGACTGTTAGCCGCTGAATTTACCGCTGAAGCCCCCCAACGCATTCCTCTGAGAAGGACGCAGCCTCTTCTCCCCTCCCCTCGACGGGGAGGGGCCGGGGGTGGGGTGAACGTCTCGCTTCATCGCTCGCTATGGAATTCAGTCCGGCCGGAAGCCGCGCCTCATCATCTACGATTGAGCAGTTCAATCCCCCCACCCCTAACCCCTCCCCGCGAGGGGGAGGGGAATCGCTTGCGGCCAAGCCCGATAAATCCAGCAGATCGCAAGGAAGGCCCTCGTCGCCCCGAGTGACCCGCTCTCGTTAGTCTTCAATGCCGCGGCTGCTGCGATCGAGTTCGGGCAAGCCGCTCACGCGTGTAACCGGACCGAAGCGGCTGACGAAGGCGGCTTCAAGGGCCATGTCGACCTCGGGCATCGACACGATGCGCCCGAGGTCCGCTAGGCTGGTGACGCCATGAGCCGCGATGCCGCACGGCACGATGCCAGAGAAGTGCTCGAGGTTGGGCTCGACATTCAAAGCCAGCCCGTGGAGGCTCACCCAACGGCGTAGACGGATCCCGATCGCTGCGATCTTGTCCTCGACGCCCTGGCCGCGCTCGGGTCGCGCAACCCACACACCGACGCGATCGGGGCGCGTCTCCCCTCTCACGCCGAAAGCGTCGAGCGTATCGATCAGCCAGCCTTCGAGCGCAGAGACGAACGCACGGACGTCGCCGCCCCGCCGCTTGACGTCGAGCATGACGTAGGCGATGCGCTGCCCGGGCCCATGGTAAGTGTACTGGCCGCCGCGCCCGGCCTGGTACACGGGGAAACGGTCGGGCGCCAGCAGATCCTGCGGTTTAGCGCTAGTGCCAGCGGTATAGAGCGGGGGATGTTCCAACAGCCAGACCAGCTCGGGCGCGGTGCCTGCCGCAATGGCCGCTACGCGCCGATCCATGACGGCCAGTGCCGTCTCGTAGTCCACCGGGCGGTCGTTGATAAGCCATTCCACCAGTACGTCAGACATACTGCTTCAAATCCGATCGGAGAGGATGCGGCCGACACCCGCCGCGCTCATGTCGGACCACGCCTTGGCAAGTGTGCCGCCCGGCACCGTCGGTGCATCGATACCACGGCAGCCATCCTCGATGACGGTTGCCTCGAGCCCAAAACGACGGGCATCGAGCGCGGTCCAGGCGACGCAAAAGTCGGTCGCAAGCCCCACGATATAGACACGTGTGAGCCCACGCTCCTGCAGATAGCCACCAAGACCGGTCGGCGTCGTACGATCGGCTTCGAGAAAGCCCGAGTAGCTATCGACGGCCCGCCGATAGCCCTTGCGAACGATCGTCTGCGCGTGCGGTGCGCTAAGTCCGGCATGAAATTCAGCACCGCGCGTACCTTGCACGCAATGCTCGGGCCAGAGCACTTGCTGGCCGTAGGGAAGCTCGATCAGATCGAATGAGGCCTTTCCGGGGTGCGAGCTTGCAAACGAGATATGACCTGCCGGATGCCAATCCTGCGTCAGCACGACAGTCTCAAAGCGGCCGCCGAGCGTATTGATGACGGGTATGACTTCATCGCCGCCAGCAACGGCAAGTGCACCGCCCGGACAGAAATCATTCTGCACGTCAACGATGATGAGGGCTGAGTTGGACGACGTCATGATGCACCTAGCGATCGCATCTGCTCATACTGCGGGTGCTCAATCCGAATGTCGACGCTCCGGGTAAAGCCCGAGCAGGCCATCCTCGTTCGCGGGAGAAACGCCACGCTCGGTGATGAAGCCGGTGACGAGACGCGCGGGCGTGACATCGAAAGAGGGGTTGGCGGCGGGGGAGCCGGGCGCTCCAATCTCGACAGTTGCGATCGTTCCGTCCGGAAGACGACCGGTCATGTGCAGCACTTCCTCAGGCGAGCGCTCCTCGATCTCGATCCAACGACCGTCATCGAGACGCCAGTCAATCGTTGTATGTGGTAACGCCACATAGAACGGCACCCCGTTGTCCTTGGCCGCGAGCGCCTTCAGGTAGGTTCCGATCTTGTTGGCGACGTCCCCATAGCGCGTGACCCGATCGGTGCCGACAATGACGAGATCAACCTGATCGCGCTGCATGTAATAACCGCCGGCGTTGTCGACGATCACGGTGTGGGGTACGCCATGAGCGCCCAGCTCGAAGGCCGTGAGGGATGCACCCTGATTGCGTGGACGCGTTTCGTCCACCCACACATGCACTGGAATCCCGAGATCGTGCGCCATGTAGATCGGCGCCGTGGCCGTCCCCCAGTCGACGCAGGCGAGCCAACCGGCATTGCAGTGCGTGAGGATGTTGACGCGCTGGCCCGGCTCCTTGCTTTCGGCCATCTCCCTGATCAGCGCGAGACCGTTCTCGCCGATGCGGCGGCAGGTCTCGACATCCTCGTCGCAGATCTGCGCCGCTCGGACATATGCGGCTGCGACCCGGCGGGATGGTTGTAAGGGCGCAAGCACGCGGCGCATGTCTTCCAGGGCCCAGCGCAGATTGACGGCGGTTGGACGCTGGGCATTGAGAAAGGCGACATTCCTTTCGAGGCTCGCATCGCTGGGATCAGAGCGCATGGCGAGCGCCAAGCCGTACGCGGCCGTCGCACCGATGAGCGGAGCGCCACGAACCACCATGGTCTTGATCGCGCGAGCCGCGTGCTCGACATCGTGCAGTCGAATGGTGTCGAAGCCATGCGGCAGTTTCGTCTGATCGATCACCTCGACCGACCAGCCGTCATCAGCGACCCAGATGGTGCGATAGTGACGTCCGTTGATCTTCATATGCACCTCCACCAGGCGGGCTGGTTACGCGTCGAGGATCGAACCGATCAATGTCCCTCGAACGCTATCAGGGTATGGACGGCAATGCCGTCCTTGCGCAGGAGGTCAGCACCTCCGAGATCGGGAAGATCGATAACGAAGGCGGCGCCGATAATTTCACCGCCGAGTTGGCGCAGCAGCTTGATCCCAGCGGCAGCAGTACCTCCAGTCGCGATCAGGTCGTCGACGAGCAGGACACGCTTACCCTTCGCCAGCGCGTCTTCGTGCATCTCAACAACATCGGTGCCGTACTCCAGCGCATACTCCTGCCGGACGGTCTTCCAGGGGAGCTTTCCCTTCTTGCGAATGGGCACGAAACCAGTGCCGAGCCGGTCGGCAATGGCACCTGCAAGGATGAAGCCGCGGGCTTCGATACCGGCGACGACATCGATCGGCTCGCTGCGGTAGGGCTCAGCGAGACGCGCGATAGCGGCCTTGAAGCCCTGGGCATCGGCCATCAGCGTCGTCACGTCTCGGAACAGGATGCCGGGCTTCGGATGATCCGGGATCGTGCGAACGAGGCCCTTCAAGTCCATAGCGGTTGCTCTCCTCGCCCAGCACAAGCGATGTGCCGGCTGCGCCTTTTCGTATTGACGCCTCACGCCGGTCAATTCAAGCGGCGTCACGAGAACAGATACGAGAGAATACGGAGGCGCCAGCCTAAACGGGACTCAATCTTCCCGTGTGAACCCGATTGTCGACATAATGCTCGGCGATCATGCGACAGACGTTCAGGAACAATTAGTCCTAGCATGGCGCCCGATCTGCGTGCCCTACGGCCGCTGCCGCGCCTGTCGTACCGCGGCCCCGTTCCGCGCCGGGAGAGTACCCATGGCCGAGCCTCGCTTTGCCGACGACGACGACCTACCCCGTACGCTGAGACGCGAACGCGACGCCCGCGAGGCGCGCGCCCGTGACGCCCGTGAACGCGAGGCACGTGAACGGGAGATGCGCGAGCGTGAGGCAGCCTCCGTCGACGACGCCTTTGACGCGAGTCCTGTTCAGCCTTACCCGGCACAACCCTATGGCTACGACTACACGCCCTCAAATATCGGCGGCGTGACGGTTACACGGCTCAAACTGCCGTTCATGCATCTCATGTTCTTTTTCATGAAGGCCGTCGTGGCAGCCATTCCGGCGCTGATCCTGCTCACCGTCCTGCTATGGGGCATGGGCCAAGGGCTCAAGGCATTCATGCCCGGCCTCCGCCATTTCGAGATCATCGTGAAATCGGCGACGTAGTGAATCTCGCAGAAAGTACCTTCGATAAGCACCAAATCCGCCTGCGGGTAGATCGCAAGACTGATCAGCGCTATCCGGCAATATTATAAGACTTTTGCATCACAGAGTGCTTTACATGCGGCTCGGGAATTCCTCTAATACGTGAGAATTCTCCGGAGCAAAGCGTGGATACGTCGTTGCATCATTCGCCCACCGTGGCCGATGTGGACATCTCTGACGAGCTCAACCGGAGGCAGGTCGCAGCACCTGATTACCTCAGCGAGAAGCTTGCGATCCAAGACCTCGCGCACCGGATGGCAAACCGGCCAGCACAGGTCCTCCCACGGTTGACCGACTTGGCGCTCGAGCTTTGCAACGCAGAATCGTGCGGTGTGAGCGTGCTCGAAGGCGACGAGTTTCGATGGCAGGGAGTGTCCGGCAGGCTCGCCGCCCTCGAGGGAACGACCACGCCTGCTCATTGCAGCCCTTGCAGCATATGCCTCGACAGGCGGACGCCCGTCCTTTTGCAGCATCCGGAGCGGATCTATCCCTGGATTGCTGATACTAACGTAGAAGTGCCGGAGATTTTGCTGGTTCCCTTGATGAGTTCACAGGGACCTCTCGGTACGGTCTGGATCGTTGCCAAGGACGGGCAAGCGCTCAATGCCGGCCACGCGCGCGTCATGTCCGAGCTCGCCGTCTTCACCTGCACCACACTCCAGATGATCCAGGCCGACGAGGCTATGAAGGCCGCGCTGAAAAAGCACGAGACCTTCGCTCGCGAGATGAGTCATCGCGTCAAGAATTTCTTTGCCGTGACTGATAGCCTCGTGCGCATGACAGCGCGTCACACAACCAGCAAGGAGGAGATGGTCGACAATCTGCTCCGCCGGCTCGTGGCGTTGTCCGACGCACACTCGCTGGCACAGGATCAGCTTGCTGAAGACCACCGCGAAGCCGTCGCGATCGATGTCATCCTCGGAACCGTGCTCAGGCCCTATCGCAAGTACAAAATGACGGGTCCGCCCGTCCAATTGACTCCGTTCGCGACGAGTAGCTTCACGCTTCTCCTGCATGAGTTGGCCACTAACGCGGCCAAATATGGGGCGCTCAGCTCGCCCGACGGCTCGCTTGAAGTCGCATGGCAGTTGGATGCCGACCAGCTCGTAATGGACTGGATTGAAAAGAACGGGTCCCTGCGCTGCACAGCCCCGACACAGACCGGCTTAGGCACAACGCTGATCCGAAATGTCGCCCGAGGTCTCGCCGGAACGATCGACACGGCTTGGAATCCGGACGGGCTGCATGTGCGGATCGTTCTTCCTCCCGCGTGCATCGGCGACTGACGAACCAGCACCATTCTGCGATCGCCAGTCCAGTAGCGATGGCGTTAGACCTTCGCCCACTCCATCACCAGGCACCAAGGCCGGCGGCGGCTGGTAGCTTGCAATCGGACCGGCCCTCCAATTCCGGCGAGCTCGTCGAAAAACGTCAACCGCAGGCCGGCGCCGAGCAACAGTTGCATATAGGTAGAAAGGGGACGGTGCCAATTCTGGATCCGGATCCCCTTCCATTCCGCCCACTGTGCACGCTCTTCGAGATAGTGATCGACCGGATGGCAATGCAGAGGGTTGCCTGCCTCGTCCGCGACCCAACCGTCCTTCGCGGCCGTCGCAAAACTGGTGAGGTTGGCGATCAGCAAGGTGCCGCCAGGTCGTAGCACACGCGACATCTCGGGAATGGCCCTGCGAATATCGGGGATATCGATGAGCGTCATGTAGGTGACAACGAGATCGAATCTCCCGTCCTCGAACGGCAGCGCCTCGGCCTTTGCGCAGCGATAGTCCCCACTGGGGTCGAGCTCTTTCGCGCGCATAAGCATCCGCGCCGTCGGATCGATGCCGACAGGTGTCATCCCATGCTCTCGCATGATCCGGCAGAAGCGTCCCTCGCCGCAGCCGACATCGAGTGCGTCGCGGAACCCTCGGCCGGCGATCCGCCCCAGCATCACAGGATCAACGATGAACTCACGCGTGTAGTCTCCACGGTCACCCATCGACGCGATGTAGGCGTCTGCCGATTGATCCCAGCCATTTCCGGTCATGTCGTCGGGCCTCCGCAGATGTGCCGCCAGGCGGACGGCCTTCTCTCCCACGACCAGCGAAAGTGCAAGCATTCGCTCAGCCCTTGACGAAACGCCGCTTCTGAGACCGACTTGCGAGAACCGCCACTGAACCAGGGAACCCGATATGCTGCCCATCGCCGGCTACGCCGACCGTCTTTCTGTCCGCCCTGGCGAGAAGATCGCATTCAAGGTGTCCAGTCAGATAGAGGGCAACTATGAAGCCCGGCTGGTGCGCGTCATCTCCGGAGACGCCAACCCGAACGGCCCCGGCATCATCGAAGAGGCGGTCGAGGCGGCATTCACCGGAAGCTACCCGGGCCGCAATCAGCCGATCCGCCAGGGATCCTATGCGCTGATCGAAAGGGGCTGCGATCTCGCCAGCGGATCGGGCGTCACGTTCGTCGCAACAGTGTGGCCGACGATGCCCGGCAATGGTCGACGGCAGGGCGTGCTCTCGGCTGACGAGCCGTCGACTCGCGTGGGCTTTGCACTGGCCATCGGCGAGGATGGGAGTGCGGAAGCCATTCTTGGTTCAACGCGCGTCAAGACACGCGTGCCGCTCGAGGAACGGCACTGGTATCGGATCGCGGCGAGCTACGATCCGGTTGCACACACGCTGATGGTCGGTCAGGCGCGGCTCGCACGCGGCGACGTGCGCGGCACCTGGACCACCACGACGGTCGACCTCGATCCTGGGGCGGCGGGCCTGCCACCAGCGACCATGCCGTGGACGATCGGCGCGCTTGGCGGTCAACCCGTGCGCGGACACTTCAACGGCAAGATCGAGGCGCCCGCCATCTTTGGGAAGGCGCTACCCACGGACGCGATCGAAGCCGCTCTCGCTGATGGTGCCACGGCAGACCGTCTCGTCGCACGATGGGACTTCGCGCGCGATTTCGACACGCTCGCCGTCGCCGACATCGGGCCTCGCGGGCTGAACGGCAAGCTCGTCAGCCTCCCTGCACGGGCCATGACGGGTGCAAACTGGACCGGGCGGGAGATGTGCTTCCGGCATGCCCCGAAAGAGTACGGCGCCATCCATTTTCACGAAGACGATCTCTACGATTGCGGCTGGCAAACCGATTTCGAGTGGGAGGTTCCGCAGGGACAGCGCTCGGGCGTCTACGCAGTGCGTCTCAAGGCAGGCGACAAGGAGGAGAACATCCCCTTCTTCGTTGTGCCGCCGAAAGGCAAGAAGACGGCCGATATCTGCCTGCTGATGTCCACCTTCACGTACACCGTCTATCACAACCACGCGCGGCCGGAGGCAAAGACGAAGTGGTGGCGCGAGCTTTGGGAGAAGCAGGCAGCCGGCTGGGGCGCCTACCCTGCGAACGCTTATGACCATCCCGAATACGGGCACTCGACCTACAATTACCACACTGACGGCAGCGGCATCTGCCACGCATCGTGGCTGCGGCCCATGCTGACCATGCGCTCGGGCTACATCACCTATCCGGACGAGAAAATCCGCGCCTCCGGCCTCAGGCACTTCCCCGCTGATACGCATCTCGTGGCCTGGCTCGAAGCCAAGGGCTATGCCTACGACGTGATCACGGATAAGGAGCTGGATGAGGAAGGCGTCGAGCTGCTGAAGCCCTACCGTGTCGTTGTGACAGGCTCTCATCCTGAATATCACACACCGGCCATGCTCGACGCTTTGGAGAACTACCGTGATGGCGGGGGACGCTTCATCTACCTCGGCGGCAATGGCTTCTATTGGAAGGTGGCGCGCCACAAGGAGCTGGAGGCAGCGATCGAGATCCGCCGCGGCGAAGGCGGCATCCGCGCGTGGGCAGCCGAGTCGGGCGAGTACTACAACGCCTTCGATGGCGAGTACGGCGGGCTCTGGCGCCGCAACGGCCGGCCGCCCCAGGCGCTTTCCGGCGTCGGGTTCACGGCGCAGGGCAACTTCGTCGGCAACCACTACCGCGTGATGCCAGAGGCACGAAACTCGCGAGCGGCATGGCTTCTCGAGGGCCTAGCGGACAATACGTTCGGCGGATACGGGCTCTCGGGCCACGGTGCTGCCGGCTTCGAGCTCGACCGTACGGACATCAGGCTCGGCACACCCTCGCATGCGATCGTTCTCGCCCGATCGGAAGGACATGAGCCGGAAGCACCTTGGGTGCTCGTCCCCGAAGAGCATCTGACGCATCTGACGACAATCCCGGGCAAGAAGCCGGCCGAACTCATTCACGCCGATCTGACATTCTTCGAAGCGCCGAACGATGGTGCCGTGCTGTCGACGGGGTCGATCACGTTCTGCGGATCGCTGCCGCACAACAATTTCGACAACGACTGCTCACGCATCCTGGCCAACGCCCTGGACCGCTTCCTCGACCCAAACGCCAAGTTCCCGATGCCGTAGGCAAAACGCCAACCGTCGTATCGACCGGGTCGAGATGCCTACTGCATCACGACCTCGACCTGGGTCCGCTGCCCGGAGACGACCGTGAACTGCTTCTGATAAAGCCGGCCTCCGTGTCGGGCGCTGGCAACGTAGTCGCCGACCGCCAGAATGTGAGTCGGGAGAGCACCCTGACTCTCGCGGACCAATTCGCCATCGGCGGCATGCACGGCCCATTGCGTGTCGGCTTGCGCCTCGCCGCCCGCGCGCGTTACCAGCTTCATCGTAACGCGAGCCGCATAATGCCGGATGACCGCATCGGTGAGCTTGCCAGCCTCGACAGTGACGTCGGAGCTGACGACGGCATTGGCGTCGCCCATGGTCGAGACGAGATGATAGAGACCGGCATTGAGGCGCACGATCAGCCCCGGTCGCAACCCCGTGACGATCTTCGTTCGTCCTCCCAAACGATCGGCATCACCCTGATAGACATCGTAGCTGACCGTGAGATCCGGTACTTTCTCCGCTTCGCCCAGCACAGCAGTCACACGCAGACCGCCCGCGTTCATGATGAAGCGCTCTTCCGTGACCTTGCTTGCAGCGACCTCGACACGGCGCGTCAGATGCGCTCGCCCAAACGCGACGTTGATAACGTAGGTGCCCGGCGCCAGCGGCACTGAGGGCGACGGTTCCTTCGACGTCGAGACTAGGCGTGGTTGAGGCGGATTGACGTTCGCATTCTCGGAGTAAACGCGCCAGATCAGTCCCTGATCGATCGGCTCGCCGTCTTGTGTGAGGTAAGCGGAGAGCGTAACAGCCGAACTAGGGGAATCAGGCAAAGCGGTGCCGGGTGCCGCTCCCTTTCCGGATGGCCCAGGCGAAGGATCAGCCGGCAGTTCGATCCGGCGCAGCGATTGAGTGTCGGATTGCCACGGCGTCGGCACAGCTTGCTGGGCGAATGCTGCAGCCGGAATGGACAACGCCAGCAGCGCAACGCAGAGTACGAAAACGAACCGCCGCAGCCCATCGACGGACGCGCCAAAATCGAATTGGCCCGCAACGATGCTTGAAGGCATCCCCTCCGTCCCCCGTCTTCGCCATACCGGCGCTAGCCCACCGCATTGCCGCACCGATGCCCCGATTTGGCGGCGCCATCATGGCACGCGCACCCGCGCAATTTGGCAGTTAGCCATCAGCGCGGCGCCAATTGCACGATGCGATCTTCGCCGGCGCCAATCTCGAATGTTCGCTCCAGCGTCGCCCCGCGCCCTTCGGCACGAACGGTATAGCGCCCGGCCATCAGCAGAACGCGTGGCTCCGTCCCGAGTCCCGACCAGACCGATCGGCCTCTCCCGTCGCGAACCTCGAAGCTGATGTCTGGCAACGGTGGGCCGCCGATTTGCTCGACCATCCGGAACCGGGCGCCACCCGCACCATGCTCGATGACGATCCGCTCAACCTCGCCAGGCTTGAGGTCGAATTCGCGTTCAGCGCGCACGTTGCCAAGACCCATGCGCGAAAGGAGACGATAGCGCCCACTCGAGGCTTCGAGCGTTGCAGAGATTCCGTTGGCAGTCAGCAACTCCGGAGGCTGCACGTCGATGCGCTCCAGTCGGTGGGCGATCGGGTCTTCGTTCTCGATCTGACCGCCGGGCAGCCTGACGACGATCTCGACCCGGCCGGCCTCGAGCACCATGGTGTGCTTCTCGGTCTCGCCGCTGCGAACCGATACGCGGTCGCGCGCTTCGATCACCCCACGCCGCGCGACGACGTAATAGGTCCCGGCTGGAAGCTTGAACCGCGGCTTCGCCGCAGCAGATCGCGCCACCTCCCGCCGCCCCTGGGGCGCGTCGGGATCGTCCTCATAAACCGCATACACCAAGCCATCCAAACGTGGCCCACCCTTCACCGCGGCCGCATCGAGCTCGACGGCGCCAAGCGCCAGCGCGTTTGCAATCGATATCCGCTCACCCGCCACGATCCCAACTGGACGCTCGATGCGAAGCGCGCCAGATGTCACTGAAACCAGATAGTTGCCCGCGGGAAGGGCCAGATCGGCTTCTGTGCGATGCAGGATGGTTGGCTTGTCAGCGCTGGCGCCCTCGACCCGCGAGAGCGTAACCACGGCGCCGTCAAGCATCGCCTTGGCCGATTTGGCCTGGGCGAGCGCAAGCATACCCGCATCGAGCGAGAGACTCGCCGCCCGCGGTGCACCCTCGACCGCCTCTGCAACAGCCGTCCGCGTGATCAGGCCGATCGACGCTTCGATGTCATAACGCCCCGTCGGCAAAACGAGGAGAGGAGATGCGGTCCGCCCCTCCCAGAGCGGCGGACCCTTCTCTCCTGCGCGCCGGACCCGCCACGTGATGGGAGCCGCGAGAGGCTGACCACCTTTGACGAGCGTCGCCCAGAGCTGCAGGCCCGGTCGGCCCGGCTGAGCAGGCGGCTTCGAATCCGGACTAACAGTAGTACCTTTCGTGCTGGCTGATGCGTCAGCCGACGCTGAGGCGCTCGCGGGAACCGGCTGCGGCACCGCGCCGAGAGCTTCGATCAGCGCCGCATCGATCTCGGCCGCGGTGGACACGAGATATTGCTTGCCGCCCGTGCTCTGTGACAGGCAAACCAGCGTGCGCGCCTCATCTGGCCTTACGCCGAGCGAGACCACATCGACGCGAGCCCGCGGATGCGCGGCCTTCAGCGGACCCAGCACCGAGCATGGATCTTCCTGGCAGTTGTCGGCGCCATCATGAACGAGAACTATACGCGCCGGCGCCGATGCCGCCCCGAGAAGCGGAATGGCCTCTCGCAGCGCCTTGGTCAAAGGACCGCGTCCCTTCGGATTGAGCCGTTCGAGCGGTGACATGATCCGCTCGACATCGAGCGGTCCCGGTTCGACGATGGCCTCGGTATCCTGGCAGTCCCCACCGCGGCGGTGGCCGAACGACATCAGGCCCACGCGTGTCGCAGGCGTAAGGCGCGCAAGACCATGAGCGATACCGTCGCGTGCCAGGGCAAGCTTGCTGTCGCGCTGCCCTTCGATTCGCCCCCACATGGAGCCCGATCCGTCGAAGACGACGATCAGCGTCGGAGACTCGGCGGCAAGAGCCGGACGAGCGGCCACAATGCTGAGCGCTCCCCAAGCGAGGATGGCAATCAAACAGGTTGTGAACCGGAGACAGACATTGAGCATGGCTGCTAATCTATAACCGAGGGGTGCAACGGGGATAAGTGCGGGTTCACTACAAATCCCCCGTTTCGATTGGAGATCTGTCGCATGAACGAAGTTCTGGAGCTGCTGGGCCGCCGCCGCTCCGCCAAGATCGCACTACTCAAGGAGCCCGGACCCTCCGCGAGCGAACTCGACACGATTTTGACGATCGCTGCCCGCGTTCCCGACCACAAGCGGTTGGTGCCGTGGCGTTTCATCGTCTTCGAGGGCGATGCCCGGGCACGCTTCGGCGATGTGCTCGCCGAAACCCTGAAGAAAGAAGCCACAGAGGCGCCATCAGCGATGCGCCTCGAGATGGAACAGCAGCGATTCCAACGGGCTCCGCTGGTCATCGCCGTCATCTCGCGGGTCAAACAGGCAGCAGGGATCCCCGAGATCGAGCAGCTTCTGTCCGGGGGCGCGGCTACGTTCAATCTCTGCCTCGCCGCCAATGCCATGGGCTATGGCACGTGCTGGATCACGGAATGGTGCGCGTTCAGCCCAGGCATCAACACGGCGCTCGGCCTGACGGCGGAGGAACGCGTCGCTGGCTTCGTCTACATCGGCACAGAGAGCGAAAAGCAGCCCGATCGTGACCGGCCGGTGATGGGCGATATCGTGAGCCGCTGGCAAGGCTGAGACCACTCGGACATCGAGAAGCGGCCGCGCTATCACGTGCCGCCGCTTTTCGTACACAGGGCCAGCGATCAAAACGCTTGATCGAACGGTGATCGCGCAGGCATGGTCGGCGCGATCACCAAGCGGCGGCAAGAGACGTCATGATGAGCACCTCAAAGACTTCAGCCTTCGGTGTGCTCGGCCTCTCGATCACACCAAAACGCGAGACGCTGCGACAGACGCGGTCGCGCACCAAGCCCGTCGGCAGGCGTTCGGAGCTTCGCCCGCGCCTCGTGCTCGCGAGTGCCAGTCCGCGTCGCCTCATGTTGCTTTCTCAAGTCGGCATCGAGCCCGATGCGCTCCGGCCTGCCTCCCTCGACGAGACGCCGCGGCGCGCCGAAATGCCAAGAAGCTACGTCACGCGTCTGGCGCGAGCGAAGGCCGAGGCCGCGCGTGACCTCATCTCCAACGATAAGGATCTTGCCGAGGCCTATGTGCTGGCGGCGGATACCGTCGTGACACACGGCCGATCGATTTTCGGCAAGCCGAAGAATGTGGAAGAAGCGCTCGCAATGCTGCTACGCCTGTCGGGCCGCTCCCATCGCGTGCTCACCGGCCTCTGTCTCGTGACACCGGACGATCGAAGCCGACTCAAGGTTATCGAGACCCGCGTCCGGTTCCGCCGCCTGTCGAAAGAGGATATGGAGAGCTATCTCGCCTCGCGCGAATGGCGCGGCAAGGCCGGCGGGTATGCCATCCAGGGCATTGGCGGATGTTTCGTACAGAAGATTTCCGGATCTTACACCAACGTGGTCGGCCTTCCGCTGACAGAAGTCGTTGGCATGCTGCAGGGTGAGGGCTTTCCGATCCACTTCAACTGGTTGAAGGCTGGGGAGGCGGAGCCCGAATAACCGCTCGCCACAAAACGGAGCCGATACGAGCGAGATGAACGACGGCGGTGACAGTAAACGGCACGAGCCCCCGAGGGGGCGTTGCTCGATCTGCGGTAAGCCGACCAGCGAGCGATATCGGCCGTTCTGCTCCAAACGGTGCGCGGACCTCGACCTCGCGCGATGGCTGGGCGACGGATACGTCATCCCTGGCGGAAACCAGGACGCCGACGAGGATGGCGATAGCGCTCCCGGTGCCGGAACATTCAGGGAGAAACCCGATGCAGATGAGTGACATCCCCTTCGGGACGACCGATTGGTCGGGCGTGGCGCCGACAGAGCATCGAGGCGAGACCGGCACGGCAACGTGGCGCACGCAGCAGTTCGGTGCAATTCGCGTACGCATGGTGGAATACTCGGCGAACTATCTCGCGGACCACTGGTGCGAGAAAGGCCATATCCTATTGGTGCTCGCCGGCAAACTCGAGACCGAACTCGCCGATGGCCGTCGCGTCACCCTGCTGCCGGGGCAGAGCTATCAGGTGGCCGACGGCGCCGAGCCTCACCGGTCGCGCACGGGTGCGGATGGCGCCAAACTCTTCATCGTCGACTGAACGAGCCGCGAGCCCGCCTAGCTTCCGGCACGCCCGACAAAATGTGGCATCCTGCCTGGGGACAAGGCTCCGGCGCGGCCGCCATGCAACTGCATTGCCGAAGGAATCCGAGTAGTCTCCGCCCTCGGACAGGGGGCACCTATGGCAACGGCAGCGCTGAGGCGGGGAACTGCCGCCGATCTCGACAACAGCGAGTCTCGCGCCTTTCTCGGCGTGGAAACGTCGGCTCGCGGCTTCACGTGGCGCGAGCGACTCGGTCGATCCGAAGCGAACATCGCGACGATGATCTGCCAGCAGCACGGCTTGCCTGATCTGCTCGGGCGCATTCTCGCCGCCCGCGAAATCGGCGTGGACGATGTCGCCGTGACGCTCGAACCGACCATCAAGGCGCTGATGCCGGATCCGTCGCGCCTGACCGACATGGACAAGGCAGCAGCCCGCATCGCCGATGCCATCGAAAGGCGCGAGAAGATCGCGATCTTCGGCGACTACGATGTCGATGGCGCCTGCTCATCCGCGCTGATGCGGCGATTTTTCAACGCGCATGGTCTCGAGGCGCGCATCTACATCCCCGACCGGATCTTCGAGGGTTACGGTCCGAATCCCCAAGCCATCGAGACACTGGTGAAAGAAGGCGCACGCCTCATCATCACCGTCGATTGCGGCGTGACGAGCTTCGACGCTTTGGCGCATGCGAAGAGCCTCGGCGCAGATGTCGTAGTGATCGACCATCACCAGGCCGACGAGCGACTGCCCGCGGTCGATGCGGTGGTCAATCCGAACCGCCAGGACGATCTCTCGGGTCTCGGACATCTATGCGCTGCGGGCGTGGTGTTCATGGCGCTGGTGGCCATCAACCGCGAGCTGCGAAACCGGGGCGCCTATGGAAAAGGGTTGTCGCCGCCTAATCTGCTCGGGCTGCTCGACCTCGTGGCACTCGCAACGGTAGCCGACGTCGTACCGCTGCGCACGCTCAACCGGGCCTTTGTGGTGCGCGGGCTGGAGATCATGCGCCAGCGTCAGAACGCAGGCATCCGCGCACTGCTCGACGCCGCGAGCCTCAACCAGCCGCCGACGCCTTACCATCTCGGCTTCGTACTCGGACCGCGCATCAATGCCGGTGGGCGTATCGGCGATGCGGCGCTTGGCGCTCGTCTGCTTTCGATTGACGATGATGGCGAGGCGGCCCGCATCGCGGCATTGCTCGACAAGCTCAATCGTGAGCGCAAAGCGATCGAGACGGAAATGCTGGCCACGGCTACGGCGGAGGCCGATCGGCTGGTCGATGAGGACCCGGATATGCCGATCGTTCTGGTCGGGTCAGAGGAATGGCACAAGGGTGTCGTCGGTCTCGTCGCCTCGCGTCTCGTCGAGCGCTTTCGGCGACCTTCATGCGTCATCGCCTGGGAAAAAGGCGGCAACGGCACGGGTTCGTTGCGCTCTATTGCGGGAGTCGACATCGGGGGCGCTGTGCGGGCGCTTACGGCGGAAGGACTGCTCGTCAAAGGTGGCGGACACGCCATGGCGGCGGGGCTGACGGTCGAGCACAGCAAGCTCGACGCGGTTCGCCAGCGCCTCGATACCATGCTGCGTGAGAAAGCAACCTCGGCACGGGCGACGACGGCACTGGAAATCGATGGCGCGCTGACGCCTGCGGGTGTCTCGGAGGACTTCATCGATCTGGTCGAGAAGGCCGGTCCGTACGGCCAGGGCAATCCGTCACCTCGATTTGCCTTCCCGGCGCATCGAGTACGCTTCGCCAAGGTGATGGGAGAAGCGCACATCCGCTGCACGCTGGAGGCCGGCGACGGATCCAAATTGGACGCGATCGCGTTCCGCGCCGTGGGACAACCAGTTGGCGACGCCTTGCAGGGTTCGAACGGCATGCCCCTGCATGTTGCCGGACATCTGCGGCGCGATACCTGGGGCGGCCGCAACCGCATCGAGCTGCAGATCGAGGACGTAGCCGAGGTCGGAAAGCCAAAGTAGCGCCGGACATCGCTCAGCGACCCCTGCCACAGGAAACACGGCGCTCGCATCTGATCCACAATCTCGCCGACCGCAGATCAGCCAGCCACTCGAAGAGGTCGGGCAAGCGCTAGACTCGACCCAACCGCACCTCGGGAGATCAAACTTCGCCGAGTGTTCCGAGACGGAACTTTACGCGCGAGGCGCCTGGGTCGAGGTTGCGCTTGAACTTCGGCCCATCGGTCGGCTTAACGCGAAGCAGTACGAAGCATGTGCCATTCGATTCGCGCAGCATCTTGGCGCCCTTGGCGAGTCCAGCTTCGTTCTCGATCGAACACGTCGACTTGATGCCGGCGCCAATCGCCATCTGTTCGAGATCGACGCCGAGGCAGGTGTGGCTCTTCTGGTAGCCGGTCTCGCCGTAGTGACCGTTGTCGACACAGAGAATACGCAGGTTCGGCGGATTGAGCACGGCGGCGGTGGCAAGCGCACCGACGTTCATCAAAAGCTCACCGTCACCCGTCGCCACCAGCACCTGCTTGTCGGGCCGCGCGAGCGCGAGCCCCAGGCCCATCGAAACCGCAGCGCCCATGGCACCTGCGAGCCCGTAAAAGTTTGGCCCATCCTTAGTCAGGGCACCAAGATCCTTCGCCGTGCCTGCCAAACCGGCAATGACGAGAAAATCATCGGGATTACCGACGACGGCTGGGACAGCGGTGATCCGGTCGAGTGTGTAACGTGGTCCGGCTGAGCGCTCGGATGCGTCTGCCATGGGTTCAGCTCCGTTAAGTTCTGCAGCGCCTTGCGCGAAGCGGCGGAAAGCCGGAATGCGAGCGGGCGAGCATGAGACAAATCAGTTTGGATTGCGCAAAGCAGGCCTCAGAAGGCCTTGGCGCCGATCAGTTTCTGGGTGAGCAGAATGGCCACGGCCTGGCCGGACTTCCACACCATGTTGGCGGCGGCATCGACGGTCGACGCAATCTCATCGGGCTTCGTCACTTCGAGCACAATGAAACCCATCGCATCCAAAATCGGCTTCGTCGCCTGCCCCATGGAGATCTGCCACGGGTTGCCCTCGCCGAAATCACCACGCATCGACAGGACCGTCAGGAATGGGAAACGCGCACCCTGCACCATCGACATGAAGTTCACGCAGTTGCCGAGACCCGACGACTGCATCAGCAGCACCGACTTGGCGCCTCCGAGATGCGCACCGCAGGCGAGCGCAACGCCCTCTTCCTCGGTGGTGAGCGCAACCGAATGTACGTCGTCGTCAGCAATCGAGCGATCGATACAGATCCGATGGCCAGCGTCTGGAACATAGGAAAACTGGCTCACGCCTTGTCGGCGGAGCGCCTCGTAAAGCTCGTTCTGCCAGCCGGCTGAAATTTCGCGGGCATGGGCGTCCTCGGTCTTGAGCTCGGCCATGGGCTCCTCAAGGGCTCTCGTTGATGAAGGGGTATCGGCGCGAGCCTAGAGGGAGGGCCGCGCGACGGCAAGCGGCGCGATGGGCGCGCGTATTGATGGAGACACGCGTTCGGTTGTTCAGCTACCAATTGTCGACGTCGCGTCTGGCCGCAAACATATCCATGTACGCGCAACCATCGCAAATAACGACCGCTGGGAGAGGAAACGCATCATGAAAATCAAGCGCATCGAGCATATTGCCATCGCACTCAAGAACATGGACGCCGTGAAATCGCTCCTCTCCGAAAAGCTGGGCGTGCCCATGGAGTACGAGGAGACGCTGCCGGCCCATCGCACCACGCTGGCGATGTATCCCATCGGCGAAACCTCGCTGGAGTTATTGCAGTCCGACAATCCGGACGGCCTCGTCAACCGTTGGATCGGCGAGCGGGGCGAGGGCCTGTTTCACATCTGCCTCGAGGTCGACGACATCGAGGCGGCAATGGACGAACTCCGCGCCAAAGGCCTGCGCTTCCAGCAGGACAAACCCGCGCCGGGCCATGGCAACAGCCGCATTGCATTCCTCGATCCGGCCTGCAGCGAGGGGCTCGTCATCGAGTTGGCAGAGCTGCCGAAAGATGGCGCCCACCACGGGCATTAATGCGAGGATCGCGGCGCCAATGAAGAGGGTGGAGCGCAAGGGGTGACGGAAATGATCGCGAGCAGCAAAGAGATCGACGCGCTTCTCAAGAGGGCAACCGACCGCGGCGACGTACCGGGCGTCATCGCCATGGCGACGGACGGCAAGAATACGATCTACGAGGGCGCGTTCGGCGTTCGCGATCTCGGCGGCACGCGGCCCATGCAGCTCGATACGGTCTGCTGGATCCATTCGATGACCAAGGCCATCACCGGCGCCTGTATCATGCAGCTCGTTGAGCAGGGCCGCATCGGCCTCGACGACGACTGCGGTCGCTTGGTGCCCGCTTTAGCCGCCCCGAAGGTGCTCGAAGGATTTGACGCCGACGGCAAGCCGAAACTGCGGCCCGCACACGGCAAGATCACACTGCGCGCCCTGCTCACGCATACGGCCGGGTTCGTCTACGACAATTGGAACCCGGACATGCTCCGGTACAATAAGATGACGGGTCTATCCCGCGTCGAGACATTCGCCCGGCCGGAGGATTGCCAGCCACTGTCTTTCGATCCCGGTGCCCGCTGGCATTACGGCATCAACATCGAGTGGGCCGGAAAAGTGCTCGAAGCCATCACGGGCGGCAGTCTCGACGACTACATGCAGAAGAACCTGCTTCACCCGCTCGGTATGTCTTCGACAGGCTATCGGCTGACACCCGCTCTGCGCGAACGCCTTTCGAGCGTGCATCAACGCGATGCGAACGGCCACCTCGCGGTTACCGACTGGGAGCCGCCGCAGAGGCCCGAGGACTTCCTCGGCGGTGGCGGATTGTACAGCATCGCAGGCGACTATCTGCGCTTCATCCGAATGATCCTCAACCGCGGCACACTTGACGGCGTCCAGGTCTTGAAACCGGAAACTGTTGCCGAGATGTCGCGCAACCACATCGGCCAGCTATCCGCAGGCGCTTTGAAAACCGCAAATCCTGCGATGTCGTTCGATGCAGACTTCTTTCCTGGCATGACCTGTGGCTGGGGCCTCACCTTCCTCATCAACCCCGAGGATGTGCCAGATCGCCGCTCGGCGGGCAGCCTCTGCTGGGCAGGCCTCCGGAACTCCTACTTCTGGATCGATCCCAAAAGCCAGGTCGGCGGCACCATCATCACGCAGCTTCTGCCATTCGCCGATCCGACCGTACTCGAGCTCTACGAAGGCTTCGAGCGAGGCGTCTACGCGTCGGCCAATCGATTCTGAAGCTCCACGGTGGACCGCCCCGACGATGGGGCGGTCATTCGCCCGATGCCTGTTGTCGTTTGCCCCGCAAGTGCCGATCGAGAAGCCAGCATCCCGTCGCCCATGCGGTACCGAGGGACCACCCCGCCAGCACGTCGGAGGGCCAGTGGACGCCCAGATAAACCCGGCTCATTCCGACCATCAGCGCCAGCAGAGCGGCAACACCGAGCACATAAGCTTTGACGCCCGGCCGCGTTTGCGTTGCAGCCAATAACGCCGCCAGAGTGAGATAAACGACGCTGGCTTGCATCGCATGGGCCGAGGGAAAGCTGAGCGTCATCACGTCGACGCTGTGGGGCACCAGATCCGGTCGCGGACGAGCGAAAAAGCGCTTCGCCAACTCCCCGACAAGGTTCCCGGAAAGAACATAAGCGAGAATGACCAGCGCACGCTGAGGCCGCCCGTTAAGCGCAAGAAGCCCTGTAACGGATGTAACGAGCAGCCCGAGAACGGCGAAACTACCCAACGCCGTGATATCTCGCACAAAGCCTTCGAACCACAGCGGACCGATCGGTTCGCCGAGGTCTCCGGGGGTCCGAAGCGACAGCAGAATGGCGCGATCGACCGTGGCAAGCCCGCCGTAGCTCATAGCCACCGCAACGGCGAAGAACAGGCAAAGTCCACCGAGGACGATACCGATCCCAACAAGCACTTCCAATTCGACTGGTACTTGCCGTCGATCGTCGTCCGACTGCACCGGCTGCCCCCGCGTCATCCACTCATGGCCGCCTGATTGTGACGGCTTCACGTGTCCCGATCAGGTGATGGTGTCAGAACCCTAAGTGCCTTCGGCCGGAGCGTGAACGCAAGGGGGGCCTCCAGATGCTCCACCTCGCCGTCGATCGACAACGGCACCGTCCTGCGCATCGGCACATCGACGGTCAACGACGGCGACGTCAGGTGAACGACATCGGGATCTCCATCGAGCCGGCCAAGCAAAGCACGCACTGCCGATGCAGCCATCTTCCAACCCGATTCGTGACGGCTCGCATAAGCCGCAAGCGCCCCACCGTCGAGTTGGGGACGCCGCATGCTGAGGCTCGCCTCGTCCGCATAGGCATTATTGGTAATGACAAGCGAGAGAACCCGCAGCTCCATCGCCGATATCCCATCGTCTATCCGAATCGGCATCCGACGGCGTGCGTTGAGAAGATTGCGGGCGGCGCTGAAGTAACCGACCAGCCGATCCGCGGCCGGTTTTCCCCGTAGCTTTTGGCGCTCGGTCGAGAAACGCGTCGTCAATCCCAATATCGCGTTGCAGAGGAAGACGCGTCCGTTCACCTCCGCAACATCGACCTGCTTGATGATGCTCCTGGAAAGGGTCCGTGCCGCGGCTTCGTAGTCGAGCGGAATTTCGAGATCCCGCGCAAACCTATTGATCGTCCCGAGCGGAAGCACACCAAGCGCCGTCGACGTATCGAGCACGGCAGCCGCAGCAGACCGGACCGTCCCGTCCCCGCCTCCGATGACCAACGCATCGGCTTGCGCCGCACGCACCCGCTCGAGCGCCGGTTGCAGTTGCTCCGGCTTGGTGGTCGCCGTTTCGACATCATGCCCTGCTGCCTCGAGAATACGCGTGACGTCTTCGGCGATAGCCTCGGCATCCGCACCGACGACAGTCCCGGCACGGTCGTTAATGATGACCTGTATCCGCATACGCCAAAAAACGCTCGGTCGTGACCGCGGTTCCGCCCCCAGGGCACCCATGCTACTAGGGAAGGGAACAGGCACGGCGCCGACTCAGCAGCCGCGCGGCGGCTGGTTCCGCTTCAGGAAAGGCGCCAGCACGACAAGCGAAGAGGGCTTCACATGGCTATGGATGCCAACGAAATCGAGCAGCTCATCAGGGCTGCTTTTCCCGATGCGACCATCGAGATCAAGGATCTGGCAGGCGACGGCGATCACTTCGCGGCACACGTGGTTTCCTCTGCCTTTGCCGGCAAAACGCGAGTCCAGCAGCACAAGATGGTTTACGATGCACTCGGCGGCCGGATGGGTGGCGCGCTGCACGCTCTGGCTTTGACGACCGCAGCCAAATGAGAAGAAGCGGAAGCCGTATGCCCCACAGTTGGTAGGTCGCGCGCTTCCTTGTGCCGCCCACGCGAGTTCCGGCAGAGCATTGACTTGTGGGCTCGGCAGTCGCACATGAAGAGGGCAATAGGCGGCCTGCCCCGCCAGGAGCCAGGAAGGATATCCTCATGAGCCATGAACAGGACGTGCACGACTTTATCGCCAAGCTCGTTGCCGACAACGAAGTCGTGCTCTTCATGAAGGGCACCAAAGGCATGGCCCAATGCGGTTTCTCGCATCAGGTAGATGCGATCCTGCAGCACCTCGGCGTCGACTACAAGCCTGTTAACGTGCTGGAAAACATGGAAGTTCGTGAGGGCATCAAGGCGTTCTCGAACTGGCCGACCATTCCTCAGCTCTACGTCAAGGGCGAGTTCGTGGGTGGCTGCGACATCATCCGCGAGATGTTCCAAGCCGGCGAGTTGCAGGACATGCTCTCCGAGAAGGGCGTCACGCACAACGAACGCTCAATGACGGCCTGAGGCCGCCTTCCAGGGCGAGCATTGAACGCCCTTATTGATCGGCCATGATATTGCCGCTTGGCCCGTCCCCTAGTCGGGGGATGGGCGGCGGTATATTTTTTACCGGTGAGAAGCCCGTTGCGGACGGGGATACGTCGGTGCACGGAAAGACCGGTGGGCTCGCGGACAGACCATCGCCACTGGGCAATGCGACGGAGCTGCCCTCTGCGGTTGACGGGTCCACTCGGCTGACAGGCGCGCGCTTGCCATCAGGTCCGGCAGGTCCGAGAGCCAGGCTTCTCGGCGGCCGTCGCTTTCTGTTGAGCTTGGCGATCATCGGCGCTTCGATTTCGCTGGCGCTCGGCATCGCGATGCCCTCCATCAAGCTCACCAAGTTCTATTTCTTTTCAGCCGAATACTCCCTCATTTCCACTGTCGCCAGCCTCGTACAACGAAATCAGATCTTTCTTGGATCGCTCGTTTTTATTTTCTCGATCCTTTTGCCCGTCTTCAAAATTCTCTATCTCGTCATTCTAACGACCATGCCGCCGGACGCACTCGAACGACAGTACCGCCGCTTGCGCGCTCTTGAATGGCTCGGCAAATGGTCAATGCACGACGTACTCGTGCTCGCGCTGATGATTTTCTTCCTGAAAAGCCAGGGCATCTACGATGCGACGAGCCTGTCGGGCGTCTACTTCTTCACTGCCGCCGTTGTTTTCATGATTCTCGCCTACGCGTGGCTGAGCATATCTCTCACGGGCATCAGAGCACGCGCGCGACGTCAGGAGGCCACCGAAGCAAGCGCGCCGTCGGCTTTGCGCAATTTCATGCTGGCGCTTTTCATACTGGTTGCTTCGATCTGCTTCGCGCTCGGCGTGATCCTGCCCTCGATCCGTTTCACGACAATTTACGTTTGGAAGAACGAGCATTCGATCGCTTCAATCATCTGGGCACTTTACGCGACGCAGGAATATTTCCTGTGCGCGGTGCTCATCGTGTTTTCGGTATTCTTTCCCTTTCTGAAATTGCTCTATCTGCTGACACTCTGCCTGTCGCCGAACCTCAGCCGTGATTTCCGCGAAAAGTCCATCTCGACCATGGAATGGCTCGGCCGCTATTCCATGACCGATGTCATGGTTCTCGCATTGATGATTTTCTACATGAACTCGTCAGGATACACGGAGGCACAGGTGCTGCCCGGCGTCTATTGCTTCGCCGCATCCGCTCTCATGACGATGGTCGCCTACGGCTGGGCCAACGCGGCGGCCGCCGCGCATGCCCCGTCCATCGTTAATGCCGCGCCGCTAAAGAGGATCCCATGACCAGTAATTTAGCTTCGAGCGGCGCGCGACGTCCCGGCGAGATCCTGCTGCCGAACGATCCAGCTCAGGCGAAGGGCGATGCCCATCTGGTCTTCATCGGTCAGGTCCGCTCTCCCTGGACCAAGAATGTACCTCGCCCAAAAAATCCGCGCGAGGCGCGTGAGCAAGGCGGCGGTGCCCGCCTCGTGGTCGACGCGCCATTCCGCCCGGCACTCCAGGGACTCGACAAATTCTCGCATGTCGTCGTGTTGGCCTGGCTGCACGCCGCGCGCCGCGATCCGCTGGTAATCCATCCGCCTCATGCCGATGCTCCGCGCGGCGTCTTTGCCCTGCGCTCGCCCGTCCGCCCGAATCCAATCGGCCTCACAGTCGCCCGCATTCTGCGGATAGATCAGGACGCAGGAATGGTCGACATCGACGCGATCGATTTCCTCGATGGCACGCCGCTCATCGACATAAAGCCTTATCGGCCAGGAATTGATGCTGTACCCGACGCTGTCGTAGACTGACGCGCCTCCGTCGGTACGGGGGTTCGAACAGGAGGCCCACCATGCCCGACCTTGAGATCATCGGCGTCCCCTTTTCCAATTACGTACGATCTGTCCGCATGCTCTGCGAGGAAAAGGGCGTTGCCCACACGTTGACGCCATCCCGCCCGCATTCGCCTGAGGTGACGTGCATTCATCCGGCCGGCCAGATCCCGTGCATGCGGCATGGTGATGTCACGCTGTTCGAGTCGAAGGCCATCGCCACCTATATCGACAAGGCATTCCCCGGCTCGAAGTTCATTCCCGACGACGCGCTCGAGGCAGCCAGAGTCGAGCAGTGGGTAAGCTACGGCAACGCCAAGGTCGACAAGTGGATTATGCGCGAGTTCGTCGTGCCATCGGCATTTTTCGACAAGGCCAAAGGCCCCGATACCGCACGCATCAATGCGGCGCTCCCTGAAATCGACAAATGCGCCAAGGTGCTCGACGACGCCCTCGCGACATCGCCGTACATCGCCGGCTCCGAGCTCACATACGCTGACATGCACGTGCTGCCGATGCTGGCAACCGGAGCGGGTTATCCCGCCGCGAATGAGGTGCTGGCCAAGTACAAGAACCTCTCGAACTATGTTGCCAGGTTGACCGAGCGTCCGTCCTACAAGAACACTGCGCCTCCCCCACGGAAATAGCTGAGCCAGCTCGCGCAGACCGCACGGCGCGCCGCGCATGGAGCCGAGTTCGCCGGTCTGCCGCGCTGCTAATCAGACCGGCATCGCCGATCCGCTAGACCCGTCGCTTCGGCGCACCTATCCTCGCGACCGTCATCCCGCCGAACCTCCACCGAACCCGCGAGCGCCTTCATGCCCAGCCCATCCAGCTCTCCCATGCAGCTCCGCCGCGAGCTCTCGGCCGCATTCCGACTCGCCGAGAAGTTCGGATTTTCCGAAGGCATCTGTAACCATTTCTCCGTCGTGGTTCCGGGCGAGGAAGAACGCTACCTGATCAATCCTTACGGCCTGCACTGGTCGGAGATGCGGCCCGAACATTTGTTGCTGATCGACGGCGGCGGCCGTGTCGTGGAAGGCGACGGCGAAGTCGAGGCAACGGCCCGTCACATCCATGTTCAGGGGCATCGCGCCAATCCACGCCATCAATGTATTCTGCACGTCCATATGCCCTGGGCGACGTCTCTGACTATGGTCCAGGGTGGACGCCTGGAGATGGCGCATCAGACCGCGGCCCGCTACCACGGACGCGTTGCCTATCAGTCGTTCGGCGGAATTGCGCTGGATGAATCCGAGGGTAAGCGGATCGCCGCGGCCCAGCGCAGCAATCCAACTGCTGACGTATTCTTTCTGGCGCACCACGGCATTTCGATCGGCGGCCCATCGATCGCGTTTGCCTTCGATGATCTTTACTATCTCGAGCGTGCGGCCAAGCAGCAAGTGCTCGCCATGTCGACTGGAAAACCATTGCAGCTCATGACGGACGACCAGGTCGCCGAGACAGCGCGCCAGTATATGCAGATCATCGACTTCCAGGCCGACAAGCACTTCGAGGCCCTGATGCGCGTAAACGGGCTCTGACGTTCCCGCGTTCGTGACGCGCCTCGGCGATCTTCAATCGCGCGCCACGAGCAGCACGGTATCGCGCGTACCGGTGACTTTCACACGCGAACCGGCGGGCGCATCGTCTCCTTCCGCCTGCCATAGCGTATCGCCGACCCGGACTTTCCCGCGACCTGCGCGGATCGCCTCCTCCACGGTCACCACGCGCCCTACGTATTGCGCGCCCCGCACATTGAGATCCGGTGCATCGCTCGGCGATGTGTCCGAGCGGGCGAGCCGGCGGCCAGCGAAGACCGCCGCAATCGCAAGCAGCGCAAACGCGACGAGCTGCCATGGCCATGCGAGCCCCGTGACAAGGCCGATGATCCCCACGAGCACGGCCGCCACACCGAACCAGACGAAATGGACGCCCGGCACAACGGCCTCCAGCCCAAACATGAGCGCAGCGACAATGAGCCAGTTCCAGGGGCCGAACTGGGAGAGATACGCAATGAGCGACATGATCGAGCCGTTTGCCGTTGGAGCGATAACCTGCTGCTCAAACCCGCGAGCCTGAGCCTTTAGCCTATGTACGCGGCACGCTCCCGCCGACGGGCCTCGACGAACCCGAGCCGCCCCTTCCGAAAGCCTCGCTCGCGATCTCGGCTACGCCGGCCAGCGAACCGATCACCGCCGATGCCTCAAGCGGCATCATCAGCACCTTCTGGTTAGGAGAACGTGCAATGGCTTCGAGTGCCTTCATGTAGTTGTTGGCGACGAAATAGTTGATCGCCTGCACATTACCGCTCGCGATGGCATCCGACACCATACGCGTTGCCTCGGCCTCGGCTTGGGCTGCACGCTCACGCCCTTCGGCGTCGCGGAAAGCTGCCTCACGACGCCCCTCGGCATCGAGAACAGCCGCCTGCTTCTCGCCCTCGGCCTTCAGAATGGCTGCCTGCCGATGGCCTTCCGCCTCCAGGATCTGGGCACGCTTATCGCGCTCGGCCTTCATCTGACGCGCCATCGAATCGACCAGATCACGCGGCGGCGCGATGTCCTTGATCTCGATGCGTGTCACCTTCACGCCCCAGGACTCCGTCGCCGCGTCGACCACTTGGAGCAACTTGGCGTTGATATGGTCACGGTTCGAGAGAAGCTCATCGAGATCCATCGAGCCCATCACGGTACGGATATTGGTCATCGTGAGATTGATGATCGAACCTTCCAGTTCGTCGACCTCGTAGGCGGCCTTCGCCGCGTTGAGCACCTGAAAGAATGTCACTCCGTCGACTTTCACCATCGCGTTGTCGCGCGTGATGATGTCCTGCGAGGGAATATCCATCACCTGCTCTTTCATATTCATGCGAGCGCCGACGCGCTCCATCACGGGAATGAGAATGTGCAGGCCCGGCGAGAGGGTGCGCGTGTAGCGGCCGAAGTTCTCGACCGTCCAGTTGGAGCCCTGCGGCACCATCTTCACCGTGGACCAGACTGCCAAAACCGCGAGGAGAATAAGAAACAGGCCGAGGAACTCGACGCCGCTGAATAAGAGGTTCATTTCTCTCACCGTTCCAAGAAAACCTGCCCCCAGTATTTAGGCAGCTACAAAGGCGTTTTTAGGATGATATGACAAAAAAACGGTAAAACCTTGTAGAATATAAATTTACGCTTTCGTGACGGTTGCCGTGACAGTTCGACAAATGCAATCGGCCGGAGTCTGGAACTCCGGCCGGACCGTTATCCCCTGAGGATACTGTTTGAAGGACGACCGGAGTTGCATCGCCAGCGAGCCGGCCTGACGCCGACCGCTATGTCAGCTCGCCCCGTCCGGAGAAGGCTCAGAACGACAATGTCCTTGCCCGGATCACTTGTGGCAGATCCCGCACCTTCGACAGCACGGCATCGGAGATCGGCTCGTCGAGCGCAACGAGGCAGATCGCGTCGCCACCCGGCTTGTCGCGTCCGAGGATGAGCGTCGCGATATTCACCTCGGCCTCGCCCATCAGCGATCCGAACCGACCGATGAAACCCGGCTTGTCTTGGTTGCGCACGAAAAGCATATGCGGGCTGACCTCGAACTCCATGCCGATGTCGCGCACCTGAATGAAACGCGGCCGCCCATCGGAGAACACCGTACCGCTGACCGATCGATCGTACTGCGCCGTCTTCACCGTCAGCTTCACATAGCTTTCGTAGATGCCATCCTGGCCGCGCGTGGTCGTTTCGATGCGGATGCCGCGCTGCTCGGCGAGGCTCACCGCCGACACCATATTGACGCCGTCGCCCATGTGCCACTTGAGTACGCTGGCGACCGCCGCGGCCGTGATCGGCTTGACGTTGAGCTCCGCCACGGCACCCGAGTACTCGATCCGGATGCCCCTGATCGTGTTTTCCGTGAGCTGCCCCGCAAACGAGCCAAGTTGCTCGGCGAGCTTGACGTACGGCCTGAGACGCGGCGCCTCCTCCGCTGTGATCGACGGAAAGTTCACCGCATTCGAGATCGCACCCTTTAGCAGATAGGCCGACATCTGCTCTGCCACTTGCAGCGCGACGTTCTCTTGTGCCTCGCTGGTTGCCGCGCCCAGATGCGGCGTGCAGATCAGGTTCGGTGCGCCATAGAGCGCATTCTTCGTTGCCGGCTCCTCCTCGAAGACGTCGAGCGCAGCCCCCCCGACCTGCCCCGACTTTAGCGCCTCGAGCAGAGCCGCCTCATCGACCAGGCCGCCGCGGGCGCAGTTGATGATCCTGACGCCAGGCTTCATCTGCTTGAAGGAGTCTGCGCCGATGATACCCCGCGTACGGTCGGTGAGTGGCGTGTGCAGGGTAATGAAATCTGCCCGTGCGAACAGGTCCGCCAGATCCACCTTCTCCACGCCGATCTCCACCGCCCGCTCCTCCGAGAGGAATGGATCGTAGGCGATGACCTTCATTTTCAAGCCGACGCCACGGTCGGCCACGATCGATCCGATATTGCCGCAGCCCACAACGCCGAGAACCTTGCCGAAGAGCTCCACGCCCATGAAGCGGGACTTCTCCCACTTGCCGGCCTGCGTGGACCGATCGGCCTCGGGGATCTGTCGCGCCAGGGCCATCATCATCGCGACCGCGTGCTCGGCGGTCGTGATCGAGTTGCCGAACGGCGTGTTCATCACGATCACGCCCTGGGCCGTCGCCGCGCGGATGTCGACGTTGTCGACGCCGATGCCCGCGCGTCCGATGACCTTCAGGTTGGTCGCGGCCTTGAGCAGCTTGTCTGTCACCTTGGTCGCCGAACGAATGGCCAGACCATCGAATTCGGGGATCAGCGCTTCCAGCCGCTCCTTATCCTTGCCGAGCTTTGGCTCGAACGTCACATCGATGCCGTTGTCCTTGAAGATCGCGACGGCTGCCGGCGACAACTCGTCGGAGATAAGAACTTTGGGTGCCATGGTTGCCTCTTTGGTAAGCCGTCACCCTTGCAAGACTGCAACTGAGGACGGAGCCGCTCGCGCGGCCGTATTGTTGGGTGTCGGATGGCAGAACGTGGCTCGTACGCCCGCGCACGCAGCCGACTGCCGAATGAAAACCGATATATGCGAAGTCCACCGGAGGGGTGTCGGTGGGAGCAACCGCTCCCACGCTGGCCATCTCAACGCGGTCGACGTCGCCAGAAGCGCGTCACGCAGCCGTCGCGAGCGCGCCTTTTTCTTCGATGAAGGCCCAATCGAGCCACACCGTAAGCGCCTCGAGATCCGCCGCTTCGATGGTCGAGCCCGTCCAGATACGCAAGCCCGCCGGCGCATCGCGGTAGCTGCCGATGTCGTACGCGACGCCTGCCTTGTCGAGACGCGCGACGACCGCCTTGGCGAAGGCCGCTTGAGCATCCGCACTGAGCGCCGTCACTGCCGGATCGACGATTTTCAAACACACGCTGGTGTTGGAATAGGTTTCGGGCACCACCGCCAGATTGGCGATCCACGGCGTCCGCGCAACCCAATCGTGAAGCACCTTCGCGTTCCGGTCGGCGCGTGCGATGAGACCCTTGAGGCCGCCCTGCTGCTCGGCCCACGCCAGCGTATCGAGATAATCTTCGACACAGAGCATCGAGGGAGTATTGATCGTCTCGCCGACGAAAACGGGAGCCTGCAGCTTGCCGCCCTTCGTCAGGCGGAAAATCTTCGGCAGCGGCCACGGCGGCGTGTAGCTCTCGAGACGCGCGACGGCGCGCGGCGACAGGATCAGCATCCCGTGTGCGCCCTCGCCACCCAGCACCTTCTGCCAGGAGAACGTCAGCACATCGACCTTCGTCCAATCAATGTCCTGCGCAAAGACGCCGGACGTCGCATCAACGAACGTGAGGCCCTGCCGATCGGCCGGGATCCAGTCGTAGTTCGGAACCTTGACGCCCGACGTCGTGCCGTTGGCCGTGAACAGGACATCGCGATTGAAATCGACTTTGGCGAGGTCCGGCAGGTGACCGTAATCGGCCTCCGTTACCTTCACGTCGTCAAGCTTGAGCTGTTTGACGATGTCCGTGACCCAGCCCGAGCCGAAACTCTCCCACGCCAGTGCCTCGACACCGCGCGCACCGAGCATCGACCACATCGCCATCTCATAGGCGCCGGTGTCCGAGGCGGGTACGATTGCACAATGAAAATCGCCGGGAAGCCCAAGCAATGCCTTCGTCTTGTCGATCGCGAGCTTGAGTCGGGCTTTGCCATCCTTCGCCCGGTGCGAGCGGCCAACGAAGGCTTTGTCGAGGGCTTGGGGAGTCCAGCCGGGGCGCTTGGCGCAGGGGCCGGACGAGAAGAATGGACGCTCCGGGCGGCGCCCGGGCATGGAAGCGGTCGTCATGCGTGCCTATCCTTTCAGATAGAAGCCTCCCGTTGGGGGGAGGTGTCCCGCCGCTGCCACTACGCGAGCCACGGTTTCTAGTCAATCGCGGCAAATTGGACAGGCGTCGGTGCAAAACGCCGGCAGCTTCGCCGCAAAGGGGGCACAACCCCGCGATACCCTCGACAACGCCCATTGAAACGGCCTAGTGATCCGTAGCTTTTGACTGCTGGGCGGGGCAGTGCGCGAAGGTCGGATTTCGCACGGGGAGGCACCATGTCGACGGCACAGGCGACAAACGGGCTTCGAGGCATAGGGTTGGTCGAGAGGGACCTGCCCACCTCGCTTCCCGTAAGCGACGCCGACTACACCTCACTCGTCGACGCCATCGAGGCAAAGATCTTCAACCCCGGCGGTCATCGGGAAAAGTTCATCTCGGTTACGCCTCTGGCGCTCATGGACCGCCTATCCGATCGTTCGGCATGGCCACCCGGCGAAGCCGCCAAGGTAAAACGGTTCTTTATGTATCTCGCGAACTGGCGCCAGCAGGGATATGGCGCCAACCTACTGGAGCTGGCACGCACCTACGAGCCGTTCAGCCCGGATAGCGATCTCTTGATAACGCGAACATACACGCAACCGGAAAAGAAGGTACTCGAACGAGAGCTCGTCAACGGTGTGCGCCGCCTGATGCAGCAGGCGAACTACACGCGGATCGACCCGAGCCAGATCGACATCCTGCTCACTAAGGAAAGCCACTACGGCCTCGATCTTCACGTCGATCTCAAGGCATTCGACGAGCTTGAAATCTACTATCGCGGAGCCGTCGTGACGCGCACTGTCCGCCGCTCCAAGAGGAGGCTCTATCTGCGCAAGGAAGAGTTCGATCTCCCGGTCTTTCAGCGCCTCGCCATTCTTTTCAAGCTGAAGCCATTCGATAAGCGCGTGATCGAGATCATGGCTGATGAGCGCATTGATCGGGTGACGGCCGAGCGGCGTCTCCGGAAAAGACGCGGACCGATCGCGGACCAGATCAGCTCCGACTTCATCTACATCAAGCTCTTCAAGAATATCCCGCGCAACGACCTCGAGATGGTCTTTCCAAACACGCGCATTCGATTTCGCCTGTTCGACAAGATCAAACTTGGCGTCACGGCGGGCGGCGGCCTCGGCATGGGCGTCGCCGGCACCGTCTCCAAGCTCGCCGTTGCCACGAACCCCGTCGCGCTTGCAGGTGCTCTTGCAGGTCTTGGCGGCATCGCATTCCGCCAGATCGTGAATTTCGCCAACCAGCGAAACAAATATCTGGTGACAATGGCGCAGAACCTCTACTCGCACGCGTTGGCCGACAATGGCGGTGTCATGACCCTGCTCGCGGCACGAGCGGCCGAGGAGGATGTCAAAGAGGAGGTCCTTCTCTACAGCCTGCTTGCCAAGGAATGTGTGCACATCAGCGAGCTCCAGGACGCCGACAAGGCTATAGAGCGTTATCTAACGTCGACATTCGGGCTGGACACCGACTTCGATGTCGAGGATGCCCTGGGGCGACTTCTCCAGGATGGCATCGTGCGCCAGATGCCCGACGGAAGGCTCCTCGCACTTTCGCCTGCCGACGCTGCAGCACGCATCGACGAGTTGTGGGATAGCTATCTCGACCGGCTGACCGACATCGCATCGCAGGAGGGCGTCGAGTACGAAGGCGAAGCTCCTGCCGCGCTGTCCTGAGGCGCAATTTGAGGCATACCCGCAAACCGCGATGAGACACCAATGCTGACGAGGCTCAGGACCGCCGCTGCGGACGCGGGCGCAGCGCGCGCGATCGCCGAGCGGCTCTCGGATGAGGATGGAGAAAGCTCGGCTGCACTCGCAACTGCCGCGTTCGAGGAACCGGCGCTCAACGCCTGGTATGTCGACGCCTACTACGATGCTCCCCCGTCGCTGCTCGCGATCCTTTCACGTATCGGCGAGCTGATCGATCCTGCTCACCCGCCGGCAATCGAAGATGTCCCCGACGAGAACTGGGTGGCCGTGAGCCAAGCCGCGCTCCCACCTGTTGCCGCAGGACGCTTTCTCGTGCATGGCGCACATGATCGAGACTCGATCGGCAGGCGGTTGGTCGCCATCGAGATCGATGCCGGCGAAGCCTTCGGCACAGCCCATCACGCAACGACCCAAGGCTGCCTCGCGGCCATCGACCGCCTCGCGCGCCGACGGCACTTCGACCGTATTCTCGATCTCGGCTGCGGCTCTGGCCTTCTCGCGATTGCCAGCGCACGACTGTGGCCGACGGCATCGATCGTCGCCAGCGATGTCGACCCGATCGCGGTCGACGTGGCGCAATCCAATGCTGCGCTGAACGGCGCGCTCTCCCGTATCCGCTTCGTGGCCGCAGCCGGCCTCGACCATCCCCGCCTGCGCGATCTGCAGCCCTACGATCTGGTTCTCGCCAATATCCTTGCCGGTCCCCTGATCCGCCTTGCGCCTCAACTCGCCCGCAGCCTGCGTCACGGCGGAATCGCCGTGTTGTCCGGCATCCTCGGTGAGCAGGTGCGTGAGGTGGTTGGGGTCTACGCGATGGCGGGATTTCGACTGCTGCAGAAAGACGTCAACCATAACTGGGCGACACTGCTACTTACCCATGACGGCAACAAAGCGAAGCGCTGACGGGACATCTACGCGCAACAAATTTGGCACCCTCAATGAAACGGCCGACGCGTATACGCGCCGGCCGTGGTCATTCACAGAAACTGATTGCAGACGCCGAGATGGCGCTGCTCAGGCCCAGAAGGTCACGGGAATCGAGCTGGTGGCGCGCATCTCCCGAATCTGATCGGCTGAGAAGCCGAGTTCGGCGAGCTGTCCGTCCGACATGCGAACGAGCGCAACTCGCGCATGCGCCTTACCCTGCCGCATCCGCGCCTCGATGAAGCGCTCGTAGAAGCTCTTACGGGTCGATGCAGCAGGCGAGCCAGTCTTCTTTTCGGCGCCTGTGTAGGTCTCGAATGTCGCGGTTGTGGTGCTCATGGTATCCCTCAACTGGTTTGTGAGGTTTTGGATTTACCGGGCGCTCATTGGTGGCAACCGGCGCTCGACGTGGCACCTGGATGCACATGCCGAGCTGAACAAAAGATAATAGCGCGCATTCGAAATAAGAAGTGGATCTGCTGCAGCGCAGCATTGCAGCCGACGCATGCGAAGATTGTCATAATTTCATCAACTTGCACACAGCACGAGCATGTTGCGGCGCACCCATGCACGGCGCATTGCCCCGCCCTGAAACACGCTTTACACATTGATCATGTTCCAGGACTTCACCTCCTCCGCGAACCCCACCGAGGGTTCGGCACGCACGCGAAGCCTCCAGGCTCGGCTCGCGGATCTCGGGTTGGACGCTTTCGTCGTGCCACGCGCCGACGAGCACATGGGCGAGTACGTGCCCGCCTCGGCCGAGCGCCTGAAATGGCTGACCGGCTTCAGCGGCTCGGCCGGGATGGCCGTAATCGGCCGGCGCTTCGCAACTTTGTTCGTGGACGGTCGCTATACGCTGCAAGCCGGCACGGAGGTCGATCCAAAGCTTTTCGACGTGCTTCAAATCCCCGAAACGAGCCCTGGCGACTGGCTGGCGCGCAAGCTCGCCGAAGGCGCCGTGGTTGGGTTTGATCCGTGGCTTCACCCAACAAGCTGGGTCAAATCGTTCGAGGCACAACTTGCGAAGTCGGGCGTGAAGTTGAAGCCCGTTGCCCGCAATCCGGTCGACCAACTCTGGGGACGCGATCGCCCAGCCCCGCCTGTCGGCGCCGTCACGGTGCAGCCGGTGGAATACGCCGGCAAATCGGCCGAGGACAAAATCGCCGAACTGCAGAAAGGCCTCAAAGCCGATGGCCGCGACGCCGTAATTCTCACACTTCCCGATTCCATCGCCTGGGCGTTCAACATCCGCGGCTCGGACGTGAAACACAATCCGACGCCCCTGGCCTTCGCCATTGTGCACACGGCGGGAAAACCCGAGCTCTTTCTCGACAAGCGCAAGATCGGTCCGGAAACCAAGGCGCATCTCGCGGGCCTCGTCCGCCTGCGCGAGCCCACGGAGCTTGCCGACCGCGTCAAGGCTCTGAAGGATGCGCACCGCAAGGTCCAGCTCGACGAGAGCACGGCAGCCCATTGGTTCCGGCGCGCACTTGGCGAAAAGAGCACGCTCGTCAGCGACGGCCATGACCCGTGTATCCTGTCGAAAGCCAGGAAGAACGCGGCCGAGATCAAAGGCAGCCGCACCGCCCATGAGCGCGACGGCGTCGCCATGGCACGCTATCTGGCTTGGCTCGATCGCGAAGCGCCATCCGGCCGCATCGACGAGATCACGGCCGTCAAGCGCCTGGAGGACATGCGGGCCGAGACGCAGGCGTTGAAGGAAATCTCCTTCGACACCATCTCCGGCTCCGGCCCGAACGGCGCCATCGTCCACTACCGCGTCACCGAGGCTACCAGCCGCAAGCTAGCCAAGGGCGAGCTTTTTCTCGTCGACTCGGGCGCCCAATATCAGGATGGCACCACCGACGTCACCCGTACCGTTGCGATCGGCAAACCCACGCAGGAAATGCGCGAGCGCTTCACGCTGGTGCTGAAGGGCATGATCGCCATCTCCATGCTGCGCTTCCCCAAGGGCACCAACGGCGCGCACATCGACGCCTTTGCCCGCAAGGCCCTATGGGACGCCGGCCTCGACTTCGACCACGGCACCGGCCACGGCGTCGGCAGCTATCTCTCGGTGCATGAAGGCCCGCAGTCCATTTCGAAGCGCGGATACGTCACGCTGGAACCAGGCATGATCATCTCGAATGAGCCTGGCTATTACAAAACCGGCGCGTATGGCATCCGCATCGAGAATCTCGTGCTTGTAACCGACCCGACCGACATCCCCGGCGGAGAGCGCCCGATGCTTGGCTTCGAGACGCTGACCCTCGTTCCCATCGACCGTCGTCTCGTCGAGCCGAAGTTGTTGACACTGCCCGAGCTGCAATGGCTCGACGCCTACCACACCCGCGTCCGAGACACGATCGGCCCTCACCTCACCGGAGAAAATCGAAGCTGGCTCGAAACGGCCACCGCACCCATCGCAAGGAAATAACCGCAGCTCAAGCGAAGACGATCGAGCGGCCGGCCTCAGCACGCCATCCGACCTTACCCACCACCTGGATCGCTGTTCTCGCCCGCTTGATCGAAATCCGAAGGAGGCCTGATGATGCCGCGTGTGCCTAATACGCTGATGGCGACCGTCTGGATTGTCGGCATCGTCATTGGCGCGACGCAGCTTCCCAGCGCAGACGCAAAGCCCGCCCGCGGTCAGCCGGCCGCGGCTGCGTCGACAGCCGGAGCCACGCAGCGGATCGTCAGCCTCACCAATCGCGAGCGAGCGCGGCACGGACTGTCCGCCCTCAAGGTGGATGGCCGCTGCGTCTCGGCGATCTCAGGTCACGTCGCCGATATGGCGCGCAACGGATTTCTGAGCCACCAGGGCAGCGACGGCCGAGATCCCTATCAACGTTATCGCAAATACAGCCCCAGCAGCCGCGGCGGCGGCGAGAATGTCGCCTACAATACCTCCGGTACGGCCGAGGCATTCATGCGCCAATGGCTCAATTCGTCGATCCACCGCAGCAACATCTTGAACCCGCGATTCAAAGGCATCGGCGTCGCTGTCCGTACGAGCTGTTCAGGCCATGGCTCCGCGCACCGCTGTAAGGTCTACGCGGGACAGTGCTTCTCTCTTTGAGGTGAGCGCCGCCAGCCTCGCGAGGCAAAGAGCAACTTTTCAGTTGCTCTTTGCGATGGTCGTGCTAACCATATGAGCAACCAGGAGGTTGCGCATATGGCAGATCGTATCGTCAAGACCGTCGAGTTGAAGGCGCCCATTTCGCGAGTTTGGCACGCCATTTCTGACCATGACGAATTTGGTCAATGGTTTCGCGTCAAGCTCGATGGGCCATTCGAGCCGGGCGCGCTCTCGACTGGCAAAATGACCTACCCTGGCTACGAGGGCTATCCCTGGCTCGCCCGCGTCGAGCGCATGGAGCCTGAGCGCCTGTTGTCGTTCCGGTGGGTTCACTCGGAGGACATCGCAAACGTCGATATAACCAAGGGCCCAATGACGCTCGTCGAATTCCACTTGGAACCGATCGCTTCAGGAACCAGGCTGACCATCATCGAAAGCGGATTCGAGGCACTTCCCGATCATCGGCGGCTCGAGATCCTGCGCAGCAACACTCAGGGCTGGAATATCCAGGCTGACAACATCGCCGCCCATGTCACAGCCTCAAAGTGAGCTGACCGACGTCAGTGCCGCACCCGTCTTTGCGGCACTCGGCGATGCCACGCGCCTGTCGCTCCTGTCCCGCCTCAGCGACGGACGCTCACAATCGATCGTGCAACTGACGCAAGGCACCGGCCTGACGCGTCAGGGCGTCAGCAAGCACCTCGCCATTCTCGAGCAGGCGCGCATTATCTCGAGCCAGCGCGTGGGACGCGAAAGCCGCTTCGTCGTTCGGCCAAGTACTTTGGCCGAAGCGCAACGATACCTCGAACGCGCATCGAGGCAGTGGGATGATGCCATCGCCCGACTTCAGCATCTCGTCGACGAGGAATGACGCCCCACGCGCGGCGCGCTTCGACGCGCCACGCGTACAGGACAGGCTACGCCGCAGCAACAAACGCCGACGCCGTTTCGAGATCGATCGGCCGCTCGTCCAGCATGGCTGAAATCATCCGGTCATCCGATTTCGAGACACGCAGGGGATCATGCGCGCGCAGGCGATGATCGAGAACCATCCGCGCGATGACGAGACGGCGCGCGTCATGTCCCATCTCACCGAGCCGAGCACCTTCGCAAGCCAGCAGCACGGCACTCGCCGTGTGATAAAGCGCGTTTGACGCTTGACGCGCGTGCTGCTCGTCGCCGGACGAAGCCACCTCCTCGGCCAGAGACACCGCCCGGTCGACAGTCGCTTTCAGCTCGCCGCGGAACTGGCCGGGCATGGTTTGCATATCGGCAAGAGCGTCGCCAAGGGCTGCACCCAAGGCACGATGTGCGCCGACCTTGCCCACGGCCCGTGTGGTGACATCGAGCGCGTTGACGTTTGATGTGCCTTCCCAGAGCACGCCGAGATGCGCATCGCGCACAAGCCGCGCGTTGATCCAGTCCTCGATGTAGCCGTTCCCTCCACGCACCTCCATGGCGCCCGTGGCCACGGCCACGTTATCCCGCGCCGAGCGAAATTTGAGCAATGGCGTCAGAATGCGCACGACATTGGCTGCCGCCTTGTCACCGTTTTCCGCTCGATCCAGTTGTTGGGCCGTGAACATCGCAAATGACAGTGCCTGCTCTGTGGGCACCAGCAGTTTCATCAACTGTCGCTGCATCAGCGGCTTATCGATCAGATGCCCGCCAAACGCGATACGCGAGCGGGCCACGGCAAGCGCCTCGTTGAAGCACCGCCGCATCATCGCTGCCGCTCTCACGCCGTGCGAAAGCCGAGACATATTCACCTGGTCCATCATCTGCCGGAGACCAGGGTTCGCACCGGGGCCGACTTTACCCAATGGATAAGCTATCGCCCCCGAGAAGATAATCTCGCCCGAAGCCATGGAGCGCGAACCAAGCTTATCCTTGAGCCTTACGATCCGGTACTTGTTACGGCTGCCATCGTCGAGACGCCGCGGCAGAGCGAAGAGGCCCAGTCCCGATGTTCCCGGCGCGGCTCCCTGAGGACGCGCGAGCAGCAGCGCCACATCACCATCGGCACACGAGCAAAACCACTTTTCGCCGTAGAGTCGCCACTTGCCGTCTTCAAACCGCGCCTCCAGCTCGATGTTGCCGACATCCGAGCCACCCGTTTTCTCGGTCATGAACTGGGCACTCTTGAGAACCGTCCCCATATCCTGGGACATCATTCCCGGCAGAAACCGTGCCTTCGTCTCCTCGTCGCCGTAGCGCTCGATCAGCAGAGCCGACGTGTCCGTCACCGAGATGGGGCACATCAGCGCAAATTCGGACTGCACGAAAATATACTGGAAGCTGTACTTGACGATGGGCGACACGGGGCGCGGCCAGCCGAGCACACCGCCCCGCCGCGACATGCAGTGGATGCCGAAGTCGCCGAATCCGATCTTCTCCATCTCGCGGTAGGCCGGATGGAACTCGATCCAGTCCTCGTCCTTTCCACGGTTGCTGCGCGCGTGCAGCGTCGGCGCGTGCCGGTCGGCCAGTCTGGCAAGCTCGTCGAGCCGATCCCCCGCAAGCGCTCCCAGCCGCGAGAAATGCGGCGCCATATGTGCCCGCTCATCGGCCGGCATGTAGAGCTGGTGCAGCGACTGCAAGCTACGATCGATCTCATAGAAATTGAGCCCTCTGCAATCAGGCGCAATCCAATCCTCAAGGGTCTGCGGCTTCGCTGGTGCATTGGCCAACTGCATAGTCGTCCCCTGATCGTCGTTGCTTCACTGGCGTCCCGTGACGCGGTTCGGCGCACAGTGTCCGCAGCGCGATTGGCGTGACAACCGATTTTTCGGTAATCTTCGCGTGACATTTGCTCAATCGAAAAGGCGCCCAGTGGCCCCCTATCCATCCATGCGGAGCTTGCGCGCATTCGAGGCGACCGCCCGGCACCTCAGCGTTCAGAACGCCGCCGCCGAGCTGAATGTCACGCCCGGAGCCGTCAGCCGCCAAATCCAACAGCTCGAGCAGCAATTCGGTGCCGAACTCTTCAAACGAGGCCATCGGCAACTTACGCTTACGCGGGAGGGCATCGACTTCCTTTCGGACATTCGGGCGCCACTCGAGCAGATCGGCAACGCCGTCGAGGCGATGCTCCGCACAACGGGCCGTCCCACCGTATCGCTCTGCGCCTATCCGACGTTTGCCCTACGCTGGTTCATTCCACGCTGGAGCCGCTTCTACGATCGGCATCCCGACATCGACGTCCGCCTGACGACATCACTAGCGCCCGTCGACTTCGAGCGTGAAGATTATGATCTGGCCATCCAAATGATTGGCCGGAAACCGGCAAGTGGCCTCAAGGCGCATCCGATCGCCCGCGTCGAGACGACGCCGGTCTGTGCGCCGCAGCTCGCGTCCCGACTGCATCATCCATCGGATCTGCGGTCGATGATTCTTCTGCATAGCGAGCCACGCCCTCGCGACTGGGAGCGCTGGCTCGCTTTCGTCGGCGTCAGCGGCGTCGATCACAACCATGGCCTGCGTTTCGAGAGCCTCAATCTCGCTTTCCAGGCTGCGATCGAAGGTCTGGGCGTCGCCATGGCCATCGGCTCGCTGGTCGAGGACGATATCGCCAGTGGAAAGCTCGTCGCCCCATTTCCACAATTGCGGCGACCCGGAAAATCGATGCAGCTCGTCTATCCTGAAAGTAGAGCCCGATATGAAAGCGTCAGGATCTTTCGCGACTGGCTTCTTGCCGAAGCCCAATCTGTCGGCCCGAGCAGCGAAACTGCACCAAACAAAAGCACTGGCGCGACCGAATAGGGGCGCGCGCTCGCAATGCTATGTCAGTACGCGCCTGCCGACATCGACCAATCACCATCCGGAATGAGATGTAGCGTCGCTCCTAAAGCTCCCGCGCAATTCGCGTGAACTCACCCCGCAACCATTGATGTCCGGGATCGTCATCGAACCGCTCGTGCCAGATTTGATAGAGGGTCACCGGCGCAAGGCGAAACGGCATCGGATGTAATTGGAGATCGAAGCGGGCCGCAAGAATCCGTGCAATGCGACTGTGAATCGTAAAAAGCACATTCGAGTGAGCGACGACCGACGCGCAGCCCGCAAGTGTCGGCAGGGCCGCTAGAACTTTTCTGTTCCACTTGAGATCGCGCATGCGTGAATCGACCGGCGATCCTGAAAGCCCGCGCGCCCAATTCAAAGCGATGTGTTCGGACGAGAGATACATTTCCTGCGTCAACGGCGCGAAACGGTCGACGAGACCTTTGCGTGAGCAGACGAGGAATTCGTCATCGTAGAGCGGCGTGCAGCGTATCCATTTAGCATCGGCAGGCTCGAGGCCGAGCGCCAATTCCGTCTCGCCGTCGCGCAAATCCGTCAAGGCATCCACAGCCCGGTCACTGTTGACCCAGACACGCGTTCCCAGGCCAAGGGCTTGAATGGCTGTCAGCAGCGGTGGCACGAACACCACGTCAAAGCCAGCCGGTAGATCGACCACGAAGGTTCGCTCGTCCGTGACGCCGGCGATGCTGTTGCGGGCTGCAAAGGCGTGTCGGCAGAGTTCCACCGCCGACTGCAGCGGACCGGCAATCGCCGCGGCATGGGCAGTCGGTCGCATGCCCTTGCGCGTCCGCACGAACAATTCGTCACCTGTGATGGAGCGTAAGCGCGCCAAAGCATGGCTGACAGCCGATTGGCTGAGGCCCAGGCGCTTCCCCGCCGCGCTCAGGCTACCCTCCGTCATGATCGCATCGAATACAGCGATCAGATTGAGGTCGACGCTTCTAATATGCATGCGATTCACGCCTTACCCGCACAGGATGAATTTGCATCAAGTTGCGCGTATTCGCAAGACGAGGCGAATTGCGTCCGCTGGGCCTCAGTCCGACAACGCCACGGACAGAGCAGATCGGCCCGAAAATCGACGCCAGCGTCAGTTCCGTTGCCTTAAGCCGGGCAGCATACGGCGCAGCACGCCATCCCTGCGGAAGAAGTGATGGTAGATCGCAGCGCCGATGTGCACGGCGATGGCAACCAATATGAGCAGTGCTCCGAGGAAATGATACCTGAAGACGGTGTGCGCCTTCTCCTGATCCTGTTCGGCAATCGCCGGTAGGCTCCATCCGCCGAACGTACCGAGGGCGCCATAGTAGGACACGCCGAGCCAGCCGAGGAACGGAACGCCAAGCAGCAACAGATAAAGCCCCCAGTGCGTGAAATGCGACGCGCCCTTCTGCCACCACGCAAGCGTCGGCTCATCGGGCGGCGCACCATGAACCAGTCGGTAAATCAATCGAAGTGCAACGAACCACAGCAGCGCAAAGCCCAGCAGCTTGTGCCCGCTGTAGAGCGTATTGGTCGCTGCATCGAAATTCGTCGCTGCACCGCGACGCACCATGTAGATGCCAAGAGGGATCTGAAGCGCGATGCCGATAACGGTGACCCAGTGAAAGAAACGGGCCGTCGCTGAATAAACAGGGGCTTCCAAAGCAGCATCAGGGTGCCGTCGGTGGTCTACTTCCATTGCTCAGCCTCCGTGTGGGCTCCGCATATCGCAATCGAATAACACGTCGCCATCGGGGAGCACATGGATGTCTGCGGTAGGTCTCAGGGCTTGCGCCAGGCGATCGATGGGCTTCAGCGTGAGACCGGCCTTGCCCGAGCCTAATATGACCGGGGCGACGAGTACATGCAGGCGGTCGACAGCCGCACCATCGATGAAACCCGACACAGTGCCGGCTCCGCCCTCGACCAAAAACGTGTGCAGCCCTTGCTGGAACAGGGCGTCGATGATGTCTCGCGGAGCGAGCTTGCCCTCGTTATCGAGAGGCACCTCGATCGTGTCGCATCCCGGAGGCACGCTGGCCGCGCAGCCTCTAGCACGCACGATCAATCGCCGTGCCCCGTCTTCGGCCAATAAATTGGCGCCAGATGGCATACGCCCTTTGGGGTCGATCACGATCCGTGCGGGATTGCGCCCAGGAACGCGGCGCACATTGAGCTTCGGGTCATCGGCGACCACCGTCCCGATCCCGACGATAACCGCATCCACGGCAGCACGGACGCGGTGCACATGGATCAAAGCTTCTTCTTTGTTGATCCATTGGCTTTCACCGCTAACGGTGGCGATCCGCCCATCGAGGGACTGGCCAAGCTGAGCCACCACGAACGGGCGGTCGGCAGGTGCGGCCTGGATGCGTGCGATGGGATCCGTGGTCACGCTCTGTCGCTGGCTCCGGGTTGTCGCGCCCTGGCTTTCTGGATGTCACTTGAGCGGATCCCCTTCCCCATCCAGGGAAGGGAAACCGGTAGGATCTCGGGTATCGTAGCCCGACACGGACGAACTCAGCCCAAGGTCCGCGCATCGACGAAGCGCCCCGCGATCGCCGCGGCGGCAGCCATAGCGGGCGAGACGAGATGAGTGCGGCCCTTGTAGCCCTGCCGGCCCTCGAAATTGCGGTTCGAGGTGGATGCGCAGCGCTGCCCTGGCTTGAGCTGGTCCGGGTTCATGCCGAGGCACATCGAGCACCCAGGCTCGCGCCAGTCGAAACCTGCGGCTTTCAGGATCTTGTCGAGTCCTTCGGCTTCCGCCTGCAGTTTGACGAGACCGGAGCCCGGCACAACGTGCGCATACGCCAGACGCGGCGAGATACGCTTGCCCTCGACGATCTTCGCCACCTCGCGGATATCTTCGATGCGGCCGTTCGTGCACGAGCCGATCCACGCGACATCGATCTCGATGTCGGTCATCTTCGTGTCCGGCTTCAGACCCATGTAGTCGAGCGCACGGATCACTGACGCGCGCCGCGCCTCGTCCTCGATCTTGGACGGATCGGGCGTGCGACCATCGATCGTGGTCACCATTTCGGGGCTCGTGCCCCAACTCACGATCGGCGGCAGGTTCGCAGCATCGAGAGTAACGGTCACATCGAAATGTGCGCCGTCATCGGTACGCAACGTTTCCCAGTAGCGCATGGCTGCATCCCACGCCGAGCCCTTTGGGGACTTGGGACGGCCTTTCAGGTAGGCAAGCGTCGTCTCGTCAGGCGCGACCATGCCAGCCCGCGCGCCACCTTCGATCGACATATTGCAGACCGTCATGCGGCCTTCCATGCTCATGTCGCGGATCGCTTCGCCGGTGTACTCGATGACGTAGCCGGTACCGCCGGCCGTGCCGATCTTGCCAATGATAGCGAGCACGATGTCCTTTGGCCCCACCCCGGGCTTGGGCTTGCCATCGACTGCTATGCGCATGTTCTTGGCTTTGCGCTGCAGCAAGGTCTGCGTGGCAAGGACGTGCTCGACCTCGCTGGTGCCGATACCGTGGGCCAGCGCACCGAATGCCCCATGCGTCGAGGTGTGGCTATCACCACAAACGATCGTGGTGCCGGGAAGCGTGAAGCCCTGCTCCGGCCCGATCACATGCACGATGCCCTGTCGTGGATCGAGCTCGTCATAGTATTCGATGCCGAACTCCTTGACGTTGGACGCCAGTGTCTCGACCTGAATACGGCTCTCTTCTTCCTTGATGCCGGCACGGCGATCGGAGGTCGCGATGTTGTGATCTACGACGGCCAGCGTCCGCTCCGGCTGGCGGACTTTGCGGCCAGCCATCCGCAATCCCTCGAAGGCTTGCGGGCTCGTTACCTCGTGCACAAGATGCCGGTCGATATAGAGGACGCAGGTGCCATCGTCGCGGCGCTCGACCACATGATCTTCGAAAATCTTGTCATAGAGCGTGGTTGGGGCGCTGCCGGCCATGATAACCCTCGAATTCTTTGTCCAGTTGAAGGTTAGATAGCTCGCCAGCCGGCCGCCCGCAATCGGCACTGCGCGCCTTCGCCTCATCCGCTCGCGGATCCGGCACCGCTGTCTGCATAAAAAAGAAGGGCCGGGCGTCAGTTGCCTGAGCCCGGCCGAAGTCAATATCCGCGTTCTAAGGAACACGGTTGAAGGCGTCAAAGGGAGGGTACGACCTTCAATAGCTGTCCGTCACAGCTAGTTATTTTGGTACGACGCGCGCTCCGAGTGAGCAATCCAGGCGCGTGCATGCGGCCCATGCAGCAAATGCATACCTGCGCGGATCAGAATTTCCATTGGCGCGCCTTGGCGACCACGAAGTCCCTGAAAACCTGAACTTTTTTGGCCGTCTTCAGTTCTTCCGGGTAGACGAAGTACACAGGCAGCCGCGTAATTTTAAGATCGCGCAACACCGGTACCAAATCCTTGTCTTCCTCGGTCAAATAATCTGGAATGAGCCCGACGCCAATTCCTGAGCCGATCGCATATTTGCAGGCGAGCACCGTTGAGGCCCGGAAAACTGGCTGGCGAGGCTCGCGTCCCTCGCGCCCGAGGGTCTCGAGCTGGTTGATGCCGGCCAGATGCGCTGGGGGATTGCCCATGAAGGACACTAGCCGGTGCTGATCCAGGTCCTCGACCTTCTGGGGCGCGCCGAAACGCCGGACGTAGGTCGCCGACGCATAGGCATGTACCTGCATCGAGAACAACGGGCGGCGAATCAGGTCGCTCTGCAACGGCTCACGTGCCCAGATCGCCACGTCGGCAACGCGCATCGAAAGGTCGACCGGCTCGTCATTCAGAATGAGCTCGAGCCGAATATCCGGATACACATCGATGAATTCGCGGATGCGCTGTGTCACCCAAACGGCGCCCAGACTAACCGACGACGTGACGCGCAGATCTCCCGCAGGCTTGGTGGTCGAGTCGGACAGCAGCGTCTCGGCTGTCTGCAGCCTGTTGAGAACATCGCTCGCTGTACGGTAGAGAATCTCGCCCTGTTCCGTCAGCACAAGGCCACGTGCATGGCGATGGAACAACGGAATGCCAAGATCCTTCTCGAGAGAGGATACCTGCCGACTGACGGCAGATTGGCTCATCCGCAAGCCTTCGCCCGCGTGGGTGAAGCTGCCCGCCTCGGCGGCGGCATGAAATATCCGGAGCTTGTCCCAGTCCATAGCTTTGCCAGGGTGGTTTCCAAGTGTCGCGTTGAGACTGACTATTCAGCGGCCTCGGCGGCAGAAGCGTGCTCGGCGAGGAACTTCTCGGCCTCCAGAGCCGCCATGCAGCCCATGCCTGCGGCAGTGACGGCTTGGCGGTAGATATCGTCTTTGACATCGCCGGCAGCGAATACGCCCGGAATGGTCGTCGCCGTCGAATCCGGTTTCGTGATCAGATAGCCAGAAGGCTTCATCTCCAACTGGCCTTTGAACAGCTCCGTCGCCGGCGCGTGGCCGATCGCAACGAAAACACCGTCAATTGGGCGTTCCGTAAGGGCTCCGGTCTTGACGTTCTTGAGGCGCACACCTGTCACGGTCTTGGGATCGTCGGAGCCGAGCACCTCATCGATAACAGAATCCCACACCACTTCGATCTTCGGATTCTTGAAGAGCCGGTCCTGCATGATCCGCTCGGCGCGGAAACCTTCGCGACGGTGAACCACGATAACCTTCGACGCGAAATTCGTGAGGAAGATCGCCTCTTCGACAGCCGTATTGCCGCCCCCGACGACGATCACCTCTTTGCCGCGGTAGAAGAAGCCGTCGCAGGTTGCACAAGCCGACACGCCGTGCCCCTTGAAATGCTCCTCGCTCGGCAACCCGAGCCAGCGGGCCTGCGCGCCCGTGCAAATGATCAACGCGTCGCATGTATAGGCATCGCCACTATCGCACTCGATGCGGAACGGACGCTGTCGAAGATCAACCTTGGAAACGTGATCCATGATGATCTCGGTGCCTACGTGCTCCGCTTGTGCCTTCATCTCTTCCATGAGCCATGGGCCCTGGATGGCCTTTGCGAAGCCTGGGTAGTTCTCGACGTCGGTCGTGATGGTGAGCTGGCCGCCAGGCTGGATACCCTGAAGCATCACCGGTTTGAGCATGGCGCGGGCAGCGTAGATGGCAGCAGTATAACCAGCTGGCCCAGAGCCGAGAATGAGAACGTGGACGTGTCTGGGGATCGTCATTGTAGAGCCTCATGCCGCGTATTGCAGCGCACCTATGCATTGCGCGCATATTGGTCATCGGCGGTCAGATAGCAAGCGCAAGGGCGCCAAACAGCGCTCATTTCCCCGAAAACCGCCACTAATCGTCCCGAATTGGCGCGATCGCCGGGTACACCCCATATGGGAACGAGCTGTCACATCCCACGGCGCCGGAACTGCGGAGACATGAATGACCATCATTCAAACACAGGGCGTCCATCACATCACGCTCAATGGAGCAGATCGGCAGACCTCGATCGATTTCTGGGAGGGCGTACTCGGAATGCCCCTCGTCTTCGAGCAGCCGAACCTTGATGACCACACCGTGAACCATCTCTATTTCGATCCCGGCGATGGGCGCCTCATTACGATTTTCACCAGCGAGGACCGGCGCCCCGACGCGCGTCCCAATCCCAATGGTATCGGGAACTTGCACCATCTCGCCTTCATGGTGTCTCGCGCGACCTACACGCAATCGGCGCACCGCCTTGCCGACGCCGGGTACGCTACGTCGGGTGAGGTCGATCGCGGCTTCATGGACTCGATCTATTTCCGTGATCCACTCGGCCAGCTTATGGAGCTTGCCGCGTACAAGTTCGATCCCCCGGCCGGAGCAACCCATGCGGACGTCCTGCACGAGGCTCACAAGATTCGGCTCGACGCAGGCGCGATCAATATCGCCGACGAGCATCTGGCCGATGCAATCGCGACATTGGTAGCGCGGCGCCACCCTCGGACCAACAAAAGCACCTGAGACGGCCATCGTCAGACGTACGTGCGGGTATGAGAAGCGACGGAATTGCAAGCCGCGCATATCGATATCGATCGGAGATGGTGCGTCATTTCGGTGCCGGAAGCGGGTCGCGCGCATCCTGATCCGTAGTGCATCGCCAGCGCTCCGGCTGACAAGCGATGCCCGGCGTAGAGCATCCGATCCCGCCATTTTCGGCTCGCAGGCAAAGCTCGCAGCCGTTGGTCCGTTCGCGACACTGAGGGTGACGCGCGATCGAATCCGCCAATGTACCGGGAGCCGGTGCCGCATCGGCTGTCGGGGAGGGCAGCTCCGGTGCGGGCAGCGGCTGAGCAGACACCGACACGATAGTCGCAAGCACAGACACGCTCGTCAGGACGGCTGTAATCGCTCTTGCCCGCATTCATTCACCCATCGCAGCGGGTTACGCGCCGGCCGCATCAGGACTGCCGATCCTGGATCTCCTTGTCCTTCGCAATCGCGCGCTGCAACGCCGGACGCTCGAGAAGACGTGTCACATAGCTCGTGAATTCCGGACGCTCCGGCAGAAGACCGAACTGCATCGTCCAGCGAATCGCCGACCCGAGATAGACGTCCAGTGCCGAAAAGCGATCGCCCAGCGCCCATGGCCCCTTGGCAACGGCCTGCGCGACAGTCTCGATCGTCGTCTCGATATCGCCATATGGCATCATCGATGGCGAGCCCGGTTCGCGACCGAGCGCCTTGTCGATCAGCGCCGGCTCCAGGCAGTTGCCCTGAAAGAACATCCAGCGCAGATAGGGCCCGCGCTGCGGATCGCCGATTGCAGGCGCAAGAGCCGCCTTTGGATAGGCATCCGCCAAATACAGACAAATGGCGCCGACCTCGGTCACGAGCACGCCGTCATGCTCGAGGGCCGGTACCTTGCCCATCGGATTGATCGCCAGATAGTCCGGCTGCCGCTGTTCGCCTTTCTTGAGATCGACGATGTGAAGCTCATAGGGCTCACCGACTTCCTCCAGCATCCAAAGGACCGTCGAGGATCGGCTGGGTGCGGCGTGGTGAAGTTTGAGACGCGGAGATGACGACGCTGTCATGAATCCATCCTGCAAAGTCACATTCGACGGAGGCTGGCTTCGATCAGTAGCCGCGCGCGCGATCGACGACATTCTCGAGCGGCTCGCCTGCCTCGTAGCTTTTGATCTGGGTTACAATGTAATCCGAGATCGTCTCGGCATCACTGTCAGCGGCATTGTGTGGCGTGACCGTGACCTTCGGATGGCGCCAGAACGGACTGTCGGCGGTAATTGGCTCGGCATGGAACACATCGAGCGTAGCGCCGCCAAGCGTACCGTCATCGAGGCAGGCGAGAATGTCCGCCTCATTTTGAAGCCCGCCGCGTCCTGCGTTGATGAGAACCGGAGCGCCGAGCCGCCCATCACGGGCCAATCCCTCGAAGAGCTTGCGGTTCAGCATTCCCTCCGTGTCATAGGTCAACGGCACGAGTGCGACGAGAATATCGGTTCGTGCGAGGAACGGCCCCAATTCGGCGTCGCCCGCGAACGACGTGATGCCGTCGAGATGCTTGCGGGTGCGACTCCAGCCAGCCACATCAAAGCCGATGCGCGCCAGCACTTCAGCGGCATCCTGGCCGAGCTCGCCCAGCCCCAGAATGCCAACGCGCATCGCGGACGCGGCCCACTGATCCTTCGCCTCCCATGTGCATCGTGCCTGCGCCGCGTCGAGCATCCTCTGGCGCCGGTGATACATCAGGCAATGCAGAACGACGTACTCTGTCATGCGCTTTGTCAGGTCCTGCGCGACGACCCGGACCAGCGGTAGATCGGGAAGCGTCGTGTCCTTCAGGAGCGCGTCGACACCGGCGCCGAGATTGAAGATCACTTCGAGTTTTGGAAATTTGGACAAGAGACCCGGATCCGGCTTCCACACGGCCGCATAGCGAAAGGCTTCCGCGTTCGCTGCCGCTTCGGCCCCCGATGCGATCAGGCGTCCCGGCAGGCGCTCGCTGAAGCGCCGCCGCCAAGGCTCGGGTCCCCAATTCTCACCGGAGCCGTTGATGACGAGAAGAAGGGACATATCGGACTCCAATGAAGTGCGGGACCTGCCTCGATCCTTGCCGCGATCGCTGACTAGCTGGCGGCCGCGCCGCGATGCTTGACCTCGAGGTTCAGTGCGGCGGCGAGCAACGCCTTCGTATAATCCTGCTGAGGCTTCTGGAAGAGCGCCTGTGATGGGCCTTCCTCCACCACCTTCCCGTCCTTCATGACGATGACGTGGTTCGAGAGAGCGCGCACGACGCGAAGATCGTGGCTGATGAAGAGATACGCCAACTCGCGCTTCGACTGAAGGTCCCGCAGCAGGTCCACGATCTGTGCCTGCACGCTCATGTCGAGCGCACTCGTCGGCTCATCCAGCATGATGAACTTCGGCTCCAGCACCATGGCGCGAGCAATGGCAATGCGCTGACGCTGACCGCCGGAGAACTCGTGCGGATAGCGGTCCTGCGTCGCCGGATCGAGCCCCACCTCGACGAGCGCCCGGCCGACCCGCTCACGCCGTGCGTCCGCGTCGAGACTCCGGTCCTGGATAGTGAGCCCTTCCTCGATGATCTGGCCGATCGAAAGGCGCGGCGAAAGTGAGCCGTAGGGGTCCTGAAAGACGATCTGCATCTGCTTGCGGAGGGGACGCATGGCTTTCGAATCGAGACGATCGATCCGATCACCGAGATAAACAATCGGCCCATTCGACGAGACGAGGCGCAGAATCGCGAGTCCCAGCGTGGTCTTGCCCGATCCGGACTCTCCGACCACGCCCAGCGTCTCGCCCGCCCGCAGCTTGAGCGTCACGCCGTCGACGGCCTTGATGTGGCCCACCGTATGCCGCAAGAGGCCGCGCTTGATCGGGAACCACACCTTGAGATCATCGGTCTCGAGGATGATTTGCCCATTCGGATTGGCGTCAGGCGGCTCGCCTTTCGGCTCGGCTGCCAGGAGATGCCGCGTGTAGGAGTGCTGCGGCGCGGTAAAAATCTGCTCGACCGGCGCTTCCTCAACGATGCTCCCCTGCCGCATGACATAGACGCGCTGTGCCATCTTGCGCACGATGCCGAGATCATGGGTGATCAGCAGCAAGGCCATGCCGAACTCGCTCTGCAGCTCTTTCAGCAGCGCCAGGATCTGCGCTTGAATCGTGACGTCGAGCGCGGTCGTCGGCTCGTCGGCGATCAGAAGATCCGGCTCGTTGGCGAGCGCCATGGCAATCATCACGCGCTGCCGCTGACCGCCGGAGAGCTGGTGCGGATAGGCATCGAGCCGTTCCTTCGGATTCTGGATACCGACGCGCTGCAGCAGAGCGAGCGTCCGCTCCCGCGCTTCCTCCCGGCTCAAACCGCGATGTTCGCGCAGAACCTCTCCCACCTGCTTTTCAATGGTGTGAAGCGGGTTGAGCGACGTCATCGGCTCCTGGAAGATAATCGAGATGCGCGCTCCGCGAATTGCGCGCATCTCGCTCTCCCTGAGCTTCAGCAGATCACGATCCTCGAACAGGATTTCCCCGGTCGGATGTGACGCGGACGGATAGGGCAATAGCCGCATGATCGACAGTGCCGAGACCGACTTACCGGAACCCGACTCTCCGACAAGCGCCACCGTCTCGCCTTTGCCGACCGAGAAAGAGACGCGGTTGACCGCTCGTGTCGGCTCACCGTGGCCGGATTGAAAATCGACGGAGAGATCGCGCACCCGGATCAGGGTTTCCATGGCCTGCGGATCACTCATCGGAAGGTCTTTCTCGGATCGAAGGCATCACGCACGGCCTCGCCGATGAAGATCAGGAGGGCGAGCAGCAGCGCGATCGAAAAGAAGGCAGAAAGCGCGAGCCACGGCGCCTGCAGGTTGCCCTTGCCCTGCAGTAGAAGCTCACCCAGAGACGGCGATCCGGGAGGGAGCCCCAGCCCGAGGAAATCGAGCGCCGTCAACGCCGTGATCGATGACGAGAGGGCAAACGGCAGAAACGTGAGCATCGCGACCATCGCATTCGGCAACAAGTGCTTGAACATGATTTTCGCGTTCGACAGGCCGAGCGCGCGCGCTGCTTTGATGTACTCGAAATTGCGACCCCGCAGGAACTCGGCGCGGACGACACCGACGAGGCTCACCCAATGGAACAGCAGCAGAATGCCAAGCAGCGTCCAGAAGCCCGGCACCAGCACGTTGGAGATGATGAGCAGCACGTAGAGGGACGGGATGGCCGACCAGATCTCGAGTATCCGCTGGAAGATGAGATCGACGATCCCACCGAAATAGCCCTGCACCGCACCCGCCGTAACGCCAATCACGGACGATATGATCGTCAGCAGCAAGCCGAAAATGATCGACAGGCGAAAGCCGTAGATAATGCGGGCAACCACGTCGCGACCCTGGTCGTCTGTGCCGAGCCAGTTGCGATTGCCGAGCTCTTCGAAACGCGCAACCTGGTCGGGTGGTGCCTCGCATAAAGGCAGGCTTGTCGCCCAGGGCGGCGGCGCCGGAAACCCAAGACAACGGCCTTCGGAATTCTGGAGGCGCGGGTAATCCTTGTTGATCGAGCTGAACGAGTATCGGATTGGCGGCCAGATCATCCAGCCTTCCTTCGCGATCTCATCCAGGATAACGGGGTCCTTGTAATCGGTAACGGCCAGGAAGCCGCCGAATTTCGATTCCGGATAATCGACCACGACCGGGAAAAGCGTTTCGCCCTTGTAACGGACGATCAGCGGCTTGTCGTTCGCGACCACCTCGGCAAACAGGCTGAAGACGAACAGGCCGAGAAAAATCCACAGGCTCCAGTAGCCCCGACGATTGGATCTGAAATTCTCCCAGCGCCGTCGATTGATGGGCGATACGACGAATTTGCCTCCGAACAACGAGCGCTGGCGTTTCACGGGGGCTTGGTCGGCGGGAACTTTCTCGCTTCGCGCGTCCATGCACTAGACCTCCCGCGTCTCGAAATCGATGCGGGGATCGACCAGCGTGTAGACGAAGTCCGAAAGGACGTGCATCACCGTCGCCAGCAGTGCGTAAATGTAGACGGTCGCAAAAACCACCGGATAATCGCGATTGATGAGCGACTCGAAACCGAGCAGTCCCAGCCCGTCCAGCGAGAAAATCTGCTCGATGAGAAGGCTGCCCGTGAAGAACGCCGAGACGAACGCGCTCGGAAAGCCAGCGATCACGATCAGCATCGCATTCCGGAAGATGTGGCCGTAGAGCACGCGATGCTCCGAAACGCCCTTGGCACGCGCAGTCAGCACGTATTGCTTGCGGATCTCGTCCAGGAACGAGTTCTTGGTCAGGAACGTCATGGTCGTGAATGAGCCGACCGCCATGGCGATCAACGGCAATGTGAGATGCCAGAAATAATCGAGTAGCTTCCCGATAAGCGAGAGCTGCGCCCAGTTATCCGAGGTGAGGCCCTTTCGCGGAAACCACTGCACGAATGATCCGCCGGCGAACAGAACGATCAGCAGCACGGCGAAAAGAAACCCCGGGATGGCATAGCCGACGACAAGAGCCCCGGACGTCCAGACATCGAAGCGGCTTCCGTCGTGCACAGCCTTGCGAATACCGAGCGGAATGGAGATGAGATAGGTCGCGAGCATCATCCAAAGGCCGAGAGAAACAGAAACCGGCAGTTTTTCCTTGATGAGCTCGATTACCGTCACGTCGCGGTAGTAGCTCCGGCCGAAATCGAAGCGCGCGAAATCCCAAACGAGCTTGCCGTAACGCTCGTACCAAGGCTTATCGAAACCGAATTGTTTTTTCAGTTCATCGACGAATTTCTGATCGAGGCCTTGCGAACCTCGATAGCGGGAGCCACCGTCACCTACCGGTCCGACTTGTGCGCCACCTCCCACATCGCCACCACCGCCTCCGAAGCGAGCGGTGGCACCAGCATCGGCTCCGGTGATCTGAGCCATGATACGTTCGACTGGACCACCAGGGGCGAACTGCGTCAGCAGGAACGTGAGAGTGAGCACACCGAGGAGCGTCGGAATGATGAGCAGAAGGCGCTTGATGAGGTAGGCGGCCATTGCCGGTTCAATCCTTGCTGCTCTTTCGGGACGCCAGGCTGCGGAGCCGATCGGGTAGTGCGCGGCACGACGCTACGTCAGCGTGGGCGGGATAGCTTCGCCGCGCGCGCCTCGTCGTACCACCACGTATCGAGAACACCACGCGCATACCTGGGTTTGACAGCCGGTCGCGCAAATTTATCCCAGTAAACGATGTTGTGCGCGGCCTTGTACCAGTGCGGCACCCAATAGTGGCCGGCCCGCAAGACGCGATCCATCGCCCGCGTTGCCGTCATCATATCATCGCGCGACTTCGCCGCGATCACCTTCCCGATCAGCGCATCGATCACCGGGTCTTTGATTCCAGCCTGGTTGGAGCTGCCTTCGTTGTCGGCGGCCTCGCTGCCGAAGTAGTTGAAGAGCTCGATCCCCGGCGTGAGGCGCATGGTGAAGCGCGTCGAGATGATATCGTAATCGTGGCCCTTGACCCGTCGCTGATACTGCGCCGCATCGACGTTACGCAGCGTGGCGCGCACACCGATGGCTTCGAGGTTCTTGATGTACGGCCCAAGGATGCGCTCGAAGGTGGGGCCGCCCGAGTTCAGAAATTCGACATCGAGCGTCTCGCCTTTCGCATTCTTCAGAACGGGAGGCCTGCTCGACGCCTGCAGCTTCCAACCCGCTTCATCCAGGAGTTTGAGCGCGCCACGCAATTGGCGACGATCACTGCCGGAGCCATCACTCTTCGGCGGGGAATAAGGCTCGCCGAACACGTCCGGCGAAAGCTTATCGCGGAATGGTTCGAGAAGTGCCAGCTCCGCTGGCGAGGGCTTGCCCTTCGCCTTCATGTCCGAGTTCTCGAAGAAGCTCTCGGTTCGCGTATAGAGCCCGTTGAAGATATTCGCATTGGTCCATTCGAAATCGAAGGCCATGGCGAGTGCCTGACGTACGCGCGGATCGCTGAACTTGCTTCGGCGGGTATTGAAGAAGAATCCCTGCGCGCCCGAAGGCGTTTCGTCCGGCAGTGTCAGCTTGATCAGCCGCCCGTCCTTGACCGCTGGAATATCGTAGGCCGAGACCCAATCGCGCGCCGTGAACTCCTCGCGCAGATCGATACCTCCGGCTTTCAAGCTTTCCAGTTCGGCGGTGCGATCACGATAGTATTCGTAGCGAACCTCATCGAAATTATAGCGGCCGCGGTTGATCGGCAGCTTGGCGCCCCAATAATCATCGCGCCGCTTATACGTGACGTGCCCACCCTGCTTGAAGTCGCCGATCGTGTATGGCCCGGAGCCAACCGGCACCTTCAATGTCGTTTCCTCGAAGGGCTGTTTGTCGTAGTAGGCGCGGGGCAGGATTTGCAGCCCCGCGACCGTCAAAGGCAGGTCGCGCAGTAGCTCACCCTGGAACTGGAAGCGAACCGTCAGCTTGTCGAGTGCCTCGGCCTTGACGACATCCCGCAGGATAATGCGGTAGCTCGGATCACCCTTTGTCTTCAGAATATCGAGCGTGAAGACCACGTCGTCAGCCGTAACGGGACTGCCATCTGAGAAGCGCGCCTCGGGTCGAAGCTTGAACGTAATGCTTTTGCCGTCCGCAGCGAGATCGGCCGTCTCAGCCAACAGTCCGTAGGCCGATCCCGGCTCGTCGCCCGCCCCTTCCATCAGTGTGTCGTAGAGCAGCGTCAGCCCCTGCGCCGCGTCTCCCTTGAGAATGAAGGGATTGAAGCTGTCGAATGTTTGCATCGCGGCTGGCCCGACCATCGACATGCGCCCGCCTTTCGGCGCGTCGGGGTTCACATACTCGAAATGCTTGAAATCAGGCGCGTACTTCAGCTCGCCAAAAACCGACAAACCGTGACGCGGATCGGCCGACGCGACACTCGGCGCAAAAATCGCCGTGACTACGGCAAAAGCCGAGAGAATTCGCTTGGTCGTTAGCAGCATATCGATCGGTCCTCCGCCGCGACGAACGCGGCTAGTTCAGCGAGCGGCTTCGATGCGTGCCGCAGCAGCGTGGTCGTACCACCAGATGCGCGTGAAGACATCCAGTGGCGCTCCGTGGCGCACCAACGTCTTCGGGTGCGCGAACTTGTGCCAATAGGCGATGCGATCAACTGGCGAGTAGAATTGAGGCACGAGATAGTGCCCCCACAGCAGGGCACGATCGAGTGCACGCGTCGCGGCCACCAGATCGGCCCGGTCCCTCGCATAGACGAGCCGTTCAATCAACGCGTCGATCGCCGGGCTCTTGATCCCAATCAAATTGCGCGAGCCGTGCTCGTCGGCAGCCGCCGAACCCCAGAACCCGCGCTGCTCATTCCCCGGCGAATGCGACTGAGGGAAGCTCGCCACGATCATATCGAAGTCGAATGCCCGAATGAGGCGCTGGTATTGCGCGCTGTCGGCGATCCGGACCGATAGTTCGATGCCGAGTTTCGCAAGCTCGGCCTTATAGGCAAGAACCAGCTTTTCGAAGCTTGGCTGCACCAACAACATCTCAGCGGTTATCTTGATTCCCGCCGCATTTGTGCGCACGCCACCCTTTACTTCGAAACCTGCGTCAGCGAGGAGGTGCGCTGCCTTGCGCATGTGACGGCGAAAATCATCGGGCGCGGCATTGACCGGATTCTTGTACTCGGAGGTGAACAGGGCAGACGGCAGATCGCGGCGGACTTTTTCGAGGATGGCGAGTTCGTCACCCTCGGGCAGGCCGCGGCTGGCGAGGTCGGAGTTGCCGAAATAGCTCGATGCGCGACGGTACTGCTCGAAAAACAACGCCTTGTTCGCCCACTCGAAATTGAAGGCGAGATTGAATGCCTCGCGCACGCGTGCATCCTGGAACTGAGGGCGGCGAAGGTTGAAAATAAAGCCTTGCATCGACTTGATGTCGCCATCGGGCAGTTCATCGCGCTTGATGTCACCACGCTTCACGGCGTCGAAGCCAAACTCGGTGGCCCAACCCTTGGCACTGTTTTCCGGCCAAAAATCCGTCTCGCCGGCCTTGAACCCTTCGAAGGCTGGAAGGCGGTCGCGATAATAGACGAAGCTGATGTGCTCGAAATTCCATTGCCCACGGGTGACTGGGAGATCCTTGGCCCACCAATCCTTCACCCGCTCGTAGACGATCCGCCGGCCGCTCTCGAAGCGCGCGACGCGATAGGGGCCGGCGCCGACCGGCACCTCGAGCGTTCCGCGCGCCAAATCGCGCGGCTCGCCCTTTTCGTCCTTCGCCGTCCAATAGTGACGCGGGAGCACGGGCAATCCGCCAACGATTTGCGGCAGCTCGCGATTGCCCGGAGCACTGAAAACGAAGCGCACTTCGCGCGGCCCAACCTTCTCGGCGCGATCGACATTCTTGTAATAGAGCGCAAAACGTGGATTGGCCTTTTTCAGGGCGTCGAGGGAAAACACCACGTCCTCGGGCGTGATGGGTGCACCATCGTTGAACCGAGCTTCCGGCCTTAAGCCGAACGTCGCCGAGGCGAAGTCATCGGGGTACGACACCCACTCGGCGACGAGCCCATACTCGCTCGACGGCTCATCGAGGCTGGGGATCATGAGGGTGGCGTCCGTCCATGCCAGTCCAGTCGCTGCAAGACCCCGCGGCGCAAACCGATTGAGCGTGTCGAACGTGCCGAGTGCCCGCAGCCGCGCCTCACCACCTTTGGGCGCCTCCGGGTTGACCCAGGAAAAATGCGAAAAATCAGCAGCAACACCGGGTTCTCCAACCAGCGACATCGCGTGCCGCCGAACCGTCACGCCATCGCTGGCCTGAGCAAACGGCGCCATCAGCACCTGCACCGACATCAGGAGCGAAAGGAACACACATTGAAGAATGAGCAACCGGCTCTGCATACGTGAAGGGTAGCTCCCAGCATACGATTGTCGGGATGGCAAAATGCGCGAAGTCCGGTCGATAGGAACGATAGACAGGCGGCTACGATCACCATGCCCAAGTGTCCGCGGCCGCCAAGTTAATTCTTTGTCAGACATCGAGAACATACCCGGGCGCAGCACGGATACCAAATCCCCGGCGTCATCGTTGCGACACGCTTTGTGCAGACGGATCAGGCTGCACGGGTGTCGGTCACCGGTCCGATCTGCTGCATCGCGGACGCCGGGAAGGTGAGACACCAGACCAGGCCACTCTCCGAGTAAACCAGCTCGGCCGTGCCGTTCACCGCCATCGCGACCATCCGTTTGACGACCTGGGTACCGAAACCAGTAACGGAAGGCGTCTGCACTTTCGGCCCGTCTCGTTCGCGCCACGACAGCTCCCACATGCTCTCGCCGTTGCCTTCCACCTCGGGATCGGTTTTCCGCCAGACGACATCCACCTTCCCGACCGGGACAGACAACGCACCATATTTGGCGGAATTCGTGGCCAGCTCATGGATCGCCAAGCCGATCGCTTCGGCCGCCGCCGCAGTCAACATGGCTGACGGACCGTCCAGATGCACCGCACTGCTTCGATCACCCACGAACGCCTCGATCTGGCCGCGCACGAGTTCCTCGAGCAGGGCACCTCGCCAGTTTTGCTTGAGCAACAGGTCATGCGATGCCGACAACCCCTGGAGACGACCTTTGAACTGATCGAGAAATTCCTGCTTCGTCCCCGACGACCGCGCCGTTTGACTTGCGATCGCCTGGATGATCGCAAGCTGGTTCTTCGAGCGATGTGCGATCTCGCGCATCAGAAACTGGCGATGCTCCTCGCCGGCGATGCGTTCTGTGATGTCGTGCAAAATCGAGGAGGTCCCGATGATCGACCCATCTGGCCGACGGATCGGCGCTGCTTCGACCGATACCGCGATAGGCGTACCGTTGCGGTGAATCCGGATTGTTTCGGACCGCAGGTTCTCCCCCGCGATGACCTTCGCCTGTTGCCGCTTGTGGTCGGCGATCATTTCCGCAGGCACGAGCAGCGCCTTCGGCTTGCCGATGATCTCCTCCGCCGTGTAACCGAAGAGCGCTGCCGCGGCTGGGTTCCATGTTCGGATGTTGCCATTGAGATCCATACTCATGATGGCATCGCCCGAGGAAACAACCAGCGCTGCAAGGTGAGCACTCTCCGCCGCCGCCGTCTCGAATGCCTGTTGCACTTCGTCGAGTTCAGCCAAGGCAAAATGCGGCTTCTGCACGCGCTTGCCGCTGGCAAATGCTCGCGCCATCCGCCCGATGCCACGGACCGGCTCCGAGATACGACGCGCGTAGGCGAAACCTGCGGCAAGCGTAAGCAGAAGGGCGCCGGCTCCGACCAGCCCAACAAGCAGCGCTGACCGCCTGAGCGGCGCATTGACGAGATCGGTCGGGACGGCGACGACAGTTGTCCATCCCGTCAGAGGCGAGCGGCGAAACGAGTTCAGCATATGCTCGCCCTCCCAGGTGACATTCTCGAATGCACCCGACTGCGCCGGTGCGTTCGCTACCTCCTTGAGTTCGGGGCGCACCGATTGCCCCAGTCGATGCTCGGGATCGAGGCTCCTCGCAACGAAACGTCCATTTCCGTCAGCGATTGCAGCCACCCAACGGTTGGCAAGGTCGGCACTCGGAAGTATTGCGGCGAGAAGCCGGGCACTTACCTCCGCGGCAAGACCTGCGACAGGCTCGCCGTCCCGGATGACCGGCACGGAAATAACGAAATTCGCGTGATCGATACCCTCTCCGTGGACGTTTGAGACGACGGCGTTGCCAGCGAATGCACCACTTATCGCCCGCGGCTCAAGTCTCGGTCTCGTCTCGCTTTGCGCCCCATCTGCTTCCATCGTTGTTCGACCCGTACGGTCGAAAACCCATATGCGCACGAATTCCCTGTGCGTCAGAAGCCCGCGCGCATGGCGACGGAAACTGTCGACGCCGTCCCGCTCGGGATCGACGGTCGAGGCAAGCCCCGCCATCTTTCCAATGGCCCCTGCAATCTTGATATCCGCGCGTGCCGTAACCTTGTCGGCGACATCGGAACGGTTCGCCTCGATCAGCGCCATTCTCGCGCCCGCGAGATTGAACGCGGCCCATCCGAAGATGGCGAGGAGCGGCAGAAGAATCAGAAGGACCAGCGTGACGATGCGAAAACGGATCGTTCGGGTGACGCCTGGAGCGAACGCTCTGCCCATGAAACTCGATCGCATCAGCACGAGCACGCTCCGATAGTTGGGCGTCAGAATACTATTTGTTGTCGATCGCAACAACTCCTTGGATCGCCACTTCGATCGCCCGCGTGAGAACCTCTCTGCTTTGAACGGAACGCGCCACGGGCTTCGATCCGCTCGAGTCGCATAGGCGGTCGCCGCTAACGGCTTCGGATGCTGCCTGCAAGAGCCGCTTGCTCGGAACGACGGCGGATCTCGGCCCGATAAGGGCTAGCCGGATATGTGCCGAGTATCCTCAGCTCGGTCGAGAAGAACGAGAGCTCCTCGAGCGCGAGCCGAACCAACCGATCTGCGGGATGCCCATCGATGTCGGAATAGAACATCGTCGCGACGAACGCGCCGTTGACTTGATAGCTCTCGAGCTTGGTCATGTTGATGCCGTTCGTCGCGAAGCCTCCGAGGGCCTTGTAGAGCGCGGCGGGCACGTTCCGGACATTGAAGATGAAGGTCGTGACGACGGGACCATTGCCCGGCTCTGCATCATCGGGCTCACGCGCCAGAACGACGAAGCGCGTCGCGTTGTGCTTCTCGTCGTCGACATCGGTGGCAAGAATGTCGAGCCCGTAGATTTCCGCGGCAAGCTTTGGCGCCAGCGCTGCCCGCGATTTGTCTCCCCATTCCGCAACTTGCCGCGCCGCTCCAGCAGTATCGCCGGCGACGTGCGGCTTCAGCCCGTACTGCCGAATCATCTTCCGCGATTGGCCGAGTGCGTGCACATGACTGTAAAGGTCTGTCACATCCTCGATGCGTGCCCCCTTGATCCCCATGAGTTGATGCCGGATCGGAAGGAAGTGCTCGCCAACGATGTAGAGCCCCGAATTCGGCAGCAGATGATGGATGTCGGCAACGCGCCCGGCGAGCGAGTTCTCGATCGGAATCATCGCGTAATGGGCTTCGCCCGACTGCACGGCCCCAATCGCATCTTCGAAGGTCGGGCAAGGCAATGGCTCGAGATCGGGCTGAGCCTGCAAACAAGCGGTATGCGAATTGGCCCCCGGCTCCCCCTGATACGAGATGCGTTGCTTTGCACCCGAGGACGGACCGGGGCTCTTTGCCGTCACGGCGCCCGCGGGAGGTTCTGAAGTCGTCATGTCGTTCGGTCCTCGGAACAGGAAAACAAGGCTTTAGCCCCGCGCGAGCAACTTCCGCGCGCGTTCGAGATCGGCTGGCGTATCGACGCCCAGAGGTACTGTATCCACGATCGACACGTCGATGCGCATGTTGTCCTCCAGAGCCCTAAGTTGCTCGAGCCGCTCGCGGAGTTCGAGCGCCGATGGAGGCAGCGACACGAACCTCGCAAGCGCGCTCCGGCGATACGCGTACATTCCGATGTGATGATAAAGCGGTCCCTCGCCCCAGGGCGCCGTCGCGCGAGTAAAGTACAGCGCGCGCAGCACCCCCGGCTCAATGGGCGTACCCACGACTTTCACCACATTCGAATTCGTACGCTCCTCGTCCAGGGCGATCTCGGCGGCGAGCGTCGCAATCGCCACATCATCCCGGACGAGCGGGGCAAGACAGGCGCGAATCAGTCCCGGTTCGAGCGTCGGCAGATCGCCCTGGACGTTGACGATCACGTCGGCCTCGCCATGGGGATCGGCCAGTCCAACGGCCTCGAAGACGCGATCGGAGCCCGAGGCATGGTCAGTGCGCGTCATGAGGGCCACGCCACCCGCCTGCTCGACCACCTGACGGATCTCCGGGGCATCTGTCGCGACAATGACTCGGCCAACGTCAGCCGCCTGAGCGCGCCGCCAAACGTGCACGATCATCGGTTCGCCATTGATGTCTGCCAGCGGTTTGCCCGGCAGCCGGCTGGCCTGCATGCGGGCCGGGATCACGACGATAGCGTTGAGCGACCGCATAGCTTGGCCTCAGTGGTGACAATTCGTCTCGGGCGGTTGTCGTAAATCAACTCCGTCGCCGGTTGCAAGGGATGCGGGAGTTTCTATAGTTGCGGCCGATTTGGGTTCGAGCGCGGGTCGCAAGACTGCGCAATTCGGCATGGCTGCGACCACGACCCTGATGGGCGGTCGCTCCTGCCGATCCGGATAGCGAGAGAAGAGGCGGGATCTGCGGCGCATGGACAGCTTCGAGTTCAACAAGATTGCTGGCGGCGTCCTTTCGGCGCTTCTTTTCATGTTCGGCATGCCCGAACTCTACGGCATGGTGAGGGGCCATGGCGATAACCACGGCGCCAAAATGGGCTTTGAGCTGCCGATGCCGAAAGACACGGGCGGACAGGGCGGCGCCGCGGGTCCCGCGGAAGATGCGTTCAGCTTCGAGAAGGTTGCAGCAGCACTCCCCAAGGCCACTGCGGATGCCGGCAAGGACGTGTTCAAGGTTTGCACGCAGTGCCATACCGCCGAAAAGGGTGGGGCAAACAAGCTTGGTCCAAACCTCTACGGTATTGTTGATCGCGACATCGGCAAGCACGCCGGCTTTACCTACTCACCGGCAGTCGCTGAAAAGGGCGGCAAGTGGACCTGGGATCATTTGGCCGCCTACATCCATGATCCGAAAAGCTACATTCCCGGCAACCGCATGTCGTACGCGGGCGTAAAGGACGTCGCGGAGCTGGCTGATCTACTGGCTTATCTGCGGACACTGTCGGATTCACCGGTCGCGTTGCCAGCCATACCGGCGTCGGCCCCAGCGGGAGCGCCGCCGGCAGGTGAGAAGGCGGCAGCCCCGGCGGAGCAGGGTGCGGCACCGGCAGATAAAGGCGCGGCACCCGCAGACAAGAGCGCACCGCCCGCCGAAAAGAAATAACACTTTCCGGGCGATCCAGCAGCACCACTGCGATTACCCAATACCTCTGTCGTGTGTGGAGATTGCGGGCTTCCTCGTCCCGCATAATTGACCCTGCTCACACCAGTGTCCGCAACATTGCCCTGTCGTGCACGGGCCTCCCCGCCTCGAGCTTGGCAAGCAATCGGCGCCGTTCTTTCGGATTGGACGACTGAAGGGGCGGAGCAGATGCCGCCGGGGGATAAGGGGCATCTGCTCCATAAGGCATTCGGGTACGCGGAACGCAACGCTTACAAGACGCATCAGACCGATCGGAGGCGTCTTCAACTGCCGAGAGGGAAGCGGCGGTTGGAGAAGTCAGCCTGGATCGCTGAAGAACATCGTGTCTAAGCAGCGGAGAGAGAATTTAGGGGAGCCGCTTTCGTCACGAATGACCTACTCTTCAAGAGCTTGACGGCGGCCATGAGCCTCACGCAAGTTCTTTTTTTGTTCTAGTTACTCATTGCGATCGCGTCAAGCGTTTTAGAGAACCAAATAAGAACAATATCTGACCGCCTGCTACCAACGCGTCGTCCCCCCGCCCTTCGCTCTCGCCTCCCCTTTTGCGCCGCCGAGGCTCGCGCACGCATAACCCGATGACAAAAAACTGAAACGGAACCCCGTTGCACTGCATCAAGATCGGCCCCAGGATGCCTGATGGGAGGTGGCAGACCACGTTTCGGAGGTCCGGCCCCGATGTATCGCGTACGTACCCTGATGGCCGCGCTCGGCACGTTATTTCTCTGCGCCGCGCTGCCAATGACCGCATCAACAGAAGAACTGCGCGCTGAAACTCCTCGGATTCCCAGTGGCGAAACGGCGCCCGACAAGCCCGAAGTCGATCTGCTGCTCGTGCTCGCCGTCGACATATCGCGCAGTGTGGACGATCGGAAGTTCAGGTTGCAGCGCGACGGCTACGCAGGCGCGCTCACCAATCCACGTGTGATTGCCGCGATCCGCTCTGGGCTCGCGGGCCGAATTGCCATCTCGATGATCGAATGGTCAGGCGTCGCAGAGCAGGCCATTGTCGCCGACTGGACCGCAATCGGCACCAAAGATGAAGCCGAGGCGCTCTCCCAGCGCATCCGCGGCGCGCCACGCGCATTCATGGGACGCACCGCGATTGGGTCTGCGATCGAGTTCGCGATGCTGCAGTTTCCGCGAAGTCCATATCGCGCCGATCGGCACCTGATCGACGTCTCCGGCGATGGAACGAACAACAGCGGCGTCGATGTCGTTGAAGCCCGGCAACTCGCCCTCTCGCAGCGGGTGACGATCAATGGCCTGGCGATCCTCAGCGAGGAACCGCTGCCTTTCAATCCGCAGCATACGCACCCGCCGGGCGGGCTCCTCGCCTACTATGAGAACAATGTGATTGGCGGGCCGAACTCATTCGCACTCGCTGCGGAGAGCCACGAGGCGTTCGGTACGATGATCCTCGCAAAGCTGATCAAGGAGATCGCGCTCGCCGATTAAAGACACCGATCAGTCATCACGCACGGCCTCAACTGCCCGCCTCCACCGGCTTTCCCATCTTATGCGGATTGCTCATGAACAGCAGCACCGGGATACAGGCCGCGATGAGGATCGCGAGCAGTTGGAAATCAGCGATATAGGCGAGCAACTTTGCCTGTTTCGCGAGGGTCCGTTCGAAAGCCGCGAGCCCGGCTGGATCAGTGAGACTCCACTGGTCCGGCAGCGGGACATGCCGAAGCGTTTCGACTACCGGGGATACGTGCTCTGTCAGTCCGGCATGGAACCGCTGGTTGGCGTAGGCGAGATAAGTCGAGAACAACGCCACGCCGAAACCGCGGCCGATGTTGTTCAGGAGCGAGTAGAATGCTGTGCCCGCATCGCGCTGCTCGGCCGGCATCGTCGTGAACGCCACCGAATTGAGCGGCACCATGAACGTTCCAAACGCCAGGCCCTGGATGAAATTGTTGATGATGAGCCGCGTCTGGTCGATGTCCTCGGTGAACGTCGAGATCTCCCACATCGTGATCGCGATCGTCGCCATGGCGAGGGCGATGACTTTTCGCGGATCAATTCGCTTGATGAAATAACCGGTCAGGAACGAGGCGGTCATGGTTCCAGCGCCGCGCGGCGCAAGGATGAGACCGCTGTCGAATACCGTGTAGCCGCCGATTTCCTGCACGAACGGCGGCAGCAGCACGAGGCTGCCGAACAGCAGCACGCCAAACAAGGTACGCAACACAGTCCCGCCGAGGTAGTTGCGGTCGCGAAAGATGGCCGGATCGATGAAAGGCGTCGACGAGGAAAGCGAATTGACCAAGAACAGCCAGAACGCCGATAGGCCAACCAAAGTAACCACGACGATGGTCGATGACTCGAACCAATCGAGCCGCTGGCCCCGATCGAGAATGAATTGCAGCGCCGCAATCGCAACACCCAGCGTGACGAAACCGAAATAATTGAACTTGCGCGGCGGTCGGGAAGCCGTCTCTGGCACCACAAAAGCAACCGCAAAGAAGGCGAGCACACCGATCGGTACGTTCAGGTAGAACGCCCAGCGCCAGTTGTAATATTCGGCCACGTATCCGCCGATCGTCGGACCGAACACCGGCCCGAACATCATGCCGACGCCCCACCACGCCATTGCGATCGAGAAATCCTCGCGCCGATAAAGCGACAGCAGCCACGACATGGCGATCGGCAGAAGCGCCGCGCCGAAGATGCCCTGGATTGCCCGCCAAACCATGATCTCCTCGAGCGAGTGCGACAGACCCGACAGCAGCGCGAAAGTCGTGAAGCCCACGATGGCGATCAGAATGAGGGGCTTGCGCCCGAAGTTGCCCGAGATCACACCCCACAGCGGTGTCATCACCGAGAGCGTGACAAGATAGGAGGTCAGCACCCACGACACCTGATCCTGCGTCGCCGACAGCTCACCCTGCATCTGGCGGAGCGCGATCGACACGATCGTCGTATCGAACACCTGGATCAGCGGCGCGAGTATCAACGCCACGGTCATAAGCCTGAGGCGCGCACTGCTGAAAGACCCAGGTACCGGCCCCGTACCCGCAGCGACTGTCGGGGCGGCCGCGGTCATGGGCTGGCCCTGGCCCAATCGACGACCGACCGCACCCAGCGCGGAGCCGACCGTTGGTGGCCGGTATCGATGTCGACGATCACGCTCATGCCCGCTCTGAGCGGAGGCGCCCCCGATTGTGGCTCGAGCCGCACCCGGACGGGAAGGCGCTGCACCACCTTGACCCAGTTTCCGGTGGCATTCTGCGGCGGCAGGATCGCAAACTCGGATCCGGTTGCCGGACTGATGCTGGTCACGCGCCCAATCCAGACATGATCCGGATAGGTATCAACGTGCACGGTCGCCGGTTGCCCAACCTTGACGTGCGTGAGCTCGGTCTCCTTGTAATTGGCCTGAACCCAGGTGTCCTCGGTGCCGACGAGACTGAAAACGACACGTCCCACGGCAATATACTCGCCGCGTTGCAGATCGAAGTTGGTGACGATCCCCGCCACCGGCGCCCTGACGACCGTACGCGCCAACTCGACTTTCGCCCGGTCGCGCGCGGCCATCTTCTCGCGCACCAGCGGGTGTGCCTCGGCTTGGATGTTCACATCGCCGCCGAGTTGCGCCACCACACGCTGTATCTTCTGGCGCGCCGCCGTTACCCGGGCACGTGCCGCATCGGCGTTGCTATCCGCTTCCTCGAACACGAACGCCCGGCCAACGCCTTTGTCCGCAAGCTGCTTCTGGCGCGCGCGTTGCGCCTCGTAGAACTGGACTCGATCTTCCGCTTCCTTCAATTCCGATGTGGCCTCGCGATATTCCGCGCGCATGGCCTCGATCCGCGTCTTGGCATGCTCAAGCTCGGCATCGGCCTTTTCGAGGGCGAGTTGGAAAAACTCCGGATCGATCCGGAACAGCACCTGATCGCGCGTCACCGGCTGGTCCGTGTCCACCAGCACTTCGACCACCTGCCCCGACACGACCGAGCTCACGGCGATCTTGTCGGCTTTCACGTAGGCGTTGTCGGTCGTCACGATCTGGCCGCTGACAAAATAGAGGTAACCGCCAACGATTGCCGCCGCGAGCGGGCCGACGATTGCGATCAGCAGAGTCGCGAGAAAGCGTCGCGTCGGCCACGCCCAGCGCCGCCGCACCCTGGGCCTTGCCGACGTCTCCGCATCAGCCGCTCCACCGACCTTCTCGGCCGTCAACTTCTGCATGGACGTTCCTCACCTTCGCCCCTCGTCGCCCTGCGCGTCCGTCTTCGCGGCGTCGAGGGCCAGCATGTTTTCTTTGATTTTCAGAAGCAGCTCGATGATCCGGTCAGCGTCCTCCTCCGGGATGCCACGCAACGCCTCGTCCCGCGTCAGTTGGGACATCGCACGCAACTGGTTCAAAATCGGCTGCACTTCCGCCCTCAGATAGAGGCGCCATGCACGCCGATCGGCGGGATCGGCCCGTCGCTCGACAAACCCCTTGTCCACCAGCCGATCGATGTGCCGACCGAGCGTGATGGGCTCAATTTCCAAAATTTCCGCGAGAGATGCCTGGTTGACGCCTTCGCGCCGCCGAAGCTGTGCGAGCACGCGCCATTGCGCACGCGTCAAACACAGATCACGTGCGCGCGAATCGAACCGACGTCGGATGAGGCGGGAAACATCCGCGAGCAAAAAGCCCAGAGACCGGGTCAGATATGGGTCCGTCGTCATCATCTCGAAGAAATAGCTTCATGGCTTATTATAAGTCAGCACAGCTTATCCGGACATTGTCAACTGGCCGTCATTCAAGGGAAGAGGACGAGTTTGCGGTACTGGATTATAGTTGCGGCCCAATCTGCAGACATAAGCAGGGGCGTTGATCATGAGACAAATGCATCTTGCCGCCTTCATGCGGCCGGCATCGATCCACACAGGCGCCTGGCGCTATCCCGGCGCCTGGCCCGATGCCAACTTCAACTTTAGTCACCTTCGCCAGATGATCCGCCGGCTCGAGGCCGCTTGCTTCGACGCGTTCTTCATGGCCGATCACTTGGCTGTGCTGAACATGCCGGTCGAGGCGCTGAAGCGAAGCCACACGGTCACCTCGTTCGAGCCGTTCACGCTGCTGTCTGCGCTATCGCAGGCGACCGAGCGGATCGGCCTCATCGCCACCGGATCGACCACCTTCGATCTCCCGTTTCACATCGCCCGCCGGTTCGCCTCGCTCGATCACATCTCGGGTGGGCGTGCCGGTTGGAACATCGTCACGACCTCGAACCCCGATGCCGCGTTGAACTTCGGGCTGGAGGAACACATGGAGCATGGCGAGCGCTACGAGCGCGCCCGCGAGTTCTTCGACGTCGTAACCGGGCTCTGGGACAGCTTCGCCGACGATGCCTTCATTCGCGATCAGGCGTCAGGCATCTATTTCGATCCCTCACGCATGCACGTGCTCGGCCATAAGGGACGCGACTACTCGGTCCGCGGTCCGCTCAACATCGCGCGCCCGATCCAGGGCTGGCCAGTGGTCGTCCAGGCCGGAGCATCGGAGGCCGGTCGCAAACTCGCATCCGAGACAGCGGAAGCCGTCTTTGCCTCGCAAGGCGACATCGAGGCCGCTCGCGAGTTCTATGCCGACGTCAAAGGCCGCATGACCAAAATCGGCCGCGATCCGAACCACATGAAAATCCTGCCGGCATGCTTCGTCGTCATTGGGGGCACCGTCGCCGAAGCCCACGCCAAACGCGCGCATCTCGACAGCCTCGTTGATTACGCCAATGCGATCGGCTCGCTGTCGATCGCATTGGGCGCGGACGCATCCAAGTTCGATCCTGATGCCCCTTTACCCGATATCCCCGAATCCAATCAGTCCAAGTCGGGACGCGAGCGTGCCATCCGGCTGGCGCGTCGCGAAAACCTCACCGTCCGCCAGCTTGCCCAGCGCTTGGGAGGCTATGCCGGTCTCGCTCTGGTCGGCACCGCCGAAACGATCGCAGATCAGATGGAATCCTGGCTCGACGCGAACGCATGCGACGGCTTCACCATTATGTTCCCGTATCTGCCCGGCGGCCTCGAGGACTTCTGCGATCGCGTGATACCCGAACTGCAGCGGCGAGGGCGTTTCCGTGCCGCCTACGAAGGGACAACGCTTCGCGAGCATTTGGGATTGCCGCGACCGGCGAACCGGTTCTTCGAGAGCTGAACCGCGCATAGGAAACCAACCGCTTGTTCAGGCAACGGTGGCTTTCCTCAGATGCTCGACGAGTTGCTGTGCGGCGGGAGGCAACGCACTCAGCCGCCGCACGCAAATCGCCAGGCTTCGTTTGGCCCAGGCGTCGCTGAGCTTCACGAGGCTGATTTTCATGCTCCGTCGATACCGTGAGGCCGAGACCGACGGCACGACGGCAATTCCGGCGCCGGTCTCGATCATCCGACACGCCGCCTCGAAGCTCGGCACACGCGCACGAATGCTGAGTTTTGCGCCGAGCTTCGCGGCATGACTCGCGACGTGACGTTGCAAAGCACTTTCGCGCGGCAGACCGACGAATGCCCGATCGATGACATCGGCCAGGGCCAGGGAACGCTTCCCCGCAAGCGGGTCACCGTGCGGAACAACCAGCACGAGCACGTCCTCACGAAACGGAAAGCACTCCAGCGTATCCGGAAGCGCTGCCGTAGACGCGATCCCCACGTCGGCCGCGCCCGACGCAATCGCCTCGGCAATGATCAGGCTTTCGCGCTCCTCAACCTCGATGTTGATCGTGGGATTGGCCTTGAGAAACGCTGCGAGCACGCGCGGCAGATGCTCGCTGAGCGCCGACGTATTCGATTGCAGCCGAACGCTTCCCGCCAGACCGCGCGCGAACGTCCCGAGATCACCCTTCATGCGCTCGACCTGTGCCATGATCAGCCGGGCATGATCGGCCAGGCATTCTCCCGCCGGCGATAGCGTCACGCCACGCCGGTCCCGCACGAGCAGCGATGTCCCGAGCGCCGTCTCCATCCCGCTGATGCGCGCACTCGCCGAAGCGAGCGCGAGATGCGAGCGCTCGGCCCCATGGGTAATGCTCTGTGCATCCGCGACATTGAGGAATAGCCGTAGATCGACCAGATCGAACCGCATGTCCTCGCTCTCCTGCCTTCGTCTAAAACGAAATCTAACTTCGAATCCTCCGCATTGCGAGATCGACCTCGATCGAGCAGGGTCGCCGCATGATCGACCAAACCTTCATCTTCGTCTGCGCTGTCTTCATCGCCGCCGGTTTCGTCAAGGGCGTGATCGGGCTCGGTCTGCCGACAATTTCCATGGGACTGCTTGCGATCGTGATGCCGCCGGTCCAAGCGGCCGCGCTTTTGCTGTTGCCATCGTTCATCACGAACGTCTGGCAGATGATCGCCGGGCCGGGATTGCTATCCGTGCTTCGCCGGTTCTGGTTGATGATGGTAGGTATCTGCCTGGGCACGTGGGCCGGCCTCGGCTTGATGACCGGCGCAAGCGCACGCTACGGCCCTGCGCTCCTCGGCATCGCCCTCGTCGTCTATGCGATCACCGGCTTGGCGGCCATTCGCATGCCGACACCCAAAAAATGGGAGCCCGTGATGTCTCCAATCATCGGAGCGGTAACGGGCCTCATTACAGCAGCAACTGGCGTATTCGTTATTCCAGCTGTTCCCTATCTGCAGGCGGTCGGCCTCGAAAAAGAGGAACTCGTTCAGGCTCTGGGATTGTCCTTCACGATCTCGACACTTGCCCTTGCCGTAAATGTTGCGGCAGAAGGCGCGTTTCATTTCGACATGGCATCGGAGACGGTGATCGCGCTGGCACTCGCTTGCTTCGGCATGTGGGGCGGCCAAACGCTGCGCCGGCGCATGGCGCCGCAGATATTCCGGCGCTGGTTCTTCATTGGGCTTCTCGCGCTCGGCGTCTATCTCGCGGCGAAGGCATTCATCTGAGACGTTTCATGCGATAGCTCGAGCCTAAACGGCTTTATTTCCCGCTGCTCGCTTCGAGGCCGTACGCACCGGCTTCGCCTTTGCCTTCTGTACGGCGACAGCCGCCCGATGTGCCGTTCGCGCCCACGCGACCATTTCATCCGGTTCATCGAGCAGGCGCTCCGGCGCCTGCCAGTAGCTTGTGAGCACCGCCGGCGCATTCTTCTTTATGTATGTGAACGGCCCGAGTCCTTCAGCCTCAAACGCAGCACGTCCCGCCTCGCTCGTCTTGAAATAGAGGCGGTCGCCACTGACGAGCCCAAACATCAATCCGTCCAGAAACAGCCCATAGCCGCCGAACATCCGCTTGAGGGCCACCGGGCCGAGTGGCGCCAGCATTTCTTCGAGAATAAGTTTCAATTCGCTATTAGCCATCGCTCGCCCTGCTTGGGGAATGCCGAATGGGCGCGAACGGCAGGCACTCAAAACGAGCTGCCTGGCTCCTTCAGAAATGCGATTTCCTCGTCCGTCGACGCGCGCCCCAGAACGTCATTGCGATGCGGGAAACGTCCGAACCGTTCGATAATCTCCTTATGAGCGATTGCGTACCGATCCCATTCGGCATTGCCGAGAGTCGCAATCAAATCCACCGACCGCGCCTGATCTACAATGTCCTCACTGTGCTCGAACGGCAGATAGATAAAGAACCGCGCTGCCACGTCGAGTTGCCTATCGAGGCCACCATCGACTGCCGCCCGTGCAATGCTGCGCGCAACGCCATCCGCGGCGAACGCCTTCGGGTTTCCACGGAACATATTGCGCGAAAATTGGTCGAGCACGATCAGCGTCGCGAGCGCAATCCGAGGCGTTAGCGCATCGCCCTTCGGCGGTGCAGCCGCAATCGCTTCATAAACGGCCCCGAACCGTGCTCGGATCTCGTCGTCGAACGCCGTGTCCTTCTTGAAGCGCTTCTCGGCGGGCGTTTCGTCGAGCCAAAATCGGATGACGTCACCGACCCACGATGGCTCGGGCGTCGCGCTGGCCGAACCGCTCACGATTGCGCCGCCTCGAGCTTCTCACGTGACACGGGGATCAGCGTCACGCTCTCGCCGCATCCGCACGCACTCGACTGGTTCGGGTTGTTGAAGACGAACTGCGACGACAAACGGTCGATCTTCCAATCCATCTCCGTGCCGAGCAAATAAAGCACGGCCTGCGGATCGATGATCACCCGTGCGCCATCCTGCTCGACCACCTCGTCGAACTTCGACGCGGTCTCGACCCAGTCCATGGTGTATTCCATGCCCGCGCAACCGCCCTTCTTGACCCCGATCTTCAGACCGGCGATCGACGATCCCTGCGCTTCCATCAACTTGCGGACCCGCTGCGCCGCAGCGGGGGTCATTGTCATAACCTTTGGACGCGGACGCGGCGTCCGGGGGGCAGCGGTGCTCATGGTCGAAATCCTTCGGTTCAAGGCCGACGATTTGCCTTCGAATATAGCGCAAACTGCCGGAATATGCAGGGGCCGTTGCGCCACGACATCAATCGATTGATAAAAATACACAATATTACGATTCTTGGAACAAGTTGGCTAAGTCTTCTTCCCTGCCAAACGGCAGCGCCACCGGTGCATGAGACAAGCGCGACTTCGCCCGCTATAAGCCTCGACTAAGAGATGCCATTCACGAGCCGACGAGCCCCATGAGCGCCACGTCCTATCCCGCCATCACGCCCGAGGTCATCGCCAGCCACGGCTTCAAGGGCGACGAGTACCAACGCCTGCTCGGCATCCTGGGTCGCGATCCAACATTCCTGGAACTCGGCATTTTTTCGGTGATGTGGTCGGAGCACTGCTCTTATAAATCCACCCGCTACTGGTTGAAGCAACTCCCGACGAGCGGTCCGCAGGTGATCCAGGGCCCGGGCGAGAACGCCGGCATCGTGGATCTCGGCGACGGCGACGCAGCCGTCTTCAAGATGGAAAGTCACAACCATCCCTCGTTCATCGAGCCCTATCAAGGCGCCGCGACCGGCGTCGGCGGCATCATGCGCGACGTATTCACGATGGGCGCCCGCCCGGTGGCAAACCTGAATGCACTGCGCTTCGGCGCCCCGGATGATCACCGCACGCGCCACCTCGTCTCGGGCGTGGTGCGCGGCATTGGCGGTTACGGCAACTGCGTCGGCGTGCCGACGGTGGGCGGCGAAACCAACTTCGACGAGGCCTACAACAATAATATCCTTGTCAATGCCATGTGCGTTGGCCTCGCCAAACAGGACAAGATCTTCTACTCGGCCGCTAAAGGCGTCGGGCTTCCGGTGGTCTATGTCGGCTCGAAGACCGGCCGCGACGGTATTCACGGCGCGACCATGGCATCCGCCGAGTTTGACGAGAACTCAGCCGAGAAGCGGCCGACGGTCCAGGTCGGCGATCCGTTCACCGAGAAGCTGCTGATCGAAGCCTGCCTCGAACTGATGGCCTCCGACGCCATCATTGCCATCCAGGATATGGGCGCCGCAGGGCTCACTTCATCCACGTCCGAGATGGCCGACAAGGGCGGCGTCGGCATCGAGCTGGACCTCGATCACGTACCCCAGCGCGAAACGGGCATGACGGCCTACGAGATGATGCTCTCCGAAAGCCAAGAGCGCATGCTCATGATCTTGAAGCCCGGCCGCGAGCCAGAAGCCGAGGCGGTCTTTCGCAAATGGGGCCTCGACTTCGCGGTCATCGGCAAGACCACCGACACAGGCCGCATGATCGTGCGCCACAAGGGCGAAATCGAAGCCGACCTGCCGGTGGACAAGCTCGCCAACTCCGCCCCCATCTACCAGCGCCCCTGGGTGCCAACGCCCCCGCCGAAATTGATCCTGCCCGAATGGGTGCCCGCGCCGAACGCCATTCTCTCGTGCCTCGAGCACATGATGGGCACCTCGCATCTCGCTTCGCGCCGATGGATCTGGGAGCAATACGATCACACCGTCATGGGCGACACCATCCAACGCCCGGGCGGCGACGCGGCAGTGATCCGCGTCCACGGCACCACCAAGGGCATCGCCGCCACCTGCGACGTGACGCCGAGATACTGCCTCGCCGACCCGGTGATGGGAACCAAGCAAGCAGTCGTCGAAACGTGGCGCAATCTCACGGCGGTCGGAGCCGAGCCGCTGGCCATCACCGACAACATGAACTTCGCTAGCCCCGAGCGCCCCGAGGTGATGGGTCAGTTCGTTGGAGCGGTAGAGGGGATGAAGGAAGCGTGCGAGGCACTGTCGTACCCGGTCGTGTCCGGCAACTGCTCGCTCTATAACGAGACCAACGGCAAGGGCATCCCTCCCACGCCGGCGATCGGCGCCGTCGGCCTCGTCCGCGACATCAACCGCACGGCCGATCTGCGCCTGAAACACGATGGCGACCTGATCGTGATGGTCGGCCGCGAGCAGGGACATCTCGGCCAGTCGCTCTACCAGCTTATCGAGACGGGCAAGAACGAGGGCGCCCCGCCACCGGTCGATTTGGCCGACGAGCTGAAGGCCGGCAATCTGGTGCGGGCACTCATCCGCGAAGGCAAGGCATCGGCTGTGCACGACATCTCGGATGGCGGCCTACTTGTTGCGCTCGCAGAAATGGCACTCGCCGGCGGCAAGGGCGTTGAGCTGTTTCCCTATGAAGGCCGCCTACCGAACCACGCGATCTGGTTCGGCGAGGACCAAGGCCGTTACCTGATCGCCTGCCAGCCGTCCACCGCCGAAGAGATCGCCGAGCGAGCCCGCCTACTGGCACTTGCCGCCCGCATCGTCGGCCGCGTCGGTGGCGACAGCCTGACACTCAAGGGCGAACAACCTCTGCCGCTGGTGCAGCTCAAGGCAACGAACGAGGCTTGGCTTCCCGCCTTCATGGCCGGGGAGATAGCCTGAAGGCGCGATCCACTGGACCGCGCCTCTCGAGCAATTATCGAAAACCAGATCGGGTTCAGCCGGCAAAGCTGCTGATTAATCCCGCACGCGCTTGACGATAGCCATCGTCTTTGGATCGAGCTTCAGATCCCACTGCTTGCCTTCGGCATCGACCGCGTCGTCGACTTCCCAGAGGCCATCGTCCAACTCGATCTCTTCCCAACTCCTGTACCCTGCCTCGCGGACGGCCGCCTCGATGCGCGTCCGTTCCTCGGGCGTGGGAGCCCGATCGGCCAGCGCAGGAGTGTTCACTGCGAAGCCCGAGATGGCGGCGGCACAAATCATCGGCAAAGCAAAGCGTTTCATTCGGTAGGGACCTCCAGACATTGCGCTGATACGACGTGGTCCCCTCAACATGGGCTTTGAGAGATCGGTTTCAAGGCCAGCGGCGGCATCGCCAAGTGGCACCCGCGCAAGATGCAATGTAGACTGCCGGCCTCAGGGTCACGAAACAGTCCGACTCAGGCTCGTGCCATCGCGCGGGCATCCTGCAGCACCATCGCGGCGCCTTTCTCCGCGATCATCATCGTAGGCGCGTTCGTATTACCCGACGTGATGGCGGGCATGATGCTGGCGTCGATGACGCGCAACCCATCGAGACCTTTCACGCGCAGGCGCTCGTCGACGACTGCGTTGTCGCTCGGTCCCATCATGCACGTGGCAACGGGATGGAAAATGGTCGACGCGATATCCCCGGCCGCTTTTGCAAGGGCCTCGTCGCCGTCGATCTCGAGACCGGGACGGAACTCGACCGGCTTGTATTTCTGCAGCGCCGGCATCGAGATGATGTGACGTGTGACGCGCACAGAGTCGGCAGCGACACGGCGGTCGTCTTCGGTCGCGAGATAGTTCGGCCTGATCTCCGGCGGAACATCCGGGTCCGGCGACGTGATGCGAACCCAGCCCCGGCTCGTCGGACGCACGTTGCACACACTCGCAGTGAAAGCCGGAAATGGATCCAGCGGGTCGCCAAACTTCGGCAGCGACAGCGGTTGAACGTGGAACTGGATATTCGGCGTATCCCGCGATGGATCGGAGCGCGTAAAGCAGCCGAGTTGTGAGGGCGACATTGTCATCGGGCCCCGCTTGCTCACCAGATAGTCGAACCCGATCTTCGCGAGCCGCACGTAGCTCTGGTACTGCTCGTTCATGGTCGTCACGCCCTCAACCTTGTAGGCGCAGCGGATCTGCAGATGGTCCTGCAGGTTCTCCCCGACCGCAGGAAGGTCGTGCAGCACCTTGATGCCGTGCTTCTGAAGCACCGCACCGGGACCGATGCCCGAGACCTGAAGCAGTTGCGGGCTACCGATCGCGCCCGCCGACAGGATGACCTCTCTCCGGGCATGGACCGTTCGTGGGCCTCCGTTCTGGCGAAATACGAGGCCGGTAACGCGCTTTCCCTCGAGGGAAAGCCATTGCACTTGAGCGTGCGTCGCGATGGTCAGGTTTTTCCGGTGCGCAATCGGGTGAAGGAACCCCTTCGCTGTGTTCCAGCGAACACCCGACTTCTGGTTGACGTGAAAATAGCCGCAACCCTCGTTATCGCCTCGGTTGAAGTCGTCGGTTTTCGGAATGCCTGCCTCCAACGCGGCCTCGCGGAACGCATCAAGAATTTCCCACTGCACGCGGGCATTCTCGATACGCCATTCGCCGCCGCGTTCGTGCAATCCGTCGAAGGCCGAGGGCTCCATGGCCCATTGATCCTGATGGCGCTTGAAGTAGGGCAGCACATCGTCCCAGCCCCACCCGAAATTGCCCATCTGACGCCAGCGGTCATAGTCGCGCGCCTGGCCCCGCATGTAGATCATGCCATTGATGGACGTGCAGCCACCGAGCACCTTGCCGCGCGGATAGTTGAGCACGCGGCCATTGAGACCCGGTTCCGGCGCTGTCTGGAAGCACCAGTCGGCACGTGGGTTGCCCATCAGGTAGAGGTACCCGACCGGAATATGAATCCAGTGGTAATTATCCTTGCCGCCGGCCTCGAGCAGCAGGACGCGATTCTGCGAGTCTTCAGAAAGACGGTTGGCCAGCACCGAACCCGCCGAGCCTGCGCCGACGATGATGTAGTCGTAAGTGTCCTCGGCTGCGGCCATCGCTTTCGTTCCTCACGCCTTCGGCTGCCCTCGCTGGGCACCATCATTCCACCAACCTGCGAGCATAGCCCATGCTACGCCTGTTTCAGCCCTTTCCGGCCAGGCTCGCCCTTAGTGCGGCCGACAGCCTCAGGACCTTGCCACCGAGCGAAACCAGGACGACCGTGACTTCGGCTTCGCACAGAACCTCTCCGCCGCGCGATACGGCTTGCGCCAGCACCAGCGTGGCGGCCGTCATCGCCTTGACTCTGGTCGTGACCTCGACCACATCGTCGATCCGGGCCGGTTTCAGATACTCGAGATTGAGGCGTCGGACCACGAACGCCGCAGCCTCTCCGCCCACCCCCTCGATCAGCGCGCGATGCTCACTGCCGAGAAGCCGTAGGAAATCCGACCGCCCGCGTTCACACCAGCGTACATAGGAGGCATGGTAGACGAGGCCGGAAAAATCGGTGTCCTCGAAATAGACGCGTATGGGCAGGACATGAGTTTGGGCACCATCACGCATCACGAGCCGACCGGCGAGATCGGGCCATTGAGCGGCAGCGACAGTTAGAGCGGACCGCTGGATCGGATCGGAATCTTCACTCATTGACGCCCCCGGCTGGCCGCGCTGGCGCCAGCGTCCAGCATCTCATTGACCGATCATCATATCGGCAACCAGCCCCGCGAAGAAAATCCAGCCGATGAATCGGTTCGATTTGAAGCGACTGAGACAATTGGCGGGATCGCTGGTATCGAGCGTCGCCACCTGCCAAACGAAACCGCCGCCGCAGATAGCGAGCGCCAGGAAGGTGCCCACCCCAGCACCGGCTTGCAGGGACGCAACGCCCCACAGCAACAACGCCGAGCCATAAAGGCCGATAAGCCACTGGCGGGTTGCATCTCCGAAACGGATGGCCGTCGACTTCAGGCCAAGCGCCAAGTCGTCTTCCTTGTCCTGGTGGGCATAGATTGTGTCATAGGCGACTGTCCAGAGCACGCAGCCGGCATAAAGCATCACGGCCGGCCAGGCGAGTGAACCCTGCGCGGCCGTCCATCCGACGAGCGCACCCCACTTGAATGTGAGGCCAAGAACGACCTGCGGCCAGTACGTCAACCGCTTCATAAATGGATAGATAGCCACCAACCCCAGCGAGGCGATGCCGAGCCATATCGTTGTCGTGTTGAATTGCAGCAGCACCACCAAACCGATTAGGCAGAGCGCGACCATGAAGGCGGCAGCCTGCGACGCGGTCACCTCGCCTGATGGGATCGGACGGCCGCGCGTTCGGGCTACGCCGGCATCGATGTCACGATCCACGATGTCATTATAAGTGCAGCCCGCACCTCGCATGACGAAGGCGCCGGCCAGGAACAACAGCAAAGACCAGACGTTGGGATAGGCACGGCCGGAGGCCAGCTCGCCCATGGCCTGCCCCCACCAGCATGGAAACAGAAGCAACCAGGCGCCGATCGGACGATCGAAACGAGCCAGACGGAGATACGGACGCAGGCCGCGCGGCGCCAGTCGATCCACCCAGTTTCCGGGGCGAGCGTCGGGAACGGTCGGTGCGGTGTGAGCTGGAGAGGTCATGGCCGGACACTAAGCGCGGGCGGAACGCGCCGCAACGTGGCGTGAAATGACCAGCGTCATGCCGCACAGGCGACGAATGTCCCAGCGTAGCGACGACTGAAGTACGATTCTCCATGGTCAAGGAGTGTAGGCATGAAATCCATTCGCACCTGGATCCTCATCGCTGACGCAGGGCGAGCTCGTGTCGTCGAGAATCTGGGACCTGGAAAGGGCGTGTACCCCGTGGATGGTTTGGCCTCGGAATCGGCGTTGCCGAGCTCGACCCACGAGATCGTTGCCGACCGGCAGGGTCGCTCGTTCGAATCGAGTAGTGCGACACGCCATCCGATGTCCCCGCCAACCGATCCGCGCGAGCAACTGAAGCGAAGCTACCTCGAAATGATTGCCGACCAGCTTGACGCGCAGTTGCAGGCCGATGCCTTCGACCGCCTGATCGTCGTTGCGCCACCAACAGCGCTCGGGATGCTGCGCCAAGCATTCAGCAGCCGCGTTTCAGCCGCCATTGCGGGCGAGTTGGCAAAAGATCTGACAAAGACGCGAGACCACAACCTCGGGCCACATCTCACGGACGTCGTGCGGATCTAGGGTGCGCGGACTATTGCAAGCGAGGGGCGTCGCGCTAGAGATGGCACCATGAACGACGCTTATGACTTCCGGGCGCAGCGCCTCTACGTGACGGACGATCTCGCGGAAGGTACCACCCTGGCTCTGTCGCGAGAACAGGCCAACTACCTCGTCAATGTGCTGCGCCTCGTTGACGGTGCCGCGGTTCACATCTTCAACGGACGCGACGGGGAATGGCGTGCTCACATCGTTCGCCAAGGCCGCCGCGATGCCGACCTCGTTATCGAGCAGCAGACCCGCGCGCAGGCTGGCGGTCCCGATCTTCATTATCTCTTCGCGCCGCTGAAACGCGCACGTCTCGATTACATGGTGCAAAAGGCGACGGAACTCGGGGCCGCGCGGCTGGTGCCAGTCATCACGCAGCACACTATGGCCGAGCGTGTGAACCTCGATCGCATGCGCGCCAACGTCATCGAAGCCGCCGAGCAATGCGGCATCCTTCGCGTCCCAGACGTCGCAGAACCGGTGTCTCTGAAACGGATGCTGGAAACGTGGGACGCCGCCCGACGCCTCGTCTTCTGTGACGAGGACGCGCCGGTCCAGGATCCGGTGGCGGCGTTGAAAGCGGTCGATCCTGGCCCTCTCGCCGTGCTGATCGGGCCGGAGGGAGGCTTCTCAGTGGAGGAGCGCGAGTTGCTGGTGCGCCTGCCCGGATGCGTTCGACTTGCCCTCGGCCCGCGCATCATGCGAGCCGATACCGCCGCGGTGGCGGCACTGGCCCTTGTCAACGCGGTGCTGGGCGACTGGCGCTGATGATGAGAACCAGCGAACGGCCGACAGCGGTCCAAGAGATGCTTGAGCAAAACTAATGTGGCTTCGGAGAAAAGATCACTATGTTCGTCGCCCATTCAAGAGTGCGTCAAGGGCTTGTGCGGCCTCGCAGCCAACGCCATAAGTGGACGCTCTCCGAGCCGTGGGACACGTCTGCGGCGGGTTCCAAACGTTCAACCGAGGTTTAAGCATGTCGACCCGTCAGGCAGCCTCGTCCGCTCCGCCCATCGGCTCCCGTGACGACCTGGTCGAATGGTTCGCAGTGGGCTCGAAGCCGAAATCGGAATGGCGCATCGGTACCGAGCACGAGAAGATACCGTTCCGCACGGACGACCTCCAACCAGTAACCTATCAGGGTCCACGCGGCATTCGTGCCCTGATGGAGGAGCTGATCGGTCGCTATGGCTGGGAACCGATCCATGAGGGCGATACGATCATTGCCCTGAAGCGCCCCGAAGGCGAGCCCCCGGCAACCGTATCGCTCGAACCGGGCGGCCAGTTCGAATTATCGGGCGCCCCTCTCGCAGATCTACACGCGGTCGATGCCGAGACACGGCAGCACATCGACGAGGTGACCACGATCGGGCGCGACCTGAAGCTCGGCTTTCTCGGCACGGGATTTTCGCCGAAGTGGACGCTCCCCGAGACACCGCAAATGCCGAAGCAGCGCTACGCTGTCATGACGCGGTACATGCCGAAGGTGGGCGCGCACGGCCTCGACATGATGTACCGGACGGCCACCATCCAGGTGAACCTCGACTTCTCCGACGAAGCCGACATGGTCAAGAAGCTGCGCGTCTCCCTGGCGTTGCAGCCAGTCGCGACCGCACTCTTTGCCTCGTCACCCTTCAAGGAGGGCAAACCGTCCGGTTACTTGTCGCTGCGCAGCGAGGCGTGGCGCGACACGGACCGTGCCCGGACCGGTCTCCTGCCTTTCGTGTTCGAAAGCGGAATGAGCTTCGAGCGCTACGTCGAGTACGCGCTCGATGTGCCCATGTACTTCATCTATCGCGATGGCGAGTACATTGATGTCGCCGGTGCCTCGTTCCGCGATTTTCTCGCCAGACGGCTTTCGGAAAAGCTTGGGCGGCCTGATCTCAAAGGCATCGAACCGACCATCGACGACTGGTCGGATCACATCACGACCATCTTCCCGGAGGTGCGCCTGAAGCGCTATCTCGAGATGCGCGGCGCAGATGCGGGATTGACGCCGCAGATTTCTGGATTGTCCGCACTCTGGGTCGGGCTCCTCTACGATCAGACGGCGCTCGACGCCGCGTGGGATGTCGTGAAAGGCTGGACCGCCGAGGAGCGGGAAATCTTGCGCAACGATGTTCCCCGCACCGCACTCTCCTCGCGCTTCCGCCGCATGAAGCTGCTCGACATCGCGCGCGAGGTGGTGACGATCGCCGGCGAGGGCTTAAGGGCGCGAAACGTCAAGACGCCCAAGGGTGACGACGAGCGCATTCACCTGCAGTGCGTCGAAGCAGTGGTCGACAGCGGCCGCACCTGCGCCGAAGCGATGCTGGAGGCGTTCGACAGCCGTTGGGGCAAACGCGTCGATCCCGTCTTCCGCGAGGTCGTCTTCTCTCCGCCATCGAATTAGCATTTACCCACCTGATGATGACTTAGCGTTCCGTCTCGACGCGGCCGCTCCACACGCTATAAGTGCGCCCGAGAAAAGGTCCCCCCGGAGGTGACGTCGATGGCAGGAAAAGAGCTGGTGGAAGGCCCGAAGGCAAACGGAGACGCGCAAACCAAGGCGCGCATCCTGGCGGAGGCTTTGCCCCATCTCATCCGATACGACAATGAAACCGTCGTCGTGAAATTCGGCGGCAACGCAATGGTCGACCAGGACCTTGCCGATGCCTTTGCCAAAGACATCGCCTACCTCAAGCTTTCGGGTATCAACCCCGTGGTCGTGCACGGCGGAGGGCCACAGATCGGCTCGATGCTGAAGCGCCTCGACATCAAATCCGACTTCGTGCATGGCCTGCGCGTGACCGACCAGCCAACCGTCGAAATCGTCGAGATGGTGCTTGCCGGATCGATCAACAAAGGCATCGTCTCCAGCATCAATCGTCAGGGTGGCAAGGCAGTTGGTCTTTCGGGAAAAGACGCCAATCTGCTGATTGCCAGGAAAATCTCGGAGATGCCCGATCCCGAGACGAACGAGATCAAGGCGGTCGATCTCGGCTTCGTGGGCGACCCCGTGAAGGTCAACCCTGAGATCATCGAGGTCATCTCGCGCTCGGACCTGATCCCCGTGATCGCGCCGGTCGCCGTTTCGGCCGAAGGCCAGACGCTGAACGTCAACGCCGATACATTCGCATCCTCGCTGGCGGGCGCGCTCAAGGCAAAACGCCTGCTGCTTCTGACCGACGTACCCGGCGTCCTCGACAAGGACAGAAAGCTCATCAAAGATCTGACCGTTGATGAAGCTCGGGCGCTGATCCGCAACGGCACCATCACCGGTGGTATGATCCCGAAGGTTGAGGGCTGCATAGAAGTCGTGGAAGCTGGCGTCGATGCCGTCGTCATCATCGATGGACGTGTACCGCACTGCGTGCTGCTCGAACTTTTCACCGAGCACGGCGTCGGCACCATTGTGCGCCGCTCACGCGATTGACCGCGGCGACCGAGCCCGCTGAAACGAGCAGCCGGCCAACGCGAACATCTCAGAAGCTACCTGATTGCGATCCCGGACAATGCACGAAGCATAGCCCAGGATCGCTGACCAGGGACGCCCTTACGCCGGTTCAGCGTCGCGCGTGGCCCACATCTCCTTGAAGGCTGGGCGGGCCTGACACGCTGCAAGCCAAGCCTTCACGTTCGGCGCGGCGTCGAAAAGGTGCTGTGCCCCCGATGCGTAGCGAACGCACTCGGCGACGTTGATGTCGGCCACCGTGAAGCGGTCTCCGACCAGATAACCCGACTTGGCGAGAGCCTCATTCAGCACGGCGAACGGACCTTTCAACGCCTCGAGTGCTGCCGTTGCGCCCTTGGGATCGCGCATGACCTCCAGCGCCCTTCCTTCGACCTCGGTAATGGCCCAGATCGACCACATCATCATTTGTCCATCTTCGGCGACGTTTGCGGGCGCGAGCGGACCTCCGTGCTTTTTGGCCAGATAGAGATTGATGGCGAGCGACTCATGCAGGATCAGTCCGTCGTCGTCGATCGACGGGACGTGACCGTTGGGGTTTATTTTCAGAAAGTCGGCGCTGCGGCAATGTACCGGCGCGGCATGTGCGCGATATGGTTGCGTAACGGGAACGTGCTTGAAGGGTATGCCGAGTTCCTTCGCGAGCCAGAGGTTGCGCGTGGCGCGGCTGCGATAGACTCCATAAATGGTGAGCATGAAGTTGTCCCCGTTGGGTTGCGTGTGGAATGGATTATCATCATCCCATCACGGCGGAGCAGGCTATGGCAAGCGGGTCGGGTCAAGACGCCGCGACGTCAGGCAGTAAGAATGCCGTCGCGACTAATACAGGAGCTGAGTGCGTGAGCAGCCAGACGACCCCGCGGCGGGTGCGCGGATTCGATCAGACCCGAATCTGGATTTTCGACCTCGACAACACGCTCTACCCCGCCGAATGCAACCTCTTCGCCCAGGTCGACCAGAAAATGGCGGAGTACATTCAGCGGTACCTGGGTGTGCCGTTCGCCTACGCCAAGCATCTGCAGAAGAGCTACTATCGACAATTCGGCACGACACTCGCCGGCATGATGCGGGTTCACAATATGGATCCGACCGATTTCCGGGAGGTTGTGCACGACATCGATCTGGCCGGCGTGCCGGAGCATCCCGAACTGCGCGCCGCGAGTACCCGGCTGCCCGGCCGCAAACTGATCTTCACGGCTGGCTCGCACCGGCACGCCGAACGCGTGGCGACGAAGCTCGGCATCCTCGACCTCTTCGAGGACATCATCGACATCGTTGACGCCGGCTTCATTCCGAAAGAAAAGCGCGAGGCTTACGATAAGCTGCTGGTGTCGCACGGCGTCTCGCCGGCTGAGGCTGCCATGTTCGAGGATATGCCGCACAACCTGGAGCCGCCACACGATCTCGGCATGACGACGTGCCTCGTGCACTCGAGCTACATCGACCACCCGATCCAGCTCAAGATCCGTGAGTGGACCGAGCCACCTGCCCACGTCCACCATATGACCGAGAACCTGGCGAGTTTTCTCGGAGCGATTGGCGCGAGCCCTGCAAAGGCTGACCCTCAGACATAAGTCAAACGGATCGGCATTGTTTCCAGGATCAAGGTGCGCGTCTCCACACGCACACCAGTTGGTCTGGATTGATCCAATCCGCAACCAAGGCGACGCTATCAATAGTTACTGGTCACTCGATAACTCGTGATAGAATAATCGATCATCGCGAACGATCGGACTGTAAACTATTCGCTTGGATATTGAGGTGTGCGTCATGCCTATGTACCACGCCGGCAACCGCGAACTTCAGGATCAATTCGGCTCGAGACGTCTGGCTGACCGCCTCGTCGAGCGACTTTGGCACGACCGGTTCAAAGACGAAGACAAATCGTTCATCGAAAGTGTCGGTTTCTTCTTTTTGGCGACTGCCGATGCGGAAGGACATCCGGATTGCTCGTTCAAGGGCGGTCCCCCAGGCTTCGTGAAAGTGTTGGCACCGGATATGCTCGCGTTTCCCGACTATGACGGCAATGGCATGTTCAAGACTTTAGGCAACATCAAACGCAATCCCCAAGTTGGCTTGCTTTTCATAACGATGGGCGAAAAGCCGCGAAGGCTGCGGGTGAATGGGCGAGCGACCCTCCATTTTGATGATCCACTGATGCAAGATCTGCCAGGGGCTCAAATCCTCATCCGCGTCACCCCCGAGCACATCTTTCCGAATTGCCCGCGGTATATTCCGAATTTGCAGGATGGCGAGCCATCCCAATACTTGCCCGTTGAAGGGGTTCCCCCGACGGAGCCAACCTGGAAAGGTTTCGACGCATTCAAGGATGTCGTGCCGCCACGCCATCGTTTGCCTGAAGGCGGCTGACAAGCCGATGCGGGCGTCCGAAATTCCGCGATACCGATTTTCACCGGCAGGCGCGCCAGCGGCCTCGGTCGAAATGAAAATGGTTCTGATGCGCCGCGTTATAGGCAGGGCCGATCGCGACCCGAAAATAGCGGCAGCCGCCCGAAAGGATTTCGCCTAGAAAACGACCGGCCGTGCTGTCCTTCCCCCAATCACCGACCACTGTAACGTGCCGACCGTCGGCGAGACGAAATCCACTCACGTCTACGGCATTGGCTGACGCGTGCTCACTCGGATGATTGGCGAAGGCCGGACTACCGCGGATATTGCGGCAAGAGTAGCTGCCGAGGTGCTCGACGGCAGTCACTCGACTGCCGAGCTTCGCTGACGCCGCTGGCTGGACCACGTGCTGCATCCAGAGTGCCAATGCAGCCGCGAGTTCGCAGGTAACCGGCCTGACGGCAAGCCTCGCGTGCGCCACCTTGCTGATCGCAACCGCGGTTTTCCAGCCGCACCCCGGATGTGGTGTCGCATCGGGCACCGCGCTCGCCTCGATTTCAGGCGCCCTCAAGACACGCCCGCACAGGGCCGGATCCTCGCGGAGATCCACAAGCTGACGATCGAGGAGCCAACCACCAGGTTTCGAAAGCTCGAGCGGCCAGAAGTCCGACACATTAGGAAGCCTGCGTGCGATTTGCCAGCCGACAGCCACTGTGGCGAGCACGAGCGCAAGAAGAGCCAATGCCAGCCCGATTGTGGCCACGCGCGCCAAGACGATCCTCTCGAATTTAGGTGCTCGGGCGGTCTTCTACGGCCGGACCCGCCTTCCTCTCGGCATCGCCTGGATTGTGCTCGCCGGCTGAGCCCCCGTTCACGCCAGTCTGCTGCGATTCGGCAGGAGGACGGTGGATGCGCAGACGCTTGACGCGTCTCGGGTCGGCTTCCAGCACCTCGAGCCCGATACCGTTCTCGTGCGAAACGAGTTCGCCCTTCACCGGGACGCGCCCGAGCCGGGCGACCACCAATCCGCCCACCGTGTCGATCTCGCCTTCATCATCCGGATGCAAAAGCTTTACGCCCAGATGCTCTTCCAGTTCGGCAACCGGTGTCCGCGCCTGGGCGACGAGACCGTGCCGCGCGTCCTCGGTGATATTGGCCGCTTCCTCGACGTCGTATTCATCCTCGATGTCACCCACCACCTGCTCAACCAAGTCCTCGATGGTGACGAGACCATCGGTACCTCCGTACTCATCGACAACAAGCGCGATGTGATTGCGCGTTCCCTGCATGCGGATCAGCAGATTAACGGCCGGCATCGAGGGCGGTACATTCAGCACGGGGCGCAGCAGACCAGCCGTTCGGATCGGCCGACTGAGATTGTCGCCTCCGGCGCTCCCCGAGCACGGTGTCTCTGCGCCTGACGTGGGCTCGCCGCCACCTACCTGATCGCTGTTGCCCTGATCGCCTTCGCTCAGGTAACGCAGCAGATCCTTGACGTGGACCATGCCCCTCGGGTCGTCGAGGGTCTCGTGATAGACGGGGATTCGTGAAACGCCCGCCTCGTTGAAGAGTCGCATCAGTTCGGCGATCGACGCATCTTCCTCGATCGCGATGATATCCGCGCGCGGGACCATGACGTCTTCGACACTAAGTCCCCCCAACCGCAGGAGACGCAGGAGCATATCCCGCTCGACCGGTGAGAATGTCGTGTCCCCTTCGGCTTCGGTGCGAACCGCTTCCTCGAGCGCCTCGCGCAGTGTCTGCTGTGCTCCTAATCCAAGCCGGGCACGAAGCGCGCTGAGCCAACCTGGTCCGCTTGGACTTCGGGTGCCGTCAGCGTTCTGGCCGGAGTGGCCGTTTTCAGACGCGATAGGAGATGTCGCATCGTGCGAGTTTGCCATTATCTGCCGCTCACTCGTTGCTGCGATAGGGATCGGGGACCCCGAGATCGGCGAGAATGCGCGTCTCGAGGGCCTCCATGATCTCGGCTTCGCCATCCGCCTCGTGGTCGTGGCCGAGGAGATGCAGCACGCCGTGCACGACGAGATGCTGCACGTGATGGGACCAGGGAATGCCGAGTTCTCGAGCTTCCATTGCTACCGTCTCGGACGCCAGCACCACGTCACCCAAGGGCCGCAGTTCGTCCAACGCGAGCATGTCCAGCGGAGGGGCTTGCGCGGGGAACGACAGGACGTTCGTCGGTTTGTCCTTGCCGCGGAACTGCGCGTTCAGGGTGCGAACGTCGGCGTCGGCCGCAAATGCGACACAAGCGGTCGCCGGACCATCGAGCAAATCTGTCATCTCGGGCGCAGCCCCGAGCACGCGTGCGACGTCGGCGACCAGCGCCTCCATCGTGTCGGCATCAGGCCAATCCCCGGCCTCGATCACCACCTCGAGAGACAAGCGTCGAGGAGGAGGCTCACTTTCGTGTCCGTCCTCATCCACCGTCGTTGGGCCTATGTCGCCCGGCGTATCCATCGTATCTATGATAATGACTTTTACTCGATCTTCTGGTCTGTCCGCTCGACGCGGTCGTAAGCTTCGACAATCCGAGCAACGAGATCGCGGCGCACGACGTCGGCGGACGTGAAGCGAATGGTCTCGATGCCTTTCACGTCCTTCAACAGGCGAACGGCCTGTCCGAGGCCCGATTCCTGGCCTGGCGGCAGGTCGATCTGACTCGGATCTCCCGTAATCGCCATCTTAGAGCCTTCGCCGATCCGCGTCAGAAACATCTTCATCTGCATACTGGACGTATTCTGCGCCTCATCGAGAATGACAAAGGCATGCGATAGCGTACGACCACGCATGAACGCCAAAGGAGCTACCTCGATAATGCCCGAGGCGAGATCCTTCTCAACCTTCTCGGGGGGCAGCACATCCTTAAGGGCATCGTAAAGCGGACGAAGATAGGGATCCACCTTCTCCTTCATATCGCCGGGGAGAAAGCCGAGCCGCTCGCCGGCTTCGACCGCCGGACGCGACAGAATGATGCGTTCGACGAGACCCCGCTCGAGACAGGCCGCCGCAAAGGCCACCGCCAGGTAGGTCTTGCCCGTGCCGGCCGGACCTATGCCAAAGACGAGATCGTAGCGCTCCAAAGCGCGCAAATACGCGCTCTGCATGGGCGTGCGCGCTGTCACGATGCGGCGACGCGTGCGGATCTGGGACATGCCCTCGGACTTCGGCGATCCCGATCGGGCGTGTCGAATGAGGCCGTCGATATCGCCCGTGCCGATGGCCTCGCCTTTCGCGACGCGATCGTAAAGAGACGACAACACCTCGCGCGCCGTCTCCGCACCCGCTTTCGGCCCGGTCAACGTAATCACATTACCCTTGGCGTGAGCGGTCACGCCGAGCTGGCTCTCGATGCGAGCAAGGTGCGAATCGTACTCACCCAGCAGCCGCGGCAGCAGGCGGTTGTCTTCGAATGTCACGACGACGCTGTGCTGGTCGTCGTTGGCCTTAGGCGGCCTGGACGCCCCCGATAGGAACGGTCCGCGAGCCTCTGTCAATCGTGCTCTCCTCAGCAGTGCGTACGAGGACGGGGCGAAGCTATCACCGATCAAGCCCTCGCGCGCGACAGATTTTTAAGGGAGGCATCGCTCAAAGCTACTGATTTTTTATGACGCCGGCGAGGCTATTCGGGCCAACCGAGACGATCATCGTCGGCGCAATACGGCCGAGCCATACGTCACTCGCTTCGGCATGCACGGGTTGCAGGTACGGTGATCGGCCGACGAGTTGGCCCGGCTTGCGCCCCGAACGCTCAAAAAGAACCGGAACGACTTGCCCCACGAGATCGGTTGCGAAGGATGCTTGCTGTTCATCGAGCAGGGCTTGCAATCGCTGCAATCGCTCCGCCTTCACAGGCTCGGACACCTGCCCGTCCATAGTCGCGGCGGGTGTGCCAGGGCGGGGGCTGTACTTGAACGAATAGGCCTGGGCGAAACGGACCTCGCGCACGATGCCGAGCGTCGCCTCGAACTCTCCATCGGTTTCGCCGGGGAAGCCGACGATAATGTCGGTCGAGAGGGCGAGATCGGGCCGCGCCGCTCGCAAACGCCGCACGAGGGCAAGATATTCCGCGCCCGTGTGCTTGCGGTTCATGGCGGCCAGGATGCGGTCGGCACCCGCCTGGAACGGCAGATGCAGGTACGGCATCAACTTGGCTTCGCTCGCATGCGCGTTGATCAGATCATCCGTCATGTCGCGCGGATGAGAGGTGACATAGCGCAACCTCTCCAAGCCATCGATCTCGGCAAGGTGGTGAATAAGCTGGGCGAGCGACCAAGCGTCACCATCGGGGCCTTCACCGTGATAGGCGTTGACGTTCTGGCCAAGAAGCGTGATCTCGCGAACGCCCTGACGAACGAGTTGCCGCGCCTCGTCCTCCAGTCGGGCCACGGGCCGCGAAACCTCCGCGCCGCGCGTATAGGGAACAACGCAGAACGTGCAAAATTTGTCGCACCCTTCCTGCACCGTAAGGAAAGCCGTTGGCTGGCGCCGGATCTTGGGTGTACGCGCCGGCAGATGATCGAACTTGTCTTCTTCCGGGAACTCGGTCTCAACAATGCCGCGTTCCCCCGAGCGCACGCGCGAGATCAGGCCGGGGAGACGATGATAGCTCTGGGGGCCGATCACGAGATCCACGACGGGCGCGCGACGCACGATCTCGGCGCCTTCCGCCTGTGCGACACAGCCCGCTACCGCAATCATGGTCTCGCGTCCCTCGCGCGCGCGACGCACCTTGATTGCCCTGATACGGCCCAGCTCCGAATAGACCTTCTCGGCAGCTTTCTCGCGAATATGGCACGTGTTGAGAATGACGAGATCGGCGTCATCGGGCGAGTCGGAGGCAACATAGCCTTCCACGCCGAGTGCCTCACTCATCCGCTCGCTGTCGTAGACGTTCATCTGACAGCCAAACGTCTTGACGTGAACCCGACGCAACCCGAGAGGCACACCCTCTCCGCGCCGCGCCAGACGCACGGACGGTTCATCGTCCTGCATCTCCAGAGTGTCGCCGTCATTGCTCATCGGTCCACCCACTCCTGATGGCGACGCCACAAATATAACGCGCACCTTTAGGATTTCGCGCTCAAGCGCTTCGTGAAGTCTACGTGACACAATGGTGCAGCGCAACACGTGTCACGCCCTCGGATCATGTAACATGAATGGCGGGTGTGGATTACGGCATCAATCAGCAGTTCGCCGGCACCTTCAGCGGAGAGAAATTGCAAGCCCCATCAATGCTATGGCCAGGATCCACGCTCCGAGGATCTGCCCAGCCACACGAACGGGACGAAGGCGATCGAAGGCAATCCGCGGAACAGCGATCAGGAGGATCACCAAGAGAATTGCCGAGACGACTGCAGCCGCAACTTCGAGGCGGCCGATGAGTCCTGCACGCTCCGGTGGAATTGCAATACCGATAGCAATGGCGACGAGCAGCCCCAGCCCGACGACACCTGCTGCGGGCAGCCTCCACCCCGTTGCCGCCAGCGCCCCGAGAATGAAGGCGAGGCCAAGTGGCACGCGCCAAAGACCCGGAAGCAGCACGGCCGATGATTGTAGAGCCACCCCAACCATGGCGCCGATCACAATTGCGGCACCTCCAGAGATCATTGGAGGTACACGCCCTGCCACCCCCGCGACGACGGCCAATCCAGCCATGAGGAGCGCCGTCTCGACGGCGACAAACGGGTGCAGCAGCAGTGATGGAAAGCCCGTCACGCCCGGTATGATTTCATGCGCCTCGGCTGGCGCCACAACCGTTATTGCCGAAATCAGGAGAAGAGCTGGTGACAGCGGGCCGGAGGCCCAGCGCTCCATGTTCCCAAAGCATCCGCGCATGCGGTTCAGGTGCCTATCGCCGGCGCTTCTCCGCGGAACGCAGCCTCCCACACGGTCAGCGCCTGTCGCGTAGCGGCCACATCGTGCACGCGCAGGATGCTTGCGCCCTGCATGACTCCGGAAAGCGCTGCCGCAATAGAGCCCGGCACACGTTCGGCCGGATCGACCGTCCCTGTCAGCCTTCCGATCGAACTTTTGCGCGACGCTCCGAGCATGAGGGGCGTGCCAAGCCCATGCAGGATTGAGAGGCCGGCCAGAAGTTGGAGATTGTGATCTAGCGTTTTCCCGAAGCCGATCCCCGGATCAACGACGATTTGGTCGCGTGTGATGCCGGCGCGCAGGCAGACCTCGACGCGAGCGGCAAGCGCATCGAAGACATCGAGCAGCACGTCATCGTAACGTGGATCCTTCTGCATCGATTTCGGGTCACCTCGCGAATGCATCAACACGACCGGCAGCCGCGCCTCCGCGACGGTCTCGACGCTTTCCGGATCGAACGCAAGGGCCGAGACGTCATTGATCAGATGCGCGCCCGCCGCCGCCGCCCGTCGCATCACCTCGGCCTTCCGCGTGTCGACGGATAGGCGTGCGGAGACCTTACCGACCAGTCCCTCGATCACCGGAATGACGCGGCGTAACTCTTCCTCCAAGGGCACCGGATCGGAGCCAGGACGCGTCGACTCGCCTCCAATGTCGAGAAAGTCCGCGCCCTCACTTACCAATCGTTCGGCAAACGCTATAGCCTCTTTCGGCCCGGCGAAGTTCCCGCCGTCCGAGAAACTGTCTGGTGTCACGTTGACGATGCCCATGATGCGGGGGCGATCGAGTGACACGCCGGCAACATGTGTACGAGGCGCCGCAAAGCCGGCAAGCGAGATGCGCAACTGTTCAGCGCGCTGGCCACCACGGGCGATCTCGTCGCGAGCCTCGAGTGGGCTGATGATGCAACGATCAACCTTCGAATCGGCATGACGTTCGATCACTTCCAGCGCAGCAAAGGCGACCTCGTCGCCATTGCCGATCCGAACGATCTTGTCGGGTGTCGTGGTGATACGCTGCGGTGGATGGCTGATCCGTCCAATGGGGCGAAGGTAGCAATGGGCGATCATGGCAACCTCGACAGCGCAACCTTGGGAAGGGCGAGACCTCGATCAGAATCAGGATGCGCAGCCCTATTGCGCGGTGCCCGCGCTAAAGCGAAATGCCAGCGCACATGCGCCAGCATCTCATCTTTTCAACGACGGATGATCTCAGCCGATGGCCCCAGCCGAGCGTCGCTGCCGCGGCTGTTTCCAAGCCATGCCACGCCGATCAGAACCACCGCCGTAACCGTCAGCGCAACCGCAAACATGATATCACGAGCGCCGCGCTGAGCGCGACGTCGCCAACTGCCTGAATCGAATTCGTGCCACGAAGACATGCTGGAATTAAGCGTCACCAACTCGTCTCCCGACAGAGCGCCGTTGGCCGCGCGACAGAAGAACACATGATGCTTCAGTGCATCTGAATCGCGCCCGAACTAGGTCACAGACCGCGCACAATGCAGCCCACGACCAGGATCAGATAGGCGACGAAGACCAGCCCGAACTCACGTCCCGTAACGAACGGAATGCTGGCGCTGGAGGCAAACTTCGAGAGCGCCGCAATGACGGCAAGAACCATCGAAGACGTGAATGATAAAATGCCAGGTGCCTTGAGACCCATCCGCGTCGTGCTCCTCTTTCCCCGCGGGCTTGCCGCTGCCAGCTTTCCCGCGTCCCACCCGAATGCGCGGCCGTCGAGATCGGCAAGGCTCGGCGATGCGACTCGCTCGAAAGCGCGCGTCTCGACTAGCAAGATTGGCTTGCGCACGTAAAGCGCTGTGAAAAACGGCTAACAGGCGTTTGCGCCCACGAGACGAGCGCACGATAGCGCCTCGGGAAATCAAGCCTCGGGCGCGGCATGCTTTCGCGAAGGCCGGCGCCCCCAGATCGCGCGCCACGCGATCAGCAGAACGGCGAGCGCAATGACAGCCATGACCGCCAGCCCGATCGGATAACGCCAGAGTATCAGCCGGGGCGAAATCGCGCCGGTGCGAACCTGCTCGACGTTCCTCACGAATTCGCCGAGATCCAGGATCTCGCCGCCACGCAGCATCATGTCCACCGCCGTGGCCTGATCCCGGCTGGCGAGGATCGCCTCGCGCACATGCGTTGGCGCCACCCATTGCATGCGCGACGGGGATTGCGCCACCGCCGTCAGCATGTGTTTTGCGGCCGGCCGATCGAGTGCTGTGAGATAGCCCGAGAGGCTTGCGAGTTGCCCCTGATCCAACGCGCGGGAAAGGCGCTTCAGATTGGCATCGTCGAGCTCGAGCAACGGTTCGAGATCGCGTGTCGAAAGAGCCGCGAGCCGACCGATCGCCACGCGATCATCGAGGTTTATGATGCGCTCGAGGCCTGCTCTCGTGAGCTGCGACGGATCGGCCGTACGATGGATCTCGTATTCGAGCACCTTGGGGATAAGCGCATCGCCGGAAAGCGCACGCCACTTGAACCCCATCTCCAGCGAACGCCTATCGCGGGCAATTTCCAGAACGCCGGCCGGCCATCGCTGGACTGCCTCCGCCAGTGAACCGTCGGCAACGCGCGCGAGAAGCTGCGTCTCGCCACCGGCCGCCAATTGCAGCGCCACGATCTCGTCGAGACGAGCCAGATTCGACGGCGAGACATTGTCGACGAAGTTCTTGAACGCGACGTTCCGTTCGGCCAGCTCCAATACTTTGGCGTGAGCGCTACGGAACTCCCGCCAAATATCGATCACACGGTCTGCCGTGCGATTGCCGATTTCCTTGAGATGCGCCTCGATTTCGGTGGCAACAGAGTTAGCTAGCTCGATCTGCACTTTGTCTCGGGTCGCCGGCGATTTCATCTCGGCAGCGTTGATCGGAAGCACGCCATTGCGCAGCTCCCTGATAGCCTTTGCGATGAGATCCACACCAATGCCGCCTGCGACCACCGAGACGACCCGCCCTAGCACGGCACCGACCAATCGCTGCCCGACGCGGGAGGCGAGGTTGCCGAGTTGGCGCCGCATAATGACCGCAACCAGACCTGCCAACCCTTCCTTACTCTCGACGAGCACGCTGCCACGCGTAACGGGCGCCACGCCCTTGGCCGCATCGATCGCGAACTCCTTGCCGGCATCCGTCGCAACAATGCGGGCGACCGTCGTCCCGTAGCGAGGTCCAAGAAAGGCTTCCAGACAGCGCGTCGTCGGTTCCGCGGCATCCACGGTCGCCAGCTCCAGGCGCTGGCCGACGACACGTCCGACGCTCACCGCCAGCGTCTCGATCGCCCGGCGCATATCGTCCGAGCCATACACGCGCTCGGCAGCGGCCTTGGCGAGCCGTTCCTGGGTCTCGCGAGAGGCCAGGCTTTTAATCAGCTCGCTCCAGCTCGTTTCCTGCGTCAGCTCTTCGAGGACAGCATCGACCCGCCGCATCAGCACGTTGTCGATGTCGCCCTTTCGCCATGCTTCGGCAACGATCGGTCTATAATCCAACCCCCGTACGGAGTTTTCGAGAGCCGTAACGGTGACGCGCTCGATCGCGTCACGGAATTGCGCCTCGTCTCGCGCCTGACAGGCTTCGTAGTCCTGCCGCTGGCTGGCGTCAGGGCCGCTCGCGACCATGCGCCGCGCGGTCGCAGCTCGCTCGGGAAAAGGTTGCGCAAACGTCGCCTGGGTTAGCGCCGTATTCAGTACCAAAGTACCGACTGTTGCAATGACTGTTGCGCGCCTGCGGATCGTCACGCTTCCTCCGAGCCCTCGCCTCGACGGCACGGATGGCGCCAGAGCGTGGCATTCGCGTGACAGATAAGCGACGCAACGCCGATTTACTATTTCCGAGTGCTACGCAGCGGTGGAAAGGCTCGTACGTCCTGTGCTGCGCGTGGCAGATAGCAGGGCGACGTCGCGGAATGCGTTGGAGGAGCGGGGATCCTAGGGGAGAAAAGCCGCCGTGAATAATTATGCCCTCGTCGGCATCCTCGGCTACGTCATCCTGCAATTTGTCGTCGGAGCGTGGGTGTCCCGGCGCATGACGTCGGAACGGCAATACATCCTCGCCGACCGTTCTCTTGGCACGGGGCTCGTCGCCTTTTCCGTGTTCGCAACGTGGTTCGGCGCCGAGGCCATCGTCGCATCGGCGGGGGAAATCTATACCAAGGGACTCGCCGGCGGCCTGACCGATCCCTTCGGCTACGGCGCAGCCGTTTTGATCGTCGGCATACTTCTCGCCGCGCCCTTGTGGCGGCGCGGGATCGTCACCTATGCCGACATGGTGCGCGACCGTTATTCACCCGCGACCGAGAAGCTCTTCGTTGTCGTCCTCTTGCCCGGCTCCGTACTTTGGGCGGCGGGGCAAGTCCGTGCATTCGGTCAGATTCTGAGTTCGACGACTGGGCTCGACGTCGAAACGGCCGTTCTGATTGCCGCTCTCCTTGTCGGCGCCTATTCCGTCGTCGGCGGCCTGCTTGCTGATGCCGTGACGGATGTGGTGCAAGGCATCTGCGTCATGGTGGGGCTGGTCGTGCTCACCCTTTTCGTTGCCGCAGCTCTCGGTGGACCGATGACCGCGTTGTCGAACATCGAGCCGACGCGGCTCAGTCTTGCGACACGCCCCGACGATAGTCCGATCGATCGCATCGAGCATCTCGCGGTCGTGCTCTGCGGTAGCCTTGTCGCGGTCGAGCTGATCTCGCGGTTTCTCGGCGCACGTACGGCATCGGTGGCGGCACGTGGCACCATCACGGGTGGCCTCATGTACTTGGCGATGGGGCTCTTTCCGCTCTTTCTCGGGCTGGTCGGCCCAACCTTGATCAAGGACCTCACCGAACCGGAACAGATCGTCCCGAAGCTCGCCGAGAGCTATTTGCCGCCAATCGGTTACGCGCTTTTTGTCGGCGCACTCGTATCCGCTATTCTCTCGGTGGTCCACGCGGCATTGCATGCTCCTGCCGCACAGCTTTCGCACAACGTCATCGTCAAATTGATCCCGGGCCTCTCCCCGCGCGGTCGGCTCTATTCCGTCAGGCTTTCAGTATTGGTGCTGAGCGCAGTGGCGTGGGCACTGGCGCACGCCGTCGCGACGATCAGGGAATTGGTCGAGCTCGCTTCAGCCTTCGGCAGTGCCGGTGCCATCGTCATTGCCCTCTTCGGCCTCTTCACCCGCTTCGGCGGCGCGGCAGCAGCAATCGCCTCCCTTGTTTCGGGCTCGGTCGTCTGGGCCGTCGGAAAATTTGCCTTCGAGTTGCAGGCGCCATATCTCCTCGCGCTCGGCGTTTCATGCTCCGCTTACATCTGCATTGGAGTGTTCGAACGCGCCCGACGCATCGCCTGAAAGCGCCAGCGACGCGGGTTGTATTGCACCCCCGCAACACCCGCTTCTCGCAGTGCACGCACCCCCTCGCAACTTTCCTCGGAAAGTGGTTAACGCCACGCGCGAACGCAGTGATTCGTCAATCACTTACGAGACATCGCCATACGAGTTGCTGTGTGACCCGCCGTTTACGATGGCCATTGGCACGGTGTATGCGGCCGGCTAGAGAGGCGCTACTGCTAAATCCACAGCAACGCCTCGACGGATTACGGACAGGCAATCAATGGGTTGGGCCAGCGTGTCAAACACGCGTTTGAAATGTCAGGTGCTGGTGGATTTCGACGGGACCATCGCCACCGACGATACGACCGACAGCCTGCTCGAGCGCTTCGCCGGGCCTGGCTGGCAAACCGTCGAAGACGAATGGAAGGCCGGGTTGATCGGCTCGCGCGAGTGCATGGTTCGCCAGATTGCGCTCATGCGTGCGACACCCGACCAGTACGACGAATTTATCAGCGGCATCGAGATAGACCCCGCCTTTCCCGGATTCGTGGCGCTCTGTCATTCACGCGGTGTCGGCATCACAGTCGTGTCCGATGGACTGGACCGAACGGTGAGCGCGGTTCTCGAGCGGCACGGCCTCGACCTTCCCTATCGCGCCAACCAGCTCGAGTGGCTCGGTGGCGATCGCTGGCGTCTTCTCTTCCCGCACGGCCGCGCCGACTGCCGAGCACTTGCCGGCAACTGCAAATGTCAATTCGCCGCTGCCCCGTCCGGCACGGTTCGCGTCGTCGTTGGTGACGGCCGTTCCGACTTCTGCGTTGCGGAAGAAGTCGAGCTGGTGCTCGCGAAAAGCGCACTCGCAAGGCACGCGGCCGCAACCGGCCTTCCCCACTTTCCGATTCAATCGTTCGCGGAGGCCACCACGCTCCTTGCCGCGTGGCTCGACGAGACACTGATTGAGCCTCTTTCCAATCACGACCTATCGAGAGACGAGTAGCCCCATGGACAAGTCCGTGCAATGGCCCGAAGGCGCTGCATCTTCCGGGGCGAGCGAGGCAGAGCTGCTCGCACTCGAGGATCGCTATTGCTCACATGGCGACACGGTGCACTACACCACGCCGCCCAAGATGTTCACCGACTGCCAGGGCTCGTTCATGTACGACGCCGCGGGCTCGGAATATCTCGATCTGCAAATGTGGTACTCGGCAGTTAACTTTGGCTACAAGAACGAGCGCCTCGCCAATGCTGTGCGCCGTCAGCTCGATACCCTGCCGCAGGTCGCTTCCCAGTACCTGCACCGGGAGAAGATCGAGCTCGCCGCCATGATCGGCCAGGATATGGAGGCCAAGTTCGGCGAGAAAGGTCGCGTACACTTCAACGTCGGCGGCAGCCAAGCCGTCGAGGACAGCCTCAAGCTGGTGCGCAACGCCAAGGGCAAGTCGCTGATGATGGCCTTCGAAGGCGGCTATCACGGCCGTACGCTCGGCGCCTCGGCCATCACGTCGTCCTATCGCTATCGCCGCCGCTACGGCCACTTCTCCGACCGCGCCATGTTCGTACCCTTCCCTTATCACTTCCGGGGACCAAAGGGCATGTCGAAGGAAGAGCTGGGCTCGCACTGCGTCGCTCAATTCAAGCGCCTGTTCGAAAGCGAGTATCACGGTCTCTGGGATCCGAAGACGAAGCAGTGCGAGTTCGCGGCCTTCTATATCGAGCCGCTCCAGGGCACTGGCGGCTACGTCGTACCACCGATGAACTTCTTCAAGGAGCTGAAGCAGGTCCTTGACGAGCACGGCATCCTGCTGGTCGTCGATGAGATCCAGATGGGCTTCTATCGCACGGGCAAGCTGTGGTCCGTTGAGCATTTTGGCGTAACACCCGACATCCTCGTCTTCGGCAAGGCGCTGACCAACGGCCTCAATCCGCTGTCCGGCGTATGGGCGAAAGAAGACCTGATTAACCCAGCGGTTTTCCCTGCCGGCTCGACCCATTCGACCTTCAACGCCAATCCGATGGGTACGGGCGTCGGCCTCGAGGTAATGCGCATGCTCGCTGAAGGCGACTATGCGCGCACCGTGCCGGAGAAGGGTCGCCGCTTCCTCGACGGCCTCGAATACCTGAAGCGACACCACAAGATGGTGGGCGACGTCGATGGTCTCGGTCTCGCGCTTCGAATGGAAATCTGCGAGCCGGCTGACAGTTTCACGCCATCGAAGAGGCTCGTCGACCTCATGGTCGATGAAGCCTTCAAGGCAGACCTCGAGGTAAAGGGTCGCCGCTACGGCCTCGTGCTCGACATCGGCGGTTACTACAAGAATGTCGTCACGCTGGCGCCCAGCTTGCACATCTCGAACGAGGAGATCGACCTCTCGATCGAGCTGCTTGATCAGCTCATGACCCGCGTCGCCCGCATCGAGGGCCACGCATGACAACCAATACCAACGCTCCCGACAGGAGCACGTTCCATGCCGGCGGCCGCGTCGGATTTTTGCTGATTCACGGTCTCGGCGGCACGCCTGTCGAGATGCGTTTCGTCGCCCAAGGGCTGGCGCGAGCCGGTTACACCGTGCTGTGCTGCCAGCTCGCAGGACACTGCTCGTCTGTCGACGCGCTTCGAGATTCCACGCCCGAGGAATGGTACGCCAGCATCGAGGCGGCACACGACCAACTGAAGCCGCACTGCGACGTCATCATCGCGGGGGGCCTTTCGATGGGCGGCATTCTTGCGGCTCAACTCGCGCAGAACCGGCCCGAAGGCGTGCAAGGTCTCGCCTTCTATGCGCCAACGCTCTGGCTCAACGGCTGGTCGATGCCGTGGCACAGTCGAATTTTACGTTACATCCGACCCTCACGGTTCAACATCAAATTGACGCTGCCCGAGCACGAGCCCTACGGCTTGAAGGACGAGCGCGTGCGCGCGCTGGTGGTCCATAGCATGCAGAACAAGGACAGCTCGGAAGCGGGCGTCTTCTGCACGCCGGTGCGCTGCTTCTCCCATTTCAATGCGCTCTGCGACGGGGTGAAGCCACGTCTCAACGAGATCAAGGTGCCGTCGCTGATCCTGCACCCGCGCGAGGACGACATCGCCGACATCGACAACGCATTTTACTTGCAGAGAAAATTGGGTGGGCCGGTCGAGATGGTGGTGCTTGAGGACAGCTACCACATCATCACACTCGACAAGCAGCGGCAGCTCGTCGTCGATCGTTCGATCGCCTTTGGCGAGGCAATCACCCGCCGCAACGCCGATCGTCTTACGCCAGCGGTAGCCTCGGTCCATGAACCGGCGACGGCCGCGATATGAGCAAGCTGCAGCCCGCTTGAACTGACACCGCCCTATCGATCCGAGAGCTCGCGTGATGAACGCACTCGCTACGATCTCGACGCGCCTCTCGGTCTCGGTTTTGCCGGGCGTGGGCTCCATTCCTGAAGCCGAGTGGGCCCGGCTCTTTCCCGACGAGGCTGAAGGATGGGCATATTATCGCGCGACCGAGGCCACCCCTCCTCCGGGATTTCGGTTCGAGGCGATTGCAGTGCGCGACGGCGAACGTCTCCTTGCGGCGACACCCTTGTTCCATGTCACGTATCGACTGGACACACCGCTACAGGGCCGCATGCGACCCGTCGGGAATTGGCTCCATCGCACCATGCCACGTCTCGTAGCGCATCCGGTCATAGGCCTCGGCTCCCCCCTTGCCGACCGTTGTCATCTCGGCTTCGATCCGGACCTTTCTGAGTCCGAGCGGAGCCAAGTGCTCGCGGCATTGCTCGATGGTCTCGACGCAAAGGCCACTGCCGAGGGCGTGCGTATTCTCGCCATCAAGGATCTGGCAGATTGCGAGGCGGGGCGGCTGCATGACGCCATCGAGCGCGCGGGCTACTCCCGGATTGCCGGATTGCCGGTCTGCGTGCTCGACCTACCCTTTTCCAACACAGAAGCCTACATTCGTTCGCTCTCCGCAAACAACCGATCGGTTTTGCGTCGAAAGCTCAAGACGGCGGGCGCAGTCGAGCTGGAAACCGTGACGTCCATCGCTGGCCTGGAAGAGGAGATCTTCTCGCTCTACGAGGAAACCCGCGCGAACAGCCGCTTCGATTACGGCGACTTCGAGCAGCTATCGCCCGACTATTTCCGCGACGTCGTCGCCGCACTCGGACCTGAGCATGCCGCGCTGATCCTGGCGCGTGTCGACGGTCGTCTTCTGGCGATGAAGCTGCTCTTCATCGAGCAGGACCGTATCATCGATAAATTCTGGGGCATGCGTTACCCCGCCGGCCGAGAGCACAACCTGTTCTTCGTCTGCTGGATGGAGGGTGTCCGCTTCGCGCTCGCACATGGCGCCAAGCGCTACCAGTCAGGTCAAACGGCCTACGCTCAAAAGATGAAACTCGGGAGCCGGCTGGACCCGATGTGGGTCTACTTTCGCCACCGGTGGCCGGTCGTTAATCGAATTTTCCGACACGCCGCGCCACTGGTCGCTTTCGATAAAATGGACCCTGAGCTGACGGAAATCAGAAAGCGCGCTGAGGAAGGGTGACAACCCTAACCGAGCGGATCCGCTTCGGCAGCTAAGCCACCCCACCATGTTCCCGAACGACGCGCAGAGCGCGTCGATCCGAGAAGCAAGCCGGTTCTCTCAAGCGGCCGACACTCGTTCACTGGAAGCGCGCGTTGATCCCTTCGAGCGCCGCCGAGCCTGGACAGAGCTCCGCAACCGGGATCTCGTTCAGCGGGCGATCAGGCGTCTGGAGAACATCGTGAAGATCGGTGCCGGCCTCGTTCACGTAGAGAAGGCCCGTCGCCACTTGGCCCTTCGACGCGTTGCGACGAATAGTCAGGATCGCCTCGTCCGGATCGCGGAAGTCATGCCCTTGATCGAGCTTGTTCAAGACGAGACGCGAGCCATCGTGCAACTCCACCGTCGCGGTCGTGCCCTCCGCGTAAGAGACTGTGATCTCCTCCTTCGGCTCGACGTAGTCGAGCTTGTTCTCGATCGCCATGTTGTGAGCCCGGACATAGTCGAAGCTCTTGGTCGAAGCCGAATGGTTGTTGAACGTGACGCAGGGGCTGATCACGTCGAGGAACGCAAAGCCCTTGTAGCTAATCGCGGCTTTGATCAGCGGAATGAGCTGCTTCTTGTCGCCGGAAAATGAGCGCGCAACGAAGCCCGCACCGAGCTGGATCGCCATCTGACAGAGGTCGATGGCGTCGAACGGATTGGCCTCGCCCTTTTTGGAAGGCGACGCTTTGTCGTTGGTCGCGGAGAATTGACCCTTTGTCAGGCCGTAGCAGCCATTGTTCATGACGATGTACGTCATGTTGAGCTTGCGCCGGACGGCATGCGCGAACTGGCCAAAGCCGATCGAGGCTGTGTCTCCGTCGCCTGAAACGCCAATGTAGTAGAGATTGCTATTGGCCATGTTAGCGCCGGTTGTCACCGACGGCATGCGGCCATGAACCGAGTTGAAACCATGGCTGCGGCCCAGGAAATAGGTCGGCGCCTTCGACGAGCAGCCAATACCCGAAAGCTTCGCGATGCGGTGGGCCGGCAAATCCATCTGGTAGCAGGCCTCGATGATGGCCGCGGTGATGGAGTCGTGCCCGCAGCCAGCGCAAAGCGTCGACATGGAACCTTCGTAGTCGCGGTGTGTCAGGCCGAGCGTATTCCGCGGCAAAGCGGGATGATGAGCGATCGGCTTCGTAATATAGGTCATCGGTCAGACCCTCGTTGAGTGCAGTTCCTACAAGCCGCATCGCATGCGGCCGAGTTGTCATTATTCCGCGGCCTCTGCCTTGGCGGGCTTGAGGTGCCCTCGCACGACCTGCCGGATGAACTCCGCGGTCATGGGCGTTCCGTCATAGTTCAGCGCCGGGATAAGCTTCTCCATCGGCACTTCCGCCTCCGCCATGAGAAGCTGACGCATCTGCGCATCGCGGTTCTGCTCGACGACGAGGATGCGATCGTGAGCCGCGCAAAAGTCCAGCACTTCCTCGGTGAACGGGAAAGCCTTCAAACGAAGCGCATTGATCTTGATGCCCTCGCGCTCGAGGTAATCGAGCCCTTCGAGCACAGCCGGGCGCGTTGCACCGAAGTAGATTAGGCCCGTCTTGCCGCCGGGATCACGGATGTCGATTTCAGGCTTCGGGACCAACGTCGCAGCCGTGTCGAACTTGCGCCGGATGCGATCGACAATACGTGCGTGAATGCGACCGTCCTCTGTGTAGCGCGCATATTCGTCGTGACTCGTGCCACGCGTGAAGTAGGACCCCATCGTCTCGTGTGTGCCGGGCAGCGTGCGGTAGGGGATCGCATCGCCATCGATATCGAGATAACGACCCCACGGCTTTCCCTTCACCTGTGCGAAATTCTCGAGTTCTTCGCGCGACAACACCTTTCCTCGATCGGCGAGACGACTGTCGTCCCAGGAAAACGGCTCGGTCATCCAGTCGTTCATTCCGATATCGAGATCGGACATGACCATGATTGGCGTCTGCAGCCGCTCTGCCAAGTCGAACGCATCTGCGCTCATGGAAAAGCATTCGGTCGGATTCGATGGGAAAAGCAGCACGTGCTTGGTATCGCCGTGGCTCGCATACGCGCAGGAGATAATGTCCGGTTGACCGGTCCGTGTCGGCATACCGGTGGAGGGGCCGCCGCGCTGAATATTGTAGAGGACGACCGGAATCTCAGCGAAGTAGGCGAGTCCCAGGAACTCGCTCATCAGCGAGATACCAGGACCTGACGTGGCCGTAAACGAGCGCGCACCATTCCATCCGCCGCCAATAGCGACACCAATCGCCGAAAGCTCGTCCTCGGCCTGCACGATCGCATAGTTCCGCTTGCCGTCCTTCGTTGTACGAAAGCGGCGGGCGTGCTTCTCATAGGCTTCCGCAAGCGAGGTGGATGGCGTGATCGGATACCAGGCACAGACGGTCGCGCCCGCATAGACGGCGCCGAGGCCCGCGGCCTCGTTACCGGTGACGATGATCTTGCCCTTGGCGCCTTCCGCGTGACGAACGCGGATGGGCAGCGGACACTCGAAGTTCTCCTGCGCATACTCGCGACCGATCTGCACGGCCTGCATGTTGGCAGCGAGCAACTTCTCTTTGCCTTTGAGCTGGTCTGCAACCACGCCCTCAAGGACCTTCAGATCCATATCGAGAAGCGCTGTGAGAGCACCGACATAGACCATATTCTTAAAGAGCTGCCGCTGGCGTGCGTCCTTCCAGATCCTGGCGCAGATCTCGGCGATGGGCAGCCCGAGCACCGTGATGTCCGAACGCTGCCAGAGCCGCGGCATGGTCGAGTCGTAGACCAGCCAGCCGCCTGGTACGAGTTCGGCAACATCGTTGGCATAGGTCTGCGGGTTCATGGCGACCATGACGTCGATGCCGTCGCGACGTGCTGTGTAGCCCGCCTCAGAAACGCGGACCTCGTACCACGTCGGCAGGCCCTGGATGTTGGACGGGAAGATGTTCTTTGGTGTGACAGGAATGCCCATCCGGAACACCGTCTTGGCAAACATCGTATTCGCGGACGCACTGCCCGAGCCGTTGACCGTCGCGAACTTGATGACGAAATCGTTGATGCCGCTCATTCGAATTCGATCCTGCCTTTGCCGGTACCGTCGACTTCAAACTCTCAGGACGCCGGCGATCGCTTTGTTATGTCTCCGATGATTAGCGATTACCGCTACCTCATCCCAGATAAACGTTGTGATGCGAGAGGCAGGCATTGGATGCCTGCGCCTCGACGTAAAAGAACTTCTGCATATCCCAGGCGCCGGTCGGACATCGCTCGGCGCACAGCCCGCAGTGCAGGCACACGTCCTCGTCCTTGGCCATGATACGGCCCGTCTTCAACGTGTCTGAGATGTAGAGGTCCTGCGTCTTGTTCAAGGCGGGAACGCGCAGCGACTCGCGCAGCGTGTCCTCATCGTCGTTCTCGGTGAAGTTGATGCAGTCGACCGGACAGATGTCCATGCACGCGTCGCATTCGATGCAAAGTGGCGCGGCAAACACCGTCTCGACGTCGCAGTTCAGGCAGCGCTCGACCTCTTTAGCGGCGAGGCGATCATCGAAGCCAAGTTCGACCTCGAGCTTCAGATTTGTGATCGAGGTCGCGAGATCCGCGTGTGGCACTGCCGTGCGGTTCTGCGCATCGTAGTTGTTCGAGTACGACCACTCGTGAATGCCCATTTTCTGGGAAACGAGCGTATGTCCGGGCCCTGGGCGCTCGTCCAGCGAACGGCCATTGCAGTAAGCATCGATCGAGATCGCGGCCTGATGGCCATGGCTCACGGCCCAGATGATATTCTCTGGCCCCCACGCGGCGTCGCCGCCGAAAAACACGCCCGGACGCGTCGACATGAATGTCTTGCGGTCGACCGTCGGCATGTCCCATTCGCCGAACTCGATGCCGATGTCGCGCTCGATCCAGGGGAATGCGTTGTCCTGGCCGATGGCCATCAGTACGTCGTCGCAAGCAATGGTGACCATCTCGCCCGAGCCCTTGAGCTGGGGACGCCCACGTGCGTCGACTCCCGTTTCGACCATCTTTTCGAAAACCACGCCGGCCAGCTTTCCGTCTTCGATCACGAACGACTTCGGCGCGTGGTTCTCGAGGATCGGGATACCTTCGTGCACCGCGTCCTTGATCTCCCAGTCCGAGGCCTTCATGACCTTGCGCGGGGAGCGCACCGTCACTGTCACCTGCTCCGCGCCGAGGCGAAGCGCGGTACGGCAGCAGTCCATCGCCGTGTTCCCGCCGCCGATGACGACGATCCGCTTCCCGATCTTGTCGACGTGACCGAACGCGACCGACGTGAGGAAGTCGATGCCGATGTGAATGTTGTCAGCGGCCTCCTCGCGTCCGGGGACATTGAGGTCCTTGCCGCGCGGCGCGCCGGTACCGACGAAGATCGCGTCGTAGCCCTCATCGATGATGGCCTTGAGGCTCGTTACTTCGGTACCGAAACGTGTCTCGACGCCGAACCCGGTGATCCGCTCCACCTCCTCGTCCAGCACCTCTTCGGGGAGCCGGAATGAGGGGATATTGGTGCGCATGAGGCCGCCGCCCTTCGGGTCCTTCTCGTAGAGTACGCAGTGATAGCCGAGCGGCATCAGATCTCGCGCCACGGCGAGAGAAGCCGGCCCACCACCGAGTAGTGCAACGCGCTTGCCATTCTTCTCAGGCGGAATAGCCGGGAGGAAAGCATCGATGTCGCCCTTGTAGTCGGCAGCCACGCGCTTCAGGCGGCAGATGGCAACCGGCTCGGCGTTCTTTCGCGAAGGATCTTTGGCATTCGGCTCGTCGCTCGTCTGGAGACGTCCGCGACGGCAGGCCGGCTCACACGGGCGATCGCAAACGCGGCCGAGAATGCCCGGAAAGACATTCGACTCCCAGTTCAGCATGTAGGCTGCCGCGTAGTGTCCATGCGCGATCAGCCGGATGTATTCCGGTACCGGCGTGTGCGTCGGGCAGGCCCACTGACAATCGACGACTTTATGGAAGTATTTGGGGTTGGAGATATCGGTCGGGGCCATGCGTGCTCTGGCCCGCGCTGCGATCTCGCTCGCCTGCATCGCGCTCTCATCCCTGGATCGTTTTCCTCGCGCCGGATACCAAGCCCCAGCCTAGGGCCGGTTCGTACCGATCGCGGTGCCGGGTTGTAGCCTTATGCGTCCGAACCAGCTAAAGGTCAGGACAAGACCGCCCGCACAGAGAAAGGTTCTAACTGGCAATGGTGGCCCACCGCAACGAATTGTCATGCGGCGGTGCACAATGAATGGCCACATTGTTAGCGCGACAACCCACAGGAGCGGATGAGCATGGCGCCTGATACAGCTCGCGATCGGAAATCCAACTTCCCCCGCCATTGATTCGCCGGAAACTGCGCCAATGGGTCGTGTTGCATCCTCGCAACGCAGAGACTAGCTGACGCGCTATGGTACGTACGGCAACATTGGTGGAACGGCTGGCCAATCCAACCCAGTTCATGGGTCTTTCTGGCCGCGTCTTGCCGTGGATTTCTCTGCTCGCAGCAGGAGTTATCGCGATCGGCCTGTGGCTCGCGTTCACCGCGCCCCCCGACTACCAACAGGGGCATACGGTGAAAATCATGTTCATTCACGTGCCCTCCGCCTGGCTGGCGATGGCTACGTACATCCTGATCGCCATCTCGAGCGCGGGCCTTTTGATCTTCCGCCACCCCCTGGCCGATGTGTCGGCAAAGGCCGCCGCACCGATCGGCGCAGCGTTCACTTTATTGGCACTTGTGACGGGCTCGCTCTGGGGAAAACCCATGTGGGGCGCGTACTGGGTATGGGATGCCCGCCTGACCTCGGTCCTGATTCTCTTTTTTCTCTACCTGGGGCTCATCGCCTTGCGCTCCTCGCTCGACGACGAGGCGCTTGCCGGACGCCTCACCGCCCTCCTCGCTTTGGTAGGCGTCGTGATCCTTCCCGTTATCAAGTTCTCAGTCGAGTGGTGGCATACGTTGCATCAGCCTTCGACCCGATTCACCGCAACGCTCGATCCGGTGTTTCGTACCCCGCTCCTGGTCATGGCCCTCGGCTTCACGCTGATGCTCATCGCGATGCACCTTAAGGCGATGCGCAACGAAATTCTGCGGCGAAGGGTCAAGGCAGCCATGATGATGGCCGTGGAGCGGGCAGGTCGCTTTGAGGCGGCTGACACAGCGGCAGCGCAGTGACGCCCAGGGAGGGCTGACAGCATGGATCTCGGTCAACACGCCGTGTTCATCTGGCTTTGCTACGGCGTCGTTGCCATGGTCGTAGCAGCGCTGATCGCGTGGCTTTGGCTCGACGGCCGACGGCGCGAGCGGGAGCTTGCCGTGCTCGACACGAAAGGGGCCGGGCGCAGTCCACGGGCACAACCACACGGCCCGCAAGACGCGAGCTGAGGCAACCCAAATGAACGATCCAGCTCAGACGGCACTGCCCGGAGAGATGCCGCCGCGGCGACGGCTATGGCCCGTCCTGGCGCCTGTAGTGATTTTTACCGTCGTTGCGTGCCTATTTCTCATAGCCCTGCAGAAGGGCGATCCCTCGAAGCTGCCATCTGCTCTGATCGGGCGGCCCGCGCCACAGGTCGATCTGGCGCCTATTCCGGGTCTTGAGCGTGACGGCGCCCCCGTACCCGGTTTCAACACCGGCGAGATCGGTCACGGCAAGCCGGCGGTCGTGAACTTTTTTGCGTCCTGGTGCGTGCCATGCGCCGATGAGCATCCGCAGCTGGTAGCGCTGGTCAAGCGAACCGGCGTGACGCTGATCGGCATCAACAACAAGGACCAGCCCGCGAACGCCATCCGGTTTCTAAGATTGCACGGCAATCCCTATGCGTCGGTAGGTTCGGATGCCAATGGACGCGCGGCAATCGAGTGGGGCGTCTACGGCATGCCCGAGACCTTCATCGTCGATGCGAATGGCACGGTCGTATTCAAACAGGTCGGCCCAATCAGCCCTGAGATCCTTCAGCAGAAGATCCTGCCAGCCCTCGAGCAGGCCGGCATGCGCAGGATCGACTAACGGCTGACTGGCGTAGCAGGCTTGGTCGCACTAGCGTCGTCTCAGGGACACGCGCGAGGGCCTGCGACATGAGCGAAGCCGACGTAATCGTGGTAGGCGGTGGCGGCGCCGGCCTTGCGGCGGCGGCAGAAGCGGCCAACCTAGGTCGCAAAGTTATCCTGCTGGAGAAGGGACAACGGCTCAGCGGCAGCACGGCCTGGTCGGTCGGCTCGATCTCCGCGACGAACACGCCCCAGCAGAAAGCGGCAGGCATCGTCGATCATCCGGATGCCCATTTCGAGGATCTCGACGTGCTCGCCGGCCCGATGGCCAATCGGGACAATCAGGCGCTCAGACGCATCCTCGTCGACAACATCACCGAGACCCTGGCGTGGCTCGAGAAGGCGGGCCTCGTTTTCGTCGGCCCGAACCCCGAGCCGCCGCACCGCCTGCCCCGAATGCACAACGTGCTGCCGAACTCGCGGGCATTTCCCGAGATGCTTGGCCGCCTCTGTCGCAAGCGCGGCGTCGAGATTCGTCTCGCGACCCTCGCGGACGAGATCCTTATGGAAAATGGTCGCGCGGTCGGCGTTCGCACCCAACCGACCAGCGGAAGCGAACGATCTGGTAACATTCGTGCACGCGGAGCAATCGTACTCGCGGGTGGGGATTTTGCAGCCAACGCGGAGATGAAAAGCGAGTTGGCTGGTGCGGCAGCCGTCAAGATCGATGCCGTCAATCCGGAAGCGACGGGCGATGCCATTCGCATCGCGCGCGCGATCGGAGCCGAGGTGATCAACGGCGACATCATACGCGGGCCGATTATGCGCTTCGTGCCACCTCAGCGCGAAAGCTTGCTTAGGCGCCTGCCGCCGCAACGATGGCTGGCGAAAACGCTGGCGCTCGCTCAGGCCTATCTGCCCGAGGCGATCCAGCGGCCGTTTGCGATGAGTTTTCTCGTAACGGCGCTCGGGCCGTCGCGCGGACTGTTCGAGGCTGGCGCAATCCTCGTCAACGCCCAGGGACGGCGCTTTACGGACGAGCTCGGCCATTCTGCCGCTGCCGTCCCAGAGCAACCCGGCCGGATTGCCTACATCGTGATGGATGCGCACATCGCTGGTCAATTTTCAGCGTGGCCGAATTTCACCTCGACCGCTCCGGGCGTCGCCTACGCTTATCTTGCCGATTACAAGCGCAATCGCCGAGATATCTATCATGAGGCGAACACCGTTGGAGACCTCGCGGCCAAGCTTCATATGTCGGCAGAAAATCTCGAAAACGCGATCGCAAGCAGCGGCAACGGCGGCCAGCCAGCGCTCGCGGAGGCTCCGTTCGTGGCGCTCGGCCCAGTCAAGAGTTACGTCGTCTTCACGGACGGCGGCCTACGCGTAACCGAGCGCCTTGAAGTCATTGGCAAGAGCGGCACCCCAATTCCCGGTCTCTATGCTGCCGGATCGACCGGCCAAGGCGGCGTGCTGCTCGAAGGCCATGGCCATCATCTGGGATGGGCTTTCGTCTCAGGCCGGATCGCCGGACGCAATGCCGCCCTCGAAATTGAGGCCGACATCACGTCGAAGACGAGCTGACGCGACACCCATCTAGGATAGCCGCCCTACACGTCGACGAATTTTCCAGTGCCTTCATTGAGAATGGTCAGCGCGCCCGAGGGAATGTCGAAATGCGTACCGTGTAGTGCTACGCGGCCTTTACTCTCGAGAATCTGTATGCAGGGAAACGTGCGCAGGTTTGCGAGCGACGTCTTTACCCCTTCGCGCTCCAGCGCAGAGGTCAGCTCTTTGAGTGGGCTAGTCGCATGTTCAAGGCGAACTCTCTCGCACGCGTCATCGAGCAACGTCATCCAGTTGGAGATGAATTGAGACGCAGTCTGGCGCGCCGCGTCGTGCTCCAGGCAGGCGCGGATGCCGCCGCAGCTCGAATGACCCATCACGATGATGTGGCGCACCCGAAGGTTCAGCGCGGCAAACTCGAGCGCCGCCGAAACGCCATGGTATTTACCGGTCGTCTCGAACGGCGGCACCAGGTTGCCGACATTGCGCACCACGAACAATTCGCCGGGCATCGCCGAGAAGATGGTCTCCGGATCGACGCGACTGTCGCAACACGAAACCACCATCACATCGGGTGTCTGACCGCGCTCGGCCAATTCGTGATAGCGGTCCTCGTTCGGAGCGTGATGACGAAAACGGAAGCGCCGATACCGGTCGGCCAAATGGTCAGGAAGGAGCGACATGGGAAGCCTCACGCTCGAAAAGTCTCCGAGCGTGGTAGTTGAATTCGACACGATATTCCAGAGCCAGAGTGGGTCGAATCGTCGCCGTGCCGGCTAACGGTTATCTTTAGCCCACCGCCTCGGCTGCCAACCTCAGCACGTCGAGGTTAGCCCCGGAAAGAAGCATCGTGCCGACCTTGTTGCCTTCCGCCGCGGCCTTCCATTCCTTGAGCCGGCCCCTGACTCGGTCCGGCGGTCCAACGAGAAACAACTCGTCGATCATCTTGTCCGGTACGGCGGCCATAGCGTCCTTGCGGCGCCCGCCGAGAAACGCATCCTGGATCTCGACGGCGGCGTCCTCATAACCAAGGCGTTTGGCGTAATCGTTGTAGAAGTTCTTTTCACGCGCGCCCATGCCGCCCACGTAAAGCGCCACCTCGGGGCGAAGCTGGTCACGACACTTGTCGAGATCCGGCCCCATCGCGACTTTCACGAACGGCGTAATATCGAAATCGTCGAGCGACTCCGACCGACCCGCCTTCGCCATGCCTTCGAGCACCGGCTTGGTAATGAGGTGCGCTTTCTCGGGACTCATGAAGATCGGTTGGACGCCATCGGCAATCTCGCCCGCCGTGCGCAAACCGGCCGGCGCAATCGCCGCCGTGTAGATGCGGATATTCCGATTGGGTTTGAGGATCGACTTCAGCGGCTTGCCAAGTCCCGTCGCCCCCGGCCCCTGATACGGGATCTGATAGTGCTCGCTCTCGTGTTGCACGGCCTCCTCGCGCGCGAAGATCTTCCGGAGGATCGCAACATATTCCTTCATGCGAGCGAGAGGCTTGCCGTAGGGCACCCCGTGCCATCCTTCGACGACTTGCGGACCGGATGGCCCAAGCCCCAGTAAAAAGCGCCCCTTCGACATCGCGGAAAGCGTCATCGCCGTCATCGCCGTGCAGGCCGGCGTCCGCGCGGGGATCTGCATGATACCCGTGCCGGCCTTGATGCGACTGGTCCGCGCCAGCGCCCAGGTGATCGGCGTCACGGAGTCGATACCGTACGATTCCCCCTGCCACACCTGATCGTAGCCAAGCTTCTCGGCCTCGAGAACGAGATCCATGTTCGGGCCCCCTTCCTCGCCAGCATAGCGCAGCAGCATTCCAAGCTTCATGGCAACCGCTCCGTCATTTCATCCTGATTGTGAAGTATTGGCACTGCCTGCCGTATGCCCGTGCCTTTCCGCAACCCACCCGAGGGACGCGCTTCATTCCACGTGAGCATAGGGCTTGACGACGGCCTTCTGGAACGCAGGCCTTTCGAGCAACCGCTTGTGCCATGCCGCCATGTGCGGCAGATCGAAATGGTCGATCGGAAAACTATACCACCAGTGGACCATGATCCCCATCGGCATATCCGCCATGGAGAAAGATGGCCCCGCCAGCCAAGCATGGGATTTCAGCTGGTTCTCGACGGTTCGCCATATCGGCTCCATGCCTCGGCGAAGCTGCTCGAGTTCCGCGAGATGACGGTACGACGGCTTCCACACCCGCCATTGCATATAGAGTGGCATGATGGAGCTACGAACCGTACCCGTCTGCCAGAACACCCAGCGGAACGCCTCGCCTCGCTGTTGGTGATCCGTGGGATAAAGCGTTCCCTCGCCGTACTTGGCGGCCAAATGACAGAGAATGGCACTCGACTCCCATAGAACGAAGCCTTCGTCGACGATGGTCGGAATGAGCCCATTGGGATTGAGCTTCACATATTCAGGATCGTCGAGACCACCATAGCTGCCACCTTTATTGACCAGATTGTAGGGTAGTTGCAGCTCCTCTGCGGCCCAGAGCACCTTCTGGACGCAGCTCGAATGGTCGTTGCCATAGATCGTGAGCATGTATGGATGCCTGCCTTCTTGATGTGAAAATCAGATTGGTCAGCGCTGGCGACATGATCTCACATCGCAAGCAAAGAGGAAGATCGCGCGAACACTGCGCTTCACCATTGAAATCCAGGCGCCAAATGCGCGGCAGAAGATGCGTTCAAACGGCATGGCGCGGCTGATGGTACTCAGGTCTCCTTCAGTTAGACCCAACGCGATCGACTCGGCAGAGTTGGCCACGAATGTCGGACGAGCCCGAAATCGGATCATATGGCCCATTGTAAGTAAGCGCAGCGTTGATATTCACATCGAGCGCCCCGCGATGAGGAGCGGACTCGAATGGGCGCCACCAACCCATCCCTGTGCTCACCACATCGGCAGGCTGGGCATCGGAAAGTTTGAGCTTCAATCGACAGTGCCCATCGACGCCGGCCAATTCGAGCCGCACCCAATCGCCGTCTCCGAGGCCTTGGGCGTGCGCCGTTTCGGGATGCATGAGAAGCCGCGGATCCGGCGAGACCTTCGCGGCCCAGGGCTGATCGCGGAAGCGTGAATGATGATAGCTCTTCTCGCGATCTCCTGTGACGACGACCAGCGGATAGCGTGCGCGAAGGGATTCCGGTGCGGTTTCTCTCTCGGGCGTGACATGCCCAGGAAGCGGATCGAGTCCAAGTTCTTCCAGCATCGGCGAATAGAGCTCGACCTTGCCTGTGGCAGTCGGAAACGGAACCGTGGCCGAAACCGGCTCCGATGGCACGCGATGCCAACCCGTGGCTTCGAGCTCCTCTATGCTGATGCCACTATCGGCCAACAAGTGCTCGTTGAACTCCCGCTGCGAACGCCATGGCAGCAATCGCTTCGTCACCGCTTGACGCGCCTCGAGACGATCGAGCAGCGGCGTCGCAATGTCGATCTCGGCGCGCGCCTCGCCCTGCGGCGGAACAACGGCCCGGGTGAAGACGACGGTAGGACCGGACGGGACGAGTGACACCTCTTCCTCCTCGAGCGCAGTCGTCTTCGGCAGCACGATATCCGCCCACTCTGCGGTCGGTGTCATCTGGTGCGCAGCGACAGCGACGAAATCGAGCGAGCGCAAGGCTTCGATCGTTCGTTTCGTGTCCGGATAGGTAACCAGAATATTCACTCCGGTTGCATAGAGCGCACGCACGGGATGCGGCTTTCCGGTCAGCATCGCCTCGATAACGGTAGGGTTGTGACATGCGGTCTGCCATCCGCGAGGCCCGGCCCAAAGGGGGAATCGATCGGCACCTATCGTACGCTTCTCGACATCGACAGGCAGCCGATGCTCCGGCCTGTGCAGGAGATCGAGATAGCCCGTCAGTCCCTTGGGCTTACGCTGGCGCAAGTTCCCTCCGGGAACGTCGATATTTCCCGAGATGGCGGCGAGCGCATGGAAGGCTCGGAATGTCTGAACGCCGTTGCTGGCAGCATCTATTCCGTGACCGGACACGAATGTCGAAGGCCCATCTGCATACATGCGCGCAGCCTGAACGATCGTCTCGGCGGCTACTCCGGTGAGCCTCTCGGCAACGTCCGGTGCGTACTGCGCAGCACGCTCCGTGAGAGCCTCGAAGCCATGACACCGCGTGTGAACGAATTCGGCGTCATAGAGCCCTTCGACGATCAGAACGTGCATCATGGACATCGCGAGGGCCGCATCGGTGCCGACCCGAGGGCTCATCCAGATATCAGCCGTCTCGGCAGCGGGAATCCGCTTGGGATCGATGACGATCATCCGCGCGCCGCGCTTCTTCGCGGCCTTGAGCTTGGCCCATTCGACAGGATCGGCAATCTGAGAGTTTCGCCCCACGATCAGCGCGCAACGCGTTTTGTCGATGTCCTCACCGCGAACAATAGGCAGCCCGGTAATCTTCGCCGAGATGGCTCTACAGCCGCCACAGAGGTCCTGGTTGATCATCCAGTTCGGCGTACCGATCGAGCGCATCATCAGCGCCGTCACGACGGAGCGGCTGAACGCAGCACCACTCGTTGCTCCGACGATGGCTTCCGGTCCGTAAACGCGCCTTACCTCGGCGAGCCGATCCGCCATTTCGTCCAGCGCCTCATCCCAGGAGATGCGCGCCCATCGACCTTCTCCACGCGCACCGATGCGGCGCTGCGGATACAATAGGCGATTGGGATTGTAGGTTAGTCCTAGTGCGCCGCGGATCCCCTTCACGCAGAACGCGCCGGCCGAGTGCGGACTATTGGGATTTGGCCCATAATTGACGACTTTCCCGTCTTTTACTGTCGCAATTGCTCCGCAATATGCTGAGCACTCCCAGCAGGTCGTCGTATAGTCGCCATCCGCAGTCTTGTCGGCACGCAATGCGGTCATATCGATCTCCATCGCTTATCCCGACAGTGTGGATGCTTCGCTTGCCAGCCGCAAGAACCTCCCGCTCCCATCCAGGACGAGGCTCAGATCACACGGGTTTCAAGAAACCGAATAGGCGAGCCACGACCATCAATGCCGATGACAAGGCGGCTTGCGCCCCCCAGCAGTCATCGCCGACCCGACACAACCACCTTAAAGCGCCAAATGCCGTTGCCGCCAAAGTACCGGGCAATCATTCAGCCTTCAGGTCGAGCTCAACCGCCGCGGCCATAATCTTTTCTGACGCAGTCGTGTCGTCTTTGAAGACCTTCAGTGCCTTGCGTAATGCGCTCGTCGCCACCTCTCGCTCACCAAGCACAACGCGAGAACGCATGAGACGTGTCCAACCTTCGACGTCTCGCGGTGCGTTCTCCAGGCGATTTGCGAGGCCATCGACCATAGCCCGGATCGCAACGTCCTGTTCGCTCGCTGGTGTCGCTTCGGATCGCGCGGTTTTTCCGACACTTGATGGATCACCACCATTGTCGTGCATCCGCGGCGGTCCAGTCGAAACAGACTTTGAATTATCGCTTGCCGAGGCCTTCGCCTTGGCCTCCTCATATGACCGCTTGAGCTCATCGGAACTTGGATCGAGCTCTACCGCTCGCGCATAGGCAGCAGCAGCCTCCTTGTAGTGCGCCGTGTGGAAGTAGGACCAACCCAGCATCCGCCATCCTTTGATGTCAGCCGGCGTCGTCTTGAGCCGAGCCGCCAACCGCTGAGTCATCGTGTTCACGTCGGGAAGAAGCTCTCCCGATGGCGGCGGAGAAGCCGATTCCTTGGTGCCGACCGAACGCGCGTAATCGTCGAGACGTGCAATCATGTCCCGATCTGGCCCGGAACGGGGAGTCAGGACGGAGCTGTCCGACGTTGCGTTCTCGGACGGCCTCATTAAATAAGACGCGGCTGCACTAATGCCGAGATAACCGAGCGCCAACAAGCAAAACGCCGAAGTAAACATGAATACTTTCCGATCGATCATAAGACTGCCTCACACAGCTCCAACCACATCGACATCGCCTTCCACGCGCGCTCAGAACTTCCTGCGGAACTCCGCGCGAATACCAAAGTTGTCTTCGGCAGCCCCCTCGGTGATCTGATAGGTCGCATCGGCACGGAACAACCACGCCTTGCTGAGCGGAATCTGATAGCGGACCCCGAATCCGTACTGCGGACTCGCGGTCCCGATCCCGGTAATCGGGTCGCCGAAGGGCTGCACCGTCGCCACCTCGAAGATGAGCTGCTGATCCAGATTGAAGAGATACTGCAGGCCTATCGCGCCACCCCAGGCGTTCGAGGCGGTATCGTTGAGTTTCGGATAGCCTGTCAAAGCATCGGTCTCGAAATTGATCCCAACATTTTTCAGTATGCCCGCGCCATTGCCGTCGACGAGGGGTTGAGGATTGCCGGAGCCGACGAAGAAATTGGCGTACGGGATCAGCGTGCTCGGCAAGCTCGTAACGAGACTATTCTCAGAAATAATCGCAAAGCCTTCGTCGTTCTTCCCATTCCCGAAATTCGCAAACAAACGGGTCGAGTTAGATAAGATGTTGGCATAACGCCGGGTGTAGGCCGCGGTGACAAAGTTGGTAAGTTGTCCGTCTCGCTGATTGACACCTTGAATCAAACCGTATCCGGCCTCGATATAGCCACTGAAGGCATCGATGAAGGTCGTTGCGCCATAAATATTGGCTTGGTTGTTGTCCGCCCCGATAATGCCCACGTTGTCGACATTATCGAATCCGGCGAACACGGTCACATCGAAATTGGGAAGGCCGAGCGCCGCCGAGTTCTTGGCGGGAAAGCTCACCGCGCCGCCAAGGATCGCATCATTCGCCCAGATCCCATTCTGAAGGAACAGCGGGAAGAGGCCCGCGGTGAAGGGAAGGTCGAAGCCGGCTGGCTTACCGGACAATCCCGAGTATATGGAGCCGAAATCACCTTCGAAGAACAGCGTTTGCAAGTTGGGGTCGAACTCACCATTGAACTTCCCGTTACCATCGCCGCCACCGAATTCGAATCTGGAAAACTTGGCATTGCCCCTCTGAATTGGCGTAAAGAACGCGTGTATTCGTTCCGTGCCGGTGATCTTGACGTCGACGTCTATGTTGAGCCGCGTCGCGATTTGGGCAATATCTTTGCCGTTATTGTTGTTGTAAGCAACCGCAGTCCGCCAGTCACCGTAGATGGCAAAACCGGGCAGCAGCGGGTTCAATTGACCCAGCAGTGTGCTGCTCTCGTCGTACATGCCCGGGGTGTATTGCTGGCGACCTAGTTCTACGGGCGGCCGAGGGGGCTCGACTGCATTCTTCGCACCGTAGATATCGACCTGCGCATTGGCATCGTAGTTCTTATCATATTCCGGACCCGGTCGAAAAAGGTCCTTCGTGTCGTTTGTAGCAACGCGTTCAATCGCCTTGGGATTCGTCGCTTTATCGACAGTCTTCGCTTCGGGCGACGCGCCGAGGTACCACGGTTTGGCTTGTATCTTCGGGACATTGCTTGGCGCGGCAGGCGCGATCTCGGTCAACCATCCTCCCTGGCGGAATTCGATGTTGCTTTGGCCGGCCGCAGGTTCTGCCGTCGTGCCGCACAGCACGAGGTGGCAACCAGAAATCAGCGCGATCGCGGCGATCGTGGGTATTGCACGGCACCGAAGGTTGCCTTCTGCGTTACGAGTCACAAGTACGCTCCATATCGAGGCTCAGACCTTCGGGAAAGGATAGGGCCGCCGCGTCTTTGGCTGCCCTGGGCATCCTCAATCCGAAACCTTCGGCTTCACAGTGTTAGGGCTTTACGTCGAGATCGACCGAGTAGACGTTGAAACTCAACATGCGCTCGTTCATGCGCCGCTCCATTTCCCTGGCAGCACGAACGAACCGCATGAAATAAATCGGCTCGGCCCGGCTCCGCAGTCTGAAAGCGAGCCGGTATTTGCCAGGCTTCCTGATCAGATTGCCGGGGACTTGATATCTTGCCTGCTTCTCACCCAACGGCGGCAATGAATGGTTTTCCATGCGCACGAGCGGCGGATGATTGAGAACAGTTGTTGGGATCTGAGGCGGGCGCAGATGCGGCAATGGATCGATATCGAAGTTCACCGGAAGGTACATCTCCCGATCGGTGCCCTTGACATTGGTGGTCAGGAATTTTGTCTGGAAATTTACTAGCTGCTGGTCCGTTTTGATCCTGCCGGCTGCAACCTCCAGGCTGTGCAGATCAGCTAGGTCACCATTTCGGTCGACATAACCCGACTCCCATATGTTCTTACCGTCGGGGTCGACGAGGGCGACGTTGACCCAGAGCTGGGGCTGTGCGCCCAGAGAGCCAGACGGGAGATTGTGCCCGGTATTGAGGTTCTTGATCTTGTACGAGAATGCCAGAGTCTTGCCGACCTGCGGCGCTCCCTCGAGGAAGGGGCCATCGACTTTGGCCCCGTTCTCCATGACTTGACGCCTAAGCTCGTACCGCTCATCGAGTTTCTTCAGGTTTTCGTCGATGATCTGCCGGGCATCTTCACGATCGAGCGAGTCGCGCCAGCGCTTGGGAAAATCGACCTTGATCTTACCGTTAGCGACCTTGTTCTCGAACTCGGTAGTTCCCCAGCCGGCGCGCCAATCGAACGCGAGCCATTCCTTCATGCTGAAAGTTTGAGCCTTCGTGTTGTGAGGGAAGATACCAGGATGAGCGATCGAGTAGCCCGGACCGATGAAGCGATGGTTGGTATGCTTTCGTCCTGGGTTTATTTCCTTGCCCCCGATCACCGCCGACGGTCCGGTCGCATAGCCGGAGGGCTTTCCGGGAACCTTGCCCATGTGGCAATCCTGGCAGGTAACCCCCGCTTTACGTGCGGGGCTATCGCGATACTGATCCCACACGATCTCGAGCTTGATGCCCAAGTTGACGGCCACCTGATGACAGCTCACGCAGAACTCGGACTTGGAAAGCTGCGGATTCGTCATCATGCCATTGTGAATGTCGGTGCCTCGCCCGTCCTTACTGGTTTTGACGGAATAAGTGTCCTTATTCGCGATGACGTCTTTGATGACACTCTTTTCGCCGCTGCCGTAGATCGGTTCGAAGATTTTACCAGGCTCGACCCGGCGCTCCCCATTCACCTTGCCGTACTGCTCTTTGACCCGGTGACAGGTGATACACGTAATTCCTTCCCGCGAAATCTGGCTACGCGCCCAAAGTGGCGTCTCGCGCCGCTCGCCGAGCTGCGTACCAACCTGTTGATGGCAGCGCACGCAGAAGGTACCCACCGTGCCTTGGGTGAGTTCTTGAAACTTCTGCTCAAACGCATGAAACATGGGCGATATCGATGCGTAAGCGTGCTGTGACGAAGACCATTCCTCATAGATCTGCGTATGGCACTGACCGCATTGCGCAGCGGTCGGATAGAGAGAGAGGGTCTCCTCATCGACGGCAGGTATGGGAGCCTTCTTGCCCTTCTCGGCCTTAGCCGCGGCCGTAAGTACAGACATTTCTCCATGAGCAGCTGCCTTCGCCTGCCCAGAGAGCTCCTGCTCGCCGTCGGCACCAGCATGCGATTTTTCCGCCTTTGTGTCCTTGGCCCTACGCTCTTCATCCTCTTTGATGAGCGCCTCGAGTGCCGCTTTCGCGTTATTTTCTCCGCCCGCTTCCTTACTCTGCGCGAGCCTCAATCCAGGATGCATCTGTGCTGTCGCGGGCATCCTGGACTCGCCGGATCCAGCGATAGCGTTGAAGCTAGGCAATGTTGCGTAAAGCGCGCTTGCGAAAGTGACGGAAAGAAACGAAATCGCGGATAGCCGCTTCGTGGCGCTACGCATTACCCTCATTCCTTCGTCCATACTGAAATAGAGCCCGGGCCGATATCTTCTCCGCGCGCAGCTTCACACGAGATTGCAGCCTGGAAGGCTAAGAGGGTTAACGACACAAGGCGGCCTCAAAGGGACCCGCCGGAGCCGAAAATTGGATGAAAATGGGCAACTTTAAGGCAATGTTCATTCGCCAATATGAATGCATTTCTTATAATCATTTAGAGCGCACGATGCATTATCCATCGCATCAAGCGATATGCCTATCACGTTAAAGTACCCGCGTGAATCTCACCACCGCAACGTCTACGTGCACGCATCAGTGCATGCCCTGGCAAAGGTGGCGGAGGCATCATTTCGCCCGATTGTTTCAATTTTTTTGCCTGATTGTAGTGGCATCCAAGTCGAGATCCCAAGTCCGCAAAGCTGATTTTGGATCGCGCCGTCAGAGCCTCCATTCTAAATCAAAGAATTAGGTATGCAGAAAGTCACGGAAGACATCGTTTCGCAATTTTTATTGCGCGGCTTTTTTCTTCCGACGTCGAAACTCCACAGGAGACAGCAAGGTGAATCACGGGCGTAGAAAGCGACAATGCTATCGCTAGGCCGGCAGGGCGCATTTTCACTATTGAGATCATCTAGTTATCCGAACATCCATCAAGATGCGTGTCGCGGCGAGCGGGCCACGCCAACGATGCGCGCAAACTGGGAATGATCTTGGATCAGGAAATGGCAAGCACTCACCAAATCACGATCAATGGCAATAGCTTTCTCGCAGGCCACGGGGAAGTGCTGCTGGATGCAGCTCTGAGAAGCGGCGTCGATCTACCCCATGATTGTCGAGCCGGACACTGCGGCGCCTGCTGCGTTCGGCTGGTAGGAGGCGATGTGCAAGGCGGCCAGGGTACCGAGCCCGGCGTGATTCATGCGTGTCAATGTCGAGTTATCGCCGACGCGGTGATCGAAAAGAACCGGACTTCAGACATTCGCACCGTCGAAGGCGAGTTGATCTCCTTGCGCCCTTTATCAAACGATGTGATGGAGGTCGGCATCCAGACAAACCGCGCACTGCTTTATCATCCAGGGCAATATGCGCACGTGAGCTTCAACAGCTATCCAAGCCGGCCCTTCAGCATCACCCACCCCTTGTACGGCAATCCCGACAGTCGCTCCATCTGGTTTCATGTTCGGCGCATGAAAGGCGGTCGTGTCACCTCATCACTCGGCAGACGCATCAGACGCGGCCATCGCGTAAAGGTGACTGGACCTTATGGCTCGGCGCATTTCCGCCCCAATATGGACAGCCGCCTCATCCTGGTCGCTACCAGTACGGGCTTTGCGCCAATCTGGTCTATTGCCGTCGCTGCCCTCCGTGAAAACCCGACGCGCATGATTATGATCATTGCGGGCGGTCGCACTATGAACTCTTTATATATGGCTCCAGCTCTCGAGCGGCTGGCTTGCTTTCCCAACGTCCTCATCGTTCCAGTCTGCAGCACGCCGCAACCCTCGAGCAAAACCGTTCGGCTCGGCCGGCCAACAGACTTTATGCCACGCCTTCTACCGACCGACGTGCTCTACGCCTGCGGCGCGCCAGATATGGTGGGCGCTATCAAAGCGATCGCAGCTCGGGCTGGCGCCATCTGCTATTCGGACCCTTTCCTTCCAGCGATCGACGATCTAGTCCAGGACAGCGTTCTCACCCGCACCGTAAGACGGGTCGCCGTGTCTTCCATCTGGCAGGTCGGCAGTTCGTTATCGACCATTTCTATCAGCGGCAGGAATGGCCGATACCGGCGCGCTTGATGACTGAGGCAAGGATGAGCAAACATTCGTATTCTTAGAATGGTTGGGCGTTGTTCCATTGGGGCGCAACAGTGCGCACCGCTCGTCTCTGCGGCGCTTATTCTTTGCGGCTTCCTCGCCGCCATCGGCTTTGCGGCCGACCGCCCTGTCGCGTTTGATCCGACCAAGATTGTCGGCCCAAATGCCTGCGCGGAATGTCACAAGAAGGAAGCCGAGGCGTGGAAGGGAACGCATCATTTCAGGACATTTGGCGAGATGCCGCGTCGAAAAGAAGCCAAAGAAATAGCGGGAAAAATGGGCGTGCCGCGGATCCGATCCGAAGGTTTGTGCTTGAATTGTCATTACACAATTCAAGAGAAGGACAATAGAAAGCAACCCATTGCTGGTATTTCTTGTGAATCGTGCCACGGCCCTGGTGATGACTGGATCAAGGTCCACAGCGGATTCAGCGGCAAGACCGAAAAAACCGAGACCAATGCCGAGAAGGCCGCCCGCTGGAAGCTCGCCGATACAAAGGGGATGATTAGACCGTCCGCGCTTTATCGGTTGGCAAAGAATTGTTATGGCTGCCATATCGTACCGCAGGAAGATTTGGTCAATAAGGGCGGCCATCCCGCGGGAAGCGCCTTCGATCTTGTGTCGTGGTCACAGGGCGAAGTTCGGCACAATACATGGCACTCCAAAGGAAAAGAAAATGTGCCAGCCAGCTCAGCGCGCAAACGAATGCTCTACCTCGTCGGCCTTGGCGTTGAGCTCGAGACCAGCATCCGAGCAGTCGGTCGCGCGACCGCGAGAAGACGTTACGCCTTCGAAATGGCGAAGCGCGTCGATCGATCACGTCAACAACTCGCAACGGTAGCGAAAGCGCTACCGAACGTCCCTGAGATCGCGAAAATGGTCGAATATGCCTATTCAGCTGGATTAAAGCTCAACAATGAGCGCTTCTTGTCCACTGCTGCTGATGGCGTCTCCGGCCTACTTGCGAGCGTCTCCGAAAAATACGATGGCAGCTCGATGGCCGCACTCGACACCCTGATCCCCGGTCGGGAGAATTTCAGAGGCACGGCGAGAGAAGTGGGCACGGGAAACTAATGCCGACTTCTATCCATGACGGCAATTCGAACGGCACAATAATAAAACAACAACTGCGACACGTGATTTTGGGAGACCACCGTGAGAAGGCCCGCGCGACGTACGTCTGACCGCACGGTTGGCGAATACGGTTTGGGCTTTCCTGGGCATTTGATCCGCCCAGTGGCTCAAAGCTTTCTGATCGCAGCTATCTCTGGCGGCCTCTTCTGGCTCGTGTGGATCTATAACAACAGTCTCCGCGACCCGCGCTACCTCGATGGCTGGATATTGGCTGGAGGCATGGGGCTTCAACTCTATTTCCACATCGCCCGAAAAACGACTCGGCTATCGCCTAGGTCTAGCGCGCACTGGCGCAAGACCCATATCCTTCTCGGATACCTGTTGATTGGAGCCTTCGTTTCTCATTCGGATTTTTCCCTGCCGGACACCAGCTTCGAATGGGCGTTGTGGACAGGCTTCGTTCTCGTGACGATCAGCGGCGTTTTTGGCACCTATCTCAGCTGGACGCTTCGGACCAAGCGATGGATTGAAGAGGACGTGCGTTATGATCGAATTCCAGACCGCCGCTCCGAACTCGCGCTGAATGCCCATGCTGTCGTCGTCAATCCCGCCCCCGCCTCCGCCCCCGCCTTGCCCACAGCACCTTATGATAGCTGGATTATGGACTTATACACCGATCAACTGGCAGGCTTTTTTCAGGGCCCCCGCAATTTCACCGCTCATATCTTTGGATCGCATCGGCCGCTCAAACGGCTCATGGACGAGATCGATAACCTATCGAGATATGTCGACCGTCAGAATCAAGAGAAGCTCTCCGCCATCAAAGAACTGCTGATCGAGAAAGACCGCCTTGATTTTGCAGGCGTCTACCTCGGACTGACCAAGGCTTGGCTGTTCGTGCACGTGCCCGTCACCTATTCTCTGATTGTGCTAACGGTTCTGCACGTCGTGGTCGTCTATGCCTACTCATCAGGCGCTTGGTGATGTGGCGAACGCTTCGCATGAGACGACGTTCGACGGCGAAGACCGAGAGGCAGACGAACGCCGCCTCTCACCGCGACCGTCTCGCGATGCTGCTCGCGCTCGTAACAGGAAGCGCCTTGGTTTTGGCTTTCGTTATTTCCAAGGATACGCAGTTTCTGATGCCAGGCCCGCTGGCAAGCGCCCACGGGGCGATTGAAAGTTGCAGCACGTGCCACACCAAAAGCGGTAACGGCAAATTGAGCTGGTTGCACGGCCTCGTCGCTGGCGACCGCCTTGGCGACAGCAAGGCCTGCGTCAACTGCCACAGAATGCCAGACACAGCTATGAACGCCCACGGCGCCTCTGCCGAAGTACTGAAGCGCAGCACTATGCGGCTAACGAAAGTCGCTGCAGAAATACCTGCGCCACGTGCGGCGCGCGCTCAGAGCGTCGCATTCCCAACCAATAGCCTCGTGGCGCGCGGGCTCTATTGCTCGACTTGTCACCAGGAGCATCAGGGTATTCATTTCAATCTGAACAAGATCTCCGACGAACAATGCCGATCCTGCCACGTCGTGCAGTTCGACAGCTTCGACGGTCATCATCCGAAATTTGAGAAATATCCATTCAAGAGGCGAACGCGAATTATTTATGATCATGCTGGACATTTCGGCAAGCATTTCCCGGAGATCGCGAAGAACGAACCGGCAAAGCGCATCCCCACCACATGCTCGAGTTGTCACAATAGTGCCAAAGATAAAAGAGTGATGGCTCTGGCTCCCTTCGCGCAAACCTGCGCCGCCTGCCATCTCGAGCAGATCAAAGGTAACGAGCGAATCAGCGGCCCAAAGGGTATTGCCTTCCTGGCGCTGCCTGGTCTAGATCTGCAAACGCTCCAATCGAAAAAGGCCGCAATCGGTGAGTGGCCAAGTGAGTCAGAAGCTAACCTCACGCCGTTTATGAAGATATTGATCAGCCGCAATGAGCGTGGCCGTGATTTGATCAACACCGTGCGCGGTTTGAATCTGCAGGATCTCAGCGGTGCAACCAACGATCAGATCAAGGCGGTGACAAAGCTGGTTTGGGAGATCAAAGGATTGATTTATGCCCTGATTAAGGGAGGCGCATCGAGCGTGCTCGCCAAGCTGAATATTGAAAGTGGAGAAAAATTGGATACCAATCTCATTGCCGACCTGACCGCGATCAACCCCCGCGATGTTGTCACCAGCGCACATCAACAGTGGTTACCAAACCTTGGCGCCGAGATGGCCAATCGTCCGAATTCGCAAGATGAAGATCAAAACGGCTGGACGACGACGATCACGGAAACGAAACTAGCCATTGATAGCGATATGTCTACGATAGCTGCATCTAACCGGCCCACTCAGACAATTCAACAGAATACGACCAAGAGTGCCGCCGATGTGGTGCAAGCCAGCGGAGGAACCGCCCAGATCAACGAAAAAACCAAAAAAGCCAATACGGCGAGCGCCACGCGAGGTAAAGAAGCGTTCGCCGACAATGGGCATCCCTCAAAACGAGCAGCAGATCAAACCGACGATCTACTTCATCCTACGGAGGATGAGATTCGCTCGATGAAGCAAGATAATAAAAGCACTGAAGGCGCAACCAAGCGAGAAGAAGCGACTGAAAACGCCCGTGCCGCGACTGCTAATCCTGCCTCCGCCGACGTCGCCCTCAAGGCGGAAACAGATACGACCAAAACGCAGGTGAGGGCAGCACCTACGATCAGCATCGAAAGTGACGTGGACCCGGAGAGCTGGGCGGCATATGGTGGCTGGTATCGGCAGGATTACACCATTTTCTATCGCCCCACCGGCCATAAAGATAAGTTCATCTATACGTGGCTGCTCATGACAGGTGCTCAAGCTCCGAAAGGTGGCGCAGGCCCTGCGACAGCGGTCTTTGATTTGCTCACGAGCAAAGACGCCCAGGGTAACTGCACGAAATGCCACAGTGTTGACGATGTCCCCGGCAAGGGTCGCGGTGTGAATTTCTCGCCGCTTTCGATTGAAAACAAGCAGGGTCGCTTCACGAATTTCGTCCATGAACCTCATCTGGGCATCATGGAGAAGCGAGGTTGTCTAACTTGCCATAACTTGGAAAAGGCAGGCTCATATTTGAAAAGTTACGAACAGAGCAATCCGCAAAGCTTCGTCTCAAATTTCAGTTCAGTGCAGAAAGATCTCTGCCAGACCTGTCATACCAGCAGCAAGGCGCGTCAAGACTGCCTTCTGTGCCACAAATACCATGTGAATGACGTGTCCGCGCCGATGATCGGAACGAAAATCCCAGCTCAATAGCTGATACTTTCTGACAGAAAAAATGCGCCGATTATCCAAGAGCGGGACACCCCATCACCGATACCGATGCGGACCCGGAGTTCGCGCGTCGGTGACGCAAACAGTCGTGTGATACGACCCACTCCACCATCGCATTCCGCTGCACCCACGCGCTCAGCCTGGGATCTCGAACAAGGCAATCGACTGCCGTCTATCTCATTAGGAGAACGGCCTGTCACTGCGGTCGGACGAGCATTGACGATACCTTGCATAAGTGCCAACGGCGGCCGGAAGCACGCATCACACAACTGACGTTGCTGACCCAACAACATTTGTACCCAGGCGTCGCTCAGCTGAGATCGTTTTTCGATACCCTTGCAACTTTTCGATCCGCGCTGCGTCTTGCTTACTGGACGAAACGCAAAGCATGCGCGGTGTCGAGTTGGAATCGCAAGCGTGCTCATGCGCAATCCAAAGGCGGCAAGGTAAGGGTGGATGACTTCAGCATCGAGGGATTCAGGACTTCGCGCTTCGGCAAATGACCCGATCCGTGCTCCTACGTGCACCATATCCGCGCCAAATCTCGCATCACTGGCTGCATCGAGGATAGCCATTGAGGCAGTGTCTCCCGAGATCGATGGAGGACGTTTCGCGATCAAGAGAAGCGTCGGCGATAAGGTAATCGTCGAGGCGGACATCTTCTGCGACGGGCATGACAAAATCGCCGCCGCGTTACTGTATCGGCGTTGCAAGGCTGATGCGTGGCAAGAAGCGCCAATGGCGCATTTCGATAACGACCGCTGGCGCGGACAGTTCACTGTCGAGGACAACGCGTCACATTTCTACACGGTTGCAGCCTGGAGAGATCTCTATGCCTCGTGGGCGGATGAAGTTCGCAAAAAGCGTGCCGCCCTGGCTCCAATAAGCTTGGAACTGAAGGAAGGCATTCTTCTCTTGCGTGATACCGGAAAGTTGTCTTCGCGAGGGACTGAGGAAGACCGACAAGCATTGCTCAGGCTGGCGGATGCGGTAGACATCTTAACGGATGATGAGAAACGGCTCGAGGTTCTTATCAGTAATGAGACGAGTAATCTTATGCTCCGAGCGGGTGCTCGCACGCATCTGACCGTCTACCCTCACGAACTTCGCGTATGGGTTGACCGTCGCCGGGCGGCGTTCAGCGCCTGGTACGAGTTGTTTCCTCGGTCACAGTCCGGAAATGACCAGCGTCACGGCACATTTGATGATGTTGTTGATCGCCTCTCCTACGTGCGCGAGCTCGGGTTCGAAGTTCTCTATTTTACGCCCATTCATCCCATCGGTCGGACAAATCGCAAAGGGCGTAACAACGCGCTCAAGGCGGACCCCGGCGATCCAGGAAGTCCCTATGCCATAGGGGCCGCGGAGGGTGGGCACGACGCTATTCATCCCGAACTTGGCACACTAGAAGACTTCGATAGACTAATTAGCGCCGCGCACGATCATGGTCTCGAGATCGCCCTCGACTTTGCCATCCAGTGTTCCCCGGACCATCCCTGGATCAAAGAGCATCCAGAGTGGTTCGACTGGAGACCGGACGGCTCGATAAAATTCGCTGAGAATCCTCCGAAGAAATATGAAGACATCGTCAACGTACATTTCTACCGCGATGCTTATCCGTCGGTTTGGTATGCGCTCCGAGACGTTGTCCTGTTTTGGGCGAAGCGCGGCGTCCGCATCTTCCGTGTCGACAACCCGCACACCAAGCCCTACCCGTTCTGGGAATGGATGATCGCAGAGATATTGATCCTTTTCCCTGATACGATCTTTCTCTCCGAAGCCTTCACTAGGCCGAAGGTGATGAAGCGCTTGGCGAAGATCGGATTCTCGCAATCTTATACGTACTTTACATGGCGAAATACGAAAGCGGAACTTACAGATTATCTCACTGAGTTGACACGTACCGAGGCGAAGGAATTCTATCGGCCAAATTTTTTCGTCAATACGCCAGACATAAACCCACTTTATCTTCAATCAGGAGGCCGTCCGGGGTTCCAGGTACGATTGGTTCTCGCTGCGACGCTCGCGGGAAACTATGGCGTCTACAGTGGATTCGAGCTTTGTGAGGGTCGCCCGCTACCTGGCAAGGAAGAGTATCTCGATTCCGAGAAGTATGAACTCAAGGCACGGGATTGGGAGCGGCCCGGCCACATCCGTGAGGACATAAAGCTTGTCAATCAACTGCGCAAAAAATACTCCGCGCTGCAGCAGTTCCAGAACCTGAAATTCTACAATGCTTGGAACGAAAACATCCTGTATTTCGGTAAATTCACCGACGATTTGCGCGATTTCATTCTGGTCGCGGTGAACATCGATCCCCAAAATGCGCAAGGCTGTCATTTCGAGGTCCCACTTTGGGAGTTCGGCCTCCATGATGAGGCAGCCATTGGCGTCCAGGATCTCGTCGGGGGCGAGTCCTTCACGTGGACTGGCAAAGTGCAGCACATGTTGCTCGATCCACGGCATCGCCCCTATGCGATCTGGCGCCTGATTCCTCCGGAAGGAGGTTCTGGCCGATGACGACACTGAGCACCACCATCGACCCGGTCAGTGGAGAGCGGTCTGCCACGCCCAACACAAACAGGAAATTCGATCGCACCGTTACAGACTGGTACAAGGACGCGATTATCTACCAGCTCCATGTCAAGGCATTCCAGGATGCCAATGGTGATGGGATCGGCGATTTCGCAGGATTGTTGCAGCGGCTCAACTATATCGAAGAACTCGGGGTCAACACGATCTGGCTCTTGCCCTTCTACCCGTCTCCATTGCGCGATGATGGTTACGACATCGCAGACTATCTCGACATCAATGCGAGCTACGGCGATCTTGATCAATTCAAAGCCTTCCTTGATGAGGCGCACCGGCGGGGCATTCGTGTGATCACGGAACTCGTCATCAATCACACATCCGATCAGCATCCTTGGTTCCAGGCCGCGCGCAATGCCCCTCCTGGTTCGCGAGAGCGCGATTTCTATGTCTGGAGCGATACAGACCAAAGATATCAGGATACGCGCATCATATTCCTAGATACGGAGAAATCGAATTGGACGTGGGACGATACGGCCAACGCATACTTCTGGCACAGATTTTATTCCCACCAACCTGATTTGAACTTCGACAATCCCGAAGTTTTCGACGAGGTCATCAAGGCCCTCCGCCATTGGCTCGACATGGGCGTGGATGGGCTCCGCCTCGATGCTGTTCCTTATTTGTGCGAGCGGGAGGGCACCAATAACGAAAATCTCCGCGAAACCCACGATGTTCTGAAGCGCATCAGAGCCGAGGTCGACCGATATTATCCCGATCGCATGCTTCTTGCGGAAGCAAACCAGTGGCCCGAGGACACGCGCCCATACTTCGGAAACGGTGAGGAATGCCATATGGCATTCCATTTCCCGCTGATGCCGCGGATGTACATGGCGCTGGCCCAGGAGGATCGCTATCCAATCACCGATATTCTAAGGCAAACGCCCGAGATCCCATCAGGCTGTCAATGGGCTCTATTCCTGCGCAATCACGACGAGCTTACGCTCGAGATGGTGACAGAGGATGAACGGGATTACCTGTGGCACACGTATGCTTCGGATCCGCGTGCGCGCATCAACCTTGGAATTCGACGTCGACTGGCGCCGTTGCTAGACAATGATCGGCGTAAGATCGAGCTCCTCAACGTAATGTTGCTGTCGATGCCGGGAACACCCGTCATCTACTATGGCGATGAGCTCGGCATGGGCGATAACTACTATCTCGGCGACCGGGACGGAGTACGGACGCCGATGCAGTGGTCGGCCGATCGTAACGGCGGATTCTCGCGGGCAGATCCTCAGCGGCTTTATCTCCCGCCGATCATGGACGCCAACTTCGGCTACCAAGCAATCAATGTCGAAGCGCAGCACCGCGATCCCTCTTCGCTGCTCAATTGGACACGCCGCATGATTGCCGTCCGCAAGCTTTACCCAGCTTTCGGGCGTGGAGAGCTTTCTTTCCTCTATCCCACCAATCGCAAGGTCCTCGCGTTCATTCGCGACCAGGGGGATCACAAAATCCTTTGCGTCTTCAATCTCTCGAGTACGGCACAAGCCGTAGAGCTCGACCTCACAGCATATCGCGGCGTCACCCCGATCGAACTGGGCGGAAACTCGCCGTTTCCATCTGTTGGGGAGCTTCCGTACATGCTGACAATGCCCGGCTATGGATACTACTGGTTCGAGCTTGCGATGGGGCGCGACGAACCAGCGTGGCGCTCGACACCACTTGAGCCGGCGAAGGAACTCGTCACGGCAGTCTTCGCTCAAAGCTGGGACGGGTTGCTCGATGATCGCGAGCGAGGGTTTCTCGAGCGAGCGAGCTTGCCCGAATTTGTTGCGCGCCAGCGTTGGTACGCGGGTAAGGACGCGCGCATTAGATCCATAACGCTTGAGCCCATTGTCATGCTCGCGGCGCCTGGTGACGGTTTCGCATTGACCCAGCTGCACGTATTGTCGTCGGACGGTGGCGCGCAACGCTATTTTTTGCCGCTCTCGGCACTTTGGGGAGCGGATCACGTGGCGCCGAGTGCAGCACGGCTAGCCTTTACGCCCGCAAAGCTGAGGCGCGGCTCGCGAGTCGGGGCTCTTCTCGACGCAACACACGATGATCGTTTTGCTCTCGCCATCGTAAACGCTGTCCAGAACGATCTCTCGATCGCGGCCGAAAATGGGGAAGTCGTATTTGAGAAGAGTGGTGACTGGCCGCCGGTTGCCAGCGAGACGAACGTCCGATCCGTTGGGGCGGACCACAGCAATAATGCATTGATTGTTGATGAGCGAATTCTCGTCAAGATATACCGGCGTCTTCAGGCGGGCTTGCAGCCCGAGATCGAGATGTCCCGCCATCTCAGCCAAACCGCTGGGTTTTCCAATACGCCAGCGCTTCTCGGCTTGGTTGAACATCGATCATGCAGTGGGAATTCGATCGTTCTCGGGGCGCTCTTCGATTTCGTGCGCAATCAGGGCGATTGTTGGCAAGTGATCGTAGAGGCACTCGGGCGACACCTCGATAGCGCTCAGATTCTTCCCTTTGACGCTGTCCCAGTTGAACCTGATGCAAACCCTTACATTCATCCTCTTGATCTTCCACGGGTGATCGGTCAGCGAACAGCGGAGATGCACAAAGCTCTTGCAGTGCCGTCAGCGGATCCGGCTTTCGCACCCGAGAAGATCGCGCGTGAAGATGTAGAGCAATGGGTCGGCGATGCGCGCGTTGAAATCGACGCCGCGTTCGAAGTGCTCGCGCGGAATCGTTCACAGTTGGATGAAGCAACTGCAGCGCTCGTCGAGCGGTTGCTATCCCAGCGTTCAGTGCTCGAACAGCGCTTCGAGCATCTCGCGGGATCGCAGTCGTTCGCGCTGAAAACTCGAATCCATGGAGACTATCACCTCGGCCAGATACTGGTGGCGGAGAACGATGTGTACATTATCGATTTCGAAGGCGAACCAAGGCGCAGCGTGGAAGAGCGTTTGGCTAAAACGTCCCCACTGCGTGACGTTGCCGGTCTGATGCGCTCTCTCGACTACGTGACGTGGGCCGCTTTGGATCGCGTGGCCAATCGCACGCCTCAAATTCCCGACCACATGAAGGAGACCGCCGTCGCATGGCGCGGTTGGGCTTGCGACGCTTTCCTCGATGCCTATTGGAACGCCACGAACAGTATATCAGCGCCTGCGATTGAGCAGCGAGAGACGCGCGCCTTGTTGGATTTCTTCATGCTGCAAAAGGCAGCTTACGAGATCTCATACGAAGCGGCCAATCGGCCAGGGTGGATATCGATCCCGCTGAGAGGAATGCTCGACCTGCTGACCGATCGGAGTAAGGCGGGCGAGTCATGACGAATTTCCGCAATAACATCTAGTGGAAGCCCACTGCATCGGAAATCGATGCAATTGAGACTGGGCGTCACGGCGATCCTATC